>NZ_JBXEQG010000004.1:0-444736 GCF_056858395.1 Litorisediminivivens sp. KMU-197 | reverse complement strand
GTCGAACGCTCCGACTTCACTGTCCGGGGCGTTTCTTTTTGTCCGGACCCCAGAGCCATGATGCCCGCCAGCTCACCCACGAGCTCAATTGCCAAAGCATCGACTTCGGGCACCATTCTGATCTCCGTCTATACCCGTCACGGTTTGGTGCCGTCCCCGTTTCTCATATGCGCAGCCTAAGCTTCGACGGCCAAGGGACCTTCTCCGTCACGCAGCCGTCAGATGCCGCATCATCCCATCGCCTGCTCAGCCTGCCGTCGCGCCTCCCGTCAGCTCTTGCATCATCCGCATGGCCGGAAGCTGGGCCGCGGCTGGGTCGTAGATGCGGCCCGAGAACAGTTCCGCGATCTCGGTGGGGCGGTCGAAATGGGCGAGCTTGAGGAAGGCCAGAGGGTAGTCCCAAAAGGTGTTGATCAAGGTCTCGACCCGGTTCTGACCGCCGGCCACAAGGTCGCGGTAGCGCTGCATCCTGGCCGCCGCATCGTCCGGGGCGAGTGTCAACGCGGCCTCGATCGCCGGAGCCGCGAGAGCGGCCTCCTTGAGGGCGTTGGAGACGCCGAAGGAGAAGATCGGGTCGGAAAAGCGGTGCGCGTCTCCCAAGCAAAGATGCCGAGGCCCGGTGAATTCCGCGATCCGGTGCGAGTAGTTCGAGGTGCCCCAGACCTCGGAGACGGGCCGCGCCCCGGCCATGCGACCGGACAATTCCGGGTTGAGATCGTCCAGCGCCTCGGCCAGGAACTGCGCGGGCGTGCATCCGGAGGCGCGGTAGCTTTCGCCGGGGACCACGACACCGACGCTGGTGGTGGTCGAAGATATCGGGATGATCCAGGCCCAGTGGTGTTTCCGGCTGTAGAAGATCTGGGTATTGCCGTCATGGGGCGGAGCGTCGCGCGCGACATGGGTGAACTGGCCGTAGAAGGCGACTTGCTTGCTGTAGCTGCCCCGCTGGCGCGGCCCGGCCACGCCGGCGCGCGATAAAAAACCCGACAGACCCGAGGCATCAACGATGAAATCCGCGGCCAGCGTTTCGGTCCCGCCGTCGTAGTGGCCGAGGATGACGCCATCGGGCAGGCCCTTCGCGTCGCGTGTCACGGCGCGCGCGGTGGCCTGACGCAGCGTGCAACCGGCATCTTGGGCGGCGTCGAGCAGCATCCTGTCGAAGTCCGGCCGCCGCACCTGCCAGGTGGTGCCGGGGATCAGCTCTCCTTCGGCGCCGGGCTGGGCCACCGGCACCCAGAAGGCGGTGCGACCGTTCGGGCCATAGACGGACACGCCGCGCTTGGTTGGAAAATCCATCCGCTCGAGCGCGGTGCCAAAGCCGAGATCGCGCAGCATGACGCCGCATTCGCCGCTCAGAGATTCGCCGATATGTTCGCGCGGAAAGGGGCATTTCTCGACGATGACACAAGGGATGCCCTTGCGGGCGAGGCGCAGCGCCAGGGTGCTTCCCCCTGGCCCGCCGCCGATGATCACCACCCGTGGCGCAGAGGTCATGACGCGGCCCTCATGCGCGCCAGCATCGCATACATGGCGGAGGGGGTGATGAAATTCTCCTCGATCACGTCCTCGAGCGGAATGGACAGGCCCTGGCGTTCCTCGATGGCGCTGATGAGCTGCATGATCTGGAGACTGTCGAGCAGACCCATCTCGAGTATCGGGCTGTCGGGCGCCAGCGGCGCACCCTCGTACCTGAGCTCAGTCGCGATCCACTGGTTGAAAAAGGTCACGAACTCAGGTTCGGTCTGCATGGTCTAGTCCTTCGATCTGGTGGCGTAGGGTGGAGCGATCGGTTTTCCCGGTCGAGGATTGTGGCCAATCGGCGCGGATTTCAACCCTGTCCGGCATGGCGGACCGCGGCAGCCACGCCGCAAGGGCAGCTTGCAGGTCCGTTACGCTCAGCCCGGGTGTCGCAGGAGAGACCGCCAGCACAAGATCGGGCCGGGGGCCGCAGGCATTGACGACAAGCGCCGCCGCGGCCGAGACACCGGGATGCGCGAGCGCCGCGGATTCGATTTCGCCAAGCTCGATCCGGTGGCCGCGCAGTTTGACCTGACCGTCAGCGCGACCCAGGAAGTGCAGCACACCCTCGGCGTCGCGGCGCACCAGGTCGCCGGTATCGTGGCGCCGCGGGGTCTGGTGCGCGGGCGGTTCCCCGGCGCCGGTGACATAGCCCAGCATGACGCCCGGCCCCTCTACGACCAGCGTTCCGGCAGCGGACACCGTCAACGTCGTGGCGGGATCGCAGGCGCGTCCGATCGGCAGGGGCGCGTGATCGCTGGCCGGCAGCGCGTCGATTAGATGACAGGTCACCACGTTGGTCTCGGTCGGCCCGTACAGGTTGGCCAGATAGGGCGGCGCATCGCCCGAGAGGATGCGGCGCGCGGTCCCCGCCGTCAGAACCTCGCCGGCCGAGAGGACCCAGCGCAGAGCGCGCGCCCCGGGGCTCTTGGCGAAGAACCCCAGTCCGGCCAGCATCTGCAACTGGGTCGGGACCGCGTAGAGCAGGGTGGGGCGCACCGCTGCGGTAATTTTCGCCACCGCGCCGGGCATCCGGGCCTCGGCGGCCGAAGCAAGATACACCTCGGCGCCGAGCATCTGGCTGGCATGGAGGTCAAGCACCGACAGGTCGAAATGCAGCGGCGCGAGGCTGACGAAGCGGTCCTTGCCGGTCAGGCCGAACCGCCGCACCGCCCAGTCGATGAACACGCTCAGGTTGCCATGCGACAACAGCACGCCCTTGGGCGGCCCGGTCGATCCGGAGGTGGCGAGCATCAACGCGGGGCTGTCGGGGCCAAGCACCGCTGGCGGTCGCGGCGGGCGCAGGGGCATCGCATCCGTCGCGTCGCAGGGCAGGCGCAACCAATGCTCGGCGCGCGCCGAAAGGCTGGCTGAAAGCTCGGGCGTCGTCACCACCAGCCGCGGGGCGAAACGCGCGATCATTTCGTCCAGCCGACGGGGCGGGGCCTCTGCATCCACGACGGTGGCCACCGCGCCAGTGCGGAAGGCCGCGAGAATGCCCAGCGCTGCGACCGGCCCCTTAGGCAGGACAAAGACCACGCGATCCCCCGGACCGAGGCCGATCTCCGACAGCCATCCGGCGAAGCCGTCGCGCAGGGCGGCGGCGCGGACCTGATCAAGTGCGCCGTCTGAGCCCCAGCGCAGGGAGATGCGCGCCGGGTCGGGTTGGCGCGCAAGCAGCCGGTCGACAAAGAGCGGGCCGGGCGCGGTCATTGGGCGGGTCGCGTCGCGATGGCGCGAAGCTGCGCGGTGGCGGTGCCCGAGGCGGTCAGAACGCCCATGGTGTCGGCCACCGCCGTCGCCAGTCCCATCTCGTCGCGCCAGCCAGCGCCAGCGGCCAGTTCCTGGCACTTCTGGGCAAGGCTGGCCAGGGCCTCGGCCACGACGAATTTGGTCACCGCCGGGGTCCGGATCGCATCGCTTCCATGCACGACGCACCAGGCGCCGCGGTAGAGCGTCCAGCGCGCCGCCTCAAGACGGGCGGAAACCTCGGCCAACGCCAGCCCGAGCGACTGGTGTTCACGTGCGGGCCGCTCCAAATGGCGTTCGAGCGCTACAAGGTCGCGCTGCGCCGCACCGACGAAACCGGCAAGGATGCAGGACCGCTCGGCGCGCATTGCGGTGAGCGTCGCCATCAACCCTTGGCCCGGACGCCCGACCAGCGCTTCGGGCGGCAGCCGGACACCGTCGAGCGTGACCTCAGCCATCGGCGACCCGCGGAGGCCGATCGGGCCCCCGATGGCGCGGGTCCGCAGCCCGGCCGTTTCGGCGGGCACGGCGAAGAGCGAGGTGGCGAAGGCCGGGCTAGCGGCGTCCGGGTGACGGGCATTGACCAGCAGGACATCGGCGAAGCTGCCGTTGGTCACGCAGGTCTTGGCCCCGTTCAGGCGCCATCCGTCACCGTCGCGCACAGCCAGGGTCGCGAGATTGGCGGTGTCGGACCGGCCGCCCGGTTCGGTCAGCGCCAGCGCGCCCACCGCCGTGCCGCGGGTCAGCCGGTCCAGCCAGGTCGTGGCCGCCGGCGAGGGCGCGAAGGCCCGCAGGGTCATCGCTACGCCAAACAGATGCGCCCCCATGGCGAAAAGCGCCGAGCGCGACACCCCGGCGCGACCCAGCGCCTCGTGAACCAGAACTGCTGTCAGGGCGTCGCATGCGCCGGTCTCGTCCGCAGCGGTCAGCCAGCCGTGATCGCCCGCCGTCGTCCAGAACCCGCGCGAGGTGGTGGCGGGCAGGGGCGCCAGCCGTGCCGCATCGGCCTGGGCCTTGGCCTGGAGGTCGCGCTGACGGAGGCTGGCGGAGAAGTCCATGCTCAGGGCCCGGTCACTTCGCGGGCCTGAAGGGGGCGCTGGAGATAGGTGTTCAGATACTCTCTGGGGATCGCACCACGGCTGTTCAGCCACAAGGTCTCAACCCAGTCGCGGTAGCGGCTCAGCAGCAGAGTCGTCGTCTCTTCCAGCGTGGCCTCCTGCGGCACTTGGCCAAGCGCGTGCCCGAAGGATATCTGCAGCGTGCCCTCCGGCGTCAGGTGGTTCGAATATGTCAGCAGGAGCGGCTTGCGCTTGTGCGCGAGATGACAGAACCCTTCGGCGAAGTGATGATCGCGGCCAAGAAACGGCAGCTTCCGCCCGGTGCCCTTCCAGACGTCGGGCAGGATGTGCACGAGATGGGTCTTTGCGACCAGCGCGTCGTCACAGGCCTTGAAAACGGCCGCCGGAAACATCGTGCTCGAGGGCAGGTGCCGGAAGGTGTCTTTCATGCGGATGGTCAGGGCTCCGTCACCGACGTTCACGATCGGAACCCCGAGGTGCGAGAGGGCGGCCAGACACAGCCAGCCCACGCCCACATGGCTGCCGATTAGAAATACCGGGCGGTCTCCGTGCAGCGCCGCGTCCAGCAGATCGCGGTTCTTTAACCGCACCTTGTCGCGCAGGTCGGGCCCGGTGTCCTTCGCCAGCTTGTTGCCCAGCAGGCTCTGGAGGGTCAGCCATTCGGTCAGCCCGGCAAAGGCCATTTGCTCGGGCGGCACGCACAGCCCCTGTTCCCGGCAGAACCGCCGCAGCGGGGCGAGATCGAGGCCATCGAACAGCGGATGCGGCGCGTCCCCCGCCATCTGGCGTGCGACGCGCCCCAGATAGGCAAATGCGCCGTCCCAATCGAGACCCTGCAAACGCCCAAGTTCGTTGTCCCCGAACCCTTCGGCCTGTGCAACACCCAGCAAGGCAATGTGGGCATGGATCTCGGCCAAGGTCTTGCCGGGACCGGTCACGTCCCGATTGATGATATTATGCAGCAGCGGGTTGATCTGCGGCGCGGCGAAGTCGCCCTTGGCGTCCAGGTAGCCTCGGGTCGAAAAGTCCGGCGAAGGGTCCCAGCCCATCCGCCAGCCCGTCACGGCGTAATGTATCGCCGCTTCCTCGGCGGGGATACCATAGCGCGTCTCATAGAACGGACCGTCGACCTCGTCCCTGATCGCGGCGACGGTTCTCATGACAGGATCGTCGTCTTCATGCGGGTCACAGGCGCCGATGCTGCGCGCGTGTGCTGCGGCGTTCGGTGCGCGGCCCTCGTACTGGCCGAATCCCAGGTAATGCAGGAAACCGTCATCGCTGTCGGAGATGTCCGGGTTGGCCCGGGCATAGAACGCGCGCGAGAACCCGGGATTCGGGTCGCGCTTGTCACCACGTCGCCGAAGATAATGCGCGCTGAGCTCGAAAGGCGTCTCTCCCTCGGGCAGTTGCGAGATGTAGTGATCCCGATCGATGTAACGCTCCAGTAAGAATTCGACCGCCTCCTCGTTCGGAGCGAAGGTTGCAATGGGTCCCTTTGCATCCCGCCCTGCATCGGCGCCTGCGCTGTCCGTGCGCAAGTAATGGTGGAACGGGTTTTCACCGGTATGTCTCAGCTCGGGGTAAGCCTGCAAATGTCTGCTGGCCACGAAGTCGACGTTCGGCGCGCGGCCTTCGCGCCAGCCGTTCGTGCAGAAATGCCACAGCGGATCGACCTTGGCCCGGGCCACGTCCGGATTGGCGCGCAGGTAGAAGCCGGCGTCGAAGGCCGTGGCGACGAGTTCCATTTGCTCGCGCAACAGCCGCTCTGAATCATCCTGTTGCACGGCGGGGGCTGTCGCGACCGCCGGCCCGACCTCTGGCCCGACCCCCGGCCTGAGCGCGCGGCCCTCCGCCTTGCCGTGGCGGATGTAATGCAGCAGGGGATTCATCCCCGCCTGCCGCACGTCGGGATTGGCCTGAAGGTAGCCTTCGGTCGAAAAGCCCGGCGCGGGGTCAAGCCCCGCCTGCCACCCGATCCCCAGGTAATGCGACAGCGGATCCATGGTCAACGGATCATCGAGCTGCCCGGAATAGTATGCCGCATCAAAATACTCGGCCAGAGCCGCGACCATTCCATGGTCGTCCTCGCGCATGGGAACCTGCCTCACGATGTTCGCTCAGTCGGCCGGTTCTGCGACAGGCGCTCTTGACTGAATTTGACTGCAATGTTTTGAGATACAAAAGAAACCTATGTTCGGAGACAGGCCATGTCCCATCTTGTCATACACGCGGGGCAGCATAAGACAGGCACCACATCAGCGCAACATCGTCTTGCGGCCAACCGCGCGGTTCTGGCCCGGCATGGGATTGTCTATCCGGACACCACCGGCACCGACGCGCATCACGCGATGGCCGGCCGCGGCACGGGGCCTTCGGAGGCCCTGTCCGGGGAACGCGATTATCACGCCCTCTGGCAGGCGGTGGCCGACCGGCATGCGGACTCCGATGACGTTGTCTTGCTGAGCAGCGAAGTCTTCAGTGCCGATCTGTCCCACCACGGACCCGAGGGCGACGGGCTCGGCCCTTTGCTGAAAAGGTTCGACCGGGTCACGGTCGTGTTGATCCTGCGGCAGCCGATCGCGCTTCTCCAATCGCTGTTTCTCATGAAATCGAGCACACCGTCCGCCGCAAGCTGCGCCGGGTTCTTCGCCTATGCGGTCTCGCCGGGCCGCGCCGTGGGTTTCGGAGCGGAGTTGCTGGACATGATCGGGCAACGCTTCCCCGGCGCCGATCTGATCTGCGCCTCCTACGAGCCGCTGGCACAGACGCCCGACGGGGTGCTCGATTTCATTCTCGCCGCCACCGGCAGACCTGTCCGCGGTGCTGACCTGCCCGCGAGCGGTGAGGCGTGGCAGAACCGGACCGGGCTGCCGCTCCCGACCTACATGGCGCGCTGCATCGCCGACCATCCGATGTCCGTGGACGACAGATTGATCGGCTATGCGCAGGAGGCCCTCGAGGCGCACTTCGGCCAGCTGCCCGGCACCACCTGTTTCACGCGGATTGAACTGGCGCGCTACGCTCCGATCCTCGCGGAATGGCGCGAAGCGCTGCGCGCGCGGCTTGGCCCCGACACCCTGGTCGAGCCATTCAGGATGCCTGCCTACGACGGCTTCCTGCACCGTGATGACCTGACTCAGGGCAGCTGGCTGGAAGTGTGTCGCGTGCTCAACAGGCTGCGTGAGCTTCAGTAAAACTTTTTGGAGGCGTCGCCAGTGTCCTCGGCCGCGTCGAGTATCATCAGTTGCTGGCCGCAGGTCCATCCCGCCAAGGCCATGACCCTTTCGATGGCATGGGCGAGCGTGCCATCGAGTTGCCCGGCCTCCTCCTCGAAATCTTCGGTCTGAATGTCCAGATCGGCGAGCGGTTGCAGCGCAGACAGCCGGGCATAGAACATGGAGCCGGCGATAAAGTGCCCCTGCTGGCGACAAAACCCGATATCGAGATTCAAGCGCCGGACCAGGGCGCTGACATGGGTGCCATTGCGCAGGATGTAGGGGGTCAACGGTAGCACATGGCCAGCGGGACCGGCAAAGCCGATGTCCTTATGGCTCTGCAGCATGTCGGTCGCGAACCGCATGTTGGCCGGGTCGGTCAAAGGCCGAAACAGGGCATCCGCCCAATCGTTGCCATCCGTCCGGTGTGGCGATTTCTTGGTATGGAGTTTCAGAACGTAATCGTGGCCCTCTTCGGTGAGCCTCGGCAGTTGGGCGAGAAAGGGCGCGATGTCTCGTCCACGATTTTCGACCACCTGAATTTCGTGTTCCAAGCCGGACCGCGCCAGTTCCGCCACGATCTCTTCTTCCCGCGCCGATATCGTGGTGACGTAGAGCTTCATTGGCCAATCCGAGGCGGCCAGCAGTTCGAGAAGGCGGCGGGCGACGTCGGGGTAGAAGGCATGCAGGCAAACCGCCAGAGTCGTCTGTCGCGGACCGCGCGGAATGGTGGCGAGGCCGCCGTCGGTTCGGCCCTCTTCTTGCGCTTCGCTACGTGCGGTCTTGGCGCTCGCCGACGAGCCGACGACGACCATGTCGTTGAGTGCAGGCAGGCCGAAAGGCCCTGGCGCAACCTGCGGAAAGCCGTTGATCCGCCCTTCGGTCAAGAAATCGAAAAACGGCCGATTGGGCGAATGCCCCGACTGCCGCCGACGCGCGGCCCAAGTATCGGGGTGGAACCTCGGCGAGGGTGAGCGCCCGCGCCCATCGCCTAGCGAGGCAAAATCGAGGATCGCCTGCCACGGTGACAGGTCGGCGGTCTCGGTCTGATCCGACAGATGCGCGGGATCAATCCACTCGGAAACCTCGTGATCCAGCGTTTCCGCGCGCAATTGGCCGAGTGCCTCATCTATCCCGGGGGACAGCCACGGGCTCAGCGAGACATCCAAAGTCGAGATCACGTCCAGAGCCTGCCAGGCCGTGGCCATATCCGGCCTCAGATCTGGCCGCATCCGCAAAACATATGCGAAATCGATCAGCGGGTGCGGCCATGGCCGAGACAGCGGGCCAGCAAAGGCAAAATCCAGCAATTGCGCGACGGGATCGTCGATCTTGTAGAGCCGGGCATAGTGCGCCGTATCGATCAGCGGGAATAACGCCGGCCGCGCTGTCGCTGGGACAAGGGGGTAGAGGTCAATCAGTTCTTCCGGCAGGAAGATCTCCGCACCCGTGACCCGCCGTGCCGTATCCTGACAGATCAGGTTTCGGTTCAGCACGACTAAGAGCAGATCGAATAGGGGCTTCAGGTCGCGGTCTGTGTTCTGTGTCATCACGAGCCAGTCGTCGAAGCTTCCTCCGGCTTCGCCAAGACGATCGGGGGAGGGGGCGGTGGCGTGAGGCTCAGAAGCCGCCGCCATCGGGCGAGCGTCTCCATTGCGGCGCGGTTGGGCGCACGGCCTTGCCTCTGACCCTCGCCACGATAATGATCCAGTGCCGATTGGTAACGGCCCTGAGCGACCGCCCGCCGCGCTTCGGGATAGGTGTCGAGATACCAGAGCTCGTCGAAATTGCGTGGCATGGCGCGCATTCCCGCGAAATAGCCCGTCTCCGAGAAATGCTCGGTAACGGTCTGCGCTTGGCCCCAGTCCAGCTCGGCCTCGTGCTGGTAGGCCTGCATGTATTCGCGCTCGTTTAACGGCATCTGCGAGAGCGTCATGCTCAGCAGCCCGCGCAGCAGCGCCCCGTCGATTTCCACCCGGTCGACGGTTTCGAGGCGCTCGTCCTCGGGCAGACCCAGACGGCGCTCCAGGGCCGCGAGATCGGGATAGACGTCAGTCATGGCTGAAGCCTTGCACCGAAACGAGCACCACGCCAAGGCGACGGTCGTCCGGGTCCGGGGCGCGCAGCGACCGCGAGCAGCGAATCGAGAGGTTGAAATCGCTGGTTTGCCGGTCTGCAGGCAGCGCCACCTCCAGCGCGTGAAAACTGATCTCGGGCACGGCAAAGACGTGGCTGGCAAGGTGTTGCCTTCCGGCGCGAACCGCCACCTCTTGCGTGACCCCGTCGGCATCGCGAGTGGCGGGGCGGTAGATCTCCAGGCGCAGATGCGTGACCGCGGTTTCCAGTCGTGACCACTGCAGTACGACGAAGGGCGTAATCCAGCCATCGCTGTACCAGGTTCCGCAAATCGCCGTCGGAGCGCTGCTGGGAGCAGCGAGCATGTTCATGTTGCTTGACCCCCTCGGCAGATGCGCCTGCCTGCGCTTTGATAGTATGATCGCAATTTATGTTCAATGTTTTCAATGTTCAAAGGTGGCAGAGTATGCGATGGAAAGTCAACCTTCCAACTGGCTCGGCTTATGATGGTTGCGCCTGGCCTGAAGCTGGGTTTGCAACTCTTGCAAGCTTCGGGCCATGTGTTCTGTCCGCGTCGCATCCAGTTCAAGGGAGCGCAGTTCCGCCAGGTATTGTTCGGCGATAGGCAAATGACGGGCCGCTTCGTCAGTGTCTCCGGTCAGGATTGCGCGGCTTGCGGTCAAGAGCGCGATTTGCATATGCGCCAAGGCAAGCTGCCGAGTTTGGTTTTCGAGCAGACGCCCAACTGCGTGCCCGGTCGCGGCCAGCCATTCTTCTTCAATCAGAAACGGGCCAGCGCCCTCTTGCGGGTCGCGGAATTCGATCTGCAGATGTTCGGAGGCCGGCAACAGGGCGTTGATCGCTTCTATGTCGGCAGTATTTTTTTCAATGAACTTGCGTTGAAATTCAAGCGATGGCACGCGGTAGCCAGCCTTAGGCGAAGGAACCGAGGACTTGAGCGCGAGCTTCATCTTAGTGCTCGCGCGGCTCCCTTTCGGACTAACGGATTTGATGAAAATATACTCCGGTGCACGCAGTGAACGGTTGCTCATGAAATCGACGGGGTTTTCCAACAGGTCCTCGCTGACGCCAAGAATGTTGGCGAGAAGCGGTTTGATGCCGGTCGCGTGGCGGCTGTAGTTGTAGGTTTCAAGGCTGTAACCCGGAAGGTCCAGAGGGTTTTCGAGATAGTATCTGACGCCGCCGAGCCTACCCTTGGGAGTGCCATTGCGGCATGGTTTCATTTTTTCGTTTGGCCGACCGATGCCCTGAGAAACCGCTGAAATGTAAAAGGCGATCGGGTCGCGGATCATCATCACAACGCGCACCCGGGTGATGGCGTTCACCGAACAAAATTCCTGAAGTTTCCGAAACATCGGACTGTCCGAATTGGACAGAGGTTCGAAGAAATGTTCGGAGTGCAACACGATCTTTGGCAAGTCCGGCGCGAGCGGCCTGTCGCCGCCCTTCATCAGGACCTCGTGGTTGCCTGTTGGTATCTTCACAGGTCTCTTTTCGCCCTGAAGCTCATGAAAGCTCGGGCAGGGGTAGTGAAGACCCGCAGCGCCGAGGCGGTTGGCATTGTGCGCCAGTAGCGCTTGGGCATAGGTCGTGCCGGTCTTGCCGTGTCCGATGAAGATTAAGAGTTCACGGGAATGCATGATGTTTTCCGGTACTGTTAATAGTCCGAGAAATGTGGCAGATGAAATACCGAGTATCTATCACGATTTCTGTAGCACGGGCCCGGTATGCACCAGCACGAAAAGCAGGCTCTTTTGCGTCAGGCGAGGGTCGACTGGGATTCGCGGTGGGCGCAGCCCCGGATGAAGGCGTTCTGGTTGGACGAGGCTCTGCCACCAGAAGTTGAGGCGATGCTCGACAAAGGCTGGCTGCAGCCCGGCGAGGCGGTGCTTGACGTCGGTTGCGGCGACGGGCGCATAGCCGGCGCACTGGCCCACCGCGGTTTCGTGGCCACCGGGATCGACGCATCGCATTCCGCAATACGGCGAGGACAACGGGCATTCCGCGATCAGGCTGTCGCTCCGACGCTTCGAGTCTTCGATATCTGTAACAGCAGCGGTCGTCTCGGGCTTTTCGACAAGGTTCTAGACCGGGGCTGTCTTCACTGCATTCCCGAACCGATCCTGCCAGATTACTTCGCGGGGGTTGCCCGGCAACTCAAGCCGACAGGCCAGGTCTGTATCCTTTACAGAACGTCGTCGGCAGCCCAGGAATCCACCTCCGACCTTGTCGCAGTTCTGTCGTGGGCCTCGGCTGGACTTTTTGACATTCAGGACGTCGTCGCGACGCGCATCACTGGTAAGTCCCAGGAGGTTCCGGCAGTGGCCCTTCACATGCGACGCTGCGGCGCGTGATGATTTGAGTGGTGCCTGTCGGGGCGATTTGACCGGTCTATATCTTAATTTGCTCGAGTGATGGAAAGCGTACGAGCTTCGGTCCTTAAAACGCTTGCGCGCGGCCGGCCTTGGGTTGAATTCGACCAGCCTGGATGGCCTGTGCGGCCAGCGTCAAAGCCCGAGCGGCTGCTTCATCGGCTTGCCGGACAATCAAGGTGGTCCGCCTTGCCGAGGGTCATCACTTTCCCTTCACCGCCTGGCCCCTAGCCTTATCAACCCGCGCTTTTGGAGTATCCCGGCTTATCCGAAAACCGTCTGGGCGATACACCGGCACTCGATGGGACCATGATTGAACCAGTCGATACCATGATCCGTGCTGGCAGCATGCAAGGGTTTCGCCTGATGCTGTACTCCTTGAACGTCGATCCAATGCCGATACTGGAGGCCGCCGGCCTTTCCAGCGCGATGCTGGACACCAGGGATCAGATGATCGACGTCCGGACATACCGGCGGGCCCTGAACCTGGCGGCAGCCAAAACCGGCATGCGGGATTTCGGGCTACAACTGTCGCAACGGCAGGCATTCGACAAGATGGGTGCGGTTGGGTACCTCGCGCGTCATGCCCCGAACCTGGAAAAGGCGATCGAAAACATCATCCGGTTTCTCAGGGTTCATGACACGGGCTCTGCCACGCAGTTCGAGGTCAGCGGTCCAACTGCCCTTTGGACCCATGTCCTGTTGGGATTGGGCGAAGAACCGGCCGTGCAGCAGAACGAGCTTGCACTCGGGCTCACGGTGAACTTCATCCGGTCTTCTCTCAGTGAGAGCTGGTCGCCTTCCGCGATCTATTTCGACCATTCCGAACCGCCCGATCTGAAACCGTTCACTGCGGTGTTCCGCTGCCCGATCTATTTCAACCAGCCGATCAATGGCATGGAATTCCCCGCATCCGATCTCAAGGTGCCGCTCCGGCAGGCCGACGAGGGGCTTTACGACGTTCTGGAACGCTATGTGAGTTCGATAGATGACGGACTTTCATCGAGCTTCGTTGCGCAGGTCAGAAAGATCATCCAGGAGAATATGGAAAGCGGCAACATCAAGATCGACGCGGTGGCCGAGATCATGAACCTCAAGCGCCACGTCCTGCAACGTCGACTGAAGGGATAGGGGACGACCTATCAGGCCCTTCTCGACGATGTCCGCTACGAACTTGGCTGTCGCTATCTCAGGGATACGGCATCGCCGATCGCCGATCTCCGAGATCGCGGCGATCCTCGGCTATGCCGAAACGGCGGTCTTCACCCGCGCCTTTGCCAGACGGTCGGGCGTGACGCCGAGTTCGCGGCGGCAGCAAAACTACTGATGTCCGAGCTGCGCGGATGAGACACCATCCTCAAAGCCGCTTTTGATCCTTTGCACAACGACTGTTGCTCAGGATCAACCGCGACTCACTTTCATGCGCCACAAGGTTGCCAGCTTGGAGGTGCATGACGACCGAACTTACCCAGACATTGGCCAGTGAACTGTTTGCCGCCCTGCGGGACGAAACGCCTATTGAACCGATTGCCCTACGGGCACGTCCGCGAACGCCACGCCAAAGCCTTTGAGACCAAGCGTAAGTCCATCCGCGCGGCCATCACTCATCCACAAGCCAGCGCGGCTTGAGCAGGAGAGCGAGCATGAAACTCAAGTCAGACGTCGTCGCTGTCGGCCCGATCAAGACTGGTGCCCGCGCCCTGTGGAGGGCCACCGGCACCCGGGCCGACGAGTTCGGAAGCCCGATCATCGGGATTGCCAACTCCTTCACCGAGATGGCGTCAGGCCATGTGCACCTGGCAGCGCTGGGCCGCCTTGTCGCGACCGAGATCCGTGCCGCCGGCGGGGTGCCCAAGGAGTTCAACACCATCGCCGTCGATGACGGCATCGCCATGGGCCACGAGGGAATGATGTACTCGCTGTCCTCGCGCGAGGTGATCGCGGACGCCATCGAATACATGGCCAACGCCCACGCCATTGACGCGCTGATCTGTCTGTCGAACTGCGACAAGATCACTCCGGGCATGCTGATGGCCGCCAACCGGCTGAACATCCCGACGATCTTCGTCTCGGGCGGGCCGATGGAGTCCGGTCGGTTCGTGTATCGCGGCATCGAAAAGCGCATCGACGCCATCGACACGATCATGGTCGCCGGGGACAAGGACGCCACGCAGGCCGAAATCGACGAGGTCGAGGACAGCGCCTGCCCGACCTGCGGGTCCTGCGCCATGCTCGGCACCGCCAACTCAATGAACTGCCTGACCGAGTCGCTCGGTCTGGCGCTGCCCGGCAACGGCTCAATCGTCGCGACCCACAAGGACCGCGAGAAGCTGCTGAAAACGGCAGGCCGCCGCATCGTGGAAATGGCCAAGGCCTACTACGGCCAGAACGACACCAGCGTTCTGCCCCGCTCGATCTGCGACCGCGCCGGGCTGGAAAACGCCATCCGGCTGATGATGGCGATGGGTGGGTCGACCAACACCGTCCTGCACATCCTCGCGGTTGCGCAGGAAAGCGGCGTCGATTTCAGCATCGACGATTTCGACCGCATCAGCCGCGAGACGCCGGGTCTGACGAAGCTGTCGCCCTCGGCCGAGGAAATCTTCGTCGAGGACCTGCACCGTGCTGGCGGCGCGATGCGCATCCTCGCCGAGCTGGACCGCAACGGCCTCTTGAACGGCGATGCCTCCACCGCCTTCGGCAAGACCATCGGCGAGATGGCCGCCGAATGGGACATCACTGATTCCGCTAATGAAGAGGCGCGCGAGCTTTACCGCGCGACCCCGGGCGGCATCCGCTCGATCCGCGCGTTTTCGCAGGACAGCCGCTATGACGAGCTGGATCTCGCCAGCAAGGATGGCGTCATTAAGGACATGGAGAACGCCATTTCCGAAGAGGGCGGATTGTCCGTGCTCTACGGCAACCTCGCGCCCGACAGCTGCGTGGTGAAATCCGCGGGCGTGCCGGCGCACCTGATGCAGTTCCGTGGCACCGCGCTTGTCTATGAAAGCATGGAGGATGCGCTGGCCGCCATTCAGGACGGCACCGTTCAGGCCGGCCACGTGGTCGTCATCCGCTACGAAGGCCCGACCGGCGGGCCGGGGATGCGCGAGATGCTGACCCCGACCGGCATGATGAAGGCCCGCGGTCTGGGCGACAAGGCGGCGCTGATCACCGACGGCCGCTTTTCCGGGGCCACCTTGGGCCTGTCGATCGGGCATATCTCGCCCGAGGCGGCCTCCGGCGGCATGATCGCCCTGATCGAGGACGGCGACGTGATCGAGCTGGACGTTCCGGGCCGGGGTATTCACCTCGACGTCGATGACACCGAGATCGAACGCCGTCGTACCGAGAAGATGGCACGCGGGGCAAAGGCGTGGAAACCGGTGAACCGGGTCCGCAAGGTCTCGACCGCGCTGCGCGCTTACGCGCTGCTTGCCGGTTCGGCCGACAAGGGCGGCGCGCGCGATCTCGACATGCTTGCAAAGCTTGAACAGTACGCTGCCGCCACGGCGGCCGAGCGGATCGCCGTCAATTCCTCAAGGGCGCAGAAACCCGAGGAAGCCTTGCCGGGATAATTTCCGGCGCCCTCCCGCTTACAAAATTTCCCTCAAGGCCTCCGACGGTTACCCGCGGAGGCCTTTTTCTTAAGGTATGCGCCAATCCCGGACACCGCAGAACGGTGTCCGGTTCGTCCGCCATCGAACGTCAGGCACGGCAAAGCTTCGTCATGTCGCAACAATCCGCAGTAATGATGTCGCGCGCACCCGGCGTGAAGGCATGGCACAACCGCTCGGTCTGGCGCACGGTTTGGAAGGGCCGGGCGCGTTGGTAGTGACCGGTCTTCGGATCTCTGGGCCAGGATGCCAGAACCTCCGCGACGGCGCGGCGATGGGCGAAAGGCAGGGCGCGCAAGGTCCAGGCACCGGGATAGAAGCTTTCGGTCGGGGTGCCCTCGGCGAGGATCACCTCGTGCCGGGGCAGCATCAGGTGGACATAGGCAATGTGTTGGCGGCCCTGCATCTGGCGCACGCCGGGCAGGCCGGTGAGGCCCTTGGCCGGGCAGAGCAGGCCGGGACCGCCGGTGCCGTCGGGACGCAACATCCGGTGCTGCGGCGAGACCATGAGATCGGCCTTGGGCAACCCGTCGCCGAGAGACCCGGCAGGAAACAGGATCGGCTTGTTACGGTCGTACCCCTTGCCCCAGACATGGTCGGTTCGGCAGATCCAGCACACCGGTTGAAATCCGTTGTCGAGGGTCAGGACCCTGTCGCCAATTTTCAGGGTTTCGACCGGGAGGTCGCCGCTGTTGGTGGCGATGCGTGTGCCGGCCGCGAAGCAGACCACGAGATCGGAAAAGGCGCTGTAGGCGACACTGGCGCCTTCCTGATGGTTCGAGATCGTGTAGGTGACACCGGGGATCAGGGGCGTTTCGGAGACGATTGCATAGTTGAGGCCGTTCAGCGGCAGGTCGTTTTCGACGGGTTCGGCATTTTCGAACACGAGGTAGACGGTAAAGGGCGGGTCGCCGTTGTCGGGTGTGACGTCGAACTGGAAGCGGGGCGAGATCGGGGCGCCATCCGTGAAGATCGTCGATTGCGGCGCCACGACCTGATCTGCGTCGACGGCAAGATCCTCGAACGTGGCGTCATTGTCGATGATGCGCAGGACCTCTTCCCAGGCCGGAGCGACCGTGAAGCTGTGACTGCCCGCAGGATCCTGGTGCAATTCCCGGTTGGTGGCGTTGAGCGTCGTGTTCTGTGTGAGGATCGCGTATGCCATTCGCCCCCCGTGTCGCTGCGACCGGCACAGGCTACGGCCTGCCGCCTAGCCGCAGGTGAACGCGCGCGGGAAACTTGCCGACATTTTGAAAGAATTGCGGGGTGGACCGAACCGAGGCCGTAAAAGGCGCGGCCGGCCGGTGCAGGAGGCGCGCGGGGCCCGCCGTTCTGGGCAGGCCCCGCGGGCGATCAGGTCGAGGAAGAGGCGTTCAGCGCGGTGTTCATCAGCGCGCGGATCTTGTCTTCGCGGGTCTCGGCGACGATGCGGCCAAGCTCTTTGTCGCCCTTCAACACGACCAGGGTCGAGCGGCGCGGAATGCGCATGCGCTTGGCCATCTGCGACTTGCCGTAGGTGTCCCAGTCAACGTCGATGAAGGTTATGTTGGCCTCGTAGGCGGGGTTGTCCTGTTTCAGCTTCGCAATGATGTCGCCCTGCCGGCGGCAGGTGCTGCACCAGGGTGCGGTGAAATCGAGAAATACGGTGTCGCCGCGGTCGAGCCGTTGTTGCAGCAGCCCCGGACGGTATTCCAGCGCTTCGGCGCTGGCGATACCCGGAAGGCCAGCAAGCGTGGTGGCGCCGGCAAGGAGGATGAAATCGCGTCTCAGCATGACAGGTCCTTTGTTCAGAGCGTGACGGAAAGGTCGATGAGCCAGACGGGCATGACGTCCAGCGCCCAGGCCTCGATGTAATGGTGCAGCCGGAACAGCAGCATGGTTCCGACCACGATGAAGACAGCGCCGAGGATCGGCCTTGACACGTTGGCGAGACGGCGCAGGGCCGTCGTGTTGCGGGTGACATAGGCCAGCCCGACGATCAGGGTAGAGACGCCGGCCGCAAAAAAAGTCATGATCGCGGCGGCCTGGCCGAGGTTTTCGCCCTGCGACGCCAGCGAGATGGCGCCGCCGAGGGTCGGGCCGACACAGGGGCTCCAGACGGCGCCGAGCAACAGTCCACCGACGAACTGACCGTGCGCGGTGGTTTGGTCAATCCGGTCCATCGGCGCGTCGGCGCGAGCGGCGAGACCGGCGGTCGCGGTGGAAAACGCCGCAGAGAAGCGCGGGACGAGGAGGATGGCGCCGAACAGGATCATCAGCGCGGCGCCGGCCTGTGCGATGTCGTCCGAGGTCAGCCCGACGAGGTGGCCGAAGGCGGTGACGGAGACGCCGAGGGTGACGAAGGACAGGCTCATTCCCGCGGCCAGCCAGAGTGGCCCGGCGCGACCTGATTGCAGCGCCGAGGCGAGCACGATCGGCAGCACCGGCAGGACGCAGGGATTGATCAGGGTCAACAGCCCGGCACCATATGCAAACAAGAGCTCCATGGGGGATTAGTTGCGTCTGCGCGTTGAAATGTCACCTGACAAGTGGGTGAAGATCTGTGCGGGCGCACCGGCCTCACGGGGTCAGGCGACCGTGCGGGCGATCTTGGGAGCGCGTTGCCGGGACAGCTGGACAGCGAGGATCCCGGCGCCGATGATGGCGACGCCGATCATGTCGAAAAGCCCGAGGTGTTCGTCCAGCAGCACCGCGGCGACGGCGACCCCGAAGAACGGATTGAGGAAGTGGAAGGTGGCGGCCTTGACCGCTCCGATCCGGTTGACCAGCGTGAACCAGACGAAGGTTGCCAGCAGGCCGGGCACGAAAGTGGTGTAGAGGAAAGCGAGGATCAGCGGCCGGGTCAGTTGGACCTCGAAGGGATACTCAAGGGCGGCGGAGGCCACGGCAAGGATCGTGGCGCCGACCAGCATTTGCAGGCCGACAACCATCATCACGTTGCCGCCGGACGAGGCGCCCCGGACCGAGAGGGTCGCGATCGTCAGGGCGATGGCGCCAATGACGCAAAGGGTGACGCCGTAGAGATCGACCCCGGCCCCGAGGCGCGCGCCCATGATCAACGTGACACCCCCAACGCCAGCGACGAGCCCGGCAGTGGCCAGCGGCGGAAGCCGGTCGCGGAAGAAGAGCCAACCCGCCAACGCCACCATCAGCGGCATGGACGATGCGATGATCGAGGCCAGCGAGGCTTCGACGGTCTGCATGGCGACGAAGTTCAGTCCGAGGTAGACGGCGTTCTGGCAAAGTCCGAAGATCAGCGTCGCCTTCCACTGGGCGCGGGTGAGGCGGAAGCTCTGGCCCATCGCAAGGGCTATGGCGATGCCGATCACGCCCGACAGCAAGAAGCGCAGGGCGAGCGAGCCCATCGGTGGCGCATAGGCGACGATGATCCGCGCCGAGGTGAAGGCGGAGGACCACATGGCGGCAAAGGCCAGTCCCATCAGGATTGCGCGGATGTCCATGAGGCTCGGTTTAGGGGGGAAACGCAGGGATGAAAAGTGGGCGTTCGTCAACCGGCGTACCGGGCGAGACGCCCGAGGGCCACCGACAGTCCTTGGCGTCATGGAAGCAGGGTTGAGCGGCTATCCGGCGTTCAATTGGGCGTTTCGGATTGCGGGGTAGGCGGCGGTGAAGGTCTGGTATGCCTCGGCGAAGGGCGCGGTCAGGGTTGTGTCCGGGTCTATGGTGCGGGCGATCCGGGGTGGGGTCATGATCTCCTGCCACGGTTCGCCGGTGGCGGATCGCGCGAGGCGGGCGGCGCCGAGGGCGGCCCCGAATTCGCCGGAGACGGGCAGGTGAAGGGGAATGCCCAGCACCGTTGCAATGAGCCGGAGCCAGTACGCGGAGCGGGTGCCGCCGCCAATGGCGGTGAGGTGAGGAAGGCTTGCCCCGGTGCGCTTGAGGGCCTCGTACGAGTCGCGCAGGCCGAAGGCCACGCCAGTGAGGATCGCGCGGGTCAGGTCATCGCGGGTCGTTGCGGTGGATAGGCCGGTGAAAGCGCCCCGGATTTCAGTATCGTTGTGCGGAGTGCGTTCGCCGGAGAGGTAGGGCAGGAAGCAGGGCTGGCCGGGAGGCTGAAGAGCGCCCAGATTTTCAGTGAGCTCGGCGGGGCGCGCGCCGGTGATCCGGGCAAGCCAGTTCAGGCTGTCGGTGGCCGAGAGCATGACGCCCATCTGATACCATCGGCCGGGAACCGCGTGGCAGAAGGTATGGACCGCGGTTTCCGGTGCGGGGGCATAACCGTCGCGGGCGGTCAGCAACACGCCGGAGGTGCCCAGCGAGACGAAGCCTTGTCCCTCTTCGAGCGCGCCGATGCCGCAGGCGGCGGCGGCATTGTCACCGGCTCCTCCTGCTATGGTGACAGAACGCGTGAGGCCCCATTTGCGCGCAAGGTCGGGGCGGAGTTGCCCGGCCGGGGCGCAGCCTTCGACGAGGCGGGGCATCTGCGCGCGGCTCATGTAGGAGGCCGCAAGGAGCCTGTCGGACCAGTCGCGCCTGCCGGTGTCGAGCCAAGCGGTGCCGGCGCTGTCGGACAGGTCGGCGACGTGATCGCCTGTCAGGTAGAGGTTGAGGTAGGCCGCCGGCAGCAGGACTTTGGCGATCCTCGCGAACATCTCGGGCTCGTGGCGCTGCATCCAGACCAGTTTCGGCGCGGTGAAGCCGGGAAAGACGATATTGCCCGAAAGGGCGCGGTTCTCGTCGGTGTCCAGATTGGCGGCCTCGGCGCTGGCGCGGGTGTCGTTCCACAGGATGCAGGGCCGTAGGACGGTGTCGTCGGCACCGAGCACGCAGGCACCGTGCATGTGCCCGGCGACGCCAATGCCCTGCAGTCGAGCGAAGGCCGGGGTTTGGCGGAGCTCTTCGACGGCACTGTCGAGCGCGGCGATCCAGTCTGCGGGGTCCTGTTCGGACCAGCCGGGCCGGGGATGACGGGCCTCGTAATGGCGCTCTGTCGAGGCCAGGGGCGTGCCGTTCTCATCGGTCAGCAGCGCGCGCAGGCCGGAGGTTCCGAGGTCGATGCCGAGGTAGGTCATGCGCGGGCCGTCCCGAAGTGGTGTCGGGCGCATGATAGGCGGGGCGGACGCCGGTGCAAGGCGATCCGTGCCGCTGCTGTGCCGAAATTGCTGCCGGCAGGGCACCGAACCAACGCCGCCTTGGTGCTTTCAGGTTGCATCCCATGGCCGAAACCGACAAAACCCGTGACGCGCGCGGAGGCCCCGGGCGCAGCCCCGACGACTGCCAACGAGGCGTCATGAAACGCATCCTCTTCGCCCTGATCGTGGGACTGGCCGGCGCTGCCGTGCTGGTCTGGCTGGGCGTCTGGCAGGTGGAGCGATTGGCGTGGAAGGAAGGCATCCTCGACGCAATCGAGACCCGCATCGCCGCCGATCCGATCCCGCTGCCGGAGCACCCGGACGTTGCGCTGCACAAGTATGCGCCGGTCGAGGCGGCTGGATTTCTGGGGCCGTCGCTGCGGGTGCTGGTCAGTCGCAAGGGGCTTGGCGCGGGCTATCGCATCGTATCTGCCTTCGGCGTCACCGAGGACGGCCAGGTCCGCAAGGTCCTGCTCGACCGCGGTTTCGCCAAGGACTATCCCGCCGAATCCATTCCCGTCGCGGCCCCGGTGACGGTCCTCGGCAACCTGCATTGGCCGGACGACATGACGCCCTCGACGCCGGAACCTGACATTGCGGGCAATATCTGGTTCGGGCGCGACCTGCCGGCGATGGCAGCGGAACTGGGCACCGAGCCGGTGCTGATCGTCGCGCGCGAGATGCCCGGGTTTACCGATATCGAGCCGATGCCCATTGGCACCGAGGCAATTCCCAACGATCACCTGAAATACGCCATCACGTGGTTTTCGCTGGCCGCGCTTTGGCTGGGCATGACCGTCTTCTATATCTACCGCGCCACCCGAAAGGACGCCTGATGAAATACATCTCGACGCGGGGCAAAGCGCCCGAACTGACCTTCGAAGAGGCGATGCTGAGCGGGCTGGCGCGCGACGGGGGACTCTACGTTCCTGCCGAAATCCCGCAGATGAGCGCGGGCGACATTGCCGCGCTGGCTGGTCTCAGCTACGAGGAAACCGCGTTCCGCGTCATGCGCCCCTTCGTCGGCGACAGCTTCACCGACGCGCAGTTCCAGAACATCATCGCGCGCGCCTATGCTGGCTTTGGCCACGGCGCCCGCGCGCCGCTGGTGCAACTTGCGCCCAATCACTTCCTGCTTGAGCTGTTTCACGGGCCGACGCTGGCCTTCAAGGACTTCGCCATGCAGCTTATCGGCCAGTTGTTCGAGGAAGCCCTGAAACGGCGCGGCGAGCGGGTGACCATCGTCGGCGCGACCTCGGGCGATACCGGGTCGGCGGCGATCGAGGCGTTCCGCGGGCTTGACGCCGTCGATGTCTTCATCCTGTTCCCGCATGGCCGCGTCAGCGAGGTGCAGCGCCGCCAGATGACCACGCCGTCAGAGGCCAATGTCCACGCGCTTGCCGTCGACGGCAACTTCGACGATTGCCAGGCCCGGCTGAAGGACATGTTCAACCACTTCGACTTCCGCGACGAGGTGCGGCTGGCGGGGGTCAACAGCATCAACTGGGCGCGGGTGCTGGCGCAGGTGGTGTATTACTTCTCCTCCGCCGTGAGCCTCGGCGCGCCGCAGCGCAAGGTCAGCTTCACCGTGCCCACCGGCAACTTCGGCGACGTTTTCGCGGGCTACATCGCCAAACGCATGGGCCTGCCGATCGACCGGCTGGTGGTGGCGACCAACCAGAACGACATCCTGCATCGCTGCCTGACCTCCGGTGCGTACCGCAAGGGCGAAGTGCATGCCTCGATCAGCCCGTCGATGGATATCGAGGTCTCGTCGAATTTCGAGCGCGCGCTTTTTGACGCCTATGACCGTGACGGCAATGCCATCGGCCAGTTGATGGACGAGCTGGGCCAGGGCGGTTTCAACGTCAGCCAGGGCGCGCTTCAGCGCCTGCGTGAGCACTTCGATAGCGGCCGCGCCAGCGAGGAGGAAACCTTCGCGACAATCGCCCATGCCCGAAAGACCATGGGCGAACTGCTTTGTCCGCATTCCGCCATCGGCGTGAAGGTGGCCGAGGATTGCCGCGACCCGCAGACCCCGATGATCACGCTGGCCACCGCGCACCCCGCGAAGTTCCCTGACGCGGTCGAAAAGGCCGCAGGCCTGCGGCCGGGGCTTCCACAACGCATGGCGGACCTGTATGAGCGTCCCGAACGGGTGACGCGGGTCGACAACGACCTTGCCGCCCTCGAAACCCTGATACGAAAGAAGATCGCCACTTGACGGTAGAACTCCACACGCTTTCCAACGGCTTCCGCGTCGTGACCGAACATATGCCGGGGATGGAATCCGCCGCCGTCGGCATCTGGGTCTGCGCCGGTGGCCGCGCCGAGCGCGAAGAGCAGAACGGCATCGCGCATTTCCTCGAACACATGGCGTTCAAGGGAACGAAGACCCGGTCGGCCTTGCAGATCGCCGAGGAGATCGAGGACGTCGGCGGCTATATCAACGCCTATACCTCGCGCGAGGTGACGGCCTATTATGCCCGCGTGCTGAAGAACGACGTGCCGCTGGCGGTGGACGTGGTGGCAGACATCCTGCTGAACCCGGTGTTCGACCCCAAGGAGATCGAAATCGAACGCGGCGTGATCTTGCAGGAGATCGGGCAGGCCCACGACACCCCCGACGACGTGATCTTCGACTGGTTGCAGGAGAAAGCCTATCCGGGGCAGGCGCTGGGCCGCACCATCCTTGGCCCGCCCGAACGGGTGCAGGCCTTCGGACGCGACGACCTGTCGGGGTTTCTCGAACAGCACTACGGGCCGGACCAGATGATCCTTGCGGCGGCCGGTGCGGTCGATCACGCAAACCTTGTGCGGCAGGCCGAGACATTGTTCGGGCACATGACCCCGCGCCGCAACAGTCCCGACAGCCCGGCACGTTTCGGCGGTGGCGAAAGCCGCAACGTCAAGACGCTGGAGCAGGCGCATTTCGCGCTGGCATTTGAAAGCCCCGGCTACCGCGACGATGCGATCTATACCGCGCAGGTCTATTCGGTGGCGCTGGGCGGCGGCATGTCCTCGCGCCTGTTTCAGGAAATCCGCGAACATCGCGGGCTGTGCTACACCATCTTCGCGCAGGCTGGTGCCTATGCCGATACCGGTATGACGACGATCTACGCCGGCACGAGCGGTGAGCAGTTGTCCGAACTGGTCGGCCTCACCATCGACGAGATGAAGCGTGCCGCCGACGACATGTCCGAGGCCGAGGTCGCCCGTGCCCGCGCACAGATGAAGGCCGGATTGCTGATGGGGCTGGAAAGCCCGTCGAGCCGTGCCGAACGACTGGCTCGGATGATCCAGATCTGGGGCCGTGTACCGGAGCTGTCCGAGACCATCGCCAGGATCGACGCGGTCAGCGTGCCGGGCGTGCGCGACTTTGCCGGACACCTCGCGGCGCAGGCCCCTTCGGCCATGGCGCTTTACGGGCCGGTCGATGCCGCGCCGGATCTCGCGGGGCTGAACGCCCGGCGCGCTGCCTGATGCTGCTCGCGCGGCGTCGGATACGGCTGGAGACGGACCGTCTTTTCCTGCGCGCGCCGCTTCATTCGGATTACCGCGACTGGTCGGGCCTGCGCGCCACCAGCCAGGATTTCCTTTCGCGGTGGGAGCCGACCTGGGCCGGCGATCACCTGACCCGCAAGAGTTTCACCAACCGCGTCTACTGGGCGCAGCGTGCTGTGTCGAACGGATCGGCGCTGCCGCTGTTCCTGATCCGCCGCGACGACGAGGTGCTGTTGGGCGCGATCACGCTGGACAACATCCGTCGCGGCCCGGCGCAGTCCGGCACCCTGGGCTATTGGATCGGCAAGCCGCACGCCCGCTATGGCTATATGCGCGAAGCGATCCTCGCAGTGGTGCACCACGCCTTTCAGAAAATGGACCTGAGCCGCATTGAGGCCGCCTGCCTGCCCGAGAACACGGCCTCGCGTGGGCTTCTGGAAAGCGCAGGCTTCAAGTACGAGGGCGTCGCGCAGAGCTATTTGCAGATCAACGGGCGTTGGCGGACGCATGTATTGTATGCGGCGCTCAGGATGGACCGACGCGGAAAATCCGACGCGGGGTTGTGAGGCCTTGCAAAGGCGCCTTGATCGCAACGCGGCGGGCGTCAGCCGGCCGTCGTCGGATCTATGATCGTGCGCACCTCGGTGATCTTGGTGGCTGGAAATCCGCTGAGTTCCGCGTGATCCTTAACCGCCTTTTCGTCCTCGGCCAGATAGACGCAGAAGGTTTTGTCGCCGGTCACGTAGGAGTGCTGCCATTGCACGCGCGGAGCCAGTTCGCGTAGCGCATCGTTGGATTTCCGTGACGCGATGCACAGTTCCTCGCCATTCATGCCACCCACACCGGGCAGGTCGCGTTCGATAATATACTTCTTCATGAAGATACCTCATGACTTCTGTGGATTCGTTGGCAATGCATCACTCTGCATTACCATACGTCATCTAGCTACTGTTCTGCCTCCGCCTCCGCTACGCAGTGGCAGCATGTCCGAATATTGATTTCGGGTTTCCGGGCGCTCAGCGCTAAACTCGGCAGCAATCACAGGAGGCCACATGTTCCGCTGTCTCGTCGCCATTGCCGCCGCAAGCTTTTTCGCATCTGTCCTGCATGCCCAGGACCGTCGCCCCAGCCATTGCATCGCCATCGCGGATGCCGCCCCCGGACTGCATTACCTTCACAAGGCGGCTTGGTCGGACCCCGTGCCAGACTATTCGGTCCGCATCCATTATATTCAGCACGCCGCCTTCCTGATCCGCACCCGGGGCGGAATCAATGCGGTTACCGATTTCACCGGTTTCATCGGCACGACGCGGATGATCCCCGACGTGGTCACCATGAACCATGCCCATACCAGCCATTGGACGCCGGCGCCTGACCCGGCCATTGCTCATCCGTTGCAGGGCTGGGGCGACACCTTCGGCGAGGGGATCGAGCATTACGTGGACCTTGGCGAAATGGTGATCCGCAATGTCCCGACCGACATTCGCTCGGGCGGCGGGGTGGAGCCGAAGGGAAACTCGATCTTCGTCTTCGAGGTCGAGGGCCTCTGCATCGGCCACCTCGGCCACCTGCACCACGAACCCGACGATCAGCAATATGCGGCGCTGGGCCGGCTTGACGTGGTCATGGCGCCGGTCGATGGCGGGATGACTCTGCCGCTGCCGACGATGATCAAGACGCTGAAACGGCTGAAAAGCTCTGTCGTGATCCCGATGCACTGGTTCTCTGACTACGGGCTGGAGCAGTTCGCCGCCGGCATGGCCGACGAGTTCGACATTCAGCGCCCCGGCACTTCGTCGATCGAGGTCAGCCTCGCCACGCTGCCGCCGCGACCCACGGTGATCATGCTGCGCCCGTCGTGGCTGCGCGACGAGTAGCCAATCGACCGCCGAGCGGTTAGTCAGGCAGGCAGGAGACCGCCATGCCCGACCTTTGCCCCGCCGACGCCGGCTTTGCCGAAGCGCTTGCCGCCGATCTGCCCGACGACACCCTGCGCCGGCCCGAGCCGCGCTATCTTGAGGAACCCCGCGGCCGTTGGCAGGGGCAGGCGGGCTGCGTTGCCCTGCCGCGCAGTGTCGATGAGGTGTCGACCATCGTCCGCGCCTGCCATGCGGCACATGTCGGCATCGTGCCCTACGGCGGCGGAACGGGCCTTGTCGGCGGGCAGATCATGGCCGGGGGGCCAGCGCCGCTGATCCTGTCGCTGGAGCGTATGAATGGGATCCGTGCCGTCCATCCGGAGGAAAATATCCTCATCGCCGAGGCCGGTGCCATCCTCGCCGATGTGCAGGCCGCCGCCGAAGATGCCAACCGGCTGTTCCCGCTGTCGCTGGCCGCCGAGGGCTCCGCCCGGATCGGCGGCTGCCTGTCCACCAACGCCGGCGGGGTCAACGTGTTGCGCTACGGAAATGCCCGCGCGCTCTGTCTCGGGCTCGAGGCGGTGCTGCCCGAAGGCACGGTCTGGCACGGGCTAAAGCGGCTTTACAAGGACAACACCGGCTATGACTTGAAACACCTGCTGATGGGCGCCGAGGGCACGCTGGGCGTCATCACCGCCGCCAGCCTGAAACTCGTACCGCGTCCCGCCCGAACCGGCACCGCGATGATCGCGGTTCAGAACCCTGCGGCGGCGCTGTCCCTGCTGGCGCTGGCGCGGGATATCGCGGGCGAGACGGTCTCGGCCTATGAACTAATCTCGCGTACCTCTCTCGACTTCCTGACCGAAACGCTGCCCGACATCCGCCAGCCCTTTGCCGACAAGCCGGGCTGGCTTGTGCTGGTCGAGCTTGGCATGGGCCGCCGCGACGATCCCGCAGCGACGCTGGAAGCGATCTTTGGCGAGGCGCTAGAGCAAGGGCTGGCCTTGGACGGCGTCATCGCCCAGAGCGAGGCGCAACGAGCGGAGTTCTGGTCCCTGCGCGAGCATATCCCCATTGCCAATCGAACCATCGGCGCCATTGCCTCGCACGATATTGCGTTGCCCTTGGGCGTCGTGGCCGGTTTCATCGCAAAGGCCCCCGAGGCTTTGGCGGAATTCGGTGATATCCGGATCAACTGCTTCGGGCATCTCGGCGACGGCAACCTGCATTACAACGTCTTCCCCGCCAAAGGCCGCGACCGGTCGGACTACCGCGACCGGCAGGCGGGAATCCAGCAGACCGTGCATGATATGTGCACCCAGATGGGAGGCTCGTTCAGCGCCGAACACGGGCTGGGGCGGCTGAAGGTGCCGGATCTGGAACGCTACGGTGAGCCGGCGAAACTGGCTGCCATGCGGGCAATCAAGGCGGCGCTGGACCCGCGCGGCATCATGAACCCCGGCGCGGTTCTGCGGCCTATGGCTGATCCGGTCATCGAACAGTCCTGACGCGCCGGTAATTCACCCCTGCCGACCGGGGATTCTTGCGCTTGTACCGAAGCTGGCTTAGATCACCCCCATGAAGCTGCCCATCCTCATCCACCCCGATCCACGGCTCAAGAAGCTCTGCGCACCCGTGCCCGACCTGTCGGACGATTTGCGCAAGCTGGCCGACGACATGCTGGAAACCATGTACGCCGCGCCCGGTATCGGCCTGGCCGCGCCGCAGGTCGGTGTGATGGAAAGGCTGATCGTGCTGGATTGCGAAAAGGAAGAGGGCGCCGCGCCGAAACCGGTGGTGATGTTCAACCCCGAGATTGTGGCCAGCTCGGACGAGGAGAACACTTACGAGGAAGGCTGCCTGTCGATCCCCGACCAATATGCCGAAGTGACCCGGCCCGCCGAGGTCACCGTGCGCTGGCTCGACCGTGACGGCAAGCTGCAGGAACGGGACATGGACGGGCTCTGGGCGACCTGCGTTCAGCACGAAATCGACCACCTAAACGGCAAGCTCTTCATCGACTACCTCAAGCCGCTCAAGCGCCAGATGATCACCCGCAAGATGCAGAAGCTGAAGCGCGAACGGGCGCGCGCCATATGAGCCTGCGGCCAATCCGGCTCTGGCCCGACCCGGTGCTGCGGACGGTCTGCGCGCCAGTGGACGAGGATGTCTCGGCGCTGATCGCCGATATGTTCGACACCATGTATGACGCCCCCGGGCGCGGGCTTGCAGCACCGCAGGTGGGCGTCCCGCTACGGGTGTTCGTGATGGACACCGGCTGGAAAGAGGGCACGCCGACGCCGGTAGCCTGCATCAATCCTGTGGTGGTCTCGGCCAGCGCGGACCGGGTGGGCGGTGACGAGGCCTGCCTGTCGATCCCCGGCGTCGCGGCCGAGGTCATGCGACCGTCTGCGGTCACCCTGCGCTTCACCGACGAGACCGGCGCCGCACAGGAACGCCATCTGATCGGGGCCGACGCGAAATGCGCGCAGCACGAGTTGGATCACCTTGACGGCAAGGTGATCTTCGACCGGCTGGAGCGCGATGCCGCAGCCGCGCTTCATGCCCGGTACGCAGAGGTCTCGCCCGCATGACCCGCAAGGTGATCCCCTGGCCCGACAAGCGCCTGCGCATGGCTGCCGCGCCGGTCGAGGCAATCACCGACGACACCCGACGGCTCTGGGACGAGATGATCGAGGTCATGGAAGCGATGCCCGGCGTCGGTCTTGCCGCCCCGCAACTGGGCGAGATGGTGCAGCTGGCGGTCGTCGATGCCTCCGAAGAGCGCGGAAAGGTCATCCGCATGGCCAACCCTGCAATTCTGCATGCCTCGGTACAGTTTCGCGAGCATGAAGAGGCCAGTCCGAACCTGCCCGGCGTGTCCGCCAAGATCAAGCGGCCCCGCGCGGTGACGGTCAGGTTCCTGAACGAGCGGGGCGAGATGGAAGACCGTGACCTTGTCAGCCTTTGGGCGACCAGCGTGCAGCACCAGATCGACCATCTGAACGGACGGATGTATTTCGACCGGTTGAGCAAGGTAAAGCGCGACATGTTGCTGCGCCGGGCGCGGAAGACGCCATGAGGGTGGTCTTCATGGGCACTCCTGAGTTCTCGGTGCCGGTGCTGGACGCGCTGGTGGAGGCCGGCCACGACATCGCCGGCGTGTACTGCCAGCCGCCGCGGCCCGCCGGCCGTGGCAAGAAGGATCGCCCGACTCCGGTGCATGCCCGCGCGCTGGAACTGGGGCTCGAGGTGCGCCACCCGGTGTCGGTGAAAGGGGACGAAGCACAGGCAGACTTCGCGGCCCTGCAGGCGGATGTCGCCGTTGTGGTGGCCTATGGCTTGATCCTGCCGCAGACGGTGCTGGACGCGCCGAAACATGGCTGCCTGAACATTCACGCATCGCTATTGCCGCGTTGGCGCGGGGCGGCGCCGATACACCGCGCGATCATGGCGGGCGACCGGGAAACCGGCGTCTGCATCATGCAGATGGAGGCGGGACTGGACACCGGGCCGGTGATGTTGCGCGAGGCTACCGCGATCACCGCGCGCGATACTACGGCGGTGCTGCATGACCGGCTGTCGGCGATGGGGGCACGGCTTATCGTGGAGGCCCTGGCGCGGCTGCCTGCGCTGACGCCCGCGCCGCAGCCCGAGGAGGGCGTGACCTATGCCAGCAAGATCGACAAGGCCGAGGCAGCCATCGACTGGACGCGCCCGGCGGTAGAGGTCGACCGGCAGATCCGCGGCCTGTCACCCTTTCCCGGTGCTTGGACCATGGCTGACGGGACGCGGATCAAGTGCCTGATGTCCTCGGTGGCCAAAGGGCAAGGCACCCCCGGCCTTGTGCTGGACGATGCGTTCACCGTGGCCTGCGGTGACGGCGCGGTGCGGCTGGAGACCTTGCAGCGCGCGGGCAAGGGGGCGCAGGATGCGGAGACCTTCCTGCGCGGTATGGACCTGCCTGCGGGCACGATATTGGGGGACGGCTGATGTTTCCGGTTCTGATCGGCACCGTGGTGATCGCGGGGATCGTGGGCTACGTGTCCGAGAAATCGGGGTTTACCCACAATGGCTATCTGCAAAGCATCATCATCTGCATCGGCGGGGCGTTCCTGGCCTATTTCGTGCGGATCATGTTCGGGATCGGCTTCGGCTCGCCGGGGCTGAACGCGATTGCCTCGTCAATCGGGGCGCTCGTCATCGTGCCGTTCCACTGGCGGAAGTAGGGCCACGTCAGGGACCGGGCTGACCCGTCGAACAGGCGGGGTCTGCCATGCGGGCGCCATTGGTACCTCGTCTCACATGCGGCTTGCCTCCCGCGTGTTTGCAAAGCTAACCTTCTTGGAAAGCAAATCAGCAAAGCGACCCAAATGGCCATTCAGAAACTTTATGCCGGAGCCAAGTTGCGCGAGACGCGCACGCGGCTTGGCCTGACCCAGAAGGACTTCGCCGCCAAGCTGGGCGTGTCGCTGCCCTACCTGAACCAGATGGAGAACAACAACCGCCCGGTCTCGACCACCGTGGTGCTGGCGCTGGCGCAGGAATTCGGCTTCGACGTGACCGAACTCAATTCCGGCGATGCCGAGCGGCTGGTGTCGGACATGCGCGAGGCGTTGGCCGATCCGGTGTTCAACCAGGATGAACCCGGAGCACCGCCGTTGGCCGATCTACGGCTCACCGCCTCGAACGCGCCGGCGCTGGCGCGTGCCTTCCTTGAATTGCACCGGGCCTACCGACAGACCCACGAAAGGCTGGCCTCGCTGGACGCGGCGCTGGGCCACGAGGGCGGGGGATTGCAGTTGAGCCCGTGGGAGGAGGTGCGGGACTTCTTCCACTATTGCGACAACTACATCGATGCGGTGGACCGTGCGGCAGAGAACTTCGCGGCCTCGGCCAAGCGTTCCGACGTGCCCGCCGCCGCCGAAGCCTGGCTGAACGTGCAGGGGATCACCCTGCGCCTTGCCGATACGGACCAGCTGCGGAACTTCGACCGGTCGACCGGCACGCTGACCCTGTCGGACCGTACCACGCCACAGACGCGCAATTTCCAGTTGCTCCTGCAACTGGCCTTCCTGCAGCAGGACAAGTTGCTGAACGCAACGCTCGACCTTGCGCGGTTCCAGTCCGATACCGCGCGCGAGATCGCGCTGCTGGGGCTGGCGAATTATTTCGCGGGAGCGGCGTTGATGCCCTATACGCCTTTCCTGCAGGCAGCGCAGGACACGCGGCACGACCTGGAGCGCCTTGCCGCTCGGTTCGGCGCCTCCATCGAGCAGGTGGCGCATCGGCTTTCGACCCTGCAAAGGCCGGGCGCCAAGGGCGTTCCGTTCTACTTCGTTCGTGTCGATCAGGCCGGCACGATCACCAAGCGCCACTCATCCACGCGGCTGCAATTCGCCCGCTACGGTGGGGCATGTCCGCTGTGGAACGTGCATCGCGCCTTCGAGACGCCGGGGCGCTTTCTGCGACAGCTTGCCGAAACGCCGGACGGGGTGCGTTACATCTCGATCGCGCGCGACATCTCGAAAAGTGGCGGGCGCTACGGGGCGCCGGTGCGGCGCTACGCGATGTCACTGGGTTGCGAGGTCGAACACGCCGGGCAGCTGATTTACGCGGACGGTCTGGATGTCGGGCGCGACGCGGCCTTCGAGCCTATCGGAATATCCTGCCGCATCTGCGAGCGGACCAATTGCCACCAACGCTCGATTCCGCCGCTGGAGCAGCGGTTGCACGTTGAGCCGGACCATCGCGGCGTGCTGCCTTACCAGATCGAGTAGCGCGCCTTTTGCACGCCGCTCCGGTCCCGGCGCGACCGGTTTTCAATCGTTGTCAGCGTACGAAAAAGGCCGGGCGCATCACACGCCCGGCCCTGTTTCGCAATGGTAGCTTGATCAGGTGTACTTGCGGATCTCACCCGACTTCAGCCGCGACAGGTAGCTGTCCAACTCACGCTTTACGATCGGCATCAGGAAGTAGAGCGCGAAGATGTTGACCACCGCCATGGCAAAGATCGCCGCATCCGAAAAGTCGATCACCGGGCCGAGGCTGGCCGCCGCGCCGATCACCACGAAGACGCAGAAGATCACCTTGAACATTAGTTCCTTGGTCTCACCCTCGCCGAACAGGTAGGTCCAGGCCTTCAGCCCGTAATACGACCACGAGATCATCGTAGAGAAGGCAAAGAGCACTACTGCCAGTGCGAGGACGTACTGGAACCAGCCGAAGGAGGACGAGAAGGCCGCCGAGGTCAGGGCCACACCCGAATTGTCACCCACGGTCTGGATCGTGCCGCCTTCGTTTACCATGTAGAGCCCGGTCTGGGGATCGACCATCAGCTGCCCGGTGATGATGATCACCAGCGCGGTCATGGTGCAGATCACCACGGTGTCGATGAAGGGTTCGAGCAGCGACACGAAGCCTTCGGTGATCGGCTCCTTGGTGCGCACCGCCGAGTGGGCGATCGCCGCCGAGCCGACGCCGGCCTCGTTCGAAAACGCCGCCCGCTTGAAGCCCTGGATCAGCGCGCCGACCATGCCACCGGCGACGCCGAGGCCGGTGAAGGCGCCCTGGAAGATCTGGCCGAAAGCCCATCCGATCTGATCGAAGTTCATCAGCAGGATCACGATCGCCGTCACCACGTAGAGCACGCCCATGAAAGGCACGACCTTCTCGGTCACGCGGGCGATGGACTTGATCCCGCCGACGATCACCGCAAAGACGATGGCAGCGAAGATCAGCCCGGTGATCCAGCCGGGATAGTCGCCCACTACATTGGTCAGCTGGGCATGGGCCTGGTTGGCCTGGAACATGTTACCGCCGCCCAGCGCGCCGAGGATGCAGAAGATCGAGAACATGACAGCGAGGATCTTGCCGCCCGGCAGGCCGCGCTCGGCGAAGCCCTTGGTCATGTAGTACATCGGTCCGCCCGACACGTGGCCGTCGGCGAACTCGTTGCGGTATTTCACACCCAGCGTACATTCTGTGAACTTCGACGCCATGCCCAGAAGACCGGCGAGGATCATCCAGAAAGTGGCGCCCGGCCCGCCAATGCCGACGGCGACGGCGACACCGGCGATATTGCCGAGGCCGACGGTGCCCGACAGCGCCGTGGCAAGCGCCTGGAAGTGGCTGACCTCACCGGCGTCGTCGGGATCGGAGTAGTCGCCTTTGACCAGCCGGATGGCATGGCCGAAGGTGCGGAACTGCACGAAGCCGAAGTAGAGGGAGAAGACGGTGGCGGCGACCACCAACCACATCACGATCCACGGGAAATCGGTCCCGGGAAAGGGGCTGAAGATGAAGCTGACGAACCAGCCGGTGGAATTTGCGAAGATCTGATTGACCTGTTCGTCAATCGACTGGGCCATTGCGGGGGCGGCTGAAATCAGCGTGCCCGCACCCGCGAGCGCTGAGGCTTTTGCGAATGATGTCATGGGGATCCCTGTAAATCTGTTATGGTACAATGGTGACCGGCGCCGGCGCGGCCTGGGCCAGCGATCCGGCGACCGATCCGAACAGCCGCGTTTCCAGTCCTGAATGGCCGGTGCGCCCGATCACGAGGTGCGATGCCGTCTCGGCCCTGGCGATCTTGAGCAGCGTCTCGGCGATATGGCCGTATTTCATGACCGTGCGCACCTCGACGCCGCTGTCCGACAGCGACTTGAGAAGCGGCGCGATCAGCGCGGTCTCGGCCCGCCGCAGCTCTTCGACGCGGCGCTGGTGGCGCTCTTCGATCTCTTCCGGGGTCAGGAACGAATAGGGCGACCATTCCAGCACATGGGCCACGACCACCGCGTTTCCCTGTGCCTGAGCGGTCTTCACCGCGAAGTCGACCGCCCGTCTCGAGCTATCGCTGCCGTCATACCCGACGACGATTGTTGAGGACATGTCACTCTCCCATTTTTTCGCCCCCTTCCTCCCGGGGGCATGGCGCACCATAGACACACAACCTGAGGGTTGTTGTGCGTTGTGGCCCCGGTCTGCGCGGCAAAACGGCGAATGATCCCGCCAGTCGGCCCGAAATTAGACGAAAATTGCGTCTGCGGCGATTTTTACACGCGATAACTCTGTGCCGGTCCGGGCGGTTGCATGGTCTGCTTCGTGGGGTGATAGTCCGGTTCGGGGCAGGACCGGGGGCATCATGCGGATCGCGACCTACAATGTGGAGTGGTTTGACGCGCTGTTCGACGATGCCGGGCAGCTGTGGTCCGATAGCGCGTGGTCGGCACGCCACAAAATCACGCGGCTGCAGCAGACCGAGGCGCTGGGCATCGTGTTCACCGCGCTAAACGCCGATGCTGTCATGGTGGTCGAGGCTCCGGATTCGCATTCGGGCCGCGACGGGGTCCGCGCGCTCGAGACCTTTGCCGAGGCTTTCGAGTTGCGCACCAATCGCGCCATCATGGGCTTCGAAAACACTACCCAGCAGGAAATCGCGCTGCTCTATGACCCACAGGTCGTTCAGGTCCGCCACGCTCCGGGCGACAGTCCGCGTGCTCCGCGTTTCGACGGCGCACTCGAAATCGACCTCGATTTCGACGCGCGCCGTGACCGTGTGCAATTCTCCAAACCACCACTGGAACTTGAGGTGCAGACGGCAAGCGGCACTTTCCTGCGCCTGATCGGAGCGCATCTGAAATCCAAGGCGCCGCACGGGGCCAAGAGCCATGACCAGATCATGCGCCTGTCGATCGCCAACCGCCGCAAGCAGCTAGCGCAGGCAATGTGGTTGCGGCGGCGCATCGAGGATCACCTGTTGGCGGGCGACAGCCTGATGGTCATGGGCGACCTCAACGACGGTCCGGGGCTGGACGACTACGAAGAGCTTTTCGGCCAGTCCTCCGTCGAGATTATTCGCGGTGACGACACCGACGGTCCGAGGCTCTATGACCCGAATGCCAATATCGCGCTGCAGCAACGCCTGGGCGCACAGCCGACGTCTGCCCGGTTTTACATCCAGGGGCAGGAACGCTATCTGGAGGCGCTGCTGGATTACATCTTCGTGTCGCCGGACCTGCGCGCGCGTAGGCCGAAGTGGCGAATCTGGCATCCGTTCAACGATCCCGCCTGCTGGCAGACACCTGAATTACGCGAGGCGCTGGTGGCAGCGTCGGACCATTACCCAGTGACGGTGGACATTGATGTGTAGTGCAGGTAGGCGGCTTTGCTTCCGGAGCCTCCTACGCGTTCTTGAACAGAAGAAGGATTGGACATGGTGAAGTTGGCGGCCGCCGCGTACCCGATGGATTTTCTGGAAAGCTGGGCGCAATACGAGGACAAAATCGCCGGCTGGGTGGCCGAGGCGGCCGGGCAGGGCGCGGACATGCTGCTGTTTCCCGAATACGCTGCGATGGAACTGGCGACCCTGGCCGGGGCCGAGGTGGCGGGCGACCTTGAGCGGGCGTCTCGCGCTGTATCGGAGAGGGTCGCGGCTGCCGACCACTTGCACGCCCGGCTGGCGGCAGAGCATGGCGTTCACATCTGCGCCGCTTCGGGGCCGGTGTTCGACGGGCGCGACAGGCCGGTGAACCGGGCACGGCTGTTCACGCCCTCGGGCGCCGTGGGCCTGCAGGACAAACAGATCATGACCCGGTACGAGCGCGCGCCCTGGGGTGTGGTGCCGGGGGATCCGCTGTGCCTGTTCGACACCGATCTGGGCCGGATCGGAATCCTGATCTGCTATGATTGCGAGTTTCCCCTGTTGGGGCGGGCTCTTGCCGAGGCCGATATCCTGCTGGTGCCGTCCTGCACCGAAGCGCTGGCCGGGTATTGGCGTGTCCGCATCGGCACGATGGCGCGGGCGCTGGAAAACCAGTGCCTTGCGGTGATGTCCTCTACCGTCGGCGCCTGCCCATGGTCCGAGGCGGTCGACACCAACACCGGCGCAGGCGGCATCTTCGGGCCGCCGGACATTGGGTTTCCGTCGACCGGCGTGTTGGCCGAAGGCCGGCTCAACGTACCCGGCTGGACCTATGCCGAGATCGCGGTTGACGCGGTGGCGCGGGTGCGTCAGGAGGGCGTCGTGGCCAACCGTGTCCACTGGGCCGAGCAGGAGACACGCGATCTGACGATCAAAAAGCGTGACCTGCGCGCTATTGCCCCTTGAAAATCAGGCGACAAGCGCTCATTTAGTCGACGCCTGGCCCCATGTGCCGGGATGTTTAACCAAGGAGAGACCATGGCCAAGGAAGAGATGCTCGAATTTCCCGGTGTCGTGAAGGAACTCCTGCCTAATGCGACATTTCGGGTCGAGCTGGAAAACGGCCATGAGATCATCGCACATACGGCAGGCAAGATGCGCAAGAACCGCATCCGTGTTCTGGCTGGCGACAAGGTGCAGGTCGAGATGACCCCCTATGATCTGACCAAGGGTCGGATCAACTATCGTTTCAAGTAACCGGGGTTCCGGTGAAGTTCATCCTGGGATCGGGAAGCCCCAGACGGCGTGAGCTGCTGGGGCTTTTGGGCGTGGTGCCGGGCGAGATCCGCGCGCCGGACATAGACGAGACGCCCGTGAAGGGCGAACTGCCGCGCGTCTATTGCATGCGCATCGCACGGCAGAAAGCCGAGGCGCTGACCGTCGGCGCGGGCGAAGTTGTTCTCTGTGCCGATACCACGGTCGCGTTGGGGCGGCGCATCATGGGCAAGCCCAGGGATGCCGGTGAAGCGGCGGAGTTCCTGACGAAACTGGCCGGTCGACGGCACCAAGTGATTACCGCTGTCGCCGTGCGCACCGAGGCCGGGTCTTGGGAGCGTGACGTGGTGAGTGCGGTCAAGATGAAACGGCTCAGCGATCTGGAATTGAACGCCTATCTCGCGAGCGGTGACTGGCGGGGCAAGGCCGGCGGCTACGGCATTCAGGGGATGGCCGGCGCTTTCATCCCGTGGATCTCGGGCTCCTATCCCGCGATTATGGGCCTTCCGCTTGCGGAAACTGCGGGCCTGTTGCAGGCGGCGGGTTATCCGCTCTACCAGGAGGCGGCATGAAGGGACGGCAGATTGTTCTGGACAATTACGGCGGCCGGGAAGCGGCGGCCCTGCTGGTCGACGGCCGGTTAGAGGACCTGCTGATCGACGGTGAGGGCGCGCGGCCCGGTGCGATTTATCGCGCCCGCGCCGACCGGCCGATGAAAGGGCAGGGCGGCATGTTCCTGACCACCCCGGACGGGCCGGTATTCCTGCGGCAGGTCAAGGGACTGAAGCCCGGTCAGCCCCTGCTGGTGCAGGTGACGGGGTCGGCAGAGCCCGGCAAGGCGGTGCCGGTCACGCAGAAGCTGCTGTTCAAAAGCCGTTATGCCATCGTCACGCCGGGGGCGCCGGGGCTAAATGTCTCGCGCCAGATCCGCGACGAGGACCTGCGCGATGCGCTGCTGGAGATTGCGCACGAGGCAATGCCCGACCGCGACATGGGGCTGATCCTGCGCTCGTCTTGCGCCGTGGCCGACCCGGAAGAGATCGCCGAGGACATCCTTGCCATGATTGGGTTGGCCCGCGATGTGCTGGCCGATGCCGAGGGCGGCCCCGAGAAGCTGACCGAAGGCGACGGGCCTCATGTGATGGCCTGGCGCGAATGGGTGGAACCGGCGGACGTGGAGACGGAAGCCGGCGGATTCGAGCGTCTTGGCGTACTCGACCAGATCGAGGACCTCCTGTCGCAGCAAGTTCCGCTGAAGGGTGGCGGGCATATGTATATCGAACCCACCCGCGCTCTCGTGGCCGTGGATGTGAACACCGGCGGCGATACCTCGCCCGCGGCCGGTTTGAAGGCCAACATGGCGGCAATGCGCGATTTGCCGCGGCAGTTACGGCTGCGCGGCCTTGGCGGGCAGATCGTGATCGACGCCGCGCCGATGGCCAAGAAGGACCGCCGTCCGGTGGAGACCGAGCTGCGCCGCGCACTCAAGGCCGACATGGTCGAGACCGCGCTGGTCGGCTGGACCAACCTCGGGCATTACGAGTTGCAGCGCGCCCGGGTGCGGGCACCTCTGACGGAGGCAACATGAGCTGCCCGATCTGCCGCAAACCTTCGGACGAGAAATGCCGGCCGTTCTGCTCGAAACGCTGCGCTGACGTCGACCTCGCGAAATGGCTGACCGGCTCATACGCCGTGCCGATGGAAGAGGACGACGAGTTCAGCGACAATTCGGCGTCGCAGGGACCGAACGACACGATCCATTAAAGGCGTCTCGGGAAAGCCCGGATGTTTCAGGCGCTTGCGCAGGCGATCGTTGACTTGGCCCCCGATCCCGATAGCCTTGACTTGCTAGTGACATCGCAACCGGGCACGGGGGACAGGATGATTATAAAAACGGCATTTTGGTTCGCGGGATTTATCGCGCTGGGCGCAACACAGGCGATGGCCTGGGGCGACATCTACAGGGGCGACGGCGCCACCAAGGCGGGCGAGACGCTGGTCCATCCCTATCCTGCGGCGGCGAACCACTGTCCGGCCGGACTTCAGCCGGTTTTGGCGAACGGAGAGATCTGCTGCGGCAGACCGAACACCACCGTCCCATATTACAACGCGCCGTCGCACCCGATGCAGCGATCGCATCAGCCGCGCATCTATCACATCGAAGGCATCAAGGGTGCGGTCTACAGGTAATCGCGAAGGCCGATCCGGACTTGGCATCCGCCACCCGTCCGCGTATACGCGCGGCCTGATGTTTGATGTGTGCGGCACAGGCTGCGCACCCCGAAGGAGCCCGATATGCAAGGCAGCGCCAACCTCAATATCATGATGAAGACCGCGCGCCGCGCGGGCCGGTCGCTGGTCAAGGATTTCCGCGAGGTCGAGAACCTGCAGAGCGCGTCGAAATCCGCGGGGGATTTCGTCACAAAGGCCGACATCGCCGCCGAGAAGATCATCCGCGACGACCTGATGGAAGCGCGTCCCACCTATGGCTGGCTGGGCGAGGAAAGCGGTGAGGAGCCGGGCAAGGACCCGACCCGGCGCTGGATCGTCGATCCATTGGACGGCACCTCGAACTTCATGCACGGGCTGCCACACTGGGCGGTGTCGATCGCGCTGGAGCATAAGGGCCAGATCGTTTCGGCGGTGGTGTTCGACCCCGCCAAGGACGAGATGTTCGTGGCCGAGAAGGGCGGCGGTGCCTGGATGAACGACACCCGCGTGCGGGTTTCGGACCGGCGCAAGATGGACGCGGCGCTGTTTGCCACCGGGGTGCCCTTCGGCGCGCGCCGGGGCCTGCCCGAGACGCTGACGGACCTGGCCCGTCTGATGCCGGTCTGCGCCGGCGTGCGTCGCTACGGAGCCGCAGCGCTGGACCTCGCCTATGTGGGTGCCGGCCGTTTCGACGGCTACTGGGAGCGCGGCGTGAACATCTGGGACGTGGCCGCTGGCCTGCTGATCGCGAAGGAAGCCGGCGCGCTGGTCGAATCCATCGCGCCGGATGGTGATCCGCTGGAAGACGGCTCGCTGCTATGCGCCAATGAAGCGCTTTTCAACCAGTTCGCCAAGGTGCTGCGCGACTGAAACGGACCGTAGCCCCGGACCTGCTCCGGGGCCTCACCTCGTGGTTTGGCAGGAGGTCCCGGATCAGGTCCGGGACGACCTTTGCGAAGCCCGCGCCGACCGGGCGCGCCGGCCTCATCCCTCGAAACATTCCGCCATCGTCTCGGACATTGCGCCGATCAGCGCCGGGTAGAATCCCGGCCCGGGCTCCAAGCCACTTCCGAGTGGGTCCAGCACGCCGACACGCGCCCCCGTCGCCTCGGCCAAGGTCTCGGTCAGCCCGCTCTGGAACTGCGGCTCGGCGAACAGGCACACGACACCTTCTGCCGTGATGCGATCCTGCAGGTCCCGCACGCGTCCGGGGCCCGGCGCGGCGGCATCGCTTTCGGCGATGGTCGCGGCGACGTACAGGCCAAAGCTCTTCTCGAAATACTGATAGGCGTCATGGAAGGCCACGTAGGGCGTGTCGAGGTGCGGCGCGAGACGGACTGAGGCGGAGTCGGCGGCAGCGACGATCTCGCTGGCAGCAGTTTCGGCATTGCGAAGGTAGACCTCGGCATTCTCGGGGTCGAGGTGGGCCAGGGTCTCGGCGATGGTCTCGGTCCAGAGCACGGCGTTGTCGGGGGCGAGCCAGGCGTGGGGATCAATGCCCTCGGCGGCATGGCCATGTCCGTCGTGGTCATCGTGATCCGCATCGTGGCCGTCTGCATCTTCGTGATCGCCATGATCCGCACCGACATCACCGCCGCGCCATTGGAGCAGCAGCGTACCGGACACGTCGGTCAGCTCCAGCGCAGTTGCGTCCGACAACGATTCCAGCGTCCGCTGCAACCACGGTGTCAGGGCCGGCCCCATCCAGACGACGAGGTCCGCTTCCTGCAGGTCTCTGGCCTGCGAAGGACGCAAGGCGAAATCATGCGGCGAGGCGGTGGATGGAACAATCAGATCGGGTGTCCCGACGCCCTCCATCACCCGGGCCACCAAGCCATGGATCGGAGCGATGTCAGTGGCGACCTTAGGAACGTCAGCCCAAGCGGGCACGGCGACACAGGTCGTCAGGAGAGCGAAAATACGTGTCATGCTGGATGTTACCTTATAACGATTGCCGGCTTGATACATGTCATATTATAACGTAACAACCCCGAGATTACGGTATGGAGGTCCCATGCGAGCGGTTGGTTTCGAACAGCACGATCACACAAACTGCATCTCCGGCGGCATCGAGGCTGCGGCAGCACATTGCAGGGCGCAGGGGCTGAACCTGACGCCGGTGCGGCGGCGCGCGCTCGAGATCCTGTTGACCGAGCATCGGGCAATGCGGGCCTACGACCTGCTTGAGATCCTCGGGCAGGAGGGCTTTGGCGCGCAGCCGCCGGTGGCCTATCGGGCGCTGGAGTTCCTGACCGCCAACGGGTTCGCGCACAAGATCGAGCGGCTCAACGCCTTCGTCGGCTGCGCCCATCCCGGTGCCGATCATACCCCTGCCTTCCTGATCTGCCGGGCCTGCGACGCGGTGGCCGAAACCCGTGCGCGTCCGGCGATGGCGCTGCTGCGTGAGCTGGGCGCCGAGGCCGGGTTCGACGTGGAACGTGCGGTGATCGAAGCCGAGGGCCTGTGTCCCGCCTGCCGCGAGGCCGCGCCGGTATGAGCCTCATCGCATTGCAGGGAGTCAGCATCCGCCATGGCGCCCATCCCGCGCTAAGCGGTGTGGATTTCGCAGTCGACAAGGGCGAGATCGTCACCGTCGTCGGCCCCAACGGTTCCGGCAAGTCGACGCTGCTGCGGGCGATGATCGGCGCGCTGAAGCCCGGTTCCGGCCGCATCACACGCGCAAGCGGGCTGCGCATCGGCTATGTGCCGCAAAAGCTGCACATCGACCCGACTCTGCCGATGAGCGTGTCGCGGTTTCTGGGCCTGCCGCATGGGGCCGGCCGGGCCGCGCGCCGCACCGCGCTGGAGCGGGCCGGGGTGCCGGACCTTGCCAAGCGGCAGATGGCGGGCCTGTCCGGTGGCCAGCTGCAACGGGTGTTGTTGGCGCGCGCCATTCTAAACGATCCGCACCTTTTGCTGCTCGACGAAGCCACGCAGGGGCTCGACCAGCGCGGTTCGGCCGCCTTCTACCGCCGGATCGAGGAGGTGCGCGCCGAGATCGGCTGCGCAGTGGTCATGGTCAGCCACGAGTTGCACGTGGTGATGAGCGCGAGCGACCGGGTGGTTTGTCTCAACGGCCATGTCTGCTGTGAGGGTCGTCCCGAGGTCGTGGCCTCGGCCCCCGAATACCGCGCACTGTTCGGCACCGGAACGCAGGGCGCTCTGGCGCTGTACCGGCACGAACACGATCACGCGCACGACGAACACTGCGATCATGACCACGAGGCCGCGGAATGAGCCTACTTGACGATTTTCTGGTCCGTGCCGTGCTGGCGGGCCTTGGTGTGGCGCTGGCGGCGGCGCCTCTGGGGTGTTTCGTGGTCTGGCGGAGGATGGCCTATTTCGGTGATGCCACGGCGCATGCGTCGATCCTCGGCGTGGCGCTGGCGCTGGCGTTTTCGGCTTCGCCGCTGCTAGGGGCGCTGGTGGTGGCGCTAGTGATGGCCTCGGCGGTCTCGGCGCTCAGCGGACGCGGTTTCGCGGTCGATACCATGCTGGGGGTGGCGGCGCATTCGGCGCTAGCCTTCGGGCTGGTGGCGGTGTCCCTGATCGAGGGCGTGCGGATTGACCTGATGGCCTATCTGTTCGGCGATATCCTCGCGGTCAGTCGGGGAGATCTAGGAATTATCTGGGGAGGTGCGGCGCTGGTGGTGGGCTTGATGCTCTGGCGCTGGCAGGCGTTGCTGACCGCCACCTTGAGCGAGGAACTGGCCTGGGCTGCGGGCATCGACCCGCGGCGCGAGCAGATCGTCTTGACCTTGGCGCTGGCACTGGTGGTTGCGGTGGCCATCAAGGTGGTGGGGGTGCTGTTGATCGCGGCGATGCTGATCATCCCCGCGGCGGCGGCCCGCCCATTGTCGCCCACGCCCGAACGCATGGCCGCGATCGCCGCGCTGGTGGGCGCCGGCGCTGTGTTGGGAGGCGTGCAGCTGGCGCTGGCGCTTGATTCTCCGACCGGGCCTACCATCGTCTGCACCGCGGCGCTGATCTTCGCGGGCACCTCGCTGGTGTCGGTGTTCAGGGGCGGGAATACCTGACTGGCGCGGGGGCGCAGCGCGGTCCGAGGGTAGGGTTTGCCTTACGTTCAGGAAAGACTCGTTGACTTTGCCGGGTGCCCTAACCGACGATAGGCAGGCAATTTTTTGCCGACTGCTTATCGGAGGCTTTGCCCCGCATGTTTTACGCCATCGTCTTTCTTTTCGGATTTGCCGTCCCGAGCGGGTTGATCGTGATTGCCGCCGGCAACGCCAGCCTGCAAAGCGTGGCCGCGCTCTGCGCCGGGGCAAGCGCCTATTCGCTGATGGCGATCAACCTGTTCCTTGCCACCCGGCCGCCGGTGATCGAGGGCCTAGCCGGCGGGCTTGACCGGCTCTATCAGGTGCACAAGTACACCGGTGTCTCGATCCTCGCGCTGGTGTTGTTTCACGAAGGCGTCGGGATGGACCTGCAGGGCCAGATCGTGGCGCAGGGTCTGGCGCGCATCTCGGTCGAGGTGGCCAAGGTAGTCTTTCCGATCCTCGTAGTGCTGCTGCTGATCTCTTTCATCAAGCGCGCACCGCAGGCGATCGTCCGCAAGCTGCCCTTTCTGAACCGAGATCTGATCCCCTATGGAATCTGGCGGTGGTCGCACCGGGTTCTCGGGCTGCTATTCATTGCGCTGACCTTCCACCAGTTCTTCGTCAAGGTGCCGTTCAACATGAATGCGCTGGCCTCGCAGTACCTCATGATAATGGCTGCGGTTGGCATCGTCAGCTTCATCTACACCCAGGTCCTGGCCTTCAATCGCCGCCGTCCTTACGACATCACCCATGTCGAGAAGCACCCGGCCGCAACGATCATCGATGCCAAGCCGCGTGGCCGCGGCATCCGCCCGAAGCCCGGGGCCTTCGCTGTCATTTCGATCAAGCGCAGGGGCCTGCGCGAGCCGCACCCCTTCACCATCTCCGGGACCGGGCCGAACGGAGAGGTTCAATTCTCGATCCGCGGTCTGGGAGACTATACGCGCCGACTGCGAGACCTTGTCCAGGTCGGCGACAAGATGACGGTCGAGGGCGGGTATGGCCGGTTTAACTACGAGAAAGGCAAAAGCGAGCAGCTCTGGGTTGCCGGAGGCATCGGAATCACGCCGTTTCTGGCCTTTGCCGACAGTCTGACCGCGAATGAGAGCAAAAACATCAAACTCGTGTATTGTGTGAACAAGCCGGAAGAGGCCGTCGGCCTTGACCGACTCCGTGCTGCTGAGCAACGATGTGAGGGGTTCGAACTCGATCTGCATGTCAGCAAGACCGATGGCCGTCTCACAGCCAAGGTGTTGGCCGACAAGGCGCCGTTCGACCTCGACAAAGCCGGTTTCTGGTTCTGCGGACCCGCACCTATGCGGGCGGCAATTTTATCGGGACTGAGAAGCATCGGGAAATACCCGGCTTCCGTCCATTTTGAAGAATTCGAATTCCGTTGAAAGGACTATCACCATGAGACACCATTTGACCCTCGTCCTTGCGGTATTTGCCTCTGCCGCCGCAGCCCAGGACGCCGAGCTTTTCGCCCCGGGCGCCTATGCCGATTACCAGCCAGACCTCGACAACGGGCGGACCATGTATTTCGCTGCCGGATGCGCCACCTGCCACGCTGTGGACGGCGACGACACCATCCTTGCCGGCGGGCAGGAGATGTCGACCAATTTCGGCGAGCTTTATGCCCCCAACATCACGCACCACAAATCGGCCGGCATCGGCGAGTGGAGCAACCACATCTTCCTCAACGCCGTCCTGCGCGGAACCTCGCCCGAGGGCGACAAGTACTTCGGCGCGGTCTTCCCCTATCCGTCCTACAGCCGGATGAAGCCCGAGGACGCGCTGGACCTGAAGGCCTATATGGCGACGCTCGAAGTGTCCGACGCCAAGAGCCGTGAACACAACATCTCGTACCTCAGCGAGTTGATCCTCGACCGCTATTCCTCGCCCCGGGGCCCGATCCAGCCGATGTCCGATCCGCAGATGGCACGGGGTCAGTACCTCGTTGAAGCGGTGGGCCACTGCGCCGAATGCCACACGCCCCGCGACACCGGGCTGGGCCTCAAGTACGATCTGGACGAAACCCGGCCCTACGAGGGCGAATTCGGCCTGCTCGGCGAACATGCCCCAAACATCACCAAGGACCGGCTGTCGAAGTTTCCGCCCGAGAATTTCATTATCGGTGCGCTGGCCGAAGCCAAGAAGCTGAATGGCAGCCCGATGACTGCGCCGTCGATGCGCCGCATTGCGCGCCAGACCGCGCATCTGTCGATCGAGGACCGCGCCGCGATCTATGCCTACCTGTCCGGCAAGAACGTCGATGTCGCCAGCCTGCCCGGCGGCGCCAGCCCGGCACCGTCCACCGCATCCTCGGGTGAGGGGTCTGCCACCGTGGAGTTGGCGGCCACCGATCCGGTGACCTTGCCCGACATCACACCGCCGCCCGAGGCGGTCGAAGAGACCGACGAACCCGTGATCCCAGATCACACCGGCGCCGACCGTCTGGTCAAGCGGGTCGAGGCCTATTGCGAGGCGAAGGAACCGGTGATGCCGGTGACGCCACAGCCGGTCAAGGCAGAAGCCGCAGCCCCCGCACCGGCGCCTGCGACGGGCAAGACCAACGCCATCGATCCGGAACTGGTGGCCGAGGCCGATCAGCTGATCGAAACGTACTGCCGTGCCTGTCACGCGCCGGGCTCGACCTACTATGGCCCGTTTCCGACCGGCGACATCCACGACATGAAATTCGAAGCCAAGGTGCTGATCCCCGGCGATCCCGACGCCTCGCCGCTCTATGAATCGGTGGTGAACGGGCGGATGCCCAAGGGCAAGAAGATGAGCAAGGAAGAGCTAGACGTGCTGGGCCGCTGGATCGTCGCGCTGGGCGAAGAGGGCAAGCCGGCGGCGACCGAGACCGCTGCCGCGGCAGCACCCGCTGCGACCGAGACCTCGACGCCTACGGCGGCCCCGGTGGCCGCCGAGCCGCGCGAAGAGGTTCCGGCGCCGCTGTTTGCAGGTTTCGACCGTGAAGAGCGCCTGCTCGCCATTACCCGCGACATCAACGAGGTCGAGAAGCGCGACCGCCGCTATATCCGCTACTTCACCTTCTCCGAGACCCCGCTGGCCGAAATGGACTGCTCGGACAAGGGCGCGCTGCGCAACCCGATGCATTACCTGCATGCGGGTTTCAACAAGCTGATCAACTCGATGTCCAACGGTCCGCGCGTGGTGCCGGTGCACCCCGTGCCGCATACCGAGGGCGCGGTGGTCCGCATCGACCTGCGGGATTACAACTGGACCGAGGACGACTGGCTGTCGCTGTCCACCGGCGTCTACACGCAAGAGGTGTCAAATGCCGAGTTCACCGAAGAGGCCTGGCGCAACCTGGCCGCGGTCTATCCCTATGCGATCGATCCCGAGCATGACCCGATCCTGAAGACCGTCGCCGACGCCACCGGCACTTTCGTGCCGGTCATGCGGGCCGATTGGGTCGCGCGGTTCGCAACCCAATCGCCCTATTACGACATCCTGCTCGATCTGACCGCCGACATCCGTGACATCGAGCACCGCATCGGCATCGACGTCGACCGCGAGATCCTCGATGTGCGGTTGATCCGGGCCGGGATGCTGCCGGGATCGTCGGGCGTGTCGGATCACAACCGGATGCTGGAACGCTTCGACCTGCCGCGCGGCGGCTACTACTGGAAATCCTACGATTTCGCGGGCAGCCACGGCGAACAGTCGCTGGAACTGCACCCCGACGGCCCGAAAGAGCTGAGCCGGACCGCGACGGGCACGGCATCTTTCGAGCACGACGGCGGCGAGATGATCTTCTCGCTCCCCAATGGGCTGCAGGGCTACTATCTCTCGACCAACCTGGGCGAACGCCTGCTGGTCGGCCCGGCGTCGATCGTGTCATTCCGCGAAAAGCCGATCGGCAAGGGAGTCGAGGTGGTCAACGCCCGGTCCTGCTTCGACTGTCACGCGAACGGCATGATCGAGAAGGCCGACGAGGTGCGAGATGCAATCAGCGCGTCGAGCCGGTTCTCGCGTCACGAGCTTGAGATGCTGCTTGAGATGTATGTCGATAACGAGACGCTGGACAGCTATTACAAGAAGGACTCCGACGCCTTCCTGTCGGCCCTGCAGCAGCTCAACGCAACCGAGACCGCTTTGAGCGGCAAGCCGATGAGCCTGCGGGCCCCCAATGAACAGGGCAGCGAGATCGTCACCTATCTGGCCGACATGCACTTCCATTCGCTGGGCCTCCGCGAGCTGGCGCGCAACTTCTATATGGACGAGGACGAATTCCGTGAGAATTCCCGCCGCATGGGCGATCCGACTCTCACTGTGGTGGTCGGCGACTGGTTGTCGCGGTTGGACGCGGGCGGGCGGATTCAGCGCTCCGAGGTCGAGACCTACTATGCCGACATTCTCGAGCGTATCTCGCACATGCGTCCCTACCGGCCTGCGGATACCTACGCCGAGGTGGCTCACGAACCCGAGGTCTACGAGGATCCGGGCGAATACGAGCAACACGTCGCCAAGGCGGTCGAGAAGGTGGTGAAGCAGGAAGCCGTCTACGAGGAACCTGCGGTCACGGAACACGTGGACTACGAGCCGCCGAAGGCCCCGTCTAAAGACCGCCTGACGCTGGCGATCCACGTCGACCGGAACGAATATTACGTCAACGACCTTCTGGAATTCACCATCGAGGCGAACCAGAAATGCGAACTGCAGATGTTCTACGTCGAGGAAAGCAAGAACATTGAGGAACTGCCGCCGCAGCTTCTCGGGCCGGCTTTCCTTGAGGCAGGCGAACGCCGCACCATCCCCTTTGAAGGCTCGGGCCTGCAGATCCGCTTTGACGAACCGGGCCAGGGAGAGACCATGCTGGCCGTGTGCCGTGTGGGCGGGCTGGGTCATGAGAAGATGACCGCGGAAGGCGCGCTCGATTATGCAAAGTCGCATTTCCAGCCGCTGACCCGAGGGATTGCCATCGAAGCGGCGAAAAAGGTCGAGAAGGACGGAGGACTGACTGCCACCAATCACGTGACTTTCCACGTCTACGAATAAGGAGGACAAGTCGATGATCCGCAAAACCCTCTATGCCGCGCTTTTGGTTGGCACCGGGTTGCCTGGCGCGGCCCTGGCCGACGCCTGCACTGACGGGCTGAAGGCCCTGCGTGCAACCTATGCCGCCGGTTCGCTGGACGAGATACTCGGTGCCCTTCAGGCGGTGCGTTCGGGCGGCGTGTGTAACAACGCGACGGCCACTCTGGCTGTTGGTCAGGCGTCCGGCGTCATCGCCGGCCGGGCCGGGCGCTTTGTCCAGTCTGGCGACCTTGACCGTGCCGAACAGATCGTCTCGCGCGCGCCCGGGCTGCATTGGGCCGTGCAGGCCGTGCGGGGCGACATCGCCGCCAAGCGCGGAGACCGCGGCGAGGCGGCACAACTCTACAATGCCGCGCTCGACACGATCACCGATCCGGCGCTGACCAAGTCGAACCCAAACCTTGTGCCCGCGGCCGAGCGGCTGACGCGCTTGGCGCAGGAGAACATGATGCTGGCCGGCACGCTGGAAAGCACGGTCACGCGCGGTGGCGCGGCCACCGGCGTGCTGCGCGCAGCGACGCGTGGCATCGCCATCGAAAGCTACAGTGAGGCACCTGCCTACAAAGAGCCGGTTCCGGTCAAGAAGCCCGAGCCCGAAGTCTACGCTGAGCCGCCGAAGCAGGAGCCGGTTTACGCGGAGCCTCAGAAGGAAGAGCCGGTTTATGCTGAGCAGCCGAAACAGGAGCCGGTCTACGAGGAGCAGCCGAAGCACGACCCGGTTTATGCGGAGCAGCCCAAGCAGGAGCCTGTCTATGCGGAGCCTCCGAAGAAAGAGCCGGTTTATGCTGAGCCGCCAAAGAAAGAGCCGGTCTACGCCGAAACCCCCAAGCCTGAGCCTGTCTATGTCGCGCCGCCCAAGCACGAGGTGCACGAAAAGCTCTATGGAAGCGGCAAACAGGAGGATTACGCCACCGCCGACGCCGTGGCCAAGGCAACGACGACGGTCTTCCTGCCGATCAAGTTCGCCAGCAATTCGCACGATCTCGACGGCAAGGCCCGCCACGAGGTCGACTTCATCGGTGCCTTTCTGGCCTCGAACGGAGTCCGCGAGATCACCCTTGTGGGCCATACCGACGAACGCGGGTCAGACGATTACAATCTCGATCTGTCGTTCCGCAGAGCGCAGGCCGTGCGCGAGTACTTGACCTACTATCTCTCACGGTATGGGGCGGAGACGTACATTCACGTCGACGGCAAGGGCGAGCGCGTGCCTCCCAAACTGTCGGACCCCTACCTGTATTCTATCGAGGAACGCCATGCGATTGCCCGACGGGTGGAACTTGTCCTGCACCGTTGATCTGCGGGCCGGCGCCCTCACTTTTGCCTTGACCCTTGCCGCGGCCCCCGCGGCCTGGGCGGCGCAGTTTGGCATGGTGGTCGGTATCGACGACTACAAGGCGTTTTCACCTGTGGGCGTGGCGCAGAAGGGAACGCTGACGGACCTTCAGGGCGCCCTCAACGACGCGCTGCGCATCGCCGGTGCCATGCGCAGCGTGCACATTGACCTGCCCGACAGCCGTCTGCTGATGGATGATCGCGCCACCGTGGAAAATTTCCTTGCTGGCTGGCGCGAGATGATCGACCGGGCCACGCCGGGGGATACGCTGATCGTCACCTTCTCGGGTCATGGCGGACAAGAGCGTGAGACGAGCGATCCCTTCGACGAGGTGACGGACAACAAAGACGAAACGATCATGTTCTACGACTTCGATCCGGAGAACCCACGCCGGGGGCGGCTTTCGGACGACCAGCTTCGCGAGATCCTGAAGGAAGCCGAGGCCTATAACGTGATCTGGGTGATGGACAGCTGTCACTCTGCCGGGCTGACCCGCAATGTCAACGCCGGCGCCATCGGCATCACCCGCAACGGCGGCGTCTGGGACGTGGGCATCGAGCCGCTGGTCGACGAGATCGTGGCCACCGAAGGCGACGACGAAGGCGACGCGCTGCCTCATGTCACCCAGATCCTCGCCACCGCAAGCGAGGATCGGCTGGTCACAGAAACCCGGTTCGACGGCAAACCGCACGGTGCGCTGTCGTGGTTTTTCGCGGATGCCATCACTGGTGCCGCCGACTCCGACGGGGACGGCAACATGACCCGGGCGGAAATCTCCGAATTCCTCGAGGATCGAGTGTTCGCGCACATGAAACAGCAGCAGCAGCCGCGCATCCTGCCGCGGGGTGACAGCCGCAAGCTGCTGACGTTGAACGAACCGCCGCCCGCACGGCCCGCACCCGCACCCGCCGCCCTGCCGGAGCCGGCCAATGCCCCGCCGCCCGATGCCATTGCCGTCCTCTTCGAAGGTGCCCGCCCTCCCGGGCTGCGCGACGGCTGGTTCGAAGTCACGGCCACCCCAGATTTGACATTCGAGGCGCTTCCCGGCGGCAAGTGGGACGCCTTCAACCACACGGGCGACCGGATCGCCACCATCGACGGAGCCGACGCCTGGCGGATGATCGCCCGCTCGAAGGCGCTGAAGAACATCCTCAAATCGAAAAAGTCCGACATCAAGCCCATCGGCATCCAGTCCGGACAGAACGGCACACTCAACACCATCGGCGACATCGTCAGCTTCCGGTTTTCCCCGCCCCGACCGGATCTGGGCTATATCACGCTTTTCAACGTCGCCAGCAGCGGTGCACTGCAGTATCTGCATCCGCTGCGCAGCCGGGATGATCCCGTCGGCGCTGGCGGCTTTCCAATCCAGTTTCGCGTGACCGAGCCCGTGGGTGTGGATCAACTGGTCGCGATCTTCTGCGACCGACCGCCCCTTGATCTGCGCCGCATGCTTGAAGAGTTCGACGGCAAGACTGCGCCAGATGACGATACGCTGCCCCTCGCGCTGAAGCGCGGCAACTGCCAGACCGGCGTCATCGGCCTTTATACGGAAAAGGGCTGATCCGATGCCGCGTTTTGCCATGATCTCCTGCCAGTCGGCATCGATGCCTGTCACTGGGGCCGCGGCGCGGACGATCTGCGATCAGGCTGCGCTGGCGGTCCGCTGGCCAAGACACGCGAAAGGAAAAGACCATGTCTTCTGACTTCACGCGATTTCTCGGGTTGATGACGGCGGTCCTGATGTTCCTTGCCGGTCCCGCCATGGCCGAGCGGCGGGTGGCGCTGGTGATCGGCAACTCGACCTACGCCAATGCTTCGACCCTGGCCAATCCCAAGAACGATGCCCGTGCGCTGGCCGGCAAGCTGGATGCGCTCGGGTTCGAGGTCTTTGCCCATGAGGACCTCGGCGGGCAGCAGATGCGCATCGCTCTCGGGCAGTTCACCGAAGTTGCCTTGAACGCCGACGTGGCGCTGGTGTTCTACGCCGGTCACGGCATCGAGATGAGCGGGCGCAACTACCTCATCCCGATTGACGCTGCGATGCGATCCGAGGCGACAGCGCAGTTCGAAGCAGTGGCACTGGACGATGTCATATCGGCGGTGACCTTGGCTGGTACGCTAGGCATCGTCATGCTCGACGCCTGTCGCGACAACCCCTTCGCGGCCGCGATGAAACGCAACAGCGGCACCCGGTCGCTGTCGCGCGGGCTGGCCCCGGTCAATGTCGAGGGCGAGCGCGGGCTGATCGTCAGCTTCGCCGCGCAAGAGGGCAGCACGGCCGAGGATGGCGACGGCATCAACAGCCCTTACACCGCTGCCTTGCTCGAGGTGATTGACGAGCCGGGGCTAGAGGTCGGCCGCCTGTTCCGCAAGGTACGTGCGCGTGTGCGCGAATCCACCAAGGGCGGGCAGGTGCCGGTTGAGCGTATGCAATTGCCCGACAGGGCAATCTACTTTGTCCCCGAAGACGCCGCCCTTGCGCCTGTTACGCCGACAGCGCCGGCACCTCGGCGGCCCGTGGATCGCGACCCAATGGCGATCTATCTCGATGCCGTGACCAGTGGCGCGCTCGAGCCTCTGGTGGACTTCGCCAGCCGGTATCCCGATCATCCCCGTGCCGAAGAGGCGCGGTCGCTGATCAAGCTGATGCAGGACGATGCCTATTGGAAGACTATCGTTGCGGAAGATAGCGCGCAGGCCTACCGCCGCTACCTGATCGTTTTCTCCGACGGTCAGCACGTGGACGAAGCGACCCGGCGGCTTGCCACCCTGACCAAGCCCGCTGCGCCTGAGCCGCCGAAGGCTGTGGAACCGGTGGTGCAGACGCCCCGTATGACCGCGCCTACGGCCTCGTCCGGTCCGAGCTTCGATTGCCGCAAGGCCTCAAACCCGGTGGAACATGCGATCTGCGGCAGCGCCCATCTGTCGCGACAGGACAACGATCTGCTTGCCGCGTACACGACGGCGCGCGGCAACGGCTGGGTCAGCTCGTCCGAGCAGCGGTCATGGATCCGGCAGCGCAGTGCCGCCTGCAACGGCGCCGGCTGGAGCGTGTCGGACTGTGTCGACACCGTCTCGGGCGACCGGATCAACGCGCTGCGTTCGGGCCGGGAATCGGGCAACGTGAGGCCAGGGTTCAACTGCGCAAAGGCCGCCACCCGGGTGGAGCGCGCGATCTGCGCCAGCGACATCCTCGGCCGACAGGACCAGCTTCTGCTGCAAAGCTACAAGGCCGCACGCAGCCGCAACAGCTCTGCCGCCGCAGGGCAGGGCGACTGGATCCGCCAACGCGAACAACGCTGTGCTGGACAGAACGACGTCGCGGTCTGCGTGGCCTCGAACACCGCTGCCCGCTTACGCGAGCTGTCAAGATAAAGGGAAACCGCAATGCATATCATGACCATGGCCCTGTTGTGCTGGGTCGGTCTCGTCACCATGGTGCAGGCGGAAGAGCGCGTGGCTCTGGTGATCGGTAACTCCGACTACGCCCATTCGACGCCGCTTGCCAACCCGGTCAACGACGCCCGCGCCGTCGCAGAAAAGCTTGAACGGATCGGATTCGAGGTCAGCCTGCATGAAAACCTTGGTGGGCAAGCCTTCCGCGTCGCGCTGGGCCGTTTTGCCGAAAGGGCTCTTGGCGCCGACCTGGCGCTGGTGTTCTACGCCGGTCACGGCATCGAGATGTCGGGATCGAACTATATGATCCCGGTCGATGCCGAGATGCGCACAGAGGCGACCGCCGTCTACGAAGCCGTCAACCTCGATGCGATGCTGACGCCGGTGCGTCAGGCCGGCAAGCTGGGTATGGTGCTAATCGACGCCTGCCGCGACAATCCCTTCGCCACGTCAATGAAGCGCATCAACGGCACCCGTTCGCTGAGCCGTGGGTTGGCGCCGGTGTCGCTGGATGGAGAAAGCGGGCTGGTGGTGAGCTTCGCCGCCGAGGCTGGCAGCACCGCGGACGATGGCGAGACCGATCACAGCCCCTACACCACGGCGCTTCTCGAGGTGCTGGACGAACCGGGTCTGGAAGTCGGCCGGATGTTCCGCAAGGTGCGCGGGCAGGTCAAAACCTTGACCAAAGGCCGCCAGGTCCCGATTGAGCGGATGCAGTTGCCGGACCGGGAAATCTACCTGGTGGCTCTGCCTGGGGGGCAGCCCGCCGCGCCTGCACCAGCCCTGAAACCGGCAGCCGAAGATCCGATGGTGGCCTTTATCAATGCCGCACAGAGCGGCCGGAAGGCCGATCTGGAGGCCTTCGTATCGCGCTATCCCGACCATCCCAAGGCCGAAGACGCGCGCAACCTGCTGCTGGCCATGGCTGACACCGAGTTCTGGGAGCGTACCACCGCCACCGACAATGAAGATGCTTATCGGACCTACCTGATCGTCTTTCCCAATGGTCGTTACGCCGGCGAGGCGAAACAGAAGCTCGCCGCCTATGCCGAGCCGGTGCCCGCGGCCCCGACGCCAGCCCCGGCTCCGGCACCGAAAACCACGCTGCGCGCGCTGTCCTGCGATGAACTCTGGTATCAGCGCAACGCGATCTTCGACAGATACGGCTACTGCTTCAAGGGCGCGCGCGGTAAACGGACGTTCGACAATTCCGACTGCCACACCTCGGCGCCCAGCCTCAGCCGCGCCGATATCGACCGCGTCAACGCGCTGAAGAACGAGGAAGGCCGCAAGGGGTGCTGAACAGGCTACGTCACGGGCTTCTGCTGCTGAGCTTCCTGGCTCAGCCGGCGGTGGCCGCCGATTGCGGCGCGCGCGACTTCATGGCGTTGGATTTGCCGACGAACGGGGTCTCCCCTTTGAAACTTGCGCTCGAGACCGCCTATCCCGGCGTGATCGTCGACCTTGCCGAAGGGACGGTCTCGACCGGCGGGGCGACCTTGCCGCTGGGCCGGCTTCGGTCTGGCGACCCGAAGGGCATGTTGACTTCGGGCTCGATCCTCGAACAGTTTCATTACGCCTATCCGCTGGCCTTCGACCTCGATGCCCGCAGCCAGCCGTGGAACGATCCGGGGCGGGTGCGCAATGACGCGTTCTTCCGCGCGCTCTATTTCGGAAGCGAAAGCGAGGCACGGGCGAGCCTGAAAAAAGTGCGCTATCCCGGGCCCGGGAAGGCCTCGTACCTGATGACTGACAAGCACGGCGTGGCCTGTCAGTTGGCCGCTGCCATGGCAGCGATCGCCAGAAGCAACGCAGCGGATCACCCCAGCCTGCGCGGCATCGGAGGCAGCTTCAACTGGCGCCCGATATCGGGAACCCGGCGCCTGAGCGCGCACAGCTTCGGGATCGCACTCGACCTCAACACCAAATACGGCGGCTACTGGCGCTGGAGCGGGGCCGAGGAAGGGCAGGTAGGCGACTACCGCAATGGAATACCCGAACCGGTCGTCCGCACGCTGGAACGCTTCGGCTTTATCTGGGGCGGCAAGTGGCACCATTTCGATGGCATGCATTTCGAATACCGCCCGGAGTTGATCCTCTACGCTCGGCTGGCCGGAGCGCGACACTAATCTTCAGCTTACTTGTGCCCGATCTGATCTGGGCATATCCCGTGTGCCGCAGGCATCGCCAACCGCACGTGGCTGGGGCCGAAGCCAGCAGTGACGTCGCGCCAAATTTTTGCGCTGCGACTCGTTGACACGCGGTTTCCAAATCCATAGCTATGCGTCGTTAGCACTCAAACAGGGTGAGTGCTAATACCCTCCCCGAGGGAGAGGGACGACTGAAACGAACTTTGAGCCAAGGAGCTGCAAAGATGGCATTTACACCGCTGCACGATCGCGTGCTTGTGCGTCGCACCGAGAGCGAAGAAAAAACCAAGGGCGGCCTGATCATTCCCGACAGCGCCAAGGAAAAGCCGCAGGAAGGCGAAGTCGTCTCCGTCGGCGCCGGCGCGCGTGACGACGACGGCGACCGCATCGCGATGGACGTCAAGGCCGGCGACAAGATCCTGTTCGGCAAATGGTCGGGCACTGAGATCAACCTGGACGGCGAAGAGCTGCTGATCATGAAGGAAAGCGACATCATGGGCGTCATCGCCTGATGTGAGGTCGATGGGTGGAGACCACCCATCCTACGCTTTCCCCAACCCCCGGAATTCAAGGAGAGACAGATATGTCTGCCAAGGACGTCAAATTCGACACCGATGCCCGCAACAAGATGCTCAAGGGCGTCAACATCCTCGCCAATGCGGTGAAGGTGACCCTCGGCCCCAAAGGCCGCAACGTCGTGCTGGATAAATCCTTCGGCGCACCGCGCATCACCAAGGACGGTGTGTCGGTTGCCAAGGAAATCGAACTGGAAGACAAGTTCGAAAACATGGGCGCGCAAATGGTCAAGGAAGTGGCCCAGCGCACCAACGACGAAGCCGGTGACGGCACCACCACCGCGACGGTTCTGGCCCAGGCCATCGTCAAGGAAGGCATGAAGTCGGTCGCAGCGGGCATGAACCCGATGGACCTCAAGCGCGGCATCGATCTGGCCACCCAGAAAGTCGTCGAAGCCATCAAAGCGGCTTCGCGCGAAGTCTCGGACAGCCACGAAGTCGCTCAGGTCGGCACCATCTCGGCCAATGGCGAGAAGGAAATCGGCCAGCAGATCGCTGACGCGATGCAGAAAGTCGGGAACGAAGGCGTGATCACCGTCGAAGAGAACAAAGGCCTCGAGACCGAGACCGATGTCGTCGAAGGCATGCAGTTCGACCGCGGCTACCTGTCGCCCTATTTCGTCACCAACTCGGACAAGATGATTGCAGAGCTTGAAGACTGCATGATCCTGCTGCACGAGAAGAAACTCTCGTCGCTGCAGCCGATGGTGCCGCTGCTCGAGTCCGTGATCCAGTCGCAAAAGCCGCTGCTGATCATCGCCGAGGACGTGGAAGGCGAGGCGCTGGCGACCCTCGTGGTCAACAAGCTGCGCGGTGGTCTGAAAATCGCGGCCGTGAAGGCTCCGGGCTTCGGCGATCGCCGCAAGGCCATGCTGCAGGACATCGCGATCCTGACCGGCGGTCAGGTGATCTCGGAAGACCTGGGCATGAAGCTCGAGTCGGTCACCATGGACATGCTGGGCACCGCCAAGAAAGTCTCGATCACCAAGGACGAAACCACCATCGTCGACGGTGCGGGCGAGAAAGCCGAGATCGAAGCACGGGTTTCGCAAATCCGCACTCAGATCGAGGAAACCACCTCGGACTACGACCGTGAGAAGCTGCAAGAGCGCGTGGCCAAGCTGGCCGGCGGTGTTGCCGTCATCCGCGTCGGTGGCATGACCGAAGTGGAAGTCAAAGAGCGCAAGGACCGCGTCGATGACGCCCTGAACGCGACCCGCGCGGCCGTTCAGGAAGGCATCGTCGTCGGCGGCGGTGTGGCCCTGGTTCAGGCCGCCAAGGGTCTCGAAGGTCTGACCGGCGAGAACAACGACCAGAACGTCGGTATCTCGATCGTGCGCAAGGCGCTGGAAGCGCCCCTGCGTCAGATCGCCGAGAACGCCGGTGTTGACGGCTCGGTCGTGGCTGGCAAGGTCCGCGAAAGCGACGACCTGAAGTTCGGCTTCAACGCCCAGACCGAAGAATATGGCGACATGTTCTCGTTCGGCGTGATCGACCCCGCGAAAGTGGTGCGGACTGCCCTGCAGGACGCGGCCTCGATCGCCGGTCTGCTGATCACCACCGAAGCCATGGTTGCCGACAAGCCCGAGAAGCCGGGCGCCGGTGGCGCTGGCATGCCCGACATGGGCGGCATGGGCGGCATGGGCGGCATGATGTAAGTCACGCCATCCTGTCGGATGATTGGGGTCGCCTTCGGGCGGCCCCTTTTCGTTTCGGCTCTGGGCCATGCGCGCCGAGCAGGCCTCAGGGATCACGCGTAGGACCGTCGGTCCGGACTCTAAGCCTGACGTAGTGGCCGGTCCGGGACCGTCAGTGCGTAAAACTCGAGAGACATATCTGCGGCGCGCAACCCTTTGGAAAGCCCCACAGCGGTAGTTTCGCCCGAATGCCCTGCACCGGACGGAGCGTATCGTGGCGACCTACACCATCGTTTCTGCCACCAAGGACCCGCTCGGTCCTGACGAATTGCATGCGGGCGAGACGATCACGGTCTCGCCGGGCGATGTCTTCATTATCGATCCGTCTGCCGACTTCGACATCACCTTCGCCTCGTCCGGTGGCGGCCCGCATGCCTTTGACGTTCTCATCAACGACAGCAACCCCAATGCATTTAACATCACCAGCCACAGCGACCTGATTCCGTCGGTCACGGTCGCGGACGGCGTCGATGCCGGCCTTGTCGACATGGCGTCACAGAGCGCTGACGGGTTCACGCTGCAGGCCGGTGACAATGTCACTCTCGGCAAACTCTGGGGGTCGGCCTCGGACAGCAACACCATCAGCCTTGGCAACGGGTTCACCGCGACCGGCGACTGGAACACCCTGGGCGGTGGGACGGTCATGACGGTCGGGGACGACGCAACCTTCCTGAAGCTGACGTCGTCGGGCGGGGATGACAGCGTAACCCTGGGCGACCGCGCGACCTTTGAGGAGCTGGACACAGGCGGCGGCAACGATACGATCACGCTCGGCGACGACGCACAGGGCGCAAAGATCAAGGCCGGCGACGGCAACGACGCAATCACGACCGGCAATCGTGAGCAGATAACCTTGGTTGACGGCGCGGCCGGCGTCGATTCCTACACCACCCAGACGGCCGGAACCTCGCCGATCAACGTCGAAACCGTCTCGGTGGTCTGCTACGCCGCCGGCACCCTGATCGACACCCCCACAGGGCCGTGTCGGGTGGAAACCTTGCGCGCGGGTGATCTGGTCTGGACACTTGACCACGGGCCCCGCGTCATTCGCTGGGTGCACCGCAGCCATCGGAGCCTGGACAGCGCCTGCGGAAATGAAGTGCCGGTGTTGATCTCGGCGCATGCGCTGGGAAACGGGCGGCCAGCGCAAGACCTGATCGTATCGCCGCAGCATCGCATTCTGGTGGGGGGACGAGGTCAGCTGCAGGCATGCTTCGCCTCCGAGGTCTATGCGCCTGCCAAGGCTTTGATCGGGTTGCGTGGCATACGGAAGATGAACGGCCGCCGGCGCATCACGTGGGTCCACTTCGCCTGCGACCGGCACGAGGTTGTCTGTGCCAACGGCTGCCTGTCGGAATCGCTGTTGCTGGGGGCCACCATGTTGGATGGGCTGAACCCAGGCGACCGGCATGAGGTGACGCGGATTTTCGGCTCATCGCAACGGCCGGGGGGCGCCCTGAACGGGCCCCCGGCGCGAAGGTGTCTGCGCGTCGCGGCCGTGAGGCAGCGGATTGCCGATGGCGTGCCGAAGCTGTGTCACGAAACCTGACCCCCCCCCAAGCCCAACACTGCGGCTAGGGACCGGACTGGGGTTCGGTATCCATCGGGCGTGATCTTCGCGGCCTCGGCAATACCCGGTGTCAGAAATCGACCTTTACACCGGGCAGGTTCAGCGCCTTGATCAGGTCGCGCAATTCCTGCCGGGCTGCGATGTTCGACATGTTCAGCTGCTTGACCCCAGCATCGCGCAGGTCCAGCAGGGTCAGCCCGCGGGGGAACAGTTCCCGAAACACAACCCTCTCGGAAAACCCCGGTCCGACGCGAAAGCCGATGCGCTTGGCGAGCTTCTCGACCGCGTGCTGCATCTTCATCTTGTTGACCATCTGCTGTGCGCCCACGCGGTTGCGCAATACGATCCAGTCGATTGGCTTCAGCCCGGCCTTGGCGCGGCGCTGGCGGGCGGCCCAGACCATTTCGGAATAGACCGACGGGCCGGTGATGACCTCGCCGTCGGTGTCGATATGCGCCAACAGGTCGAAGTCCACGAAACTATCGTTCAGCGGCGTCACCAACGTGTCGGCCACCGAATGCGCCATCTGGCTGAGACGGGTGTGCGAGCCGGGACAATCGATCAGTATGAAGTCGCTGACCGGGTCGAGATCGGCCAGCGCCTGCGACAACCGCGCCTCCTGCGTGGCGACGTCGCCGGGTATGAAATCGACGTAGCTCGGCGTGGGCAGGTCCAGCCCGGCCTGAGCCATGTGGCTGGTGCGGTTGTGGATGTAGCGGCCGAAGGTCTTCTGGCGCAGGTCTAGGTCGAGCACCCCAACCCGGTGCCCCATCCGCGCCAGAGCGGTGGCCACATGCATCGATACGGTGGACTTGCCGGCGCCGCCCTTTTCGTTGCCGACGACGATGAGATGCGCCATGGCGCTGCCCTCTTGCCTGTGAACTGCTTCGGAGTTTTCCGCTACATTTCACTCCCGCGCGGGGCTGGCAAGGGGCATCTCGCACTGACCAAGGACGCAGCGCTTCAGATTGCGGCCACCCGGTTGCGGGTTGCCACGACGGTGACGACCGCCAGCGCCGCACAGACCAGAATGGCAAGGATCAATCGGGCCGGCGAGCCGTCGAAAAACACCCCCGTCAGCCCGATCATCACGCCGCCCACCACCATCTGCAAGGTGCCGCCATAGGACGAGGCAAGCCCTGCGATCGGGCCGTGCTCTTCCAGCGCCAGCACCATCGAGGTCGGTACCACCAGCCCGAGACAGGCGTTGCCCAGCATCAGCCCGACAACCAGACCTGCCAGCGGCAGCTCGGCCAGCATCGCCCAGACCGCCAGCCCGAGGGCACAGGCGGCAAAGCCCAGCGTGGCGAAAGTCACCACCCGCGCCGCGCCGAACCGCGCGCCCAGCGTGGCGGCGAACTGCGAGGCGCCGATGAAGCCCAGCGCGTTCAGCGCGAAGGCGAGGCTGAACTGCTCGGGGCTCAGCCCATAGCTGCCGGTGAAGACGAAAGGCGACATCGCGAGGTAGACGAAGAAGCTGGCCATGCCAAAGCCGCCCACCATCGTGAGCCCCATGAAGCCCCTGTCACGCGACAGTGTGGCGATGCCGCTTGCCATGGTGCGGGCATTGACCGGACGCCGGGCATCCATGGGCAGCGTCTCGGGCAGGGCGCGCCAGCTTATGAACAGCGCGAAGGCGCCTGCCATGGCCAGCACACCGAAGATCATCCGCCAGCCGCCAAAGCCCATCAACAGCGATCCGGTCAGCGGCGCCAGCATCGGCGAGACCGACATCACCAGCATGATCATCGCCATCATCCGGGTGCCCGCGTCGCCGGTGTGGCGGTCGCGGATGATGGCACGCGGCACCACCATCAGCACCGCCGCCCCCACCGCCTGCAACACGCGAGCCGCGATCAGCACCCCGATCGAGGGCGCGAAGGAGCAGCCCAGCGTGCCCAAGAGGAACACCGCCAGCCCGGCATAAACGGGTCGTTTGCGGCCCACCGCGTCCGACCACGGGCCATAGAGCATCTGCGCCAGGCCGAAGGCGATGAAATAGGCGGTCAGCGTCGCCTGTGTCGCGGCGATCGAGGCGTCGAGGTCGCGGGTGATATCCGGCATCGCAGGCAGGAACATGTCCACCGCGAAGGGGCCGGGTATGACCAGCGCACCAAGCAGCAGGCCTTCGCGCCACAGCGACGGCCTGCGGGACAGGGAAATATCAGACATGGAAAAACTCGCTTTCGTCAAAAGGCGAGGGCACCAAAAGAAAAAAGGCTGCCCCGCGGGTATCCCGGGGGCAGCCTCACGCCTTTGCGCGATGTGCGTCGGGTGCTTAGAACCCGAGCCCCTCGTATTTCTTCTTGAACTTCGACACGCGACCGCCCTGGTCGAGCAGGCGGGTGTTGCCGCCGGTCCAGGCCGGGTGCGCCGACGGGTCGATGTCCAGCGTCATGGTGTCGCCTTCCTTGCCCCAGGTCGAGCGCATCTGGACGACGGTGCCATCGGTCATCTTGACGTCGATGACGTGGTAATCGGGATGGATGTCTTGCTTCATCGAACCGCTCCTTACGCGTCTGCGGCGGCCTTGTCGGCCTTCGGCTTGTAGTTGCTGACCTCGGCGATACGGGCCGATTTACCACGGCGCGAGCGCAGGTAATACAGCTTCGCACGACGCACACGGCCCCGACGCACCACGGTGATGCTGTCGATGTTGGTCGAATACAGCGGGAACACACGTTCCACGCCTTCGCCGAACGAAATCTTGCGGACGGTGAACGATCCCGCGATACCTTCGCCGTTCTTGCGGCTGATGCAGACGCCTTCGTAGTTCTGCACCCGGGTACGCGTGCCCTCGGTCACCTTGTAGCCGACACGGATGGTGTCGCCGGCCTTGAAATCGGGAATCTCCTTCCCGAGCGAGGCGATCTGTTCGGCCTCGAGTTCTGCGATCAGATTCATCTGATCCTCTCCTATGTCTCTCACGGTTTGGCCCGTGAAGGTGGTCGGCCTCAGAGCTCTTGGTCTTCTTTCGGGTCCGCCTATGCGCCCGCCAGAGATCAGGTCGGCTTTGCTGTCCTTTGTCCCGCGGCCTTGCCTCTGGTGCCCTGCTCGATCCCCGCCAGAAGCAGACGGGAATCAGGAAAGGGCCAGCGCGGCGCGGAATGCGCGGGGTAAACCAGAGATCGGCGCCGATATCAAGAGAAAACGGCCTGCCGCGATCTCGGGACCCGGCCGTCAGCCCCTTGCAAAGCGCAGCAGCCCGGCACCGAGGATCGTCACCATGGTCGAGGCCACCTTGGCAAGGTCCAGCCGCTCGCGCAGGACGATCACGCCGATCAGCAGCGCAAAGACTATCGAGGTCTCGCGCAGCGCGGTGACCAGTGCGATCGGAGCCTGGGTAAAGGCCCAGACGACGATGGCATAGGCCAAGTAGGAAGCACTGCCGCCGATCAGCCCCATGCGCATGACCCGCCGGTCACGGGGCAATTGCCGGATCAGCCCAGGCCGGCTCCAGGCGATGAAGGCACAATACAGCACCGCATTGCCCAGCGCCGCCCAAGTCCAGTAGCCCATAGCGGTGCCTGCCGCCCGCGCGCCCATGCCATCGACAAGCGAATAGGCGGCGATGAACCCGCCGGTGCCCAGCGCCATGGCCGCGGCGCGCGGGTTGCGGGTGCCGTCGGCGCGGCGCACCAGCGCCAGCGACAGAATTCCGGCGGCGATCAGACCGATGGCGGTCAGCTCGGCCGGGGCGAGGGTGACACCCAGCGCCCCCACCGACACCGCTGCCACGATCAGCGGGGCTGATCCACGTGCGATCGGGTAAACCTGCGTCAGGTCGCCTGCCCGGTAGCCCGCGATCAGGAACAGCTGATAGCCAAGGTGCAGCGCGATGCCGGCAAAAAGCCAAGGCAACCCGGCCAGCGCCGGCAAGGGGATGAAGGGCAGGGCGAGCAGCGCAAGCGGCACATGCCCCAGAACCACTGCCGTCATCGCCACATGCTTGTCGAACCCGCCCTTGACCAGCGCATTCCACGTGGCGTGCAGCATCGCGGCCAGAAGAACGGCAAGGAATACGGTCAGTGTCACGCGGCAAGCTCCGGCATTGTCGGCCGGCCGCCGGCATCGCGCTGGCGGCCTGTCATGCGGCGACCCTAGTCGCTGCGCCGCCGGGTGTCACTGGCCCGTGTCTGCCAGGCCTCCCAAAGGTCGGGCCGGCGTGCACGGGTCAGCGCCTCGGACTGCGCCTGCCGCCACTTGGCGATCTCGCCGTGGTGGCCCGACAGAAGCACGTCGGGGATGCGGCGGCCCCGCCATTCGGCGGGCTTGGTGTACTGCGGATGCTCCAGCAGCCCGTTGGAGAAGCTTTCCTCTTCGGCGCTGGCCTCATTGCCCAGCACGCCCGGCAAAAGCCGCACAGTGGCGTCGATCATCGCCTGTGCCGCAATCTCTCCACCGGTCATGACGAAATCGCCGAGCGAGACCTCGGAAATCCCGTAGTGCTCGATCACCCGCTGATCCAGCCCTTCGAAGCGGCCGCAGATGAACACCGCGCCCGGTGTGGTGGCGAGGCTGCGGGCCATCTTCTGGTCAAAGCGCTTGCCACGCGGGCTGAGGTAGATCAGCGGCCCCGGTCCCTTGCGCAACGCGTGCTCGATCGCGCGCGCCATGATGTCGGGTCGCAGCACCATCCCCGCTCCACCGCCAGCGGGCGTGTCGTCCACGTTGCGATGCTTGCCTTCGCCAAAGTCACGCAACTGCACCGTGTCGAGCTGCCATAACCCGTCCTTCAACGCCCGCCCGGTCAACGATCCGCCCAGCACGCCGGGAAACATCTCGGGGAACAGCGTGATCACCGTCGCCCGCCAAGCATGCGCCAGATCCGGTGCGTCGCGCATCAACGGTTCGGGTTTCAGCGTCGGGCGGACGGCCTTGCGGCCATGGGACTTGTTGGGCGGCTGTGTCATGGGCGCTCCTTACCCGGTGAAAACGCAGCAGGGAAGGGGTTCGGGCTTGGCCGGGATGCCGAAATCGCGTCACAAGGGGACATGCTGACCGATGACCTGCCCCTCGCCGCATGGACCGCGCTGAGCCCGGAGACCCCGCCTGCCGACGTGGAACTGCTTGGCGCGCAGATCTGGCGCGTCGGGGATGTCGTTCTCAAGCGCTTTCCCGATGCCGCGCCGAACCAGTTTCGACGCATTGTCCGTGCGCACCGGCAGGCGGGGCGCATCTTTCGCGGCACGCCCCGGCTGGCCGCGCAACGCCTGCATGCCTTCGATGACGCACATCGCGCGCTGCTGCTGGCCTATGTCCCCGGACGATCCGGCCGCATGGCGCTGCTGGACGGGGACGATCCGGGCGTGATCCTGTCACAGGCCGGGGCGTGGTTGCATCACCTGCACGCGGGACGCCCCACGTCGGAGGCCGTCTTCAATCCGAAGCCTGCCCTTCGTCGGCTTGATCCCGCACCGGCCTGCGCCGACATCCGCGCCTACCGGACAGCACAGGACAGACTGCACCATGACGCCTTGGCGCTCCGCGACCGTCCGACCCCGCACGCCGTCCTGCACGGCGACATGACGCTGGCCAATCTTCTGACCGACGGCGACACCATGACGGGCATCGATTTCGAGAACCTCGCCGCGCATCCAGCCGCCCGCGATGTCGGAGAGCTGTGGGCCGATCTGCTGCTGCATGTCCGGGAATTGCCCGAGGATGCAACGCCCATGCCGCGCGTCTGGAAACAGGGCTTTGCGGCCGCATATCCCGCGCTCGACCTCGAAACGGCGCTCTTCTACACCCGCCATCGTCTGCTGCGTGCCTGGTCCGGGATCCCACCGCGCGGGCGGGACAGGGGGCCGCACCGAGTGCGTCAGCTGATCAACCTGCGCAGTCTGGTCCGCAACGGGGCTTTCGCCTAACGCTCGCGCTTTGCCTCGATCCGCCGCGCCATCCGCAGCATGGTCTTTTTCAGCGAAACCACCTTGCCATCGGGCAGGGCACATCGGTTGAGCGCGAGAAACACGTCGTCCAGCCCCTTGGGCCGAGAGTTCGACGTCGTACCGGTCTGAAGCTCCTGGCGTGCCGCCTCCGGCACCTCGAGCAGATCGAGAACCGGCGTCATCGGACCCTGGGGCAGCTCGCTCATGTCCTCCAGGCTCATCGCCTGCACTAAGAAGGGATCGACTGCCTTGGCCGTCTGGGCGACCACCGTGTCGAACTTTGCCGCCCGCGCGAACAGCCTCGCGAAGTCGTCCGGCCCTTCCGTCCGGCGCGCCGAGCGCAGGATCTGCCAATAGGCGCTGCGGAACCATGGCTCCGCCGCCCGGGTGGAGAAATGAAACCTCAGGTCAGCCGATTGGCGAAACACCGTCACCGCCGCCGCCGCGATCTGCGCCATCAATGCCGGTGCCGCACCATAATCCGCGATGTCATGCCGCCCCGGTAGATGCCCCGACAGGTCTTCGCTCAGCAGCGCCACCGGGCGCGGGTCATCCTTGTCCAGCGTGTCGAAGAACGCCTCCGCAGCCTCGTAGACGTGTTCAAGGGCCACCGCGTCCTCGGCTATGGAGTAGGCCCGCGCCGCATCGGTCAGCCCGCGAAAATCGTCGCGCAGAAAGACCCGCACGTGGGGCATCAAGACCTCGGCATTCGTCGCCGCCATGGTCTGGACCGAGGTCGTCCCGGTCTTGTGAAACCCAGCGTGGATGACGATGCGCACCAAGGCTCAATCCTCGTCGGTGTCGGGAAAGAGCCCCTTCGGCGGATCCGCCACGATCCGACCGGCGCCAATGTCCACCGTCGGCACCGCCGCCAGCGTAAAGGGAAGCAGCACTGTAGATTTCAGTCCCGGACCATGCACCTCCAGCAGGTCGTCGGCACCGTGGTTGTGCACCGCCTTGACCCGCCCCAGCGACACGCCGCCGGTGTCGAAAACCTCGATCCCGATCAGGTCGGCGTGGTAATATTCGTCATCGTCCAGATCCGGCAGACGATCACGCGGCGCAAACAACTGAACCCCGCGCAGCTCATCCGCCTGCTCCTTCGTGGCCACACCCGACAGCCGCGCCGCGAAGCCGCCCTTGACCGGACGACCCAGATCGATGTCGAACGCGCGGCCGTCTTCAGTGCTCAAGGGGCCGTAGCCGGCGATCGCCTCCGGCTCTGCGGTAAAGCTTTTCAGCCGCACTTCGCCGTGCACGCCGAAAGCGCCTGCAATCGCGCCCACGCAAACCTGTTCAGACATAGTCACCTTCCGTCGCATTCTGTCACTGCTCACCGGCCATGAAAAAGCCCCGTGGCCCGCGCCACAAGGCATTTATGCTTAAACCTCGCGCAAGGGCAGGCTGCCCCGGCGCTTTTCCCAGCCCGCAGTCTCCAGTTCCGGCGTCATGCTCTCTTCCTCGGGCCAGCCGATGCAGAGATAGGCCACCAGTGCCCAGTCCCCGGGCACCGCGAGGTCGCGCTTCAGCCGGTCCGGATCGAGGATCGACACCCAGCCGACGCCAAGACCCCGCGCCCGGGCATAGAGCCAGAAAAGCGTGATCGCACCGACCGTGGAATACCGCCGTGTTTCGGGCATAGTCGCGGCACCAAGTCCTGCGCCCTTCGCCGTGTCCTCGGCGCAGAATACTGCTACCTGCTCGGGCGCGTCGCGCATCCCCGACAGCTTCAGCCCGCTGTAATGCTGCGCTTTCTCACCGTCATAACCGTCCAGCGCCCGTGCATTGCAGGCTTCGAAGTTCTTCTGCGCTGCCTGCCGCGCCTCGGCGCTGCGTACACGCACTACCCGCCACGGCTCGCTCAGCCCCACCGAGGGGGCCAGCAGAAACGCGTCGAGGCACTGCCGGAGCAGTGCCTCGTCCACCGGATCGCGGCGAAAGTGGCGCACGTCGCGCCGCCAGCGCATCAGATCGGTCAATTGCGCCCGGAAGTCCTCCGAGAAGCACGTCATGACGACGGCCCGCGCGCTTATTCTTCCGCGGTCGCTTCAGCGGCTTCGGCAGCCTTTGCAGCCTTTTCCTCGGCGCGTTCCTGGGCTTTCTTGCCCGGGGTGCCTTTCTTGGCGTTGGCACGCTCTTTCTTGTCGACGACGCCGGCAGCTTCCAGGAAGCGCGACACGCGGTCTGTGGTCTGTGCGCCTTCGCCCAGCCAGTACTGCACGCGCTCCATGTCGAGCTTCACGCGGTCTTCGCTGTCTTTCGGCAGCAGCGGGTTATAGGTGCCCAGCTTCTCGATGTAGCGGCCGTCGCGCGGCATGCGCGAGTCGGCGGCGACGATGCGGTAGAAGGGGCGTTTCTTGCTGCCGCCACGGGCGAGACGAAGTTTGATGGCCATTGGGTTTCTCCTTTGAATGGCGTGTGGGGCCGGTCGGTCCGGCCTATGATTGGTGTTGCTGGTGGTGCCGAATGACTTCGGCGATGATGAAGTTCAGGAACTTCTTGGCGAACTCCGGGTCGAGATCGGCCTGAATTGCCAATTCCTCCAGACGCGCGATCTGGTTCGCTTCGCGGTCAGGATCGGAGGGGGGTAGGTCGTGTTCAGCCTTCAGCTTGCCCACGGCCTGGGTATGCTTGAACCGCTCGCCCAGCGTATAGACAAGGATCGCGTCCAGCCGGTCGATGCTGGCGCGGTGGCCCTTCAGAAGCTCGGCCGTGCGGGTGACGTTGTCAGTCAAGAGCGTATCCTTTCTTCCGCGGCCTCATGCCGTGCCCTCAAGCGGGTAATCGAACACCAATGCACCGTCGAGCGTGCCGCTCTGGACGCCGCCCAGCTTGGTGACCAGTGCCTGACTCGCGGTATTGTCAGGTGCGACGTAGCTGACGACACGGTCGGCCCCGAGGCCCTTCAGGTGGGCCAACGCCGCCTGCGCACCTTCCAGCGCAAAGCCCTGCCGCTGCGCTTCCGGGGCGATGAAGAACCCCAGTTCAATAGCCTCGTCGCCCGGCTCCACGCCTGCGAAAACAAAGCCCACCGGCGCGCCGCCATGGCAGACAGTGAACATCCCGTCGCCGCGCAGCACCCAGCCCGCCACGTAATTGGCGAATTGCGCCCAGATCGTCTCGACGTCCGGGGCCTGTCCCACGAACTTCGCGGCAGGCGACGAAAACAGCCGTTCGAACAGCGCGAAATCGTCCACCTCCGGCGCGCGCAGGATCAGCCGGGCTGTCGCCAGCACCGGAAGCGCGGCACGCGCGGCGGCGGCAATCTCTGCACCGGGGCAGGGAAGGGAGACAGGCGACAGCATGGCCTACTTCTTCTTTCCGAAGCCGCTGAGGCCCGGCGGAAGCGACGCGCCACCCAACCCGGGCAGACCGCCCTTGGCGCCCATCTGTTTGGCCGCTGCTTCCAGCGCCTTGGGGTCCATGCCCTGTGCCATTTCAGGGGGCAGACCGCCTTTGCCGCCGAACATGCCACGCATCGCCTGTTTCAGCATGCCGCCTTTGCCCATCTTGCCCATCTTCTTCATCATGTCGCCCATTTGGCGCTGCATCTTCAGAAGTTTGTTGAGGTCGCTGACCTCCATGCCCGCACCCGCCGCGATGCGTTTCTTGCGGCTGGCCTGCAACAGCTGCGGGTTGGCGCGTTCCTTCTTGGTCATCGAATTGATCAGCGCGATCTGCTGGCGGATGGCGCGGTCATCGAACCCTGAGTCCTCGACCTGCTTGGCCATCTTGCCCATGCCCGGCATCATCGACATCATGCCCTGCATGCCGCCCATCTTGAGCATCTGGTCCATCTGCATCTTCAGGTCGTTGAAGTTGAACTGGCCTTTCTGGAAGCGCTTCATCATGCGCTCGGCCTGCTCCATCTCCAGCGTTTCCTGGGCCTTCTCGACCAGCGCAACGATGTCGCCCATGCCGAGGATGCGGCCGGCGATGCGCTCCGGTTCGAAGGTCTCGAGCGCGTCCATCTTTTCGCCCAGACCGACGAACTTGATCGGCTTGCCGGTGACCGCACGCATCGACAGCGCCGCGCCGCCGCGCCCGTCACCGTCCATCCGGGTGAGCACCACGCCGGAGATGCCGATCTTGCCGTCAAATTCTTCGGCGACCTCCACGGCGACCTGACCGGTCAGACCGTCCACCACCAGAAGCGTCTCGCGCGGCTGCACGGCGTCGCGGACATCTTCGACCTCCTGCATCAGCACCTGGTCGATCTGCAGGCGGCCGGCGGTGTCCAGCATGTAGACGTCGTAGCCGCCCAACATCGCCTGCTGCTTGGCGCGTTTGGCGATCTGCACCGCGCTCTCGCCCTTGACGATCGGCAGCGTGTCGACACCAACCTGCTTGCCCAGCACTGCCAGCTGGTCCATCGCCGCCGGCCGATAGATGTCGAGCGAGGCCATCAACACCTTCTTGCCGTCGCGATCCTTCAACCGTTTGGCCAGCTTGCCGGTGGTGGTGGTCTTGCCCGAGCCCTGCAGGCCGACCATCAGGATCGGCGCCGGGGCATTGTCGATCTTCAGCGTGCCGGGTTCGCCCTCGCCCTTCAGCACTTCGATCAGCTCGTCATGGACGATCTTGACGACCTGTTGGCCCGGCGTGACCGATTTGGTTACCGCCGCGCCGGTGGCCTTGGCCTCCACCGCCTTGATGAAGTTACGTGCCACCGGCAGCGACACGTCGGCCTCCAGCAGCGCGACCCGCACTTCGCGCAGCGCGGTCTTGACGTCGTCGGCGCTCAGCGCGCCCTGCTTGGTGAGGCGGTCGAAGACGCCGGAAAGGCGATCTGACAGACTTTCGAACATGGGGCTTTCGCCTCCCGATCTCGTTTCCCTTGCCGCCTCATGTAAGACGCGACCGCTCAAAGCACAAACGCTCCCACGGGCGCAACGCGCTGGTGGGAGGCGATCCCGGGCTAGGCCCAAGGGACCGGAAGGCACAGTGCTTCCGGGTGTTGGCGCGGGGATTAGGCCAAGTCCAACAGAGAGTCAAGCCGGCCCGCATGACACGAGCCGGCCTCCTGGTCTTCTTCTGGCCGGAAATATCCCGGGAGGTCTGGGGGCAGAGCGCCCAGCCTGTCGACGCGCACAGGCGCGGCGAAAACCTCCCAAGCGATCAGGCGGCGGCCTTCACCGCTTCGGCTTCGTCGGTCACGAAGGTCACATCGGTGATGCCCACGAAGCCAAGTATGAACCGCAGGTATGTCGAGGCATGGTCGAACTCCGAGCCCAACGGCGTTCCGCCCGAGGCATAGGCCACGATTGCCTTCTTGCCGGTCATCAGCCCCTCGGGGCCATCGGCGGTGTAGCGGAAGGTCACCCCGGCGCGCGCGATCTGGTCGACCCATGTCTTCAGCGAGGCGGGCAGATTGAAGTTGTAGACCGGCATACCGATCACGAGCGTATCGGCCTCCTGCACCTGCGCAACCAGAGCGTCCGACAGAGTCAGCTTCTCGCGCTGCGCCTCGGTCCGATCCTCGGCGGGGGTGAAGTTCGCGCTCACCCAGGCCTCGTCTACCTGCGGCAGCGGCGTATCGGCGAGGTCACGGGTGATCACACGCGCCGGCGACAGCGTTTCGACAACGGCGTCGGTCAGGGCGCGGGTGGCCGAGCCGGTCTTGCGGGCAGATGCGTCGATGCGCAGAACGGTCTGGGTGGTCATGGTTGGTCTCCGGATCTTGATGTCTGTCTCTGCACCGACAAATAGCCATTGCATTTCCGAACTCAATGCCATCAATTTAACAAGACTTGCGCGTTTGCGCACACAGTTCACGAGGAACCGAATGGACAATTGGGGAGAGGTCCGCACGGCGTATCAGGTCGCGCTGCACGGCACCGTCAGCGGCGCCGCCGAGGCGTTGGGCGTGCACCACGCCACTGTGATCCGACACATCGACGCGCTCGAGGCGCAGCTTGGTGCCAAGCTGTTCCAGCGCCATGCCCGCGGGTACACCCCCACCGAAGCCGGGCAGGACCTGCTGCGCGTGGCCCAGACCACCGAGGATCAGTTCAACCAGTTGCAAGGGCGCATCAAGGGTCGGGGCGAGGGCGTCTCGGGCGAACTGGTGGTGACCTCGTTGGCCGGCATGGCCGGGCAGTTCGCGCAGGTGATGGCCGAGTTTCAGCGTGAATACCCGGACGTGGTAATCCGCTACCTCACCGGCGACCGGCTGTTCCGGCTGGAATACGGCGAGGCCCACGTCGCAATCCGTGCCGGTGCCCCGCCCGAGCAGCCCGACAACGTGGTGCAACCGTTCTTTCGCCAGCCCGTCGCGCTCTATGCCGCGAAAAGCTATGTCGCGGCGCACGGCGTGCCCAAAACCGACGACGATCTTGCCCGGCACCGGCTGGTTTCTCACGACGACAAGGACAGCCGGGCGCCGATGTACCGCTGGCTGCGCGGGCAGGTGCCCGAGTCCGCCTGTGTCTTTCGCAGCACCGACAGCCGTGCCGCCGCCGAGGCGGTGGTGTCCGGCATAGGCATCGGCTTCATCTCGGTATTCGAGGCCTGCCGCCACCCGGACCTCGTCGAGGTCATGCCGCCGCGCGACGAATGGTCGTCACAGCTCTGGTTGGTCACCCACGTTGATCTGCACCGTGCGGTCAAGGTGCAGGCCTTCCTGAAGTACCTCAAGGCCCATGCCAAGGATTGGGAAGTGGACTGCGCGGGCAATGACTGAGGCGGCCAAAGGCCACCTGGCGATGCTGGTCTTCTCGGCGCTGGTCGCAGGGTCCTTTTCGCTGGGGGCGCTGGTCGCCAACGAGATCGCGCCAGCCGCGCTGCAAGCCGTGCGTTTCCTTTTGGCCGCCGTGCTCACCGGCGCTCTGGCAGCGGCCTCCGGCAAGGTTCGCCGCGCGCACTTCAGGGCTCCGTGGCGCTATTTCGTGCTGGCCGCACTCTTTGGCACCTATTTCGTGCTGATGTTCGAAGGATTGAGATCCGCCGCCCCGGTCAGCGCCGCCGCCGTTTTCACCCTGATCCCGATCATGGCTGCCGGTTTCGGCTATCTCCTGCTGCGCCAGATCCTGACCCCCCGCATCGCGCTCGGCCTCTCGGTCGGGGCAGCCGGCGCTCTCTGGGTGATCTTTCAGGGCGACGTCGCGGCCCTCATGCGCTTCCAGATCGGCCGCGGCGAAGCCATCTATTTCGTCGGCTGCATCTGCCACGCAATCTATGCGCCCTTGCTCGCCAAGCTCAATCGTGGTGAACCGCCTGCGGTCTTCACCACCGGCATCCTGACTGCCGGAGCGCTGCTGATCGCCGCTTACGGCTGGCGCGACCTGCTGGCAACGGACTGGGCCGCGCTGCCGCTGATGGTCTGGCTGGCGCTCGCCTACATCGTGTCGTTCGCCACCGTCGCCACCTTTATGGCGCTGCAATATGCTTCCCTGCGGCTGCCGGCATCCAAGGTGATGGCCTACACCTACCTGACCCCGTCATGGGTGCTGCTGTGGGAGATTGCCCTGGGTCACGGCGCCCCGCCTGTGCTAGTGTTGGGCGGCGTGGCGCTGACCATCGCTGCACTGCTGGTGCTGATCAGGGAATAGAGGGGGGCGTCCGTTACGGCCCTCGGCAGCTGTCTAGGGCCCGTTTGCTAGGCTCTGTCACAGACCTGTCCAGGCCCGGACAAGAGCAATAAGAATGGAAGCCGCCGCAAAAGTCAGCATTCCCGTCATGGATTTACCTTCCGTTACTGGCATTACATCAGATCAACCCGCGAGGGCGCGGTTGGTTTCAAAATGACTGCATTTGATTTATCCGACGTTAAGGTCTCGTATGACCTTTGGGGTCACGTCACCGTACGGGAAACCTGTCGCCCTTTTCGGTGATAACCACCAACCGGTTCTGCGCGTCCGTCACATAGAGATCGCAGCGCGAGAACCCGTTGACGAAGTCGATGCAGATCCGGCCGTCTTCCATGACCTCGAAATAGCCATATCCGGTGCCGCCTTCATTCGCGTAGGTATAGGTGTACCGGCCATCTACGTAGTATTCGGCCTGTCCGCCGTCGTAGAATTCGATGGTCCCGCCGCGTAACCGGGCATCCAGCGCGGCCTTTCCGAATCCGGTGTCGTCCTCGCGCGGTGTCCAGGTCTGGGCGGCAAGGGGCGTGGCGGCAACGGCTACGGCAAGGATCAGGCGCATCGAAAACCTCCGGCATGACGCCCCAAGCCTAGCCGATCCCGCGCACCACGGACCACACGATCACGCGACCATCTTTTCGGCCTTCTTCAGGTCAACCGACACCAGTTGCGATACGCCCTGTTCCTGCATGGTGACGCCGAACAGCCGGTCCATCCGCGCCATCGTCACCGCGTGGTGGGTGATGATCAGGAACCGCGTTTCGGTCTGGCGGCACATTTCGTCCAGAAGGTCGCAGAACCGGGTCACGTTGGCATCGTCAAGCGGCGCGTCGACCTCGTCGAGCACGCAGATCGGCGCCGGATTGGCCAGGAACACCGCGAAGATCAGCGCCAGCGCGGTCAGCGTCTGCTCGCCGCCCGACAGAAGCGACAGGGTCGAAAGCTTTTTGCCCGGCGGCTGGCACATGATCTCGAGGCCGGCCTCCAGCGGATCGTCGGATTCCACCAGCACCAGGTTGGCCTCGCCGCCACCGAACAGATGCGTGAACAGCATCGAGAAATTCGCATTCACCTGCTCGAAGGCGGTCAGCAGCCGTTCGCGCCCCTCGCGGTTCAAGCTGGCGATGCCGTTGCGCAGCGTCCGCACCGCCTCTTCCAGGTCGGTCTTCTCAGCCACCAAAGTGTCATGCTCTTCCTGCACCTCGCGGGAGTCTTCCTCGGCTCGCAGGTTCACCGCGCCCAGACCGTCGCGTTGCCGTTTCAGCCGGTTGACCTGCTCTTCGATGCGGTCGGCAGTCGGCATGTCTTCTGGATTGACGTCCAGTTTTTCCAACAGCTGCTGTGGCGAGACCTCCATCTCGTCCTCGATGCGCGCCGCGGCGGCCTGTGTCGTCTCGCGCGCCGCCTCGGCCCGCGCTTGCGCCCCGGCCCGCGCCTCGCGCGCTTCCGAGGCCGTCCGTTCGCAGTCCCGCTCTTGGGTGATCGCGGCGCGCAGCACCGTTTCGGCCTCGGCCAGCGCATCTGCCGCCGCGCGCCTGCGACCCTCCGCCCCGGCGATGCTTTCGGCCAGTTCCTCGCGCTGCTCGGCGATCGCTTCCGGCACCTGTGCCGCCTCGGCAAGGTCGGCCTCGCTGGCTGCCTTGCGGTCGTGCAACTCTGCGCTGCGCTTTTCCGCAGTCTCCAGCCGGTGGCGCCAGCCCGAAAGCTCCTTGGTCACCTGCTGACTGCGCCGGGTGCGGGCCTCGCCCTCTCGGCGAAGCTCATCCAGCGCCCCGCGCCGCGCCATCATCGTCATCCGCGACGCTTCGACGGTCATCTTGACGTCGTCGACCAGCGCTCGCGCCGCTTCGAGATCAGGGAGATCCGCGGCCGCCCGCTCGGCTTCGCGCAGTTGCAATGCAGCCGCCTGCGCTTCTTCCTCGTGTCGCTTGACCGCCAGCCCGAGACTGTCGAGACGGCCCTCGGCGAGGTTCTTCTCGTTCTCCGCGCGGTTCATCGCCCGGCTGGCGTCGTTGAAGGCGCGGTCGGCCTCGCGCCGGGCTTCGCGCGCCTCCTTGTCGGCGCGGGTCAACTCGGCCAGCCGCGCGATCAGCGCCTCGTGCGCGTCGCGGGCCGCTTCCATCCGCGTGGTGGTGCGCTCAAGAGATTGCTTCAACTCCTCCAGACGGTTGAGTTGCTCCAGCCGCAGCGCCGCCGCTGTCGGCGCATCCTCGGCCCAAGCGCGATAGCCGTCCCAGCGCCAGAGATCGCCTTCGGGTGAGACAAGCCGCTGGCCGGGGCGCAGCAGCGGTTGCAACCGCGCGCCTTCCTCGGCCTCGACCAACCCGATCTGCGCCATGCGCCGCGCCAGCACTTCGGGCACCGAAACATGGTGCGACAGCGGGGTCACGCCGCCGGGCAGAGCGGGCGCGTCGCTGTAATCGGGCAGGGAGGACCAGCCCGATGGTCCGTCGGCGGCCACTTCCGGCGCCCGCAGATCGTCGGCCAGAGCGGCGCCCAAGGCCTTCTCGAAGCCCTGCTGCACCTGCAATCGGTCCATGATCTGACCACCCTCGGCGGTGTCACGATCCAGAAGCCGCGCCAGCGCCGTGGCCTCGGCCCGGAGCGCGTTGGCTTCTCCTTCGGCCTCGGACCGCTCGGCCCGGGCGTCGGCCTCGCGCGCCTGTGCCTCGGCGCGCGCGTCATCCGCCGCGCTCAGCGCCGCATCCGCCCGCTCCGCCATGTCCTTGGCAGCGTCCTCGGCCTCTCGCGCCGCCGCTTCGTCACTGGCCGCACGGACCAGCTTGGCCTTGGCCTCTTCCACCGCCGTCCGCGCCTTTTCGGCCTCGGTCTCGCTGCGGGTCTGCAATTTCCGGCTGTCGTCCAGCAGCCGCTGTGCCGATTGGTGCCGCGCCGCAAGACGCGCTACATCCTCGGTCTGCCGCCCCAGGTCGCCCTCGCGCTCGTTCAACACCGAGGCTGCCTCCTGCGCCGCCTCCGTCGCCTCGGCCATCTGGTCGTCGAAACCCTCGCCGGCCTTTTCCAGCTCGCGTGCTTCCCATTCCAGCCGCTCGATGGTCTCGCCCGCGTCGCGGTTCAGCCCGGCCTCGCGCTCGATGTCATGGCCCAACTGCGCGATCCGCCCCTCCAGCGTCGCGATCTTGTCGCGCGCGGCGGCCTCTTGGCCCGCCAGCGTGTCGCGCTGTACCTGCAGACGCTGGAGAACGGCGGCGGCAATTGCCTCTTCCTCGCGCAGGGGAGGCAGGGCGGTCTCGGCCTCCTCGCGCGCCTTGCCGGCCTGACGCGCGGCCGTCTCGGCCTGCGCCGCAGCGGTCACCACCGCGCGCAACGCCTCCTCGGCCTTCTGCCGCGCCTCGTCGGAGTCCCGCCAGCGGCGATAGAGCAACAGCCCCTCCGCCTGTCGCAGTTCCTCGCCGATCGCCCTGTACCGTGCCGCCTGTTTGGCCTGCCGCGCCAGTTGCGCCAGCTGCGCCGCCAATTGCTCGATCACGTCATCGACGCGTAGCAGGTTGGCCTCGGTGCTCTTCAGCTTCAGCTCGGCCTCGTGACGGCGCTGGTAGAGCCCTGAGATGCCAGCAGCCTCTTCGAGGATACGCCGACGCGCCTTTGGCTTGGCGTTGATCAGTTCGGAGATCTGCCCCTGCCGCACAAGCGCCGGCGAATGCGCGCCCGTGGAGGCATCGGCAAACAGCATCTGCACGTCGCGCGCCCGCACGTCCTTGGCGTTGATCTTGTAGGCCGAGCCGACATCGCGGGTGATCCGCCGGGTGATCTCGAGGTGATCGCTGTCGTTGAACCCGGCTGGCGCCAGCCGGTCGGAATTATCCAGTTGTAGGGCCACCTCGGCATAGTTCCGCGCCGGCCGCGACGAGGCACCGGCAAAGATCACGTCCTCCATGCCGCCGCCGCGCATCGCCTTGGCGCGGTTTTCGCCCATCACCCAGCGCAGCGCTTCCAGCAGGTTCGACTTGCCGCAGCCGTTCGGGCCCACCACGCCGGTCAGCCCGTCCTGGATCATCAGGTCGGTGGGATCGACGAAGCTCTTGAACCCGGTCAGTCGCAGCTTGTTGAAACGCAATGCTCGGCCCTCTTTGGCATCCGGTGATTCCCGGTTTTCAGCCAGTCTGCGGGCAAGGATTGCGCGCTGTCAATGTGGGCGTACAGGATGTGGGGCGGCGGCTTGGGTTATCCACAAGATATCGGCAGCTTCTCGCGTAGCTGCGTAGGATGGGTGTTCTTCACCCAAAAACCGCATCACTCGCAGACCATGCGCACATCGCTGTCGCCGGTCCGGTCGGGTGCAAAGACGGTGCCGGTGCAAAGGGTCCGCCCGCGCGGCTTGCGCGGAACACGTCCGTCCCCGCAATCGAGCCCTGCAAGCAACACCGAGGGATCGCCTTGCAGCCAGGCGACGGTGCAGCCCGTGGCCAGTTCGATCGCCCGCCCGCCGTTGGCTGTGACGTCGCGCATCCGCGGCGGCCACATGGCATTGGTGCGGATCGCTTCGGCCAAGCCATTCCGCACACGGATATCGAACGCCATCCCGCCGACCTCGCGCTGCACCGGGGCCACGCCAAGGTGGCGCAGCCCCGGCGTGTCGCAAGACAAGAGAAAGACAGCCAAGGGAAACATCACTGCGTGTCTCATCGCCGTGCGATCCTGCCACGCGCTTGGTTAACAAGTCCTTACCGCCAACAGGGTTGCCCCGCGCCGCCCTGCGGTCATATAAGCTGACCAATTGCCGGAGCCGTCGCATGCCGTTTCACCCCGTCCAGCCCGAAAGGCTTTCGACCGCCGTGACCCGGCAGATCGAGCAATTGATCCTGCGCGGCATCCTGCGCCCGGGCGAGCGTCTGCCCTCCGAACGCGAGCTTTCCGAGCGGCTGAGTGTGTCCCGGCCTTCCCTACGGGAGGCCATTGCCGACCTTCAGGCCAAGGGTCTTCTGGTCAGCCGCGCAGGCGCGGGCATCTATGTGGCCGACGTCCTCGGCTCGGCCTTTTCGCCCGCGCTGATCCAGCTTTTCGCCAGCCACGACGAAGCGGTTTTCGATTACCTATCGTTCCGCCGCGACATGGAAGGCCTCGCCGCCGAGCGCGCCGCCCGGCTGGGCAGCGACACCGACCTGAAGGTGGTGCAGACCATCTTTGACAAGATGGAGGCTGCCCACGCCAAGCGCGATCCCTCGGACGAGGCGGCGCTGGACGCCGAGTTCCACCTGTCGATCATCGAGGCCAGCCACAACGTCATCATGCTGCACATGATGCGTTCGATGTACGACCTGTTGCGCGAAGGCGTGTTCTACAATCGCCAGATCATGTTCAAGCAGCGCCTGACCCGCGCCTCCCTGCTGGACCAGCACCGCCGCATCAACGACGCCCTGCAGGCCCGCAATGGACCGGCGGCCCGCGCTGCCATCGAGGCCCATCTCAGCTTTGTCGAGACCGCCCTGCGCGAAAACGCCCGGCTGGACCGCAACGAGGAATTCGCCCGCCAGCGCTTCGAGCACGAGCAGAACCGCAAAGGCTGAGGTCCGTTCTGCAGGTCGCACGATCTGCCCATGGATCGGTTCAGATCCGTCAACGGATCAGGTCCCGCACGAACGCAAAGCGCCCGGACCGCAAGGGTCCGGGCGTCTGCAATTTCGGCAGGGCAGGACCCTGGTGTCAGTGCAGCTTGGCACCCACTGTGTCGATCGATTCGTCGATCATCCGGCTGCGCTGTTCTGCAGTCATCTGCTCGGCGATCACCTCGCGCGCGGCAGCGACGGCCACCGCGGCGGCACGATCCCGGACCTCGCGCACGGCCGATTTCTGGGCCGAGTCGATCTGGTCCTCGGCGGCCGCCATGCGGCGCGCAATCGAGGTCTCGAGGTCCTTCTTCGCGGAATCGGCCGCAAGACGTGCCTCTTCCTTGGCGTGATCGATGATCCGCCCGGCCTGATCCTTCACCTCCTGCTGCTTGCGCTCGTAAGAGGCCAGCAGCGTCTGGGCTTCCTCGCGGATCGCGCGGGCTTCGTCCAGCTCGCTGCGAATGCCCTCGGCGCGCTTGTCTAGCATGCCGGCGATGATCGACGGCACGTTGAAGTAGATCAGCACCGCGATGAACAGGATGAAGGCCAGCAACACGATGAAATCGGTGTTGTGCAGCGAGAAGAACGGGCCGCTCGCGGCCAGTGCCGGGCTGCCCGCGATCAGGGCGGGGACGGTCAGCGCCACTGTCAGGTAGTTGCGCATGATGTTACCCTTTCACCCGCTGCGAGACAGCCGCGTCGATGGCTTTCTCGTCGGCCTTGCCGCCAAGCGCGTTGACAATCTCGGCCGCGGTTTCGCGTGCCACGACAGCCACATGCTCCAGGGCGGAGGCCCGGATCTCGGCAATCGCCTTTTCCGATTCCGCCGATTTGGCGGCAATCTCGGCATCGGCCTTGTCGGTGGCTTCCTGCAGTTCGGCAGCAATCTCTGCCTTGGCCTCGGCGACGATGGCATGTGCCTCGGTGCGGGCATCCGCCAGCGCCTGATCGTATGCCTTTTCCGCGTCCCCAGCCTGACGCTTCAGGTCTTCGGCCTTGGCCAGGTCATTGGTGATGGTCCCCTGACGTTCCGCCAGAACCGCAGCAATGCGCGGCAGCGCAATGCGGGACAGGACGAAATAGATCACGAGCAGCGTGATCAGGAGCCAGAAAATCTGGTTGCCCCAGTGATCGAAGTTCAGCTGCGGCATGCCCGGAGCTGACTCCACCGCGCCAGTTGCGGCGTCTGTAGTTTCGGTCGCCATGTCGGTCTCCTTGGGAATGTCCGGTTACCGTCGACCGGGCAGGCGGGGCCCGCCCGGCCGAGGCGTAAGGATGGTATTCCGCGAAGCTTAGACGGCGAACATCAGCAGCAGAGCGACCAGGAACGAGAAGATGCCCAGAGCTTCTGCGAAGGCGATGCCGATGAAGAGGGTCGCGGTCTGCGACGCAGCAGCGGAGGGGTTGCGCAGGGCGCCGGCCAGGTAGTTGCCTGCGACGTTGCCCACACCGATTGCGGCAGCGCCGGAACCGATAGCTGCGAGACCTGCGCCGATGTGTGCGAGTTGACCTTCCATGGGTGTATCTCCTTACGATTGGAAGTTGAATTCAGGGGTTGTCCGTAGGGTGCGTGATGTCACGCGCCCGTATTAGTGCGACGGGTGCAGCGCGTCCTTGAGGTAGACACATGTCAGGATGGTGAAGACATAGGCCTGGATGAAGGACACGAGGATTTCGAGACCGTACATTGCGGTGATCGCGACGATCGAGATCGGGCTGACGACGGCGATGGCGGCGAAACCGGCGAAGACCTTGATCACCGCGTGACCGGCCATCAGGTTACCTGCCAGACGGATGGAATGGCTGACCGGGCGCACGAAGTAGGAAATCACCTCGATGATCGCCAGCACTGGGCGCAGCGCCAGCGGCGCCGATTTGACCCAGAACAGTTCAAGGAACTTGCTGCCGTTCTTGACGAAGCCAACCACCGTCACGGTCAGGAACACCGCCAGCGCCAGGACCACTGTGACCGCGAAATGCGACGTGGTGGTGAAGGACATCGGGATCAGCCCGAGGAAGTTGGCCATCACGATGAACATGAACAGGGTCATGATGTAGGGGAAGAAGACGATCGCGTCCTTGCCGGCCACGTCTTCGACCATCTTGTAGACGAAACCATAGGCCAGTTCGCCGATCGACTGGGTGCGCGACGGCACGATGGCGCGGCGCGAGGTGCCCAGCACCATCAGCGCGATAACTGCGACAACCGCCAGCGCCATCCACAGGGTGACGTTGGTGATGGTGAACATGCCGACATCGCCATTGCCGAACAGCGGCTTGACGATGAACTGATCCATCGGGTGGAAAACCAGTCCGCCCTCTTCGGCCCCGTGTTCCGCAACTTCAGTCGCCATTTTTGTCCCTCTCGTCCTTAGCGGCCGTGTCGGCCATCTCTTTGACCTGAAACTCTTTCGCTGTGCGCAGCATCGTCTGCACCCCGGCGGCAAAGCCCAGCAATGTGAAAAGCACCAGAAAAATCGGCAAGGTGCCGAACAGGCTGTCGAGCCCGTATCCGATGCCGAAGCCAATCCCCAGACCGGCAACAAGCTCAATCACCATCCGCCAGCCCATCTGTGCCTGCGAATAATGCTCTTCCTGGTGGGGTTTGGCCTCCTTGCCCTTGAGCTTGGCGATGCGCTCGTCGAGCGCCTCCAACCGTTTGCGATGCTCCGGTGTCGGCAAGCTGTCCCCCGTCGGAAGTGTTGCGATGGTGCTAAGGGCAGGGGGGCGGCAAGTCAAGAACAGGTAAACGCGGCGCGGCGTCAGGTTAAATATCTGATATTGCTAGTTATTGCGAAATTCCTGCGGAAGGCTGACAAACCGTCGCAGGCGTCATTGGGCGCAATCCGGCAGGATCCGCATATTCAACTGAACGGTTGATCTTTGCCACGCCGCCTTGACCGGCGGCAAAGCCGCAGGTACGGCAGGCCGATGACCATGCCCGCCCATCTCGACGCGGTTTTCGCCGCCCTGGCCGATCCGACCCGCCGCGCTATCTTGTCCATGCTGCTCGAGGACGACATGGCGGTCACCGACGTGGCGCATCCCTTCGACATGTCGCTGGCCGCGGTCTCGAAGCATTTGACGATCTTGACCCGCGCCGGGCTGATCAGCCAGGAAAAACGCGGCCGGGTCAAATGGTGCAAGCTGGAGCCCGACGCGCTGCGCGCGGCCAGCGTCTGGATGCAGGGCTTCGGCCAGTTCGAGCCGGTGAACCTTGAAGCCTTCGAACGGTTCCTGGCGCAGGAGTTGCCTGACAGGGAAGCGTAGGATGGGTCGTTACGACCCATCCTACTGAAACGACTGTGTGAAGCCCCAGCGGCTTACAGCCGGTTCAGCAGAGCCCGCGTCGGCCAAGCGTCCGCCGGCATCCCGAGCTCTTTTTGAACCTCCTGCACCGCGTTGCGCGTGCCGGCGCCGAGAATGCCGTCGATGTCACCGACATCATAGCCCTTGGCCTGCAACTTGCGCTGCAGCTGCTTCATTTCGTCACCCGACAAGCCCGGTTCCGGATTGCCGGCGTCGAACACCTGCGAGCCTTCCAGCCGGTTGGCGAAATAGGCCGCGGTCAGCACGTAGACGAAGCTCTTGTTCCACTCGAAATAGACGTTGAAGTTCGGGTACGCGAAGAACGCAGGCCCCTTGTGCCCCTGCGGCAAGATCAGCGCCGCGGGCAGATCGGCGGGCTGGCCCCCACGCACACGCACACCCAGCGCCTGCCACTCGGACACCGAACGCGGCTGGTCGACCCCGGTCAGCCCCCAGTCAAGATCAGAGGGCACCACGACCTCCTGCAGCCACGGCTCGTTCGGCCGCCAGCCCAGGTCACGCAGCATGTTCGCACCCGACAGCAGCGCGTCGGGCGCCGAGGTCTTGAGGCTCACCTTGCCGTCGCCGTCGCCGTCGATGCCGTTGGTCAGGATATCCTCGGGCAGCATCTGCACCATCCCGATCTCGCCGGCCCAGGCGCCGGTCGTCCGCGTCGGATCGAAGTTGCCCTTCTCGTATAGTTCCAGCGCCGCGAAGACCTGCGGCCGGAAAAGCTCGGGCCGCCGACAATCATGCGACAGGGTCACCAGTGCATTCATCGTGTTGAAATCGCCCTGCACCTGGCCGTAGTCGGTTTCGAAGGCCCAGAACGCCAGCAGCACGCCGGGCGATACGCCAAACTCCTGCTCGACCCGGTCGAACACGCTGTCATAGCGCCGCGCCATGGCACGGCCGTTGTCGATGCGGTTCTGGCTGATCAGCCGGCGTGCGAAATCGACAAACGGGATCTGGAACACGCCTTGCCGCTTGTCGGCCCGCAGCACCGAAGCATCCTGACGGGCTGAGCGAAAGAAGCTGTCGACCGATGCTTGATCGTGCCCCTTGGCCACCGCCTCGGCCTTGAGGTCCGAGACGAACTGCGAAAAGGACCCGCCGCAGGGCGTGTCCTGCGCCGCGACAGGGGAGGCGAGCACTGCAAGACAGGCAATAGTGGCAAACCGGAGCGAAAAAACCATGAAGGAACCTCAGGATGATGACTTCGTTCGGCGGCAACCTAGCACGGGGCAAAGGCTTAACAAGCGGCATGACGAAAGCTTCATCCTGCTCTCGAAGAGGTAAAGTGACGTTACGTTAAGAGAATGTTAACAATTACCCATCAATGTCTTAAGCGGGGTGACGATACCGAGACCCGCTGCTCCGCACGTCATCGGAAAAATATCTATGCATGTTCTGATCGTCGAATCCAATTCCGGGCTGGGAATGATATGGGCCCGCCATCTTGAACGCTTCGGGATTCGCGTCATGCTTGCCGAAACGCAGGCCAAGGCCATCCAGGCCCTGACCGACACCCAGTTCGAGGTGATTGTCCTCGACCTCGTGATCGACGCTGGCGGCGCGGCGCTGGCCGTGGCGGATTTCGCTTGCTACCGCCAGCCCAAGGCGCGGGTGATCTTCGTCACCAATACCAGGTTCTTCTCGGACGGATCGATCTTTCAATATTGCGTCAACGCCGCCGCATTGGTTCCCAGCACCACCCCACCAGAGGACTTGGCGGCGCTGATCGAACATCACGCAGCCAGTGGAAACGCCTTGTCGCGCGCGTGAGGGGCATCAAAGTTGGGGTCCGGCCCGATCGGCACGATCCGGTGTGGATTGATGCTTTCCATACTGTAGTGATAATGCCGCCGGACGTGATCCAAGCGCACCGTGCCCGCCACGCCCGGAACCTGGAAAAGCTCACGCGTGTAGGCCCACATGTTCGGGTAATCCACCAGCCGCCGCCGGTTGCATTTGAAATGGCCGTGGTAGACGTGATCGAACCGCACCAACGTTGTAAAGAGCCTCCAGTCGGCCTCGGTCAGTCGGGAACCCATAAGATAGCGTTGCCGCGACAGGCGCTGTTCCAACCAGTCCAGCGTATCGAACAGCGGATGGACGGCAGCGTCATAAGCCTCTTGCGTGCGGGCGAACCCGGCCTTGTAGACGCCGTTGTTGACGGTGTCGTATACGCGTTTGTTGACCTCCTCGATGTCGTTGCGCAGCGCCTCGGGCCAGTAGTCTTCGGTGTGGCCGGTGATCCCGTCGAAGGCGCTGTTGAACATGCGGATGATCTCGGCGCTTTCGTTTGACACGATGGTGCGCGTGACCTTGTCCCAGAGCACCGGCACGGTCACGCGCGTGGTCACGGTCCGGTCGGACTTGGTATAGATGTCGCGCAAGAAGGGCAGGTCATAAAGCCTGTCGCCGGTGGCGCCGTCGAATTCGCGGTCAAAGGTCCAGCCGTTGTCCAGCAGGTCGGGATGCACCACCGAGACACCGATGTGATCTTCAAGCCCCTTCAGCGCGCGGAAGATCAGCGTGCGATGCGCCCAGGGGCAAGCATAGCTGACATAAAGGTGGTAGCGGCCACTTTCGGCCGGAAAGCCCGCTTCACCGGTTGGACCGGCAGCGCCGTCGGCGGTGACCCAGTTGCGAAAGCTGGTTTCGCCGCGCTTGAAAGCGCCATCGGATGACTGCTGCTCTTTTTTATGCCATTCGCCGTCAACAAGACGTCCCATGCGTGTTCTCCTCTGTTGCGCCAGAAGATAGCGCTGGCGACGTGCCGAAACACCGGCATCGCCGCGCAGGTCTTGCGCATTGACGAACAGGCGGGGAGGACGATCGCGGGTCAGTCCTGCGACGGCGGTCTATTGCAGGTCCGCAAAGGCCGCCTGCATCCGCGATATGGCCTCTTGGATGCGTGGCCGCGGTGTGGCGAAATTGAACCGCAGGAAATTGTCGCCACCGTAGCCGAAGGTCGGCCCGTGGCTTACCGCAATGCGGGCATCACGTTCGACCCGGTGCAGCAGCGCATCGTGATCGATCCCGGTGCCCTCAAAATCCACCCAGGCCAGGTAGGTCGCCTCCAGCGGCATCGACCGTACGCCGGGAATGGCGTTCAGACCTTCATCCAGAAGCTTCCGATTGCCGTCGAGATAGGCGATGAGGCCTTCCAGCCAGGCCACGCCGTCCGGCGAATAGGCAGCCTCGATCATGTGCATGCCGAAGGCATTGCCCGATATGCCCAAGGCCTTGAGCCTTCCCGCATAGCGCGCCCGCAACCTATCGTCGGGGATGATGGCGTGGCCGATGTGCGCACCGGCGATGTTGAAGGTCTTGGTGGTCGCCCCCAAGACGATCAGCCGATCGCGCACGGACGGATCGGCCACATCCATGGTCACGAACTCGGCGCCGGGAAAGACGAGGTCCTGATGGATCTCGTCAGAGACGAGGATCAGGTCATGCCGGCGGCAGAACTCGGCCACCGCCTTCAGCTCATCCCGCGTCCAGACCCGGCCGCCGGGGTTGTGGGGAGAGCACAGCAGCATTACCTTCTCGTGCCCGTTCATGCGCGTGTCCCAAGTCTCGAAGTCCATTTCGTAGCGCCCGTCCCGCTGCGCCAAGGGCAGTTCGACCGCCTGACGACCGCTGGCGCGGATCACCCGTCCGAAGGCGTGGTAGACCGGTGCCATCACCGCGATGCCGTCACCGGGCTGCGAAAAGGCATCGATTACCATTGCCACGCCGTTGACCACACCCGGAGTGTAGTGAATCCAGCGGTTCTCGATTCCCCAGCCATGACGCTCGCGCATCCACCACGCAACGGCAGTATCGGTTGCCGAGGCGTCGCCGAAATAGCCGTAAACACCGTGCGCCGTCATCTCTTCCAGCTTGGCCTGCACCGCGGCGGGGGGGCGGAAATCCATGTCGGCCACCCACATCGCGAGACCGTCGTTGGGCGAGACACCGTAGTTGGCCTCCATGCTGTCCCACTTCGAGCAATGGGTTCCGCGGCGGTCGATGATCTCGTCGAAGTCGAAGGACATGAATTGGCGCTCCTTGGTGGTTCGCCCGGACGCTATCGCGTGGCGCGGTGGATGCAAGACCTCTGCGATCCTCCGCACCGCCGTCCCGGACCTGAATCCGGGATCGCTCGTGACGGCCTGCGCCGTGGCCCTCAGCCACTCTGCTTGCGCAGGTACTCCATAACCTCGGGCCGGACCGTCTCGGCCCCGCTTGCGCGCGCTTCGTCAATCACCGTGCGCAACTCGTCCAGGTCGATGCGCCGCAGCAGGTGCTTCACCGGCCCGATCGAGGCAGGCCGCATGGACAGCGAGCGCAACCCCATCGCCGCAAGGCAGACGGCCTCGATCGGTCGGCCGGCGTCTTCGCCGCAGAAGCTGACATCGGTGCCGGTCGCGGCGCACCGGTTCAGGATCATCTCGAGGAATGTCAGGAAACTGGTGTTCAGCGTGTCATAGCGCCGGCGCACCCGCTCGTTCTCGCGGTCGGCGGCGAAGAAGAACTGCTTCAGGTCGTTGCCACCGATCGACAGGAACTGCACCGACTTGAAGAAGGCATCGGGCGCATAGGCCAGCGACGGCGTCTCCAGCATGGCGCCGACCTCGAGCTTGCGGGGAAGGGGGTGGCCAAGGATGCTCTCACGCTCGAGCGCCTTGGCCATTTCGGCCCGCGCCTTCAGGTATTCGCTGTATTGCGCGATGAAGGGGAACATCACCGTCAGCGGCCGGCCGTTCGCTGCCCGCAAAAGCGCCTGCAACTGCATCCGCATCACGCCGGGCCGGTCCAGCGCCACCCGGATCGCGCGCCAGCCCAACGCCGGGTTTGGCTCGTCGTTGGGTTTCATGTAGGGCAGCACCTTGTCCGACCCGATGTCGAGCGTGCGGAACACCACGCGCTTGCCCTTGGCTGCATCCAGCACGCCGGAATATATCCGCGCAAGCTCGGTCCGTTTCGGCATCTGGTTGCGGATCAGGAACTGCAGCTCGGTCCGGAACAGCCCCACTCCCTCGGCGCCCGAGCCTTCCAGCGACGGCAGGTCCGCCATCAGACCCGCGTTCATGTGCAACGCAATCACCTTGCCGCAGAGCGTCTCCGCCGGCTTGTCGCGCAGCGACACGTAACGCTCCTGCGCCTTAGAGATCATCGCGATCTTGTCGCGGAACGCCGTCACCACGGTGTCGTCTGGCCGCAGATGAACCACGCCCTGATCGCCATCCACCATCAGGTGATTGCCGTTCAGCGCCTCGGTGGTGATGCGGTTTGCCTGGATCACGAGCGGAATCGCCAGCGCCCGCGCGACAATTGCGGCGTGCGACCCGACCGAGCCTTCTTCGAGCACGACACCCTTCAGCTTCCGGCCATATTCCAGCAGCTCGCCGGGGCCGATGTTGCGGGCAATCAGGATCGGATCTTCGGGCATCTCGGCGCCGGTGGCGCTGCCTTGCCCGGTCAGGATTCGCAGCAGGCGGTTCGACAGGTCGTCGAGGTCGTGCAGCCGCTCGCGCAGATAGGCGTCAGGCACCTGGGACAGCCGCGACCGCGCCGTGGATTGCTCTTTCTCGACAGCAGCCTCGGCCGAGAGCCCGCGCGAGATGTCCTCTTCCATCCGCCGCATCCAGCTGCGCGAATTGGCGAACATCCGGTAGGCTTCCAGAACCTCCATCTGCTCCTTGTCGCCGCCGCGCGCGCCGGCCAGCAGCTGGTCGACACCGACGCGCAACTGGTCGACGGCCTCGTGCAGGCGCTCAAGCTCGCGGTGCGGATCCTCGGCAATCGGGTTGGTGACGACGACGCGCGGCTCGTGCAGCCAGACATGGCCCTCGGCGGCGCCCTCCTGCCCGGTGATGCCGCGGATCAGAATCGGCTGGGTGTGCCGCGCGGTCAGCGCCGCGCCTTCGCCGACGAAGACACCAAGTTCGGTCATCTCCGCCAACACCATTGCCACCACTTCCAGCGCATAGACCTCGTCAGCGGTGAATTCGCGCGCCTCTTTCGACTGCAGCACCAACACGCCCAGCATCTCGCCCAGACGCTGGATCGGCACGCCGAGGAAGCTCGAGTAAATCTCCTCGCCGGTTTCCTTCATGTAGCGGAACCCCGGCGCCTGAGGCGCATTGGCGGTGTTGACGATGGCGCCGGCACGGGCGACGCGGCCAACCAGACCCTCGCCGATGCGCATACGGGTCTGGTGCACGGCTTCCGGCTTGAGGCCTTCGGTGGCACACAATTCGAGCGTTTCGACATCACGGAACAGATAGATCGAGCACACCTCGGTGCCCATGGAATCGGCGGTCAGGTGCACGATCCGGTCAAGGCGTTCCTGACCGGCGGCTTCTTCGGCCATAAGGCCCCGCAGCCGCTTGAGCAGCTTGCGGCTTTCGCTTTCAGTCCCGTCCGGCATTCACCCCCCGAAACGCCCAGACGCACCCTGTCGCAGGGTCGCGATCCGTCAGGCGGCCTTTTCCAGTTCGAACGCATCATGCAGGGCCTGCACGGCGAGTTCCATATATTTCCGGTCGATCAGAACAGAAATCTTTATCTCTGAGGTTGTAATGACCTTGATGTTGATACCCTCATCCGAGAGTACCTTGAACATCTTCGCGGCCACGCCGGCGTGGCTGCGCATACCGATGCCCACGACCGAGACCTTGGCGACCCCGGTGTCGGCGACAATGTCGTGATAGTTGATCGCGCCCGAGGTCTTGGCGTCCTCCATTGCCTTTTCCGCCCGTTTCACCTGATCGGTGGGGCACGAAAAGGTCATGTCGGTGCGGCCTTCCTCGGCGATGTTCTGCACGATCATGTCGACGTTCACGCCGGCCTCGGACAGCGGGCCGAAGATGGCGGCGGCGATGCCGGGGCGGTCGGCGACCGAGATCAGGGTCATCTTGGCTTCATCACGCGAATAGGCCACGCCGGAGACAACATTCAGTTCCATGATTTCCTCCTCGTCGCAGACCAGCGTGCCGGCCTCGTCCGATTGTTCCTCGAAGCTGGACAGCACCCGCAGCTTCACATTGTAACGCATCGCCAGCTCGACAGAGCGGGTTTGCAGCACCTTGGCGCCCAGCGACGCCAATTCGAGCATTTCCTCGAAGGCGATCTTGTCCAGCTTGCGGGCGTTTTCGCAGATCCGCGGATCGGTGGTGTAGATGCCGTCGACGTCGGTGTAGATGTCGCAGCGCTCGGCCCCGAAGGCGGCGGCGAAGGCCACGGCGGTGGTGTCGCTGCCGCCGCGGCCCAGCGTGGTGATGCGCCCGTCCGGGCCGATGCCCTGAAAGCCCGCGACCACGGCGACCTGCATGCCTTCGCCGAACTTGGCGTTAATGTTGTCGGTGGGGATCTCGACGATGCGGGCGGCGGCATGGGCGTTGGTGGTCTTCAGCGGCACCTGCCAGCCCTGCCAGCTGCGCGCCGGCACGTCCATCTCCTGCAAGGTCAGCGCCATCAGCCCGGCGGTGACGTTCTCTCCGCTCGACACCACGGCGTCGTATTCGCGGGCGTCGAACAGCGGCGAGGTCTCGTTGACATAGCCCACCAGCTTGTTGGTCTCGCCCGACATGGCCGAGACGATGACGATCACGTCATAGCCCTTGGCCACCTCCACGCCGACCCGTTTGGCGGCACGGCGGATGCGGTCGAGCGTGGCGACGGAAGTGCCACCAAATTTCATCACCAGTAAGGGCATGGCGTCGTCCTGCCAGAATAGTTCTGGCGCGGTTTACGCGAGGTTGCGGGCAAAGGGCAAGTGGCAGGTTGCCGTGCGGAGGATGTGAAAGAGATGTCCGGGCCGTCGCAAGGCTGCACGTTCCCTCGCGTTGCCGACCTCCCTCCGGGGAGGCGATATGGTGAGGGATGCGCGACGGTCCGAGTACGACGGTGACTGAGCGATAAAGTGCCCTGCACCACGTCGGTTCGCCTCCCCGAGGTCGGCAGCTGCGCGGCTCAGCGTTGCGTTGGTCAGGGGCACACCCTATGACACCACGCACCCAATGCCGCCTTGCCAACCTCCGCTTAACGCCTTTTTCCCGCCCGGTCGGCCCGCCCGAAAACATCCTGCTTTAGCGCTTTCGTTCCACGGCGTGCGGCGGTATTCAGGGCGGCGATAACTCCGGAGGCTCCGATGTCCAACGACCTGTTCAACTCCTTCATGACCGGCCCCGACGAGAACGGCCGCTTTGGCATCCACGGCGGGCGCTTCGTGTCGGAAACCCTGATGCCGCTGATCCTGTCGCTGGAAGAGGAATACGAGAAGGCCAAGACCGACAAGGGCTTCTGGGACGAGATGGAGCACCTGTGGAAGCACTACGTCGGCCGGCCGAGCCCGCTTTATTTCGCGGAAGGTCTGACCGAGCGGCTGGGCGGCGCCAAGGTCTATATGAAGCGCGACGAGCTGAACCACACCGGTGCGCACAAGATCAACAATGTGCTGGGCCAGATCCTGTTGGCGCGACGCATGGGCAAGACCCGGATCATCGCCGAGACCGGCGCCGGCCAGCATGGCGTGGCCACTGCCACTGTCTGCGCCAAGTTTGGGCTGAAGTGCGTGGTCTACATGGGCGCGCACGACGTCGAGCGGCAAAAGCCCAACGTCTTCCGCATGCGTCTGCTGGGTGCCGAGGTGGTGCCGGTGACCTCTGGCCGCGGCACGCTGAAGGACGCGATGAACGACGCGCTGCGCGACTGGGTGACCAACGTGCGCGACACCTTCTATTGCATTGGCACCGTGGCCGGGCCGCACCCGTATCCGGCGATGGTGCGCGACTTCCAGTCGATTATCGGCAAGGAAGCCAAGGAACAGATGCAGGAGGCCGAGGGCCGTCTTCCCGACACCATCATTGCCGCTATCGGCGGCGGGTCAAATGCCATGGGGTTGTTCTATCCCTTCCTTGACGACAAGGACGTCCGCATCATCGGCGTCGAGGCCGGCGGCAAGGGCGTGAATGACAAGATGGAGCATTGCGCTTCGCTCACCGGCGGGCGCCCCGGCGTGCTGCATGGCAACCGGACGTATCTGCTTCAGGACGCCGACGGGCAGATCCTCGAAGGCTACTCGATCTCGGCGGGCCTCGATTATCCCGGCATCGGACCCGAGCATTCGTGGCTGCATGACACCGGGCGCGCCGAATACGTGGCGATCACCGACAAAGAGGCGCTGGAGGCGTTTCAGGTCTGCTGCGAGGCCGAGGGTATCATCCCGGCGCTAGAGCCCTGCCATGCGCTGGCCCACGTGATGAAAATCGCGCCGGAGCTGCCGAAGGATCACCTGATCATCATGAACATGTGCGGGCGCGGCGATAAGGACATTTTCGCGGTGGCGAAGCACCTTGGCTTCGACATGGACGAGGGCGACTGACTTTCTTTCCCCGGTTTGCAGGGACGATTTGCACGGACAACGCCCGCCATTCGGCGGGCGTTAGGCGTTTCTTGTGGGGCATAAACCTGAGTTTATGGCCTTTTGCCTTGGGTTTATCGCCAAATGGGGGCGCTGCGATCCACGGTTGGAAGTGCCGCGGGCGCCGTATCGAACGGGGCGCCGAGACGTGCAAACCACAGGAGAGCGAACATGAAACGCAGCAGATTTCTTGGTACCACCGCCGCAATGGTTCTGGCCGGATCGATGGCCATGGCACAATCGCTGAACGATCAGATCATCGCCGAGATGCAGAGGCAGGGCTTCCAGCGGATCGAGATCGAAAACGGCCCGACGCAGACCAAGGTTGAGGCCATCCGGGGCACCACAAAGGTCGAGCTTGTCTATGACAATGCCACCGGCCGGATCCTCAAGCAGGAGAACGAAACCGTCCGCATCGGCGAAGATACCAGCCCCGGCATTGAGATCGAGAGCGAAGACGAGGACTTCCTTGACGACGACGACGACGACGACGACGACGATGATGATGAAGAAGATGACGGCGAGGAAGACGACGACAACGACAACGATGACGGCGACGATGACGATGACGATGACGATGACGACGACGATGATGACGACGATGGCGATGACGAGGAAGACGACGACTGATAGAAGGTCACTCGCGGACGCCTGAAGGCAGGCGGACACGGATCGTCGGAGGCCAACGATGCACAGACGCAAATTTTTGGGCGGACTGACCACTGTATCGTTGGTCTTCGGCGCTCCCGTTTTCGGGCAGACCTCAAAGGATCGGATCATTCGGGACCTGACCCGGCAAGGCTATCGTCAGATCAGGATCAGCCGGACGCTTCTGGGCCGTCTGAGATTTGTGGCGACCGGACCGCAGGGACGGCGCGAGATCGTCATCAACCCGGCCACCGGCGATGTGCTGCGCGATTACCTCGACCGTCGCTTTGCCACGGACCCTGCGAAGCCAAGGTCAGGCCCATCGTCGGCACGCACGACGTCCGGTCAGGGCGACGACCCGTCCGACGACGACGATGATGACGAGGCGGATGAGCCGGACGAGGACGATGAGCCGGACGATGACGACGAGGACGACAGCGAAGACGACGACGACAGCGAAGATGACGACGATGATGACGACGACTGAGGTCTGCGCTGCTGGGTCGCTGTCGTGAATGGATACATCGCATTCGCGCTGCTCACGCTGCTGCAATTGTTCTGCGGCCTGTTTCTCCTGTTCGACATTGTTGCCGTCTTGCTCGGGCTCGAACTCGTGCCCGTGGCCTGGGTGTTCTATGAACTGGTCGAGATCGGCGCCGTCGCCGGCCTGATCCTCGGCACCTTGGTCAGCGGGTCACTGCTGCTGCGGTCGCTCCGTCGGCAGCAGCGCGCAGAAGAAAGCCTGCGCATCGCCTCGGGCGCGTTTCTGGACGTGCTGGAACAGCGGTTCACTGACTGGGGTCTTACCCCCGCCGAACGCGACGTGGCGCTGTTTTCCGTCAAGGGGTTCTCGACCGCCGAGATAGCCGAGTTGCGCAAAACCTCCGAGGGCACCGTCAAGGCGCAGACGAACGCCATCTATCGCAAGGCCGAGGTTTCGGGCCGGTCGCAGCTGCTGTCTCTTTTCATCGAGGATTTGATGGACGCCGCCAAAACGTGATGCCGTCTGGTCCCGCCGGACGCACTGCGCTAAACGGGGCGAAATCACACTGCGGGGACGTCCATGACACGCCATCTCATCACCTCGGCCATTCCCTATATCAACGGGATCAAGCATCTGGGGAATCTGATCGGCTCGCAATTGCCGGCCGATCTGTTTGCCCGGTACCAGCGGGCGCGCGGCAACGAGGTGATGTTCCTGTGCGCCACAGACGAACATGGCACCCCGGCGGAACTGGCGGCGGCCAAGGCCGGCAAGCCGGTCGATGAATATTGCCGCGAGATGCATGCCGTGCAGTCCGAGATCGCCGAGGGCTTCCGGTTGTCGTTCGATCACTTCGGACGCTCGTCTTCGCCGCAGAACCATGCGCTGACGCAGCATTTCGCTGGCAAACTAGCCGAGGCCGGATTGATCCGCGAGGTGAGCGAAAAGCAAGTCTTTTCCCACGCCGACGGTCGCTTCCTGCCGGACCGCTATATCGAGGGGACCTGCCCCAACTGCGGGTATGACCGGGCGCGTGGCGACCAATGCGAGAACTGCACCAAGCAGCTCGACCCCACCGACCTGATCGAGCCGCGCAGCGCGATTTCAGGCTCCACCGACCTTGAGGTGCGCGAAACCAAACACCTTTACCTGCGCCAGTCCGAAATGCGCGGACAACTGGAAGAGTGGATCGACGGTAAGGCCGACTGGCCGGTGCTGACCACCTCGATTGCCAAGAAGTGGCTGAACGACGGTGACGGGCTTCAGGACCGCGGGATCACCCGCGACCTCGACTGGGGCATTCCAGTGAAGAAAGGCAGCGAGGATTGGCCGGGGATGGAGGGCAAGGTCTTCTACGTCTGGTTCGACGCGCCGATCGAATATATCGCCTGCGCCGGCGAATGGGCAGAGGCCAATGGCAAGTCCGACGCGGACTGGCAGCGCTGGTGGCGCACTGACAAGGGCGCCGAGGACGTACGCTATACCCAGTTCATGGGCAAGGACAACGTGCCGTTCCACACGCTGAGTTTCCCGGCGACGATCCTCGGGAGCGGTGAGCCGTGGAAGTTGGTGGATTACATCAAGTCGTTCAACTACCTCAACTATGATGGTGGACAGTTTAGCACCTCGCAGGGCAGGGGGGTGTTCATGGATCAGGCACTGGCGATCCTGCCTGCGGATTACTGGCGCTGGTGGCTGCTGAGCCACGCGCCCGAAAGCTCGGACAGCGAATTCACGTGGGAAAACTTCCAGGCCTCGGTGAATAAGGACCTTGCGGACGTTCTGGGCAACTTCGTCTCGCGCGTGACCAAGTTCTGCCGCTCAAAGTTCGGCGAGGCGGTGCCGGAGGGCGGCGACTATGGCGAGCGTGAAGAGAGGTTGATCGCGGAACTGGGCAAACGGCTTCGGGCCTATGAGGCGCACATGGAGGCCATCGAGGTCCGCAAAGCCGCGCAGGAGCTGCGCGCGATCTGGGTGGCGGGCAACGAATACCTTCAGGACGCGGCGCCCTGGTCGACCTTCAAGACCGATCCTGAACAGGCGGCGGCGCAGATCCGGCTGGCGCTGAACCTGATCCGGCTCTACGCGGTGATTTCGCGCCCGTTCATCCCCGATGCCTGCGCGCAACTGATGCAGGCGATGCACAGCAGCGACGACGCTTGGCCTGAAGATCTGGCCACTGCGCTGGGCGTTTTGCCGGCCGGACACACCTTCGCGGTGCCCGATGTGACCTTCCGCAAGATCGCCGACGACGAGCGCGAGGCGTGGCAAGAGAGGTTCGCTGGTACCCGAAACTGACCGGTTGAGTCATGATCCTATCCGAAATTCCCGTTGACCCGGGCCGAATTCCGTCGTCCTGGGGTTGAGCTACCTGGGCGCGCGATTTGGTGCGCTAAGGAAATCCTCATGTTTCAAAGGCCTTAGAGAATCTCAGTTTCCGTCCAAGGCGACTGCTTGTTTGTCAGTTCTCCTTTTAAATTGAACAAATTCAATGCTTTGAAGGGACACAAATGCGCCCGAATCAAAGCTGATGTTCATCTCCGAACACGAGTAGAATTTTACGGAGATTGACATGAAATACCCCTCAATGATGGCAGTGTGCCTGTCGTTGGCTGCGGCGACCGCCGCACCGGTGATGGCCGCCCAGACCACAACATCGGAGCTTGGCGTCACGGCCGTTGTCGCCAACAGCTGCACGCTGACCACGACCACGGCCATGTCGTTTCTGACCATCGACCCTTCGACCGTCACCAATGAGACCACGCCCGGCCTGCTCACGGTGCTTTGCACGGCCTCGCAAACCGCAATCAACGTCAAGGTCGGTGGCGGTCTGAACCCGACCGCAACGAAGCGCCGGATGATTTCGGGGACCACTTACATTCCCTATTCGATCTTCTCCAATTCGGCCCGCACCGCCGAAGTCGGGCTCGACGGCACGATCTACGATCAGAGCGTGACCGCGTTGGTGCCGCAGCCGATCTCGGTCTACGGCCAGATCCCTATCGGTGATTATTCGGCCGGCGCCTATAGCGATACGCTTCTGGTGACGCTGTCCTACTGAAGTCCCCGCGCGAGCAGATAACAGAACCGAAAAGGTTGCAGTCATGAAAAACAGCTCACTTCTCAACGGCGCGAAACGTGCCATCCTCGCATCTGTTCTGGCCTGCGCTCCGGCGCTGGCCCAAGCCGACAGCCTCGCGGTCTCTCCGACCAAGCTGATCGTCCCCGGCCAGAGCAAACAGACCACGCTGACCGTCACGGCTGGCGGGCGTCAGTCATCGGTCGTCCAACTGCGCGTGGTCGCCTGGGATCCGCGTCGCGGGTTGGATTACATCAAACCGACGCGGGACGTCGTGGTCAGCCCGCCGATGGCGCAGTTGCGCCCCCGGCAGGAACTGACGGTGCGGGTTATGCGGACCAAGCGCCGCGCCGTGCGCGGGCAGGAATGCTACCGCGTGCTGGTGGACCGGCTGCCCGGCCGCGAGCAAAGCGGACAGGCCGTCAAGTTGCAGGTCCGGCATTCCGTGCCGCTCTGCTTCAATTCCTGATCACCGCACAGGATGAACGGATCGGCGCGGCCTGCGACGCGGGCTGCGCCTCCGGTAATGACCAATGAAATTGCCCCGACTCGTATACGCGCTGATTGCGCTGGGCCTTGCCGCCGAAGCAGTGGCGCAGGCCTTCGTGAATGAGCCGCTGACCGTCACCGCCGAGATCAACGACGGTCCCGGCGCGCCGCTGGTCCCGCTGTTTCTGGAGGTTACCATCAACGGCAAACGGACCGGCAAGGTGGCCGAGTTCACCGGCAGGCTGGATGGCACGCAGATGACCGCTCCGCGAGACGAGCTGAAGCAGCTCGGCATCCGTCCGCCGCTGGGTCTGGGCGCCGAGGTGCCCCTGACGGCGATCGACGGCGTGACATACCATTATGACGAAAAGGAACAGGCGCTGCATATCGCCGCGCCGCACGAGGTGCTCTATCCCAGCGTGGTCTCGGCCGCGCGTCAGCCCGACTTTGAACCAGCCGACGGCGATTTCGGGGCGGTGCTGAACTATTCCTCGTCGGTCGATTTCGGACTGGGCGAACGCTACGGCAACCAGACCGGACAGGTGACAAGTTCGCTTGACGGCCGCGTCTTCGCGCCCTTCGGCCGGCTGAGCAGCACCGGGTTCATCACAACGCCGCTGGGCGAAAACTCCGGGAAAGGCCGGGCGCTGCGGCTCGAGACTGCCTTCACCAAGGATTTCCCCGGCAAGGCACTGAGTTTCACCGTAGGCGATTTCACCACTACCGGCCCCTCGTGGGCGCGTCCGATCCGCTTGGGCGGGGTGCAGATCAAGCGCGACTTCTCGCTGCGATCGGATCTGATCACCGACCAGCGGCTGTCCTATTCGGGCGCGGCGGCGGTGCCCTCGGCGGTGGATGTCTTCATCGACAACAGCCGCGTTTTCTCGGCCGAGGTCGAGGACGGGCCGTTCCGGCTGGAGGATCTGCCGGTGCAGGGTGGCGGCGACGCCGAGATCGTGGTGCGCGGTATAGACGGCGGCGTCACGCGGCGTACGGTGTCCTTCTTCGCGACCTCAGGGCTGATGAAAAAGGGCATGGCGGATTATTCGCTGGCGATAGGCCGCCCGCGCGAGGCCTTCGGGATCGAAAGCGATCGCTACGGCGACGCCACCGTCGTCACCGCCAGCCTACGCTACGGCCTGAGCGACAAGGTCACCCTCGACGCGCATTACAGCGCCACCGACCGCCTGCAATTGTCCGGGCTCGGCATGACCGCGGTTCCGCTATCGCTGGGCCAGGTTCGGCTGGCCGTCGCAGCCAGCGACTTCGAAGGCGTCACCGGCGGTTTCGCACAGCTCGACATGAAGACCGAAATCGGCGGCATCGACCTGCACACCTCGTCGACCCGGACCGAGCCGGGTTTTGCCGACCTCGCCTTCGTCACCGGGCTCGACTACCTGAGCGACATCGGCGGTACGCGGGGCAGCCTGCTCGAGGTTCCGCTGTCCCAGGACGTGATCGGCGTTTCGGTGCCGGTTACCAAGTCGAAACGCCGACTGGGGCTGGCCTATGTGGATTCGCGACGCGAGACCTCGCACGATCGGCTGGCCTCGTTGTCCTATGGCGCACCGCTTGTCGGAGGGCGCGGCTCATTCAGCGTCAACGGGACCTACAACCTTGAAACCGAAGACGTGCGCCTGTCGCTCGGGTTGTCGATGAAGCTCGGCAAGCGCACCTACGGACAGGCCAGCGCGTATCGCGACAGTTCGGGGCACGAGACGCAGGACGTCTCGGTCAGCCGCGCCATGGGTGAAGGCATCGGCGCGTGGGGCTACAACGCGCAGATCGCGCGCCGCGACGACGAGATGCCGCTGCGGCTGAAGGGCAATTATCGTAGCCGATACGCCGAGCTCACCGGTGAAGTGCAGACCCAGGGCGACGGGCTGTTCCTGCGCGCCCAGGCCGACGGTGCGGTGGCCCTGGCCGGCGGTGCCCTCGCCATGGGCAATCCGGTCGAGGACGGCTTTGCCGTGGTCGACGTCGGCGTAGGGAACGTGCCAGTCTACCTCGACAATCGCCCGGTGGCGCGCAGCAACGCGCGCGGGCGGGTGCTGGTCAACGGGCTGAACGCCTATCGCCGCAATCGGCTTTCGGTCAATGTGCGCGACCTGCCCGATCAGGCGTCGCTGGGCGTATCGGCCGCCGAGATGGTGCCGCAGCGGGGCGGCGGCAAGTACATCGACTTCGGCGGCAACGCGCAGGGCGGCGTGCTGGTGGTGATGCGTGACGCCACCGGTCGGGTGCTGCCGCCGGGCACGCCGGTGCGGGTCTCCGGCACGCGCGATGAGGCCTTCGTCGGTTATGACGGCGAGACCTGGATCGAGGCGCCGCGCGCCAGCAACACCCTGACCGCCGATCTCGACACCGGCAGTTGCACGGCGCGCTTCACCTATAGCCCCGGAACCGAGGTTCAGGCGGTGATCGACCCGGTGGAGTGCCGCTGAGATGGCGCGGTTGGCCCTCCTGCTCACGGTCCTCTTCCTTGGTCTTCTGGGTGCCGGGTCCGTGCAGGCCGCCACCTGCGAAGCCCGGATGAGCGATCTGAGTTTCGGGGCGGTCAGCCTGCGGCAAGGCTCGGTGCATCGCACCTCGGGCACGCTGACGGTTAGCTGTTCAAACACACTGGTCCCGGTGGGGGTCTGCGTCCGCTTCGGCCCCGGCACTGGCGGGGCCGGCGGCGGCAATGCCCCGCGCTACATGATGGGGCCGTCCGGCCAGCGGCTGGCCTGGCAGATGCGGCTGGGCGGTCACGGTCAGGCCTTCGGAACCCTGAACGAGGTCTTCGTCACGGTGCCGATCGCGCAGGTCAGCGGCGAGGTCACTATCCCGGTCTATGCCGAGATCCTCGCCAATGGCACCGAGTTCGATGCCGGCCTCTACCAGTCGCTGTTCTCCGGCCCGGCGCACGTCGAAATGAGCTACGGCATTCTCAGCTGCGACCTCTTTGCCCAGAGCCGCCCGGTGCCTGACTTCCGCGTCACCGCGGAGACTGTCGCGAGCTGCGAACTGGACGTCGGCACCATGGATTTCGGCCGGATCAGCAGCCTCGATGGCACGCCGGCGGACGCGCAGGCCGCTGTCGATGTGCGCTGCACGTCGGGCGCCGAATACACTGTCTCGATGGGCATGGGCAACGGCACTGGCGTTACCGATCCGGCGTATCGCCGCATGAGCAACGGCATCGCCAGCCTGACCTACGGGCTGTTCCGCGATCCGGGGCGCAGCCTGCCTTGGGGGCAAGAACCTGCGCAGCGGGCCACCGGTAGCGGCACCGGCTACACGCAGCGCTACAACGTCTACGGCCGCATCTATTCCGGCCAGCCGGCCCCGATCGGCGCCTATGGTGATTCAGTCGTGGTGACCGTGCATTACTGACGCGGGCCCGATGATCGGGCGCGCGCCATTGGTTCGTTCAGGAATTTCCGGGAAGCGTTAGGGGAAGAGCCCCCGGCGTGTCGTCACGCGCAGGCGTGGCGACAGGCAGCGTGTCTCAGGCGGCCTTGATATCCATCAGCTCAATGGCGAAGGTCAGATCCTTGCCGGCCAGCGGGTGATTGGCGTCCAGCGTCACCTCGTCGTCGGTCACCTCGACCACCGTCACCGGCATCTGCTGGCCCGTGGGCGTCTGAACCTGCAACTGGGTGCCCAGGTCGAGCGGGATCTCGGCCGGGATTTCGGATCGTGGGACCGCCTGACGGGCGTTGGGATCGGGCTGGCCATAGGCTTCGTCGGCCGCAATCTCGACCACTTTCTTGTCGCCCACTTCCATGCCCGGAAGCGCTTTGTCGAGGCCGGGAATGATCTGACCGGAACCGACGGTGAATTCCAGCGGGTCGCGGCCCTGCGAGCTGTCGAACGTGGCGCCATCGGCCAGAGTTCCGGTATAATGAATGGCAACCGTGTCGCCAGTTTTGACCTGGTTCATGCAATCTCCGAAGGTGTGGGGATGAAAGGGGGAGGCCGCCGCCCCGGCGGGTTCTCCTGTTGCGAGCGCGCAAAGTAGCGGAGTGCGGTGGAAAAGGCAAACCGGCCCTCACCCACGACGCCCCCCGCAACCCGTAGCAGACCGCGTCGCGCGCGCACGCGCACAGGGGCATCCGGCGGCCTCGGCCCAGATATTTCTGACAAATTTGTAGAAAACCATTACCGGGAGCACTAGTATTGCAAGATCGAGATTTTGCTTTGGCCAAAGCCCTCTGGGCATGTGCGCGACAGGGGAACAGGACCGATTTTGGATCACAACCGCCAGGTGCTTGACGGGCTCGATGTTGGCACGTTCATCGAAGCCATGCACGACGAGGTGATCATTCTCGACGCCGAGGGAGTAATCATCGCGGTCAATACGCCGTGGCGACAGTTCTGCATCGAAAACGGTGGCGACGCGACCGACTGCTACTTGGGCAGCAACTATCTTGGCATCTGTCGCGGGGCTTCCGGGCCCTCCAGCGCCGAGGCCAGCCTGATCCCCGACGGGTTCGAGCGTACGCTGAGCACCGGACATCCGTTCAAGTGCGAATACCCGTGTCACAGCCCGACGACCAAGCGCTGGTTCGAACTGACGGCAAGCAGGCTGCTCTACAAGGGTGCGCGCTACCTGATCGTTCAGCACCGCAACATCACCACCCGCCACGTACAGCGCGAGGAGGTCGAAAAGGCTTTCATCCAGTCCAGCGCGATGAAGGCACTGGTCGTCACCTCGAACGATGCCATCATCAGCTACGATCTCGACGGCAAGATCATCACCTGGAACCCGGCGGCCCAACGGCTGTATGGCCACACCGCCGACGAGGCGATCGGGCAGTCGATGGAATTCATCTATCCCGAGGGCTGGCCAAAACGGGTGGAGCAATACCGCGACGAGATCATCTCAGGCGCGCTTGAGACTTTCGAGGCACCGCGCATCGCCAAGAGTGGCGCCGAGCGGCTGGTCTGGATCAGCTGTGCGCCGATCCGCAGCGCCGCCGGCGAGGTGGTGGCGCTGTCCGCCATTCACCGCGACGTGACCGAAATCCGCAAGGCTGAGAAGGCGCGCGACCTGATCGCGCATGAAGTAATCCACCGCGCCAAGAACATGTTGGGCATCGTTTCGGCAATCCAGCGACAGACCGCGCGACGGGCCTCGACGCTGGAGGGGTTCCTCGCGGCCTTCGACGCCCGCGTCCAGTCGCTTGCAAGTTCAACCGAACTGCTTGTGGGCTCGGCCTGGACCACGGTGGCCCTGCGTGATCTGGTGGATCGTCACCTGACGCCTTTTGCCGCGCCGCAGGACGATCGAATCGTCATAGAAGGTCCCGACGTCGATCTCACACCGCAGTCGGTACAGACTATTGGCATGGCCTTGCACGAGTTGGCGACCAACTCGGTCAAACACGGTGCCCTGCAGGACCAGAACGGCAGGATTGCGATCCGCTGGTCGTTGCAGGACGATGGCGGGCCCGGGGCGGAACTGCATCTGCTATGGCGCGAAACCGGCATCGAGGTCACCCGGCCCGACGCTGCTTCCAAGGGCTTCGGCAGCACCGTGCTCACCAGCCTCGCACCCTCGATGCTGTCGGCCCCGGCACGCTATGACCTGGGGCCGGAGGGCGTCAGCTGGAAGATCCGGGTGCCGTCGGAACACTTCTACCGGGTTGACTGAGCCGTCCCGCACGGGCTGGTCTTTGCTGCGGGCATCTGCATGATGCGCCCGACCGCAGTAATCGGGAGGCCCGCCGCACATGACCATCACCACCTGCATTTTCGACGCTTATGGCACGCTCTTCGATGTCGCCGCAGCCGCTCGGCTGGCCGCGGCGGAGCCGGGACAGGATCACTGGGCGGACAAATGGCCCGCGCTGGCCGCGCATTGGCGCGCCAAGCAGCTGCAATACACCTGGCTGCGCGCGATCACTGACGACCACTGTGATTTCTGGCAGGTTACGCAGGACGGGCTGGATTGGGCGCTCGAGGCCGAGGGGCTGGACGGCGACGCCACGCTGCGCGAACGCCTGCTGGCGCTTTACTGGGAGCTCGAGGCCTATCCCGAGGTGCCGAAGATGCTGGCGGCGCTGAAGGCGGCCGGGCGAAACACCGCGATCCTGTCCAACGGTTCGCCCGACATGCTGTCGGGCGCGGTGGACAGCGCCGGGCTGGGCGAGATGCTGGACGATGTACTGTCGGTCGAAAGCGTTGGCATCTTCAAGCCGGCGCGGCAGGTTTATGACCTCGTCGGCCAGCGCTTTGGCTGCGCGCCGGATGAGGTGCTTTTCGTGTCGTCGAATGGCTGGGATGCGGCGGGCGCGGCGGCCTACGGCTTCCACACCGTCTGGGTCAACCGCGCCGGCGATCCGGTCGATCGACTGCCGGGGCGCCCCCATGAAATCCTTTCAGACCTGACCGACATCCCGAAGCTGGCGGGGGCGTGAGCATGGCGACGTTCCAGACCTCCGACGGGCTGACGCTGTTCTACGAGGATGAAGGCGACGGTCTGCCGGTGCTTTGCCTGTCGGGCCTGACCCGCGACAGCCGCGACTTCGCCTACGTCACGCCGCAACTGCTGGAGGCAGGCTGCCGGGTGATCCGGCTGGATTATCGCGGGCGGGGAAAATCGCAGTTCGCCGACGACCCCCTGACCTACACCATCCCGCGCGAGGCGGCGGATGTCATGGAGCTGCTGGCACATCTGGGACTGGACCGCGTCGCGCTGCTGGGAACCTCGCGCGGCGGGCTGGTGGCGATGGCACTGGCGGCGACGGTGCCCGACGTGCTGCGCGGCGTGGCGTTGAACGACATCGGACCGGTGATCGCGCCGGGCGGGCTCGAGGTCATCATGGGCTATCTCGGCAAGCAACCGGTGTGGAGGACCTATGACGAAGCCGCCGCCGCGCGTCCGGCCGTGATGGCGGGTTTCGCAAACGTCCCGTCCAAGCGTTGGCGCGCCGAGGTCGAGAAGTTCTACGACCAGACCGACGACGGGTTGCGCATCACCTATGACCCGCGCCTGCGCGACGCGGTGATCGCGGCAGGCGCGCAGCCGGCACCGGATCTCTGGCCAATGTTCGACGCCTTTGAAGGCAAGCCGCTGGCGATCATCCGGGGCGCCAACTCCGACCTGCTGTCGCCCGAGACGCTGGCCGAGATGCAAAGGCGCCGGCCGGATGCGAATGTGGCGGTGGTTCCGGACCGGGGGCATGTGCCGTTTCTGGACGAACCGGAGGCGCTGGCCGTATTGCAGGCATGGCTGCGGGAAATGGCATGAACATCGAGATGATCGAAGCGGCCTGCGCGCGGATCGGCACCTTGGTGCGCCGCACGCCGCTGCTATCGTCGCCGTTTTTGAACGAGATCGCGGGCCGGCACGTGCTGGTAAAGCCGGAATGCCTGCAACACACCGGCAGCTTCAAGTTCCGGGGCGCGACCTCGGCGGTGTCGGCGCTGGCGCCCGAGGTGCGGGCGCGCGGCGTGCTGGCGTTTTCGTCGGGCAACCACGCGCAGGGGGTGGCCCTGGCGGCGCGGATGTTCGGTGTGCCGGCGGTGATCCTGATGCCCTCGGACGCGCCACAGGTGAAGATAGCGAATACGCGGGGCTATGGCGGCGAGGTGGTGCTTTATGATCGCGGCAGCGAGGACCGGGATGCGCTGGGCGCGCAGCTGGCCGAGAGCCGAGGACTGACGCTGATCCGTCCGTTCGACGACCCCCAGGTGATCGCGGGGCAGGGTACCTGCGGTCTGGAGATCGCAGAGCAGGCGGGCGAGATGGGCATCGCCGAGGCCGAGGTGCTGGTGTGCTGCGGTGGTGGCGGGTTTTCCTCGGGCACCGCGCTGGCGCTGGAAGCAACGGCCCCGGGGCTGAAGGTGCGGACGGTCGAGCCCGAGGGCTATGACGACGTGGCCCGGTCTCTGCGAAGTGGCCGGCGCGAGCGCAACGCGACCGAGGCGGGCGGGCTCTGCGATGCCATCCTGACGCCCTCGCCGGGAGAGCTGACCTTTCCGATCCTGAACCGGCTGGCCGGGTCGGGCCTGGTGGTCACAGAGGTGGAAGCTCTGCGCGCCATGGCGCTGGCCTTTGCGCACCTGAAGGTGGTGGCCGAGCCCGGCGGCGCGGTGGCGCTTGCGGCAGCGCTGTTTCATGGGGCAGACCTGAAGTCCTACACGGTCGTGGCGACGATCTCGGGCGGCAATGTCGATCCGGAGGTCTTCGCGCGGGCGTTGCGGGCGGGGTAGGGCGCGACGCTCACGGTTCGTGCCACAGTGTCCGGGACCTCACCTCACGCTGGCAAAGAGGTCCCGGATCAAGTCCGGGACTGCGGTTCGTGACATCGCGACCGCTGCGGACTGGACGAAGCCGCCGCGCCAATGCGATGCTCGGGGACCGATACGCCAATTGGGAGGCCGACCCGATGCCAGATGCACCCACCGCCGACGGCAGCCAGCCCCGTGTCATCGAGATCGAAACCAACCGCATCCTCGACAGGCAGCAAAGCCATTACGGCGTCATCGACATCGGGTCGAACTCGATCCGGTTGGTGGTCTACGACGATCTCAGCCGCGCGCCCTTCCCACGTTTCAACGAAAAGGCAATGGTGGCGCTGGGCGCCGGGCTGGACGACGACGGGCACTTTTCCGAAAAGGCGCTCAAGGCGGCGCTGCACGCCATCCTGCGGCTCGACGCCATCGCCCGTGCGATGGAGGTCGAACGCATTGACGTGCTGGCCACCGAGGCGACGCGGAAAGCCAAGAACGGCAAGGACCTGATCGACGCGATCCGTGACAGGACCGGGCTGGAGCCGCGTATCCTGACCGGTGAGGAAGAGGCGCATTTCACCGCTCTGGGCGTGATCTCGGGCTTCTTTCAACCCAAGGGCATGGTCGGCGATATCGGCGGTGGCAGTCTCGAAGTGGCCGAGGTGGTCGCGGATCGGGTGGGCGAGCGCACAACCTCGATGCCGCTAGGCGCTTTCCCGGTCACCGCGAAGATGCAGGACAGCTATGGCGCGGCCAAGGATCACGTCGATGCGGTGTTGCAGGAGAACCTGCCGCCGATGCTGACCGACCCGGTGTTCTATGCCATCGGCGGCGGCTGGCGGGCGCTGGCCCGGGTGCATATCGCCATGAACCGGCGACCGATCAACGCGGTGCACGGCTACGAAATGGCCACCGACGAGCTGCGCAGTATCGCCAAGGACATTGCCAGGATGACGCCCGAGGAGGTCGCCGAACTGCCCGACGTGCCCAGCCGCCGGATCGAGACCTTGCCGGCCTCGGCGCTGGTGATGAACCGGGTGCTCAAGCAGCTGAAACCCGAACGGGTGGTTTTTTCGGCCTACGGCCTGCGCGAGGGCTGGCTCTACGGCCAACTCGACGCGTCGGAGCAGTACCGCGATCCGCTGCTGGAAGGCGCGCAGGCGATAGGGCTGCCCACCGCGCGGGTGCCGGCGTTCAGCGCGGCGCTGGCGCGCTGGACCGAGGACCTGTTTCCCGGCGAGGCCCAGAGCGACCGGCGCTTGCGGCTGGCAGCCTGTGCACTGACCGACATCGCCTGGCGCGAGCACGCCAAGATCCGCGCCATGGACAGCTTCCAACGGCTGCTGCAATTCCCCTTCATCGGGGTGTCGCATGCCGAACGCGCCTTTCTGGCGGTGGCGATCCTTGCTCGCTACGGCGGCAAGGTGGACGGCGCCGTCAAGGAGGTGACCGACAGCGTCCTCAGCGACAACGAGGTCAAACGTGCCGAGATCCTCGGGCGCACCCTTTTGCTCGGCCACCGCTTCTCGGCCAGCGTGCCCGAGATACTGGCACATGCCCGGCTGCGGATCGACAGCGATGCGGTGCGGCTGGAGATCCTCGACAACACCAGCCTGCCCGACAGCGATGCGGTGCAGACCCGGCTGAAGCAACTGGCCAAGGTGGTGGGCGTCGGCGATTTCGAAATCGTCGAGGTTGATGCCTGATCCGTCGGTCTAGCGAAGAGTGCCATGAAGCGCGATGCGCAGCTTGATCTGGTCCGAGACGCAGGCGGCGATGTCGATCATGAATTCCATGTCCGAAACGCTCCAGGCGCGCGGCACGGTGTCGATGGCACAGATCGCCCCCAGCGGCTGGCCGTCTGGCAAATGGACGGCGGTGCCCAGGTAGGCCCGCACGCCAAGCTCGGCCACCGCCCGGTTGTTGCGCACCCGCGCATCCCGTAACGCATCCTCGACAATCAGCGGGCGGTTGTCGCGTTTGACGAACTGGCAGAACGAATGGCTGAGAGGGGTCTGCCGGTCCAGCGCCCATTGGCCGCTCAGACCCGTCTGGCTTTTGAAGTACTGTCGATTGTGGGTTTCCTCGACGAAGGAGACCAGCGCGACCGGCACCCCGACGGCGGTCCGCACAAGGCGGGTGAACTTGTCGAAATCGTCTTCGGGGGCGGCATCAACGAGCCGCAGGAACTGCAATATATGATGGTGCAGGTCACTGCCCCGCGGTCTGGTCACTGAGACTTCTTGGTCCGCATGCATACCGGGTCTCCTGCGATGAGTTCATGATCGGTGCACAGCATCATATTTGGGCAGCGTTAATGGTCGGTTAATGCTTTCGTGACGCCGGCCCCGACCGGTCCAGAGGCTTGTCGCGGCCATGGGCTTGCGCAAAGAGACCTGCGGTGCTTCCTTCGGACGATCCGCGCAGCGAGGAACTGTCATGACCGAATTCACCATCGCTTCTTTCAACGTGAAGAACCTGATCGGACCGGACAAGGAATACTATCGCTACCAGAGCTACACGCCCGAGGAATACGCCTGGAAGAAGGACTGGCTGGCGGACCAGATACTGACGCTCGACGCCGACGTGGTGGGCTTTCAGGAGATTTTCGAGGAAGGGGCCCTGACCGACGTCGTCGAAGAGGCCGATGCACGCGGTGCCGTGCTCAACGCGGCCTCGATCCCGGATGCGACGCGGCGGTATCACAAGAAGGCGATCTTCCGGAAGCTGGCCTATCGCACCTATGAGGACGCGGCACTGGCCTTTGCGCCCAATGCCGCCGACGAAGGATTGCCGGGCGAGCGGCGGCCGGGCGTGGCAATCCTGTCGCGCTTTGGGTTCGCGGGCGATCCCGAGGTGATTCAGGATCTCGAGACGCCTCTGACGATCCCCTTTGCACCGCTGCGCGGTCTGGACGCGGGCGACAGTGGCAGCTTCACCCTGCATCGCCTGTCGCGGCCGCTGCTCAAGGCGCGTATCCCGGTGGCTGGGCAGGAGGTGACAGTGTTCAACTGCCACCTGAAGTCGAAGCTAGGCGAATATATCCGTCCAGCGGGGGCGGCCTTCGCGCCCGAAGAGGACCTGACACGTTACGATCCGCTGGGCCGCGCCATGGGCAGCCTGCGCGCCGCCGTCCGGCGCATGGCCGAGGCATGGGTGCTGCGCCGAGAGATCCTTGCCGAACTGGAGAAGGGCAGGCCGGTGATCGCGCTGGGCGATTTCAACGATGGCGAACACGCGGTCAGTTCCGAAATCATCGCCGGCGAGGTGCCGTTCCGAAACTATGCCTGGATGCTCAGACACGACGCAAAGCACCGATCGGACCGCTATACGCCGCAGGAGAGCGAACAGATCACAAAAGCGGTCGAGCGGGTTCGGCTGCATTCGGCCGAGAAGCTGTTCGTCCGCAAGTCGTTGCGCGACATGGTCTATACCTCGGCCTTCGGCGGTACCTTCGAAAGCATCGACCAGATTTACCTGTCGCGGCACTTCCATCCAGACTATCCCGGACGCATCGGCGAAATGGAGTATTTCAGCGCGTTCAACGACCACCTGACCGACGGTAGCCATCCCGAAGCGCCCTACAACAAGCTGGCATCGGACCACGGGCAGATCATGGCGCATCTGCGGCTGACAGGGCGCGGCGATGGCTGAGGCCCAGGTGAACGGCATCAGCCTGCATTATCGGGACGAGGGCGCCGGCCCGCCGCTCGTGCTGGCCAACGCGCTCGGCTGCAATCTGGAGATCTGGGACGCGGTGGTGGACCTTCTGCCCGAGGGGCTGCGAGTGATCCGCTTTGACATGCGCGGCCACGGACGGTCCGACTGTCCGGCAGCGCCCTACGGCATGGGCACGATGGTGCGCGATGCGGAAGGGTTACTGGATCACCTGAAGGTGCGAGACGCGGTCTTTGTCGGGCTGTCGCTGGGTGGCATGGTGGCGCAAGGGCTGGCGGTGAAACGGCTTGATCAGGTGCGGGCGCTGGTGCTGTCCAACACCGCGGCCAAGATCGGCACTCCGGCGCAATGGGACGCCCGGATCGAGGAAGTGCGGAAGGGTGGCACGGCGGCGCTGTCCGACGCGCTTATGGCACGGTGGTTCACGCGCCGGTTCCGTTACGCGCCGCAGGCGCGGGCGGTGCGCGCGATGTTAAGGGCGCAGGACACCGGGGGCTATGCCGGATGCTGTGCGGCAATCTCCGGGACGGATTTCTACACGCCGACGTCGGGACTGCGGCTGCCATGCCTTGGGATTGCCGCCAGCGACGACGGCGCGACCCCACCGGACCTGGTGCGCGAGACAGTAGAGTTGATACCGGGTGCGCGGATGGAGTTGATCCGGCGCGCCGGGCATCTGGCCTGCGTGGAACGCCCCGAAGCCTATGCGGAGGTGCTGGTGAAGTTCCTGCGCGAAATCGGACACCTGCCGCGCGTTTGACGACCCGCGTCCCGGCCTCGCGCCGGGACCTCCTCCTTTTCGCTGATAAATAAGGTTCAAGGCAGGTCCGGGACACCGGCCGCCGGCCGCCGGCGTCACGTGTTGACCTTGCGTCCTTTTATGCCGCCCTGACGTTTCCGGGTTTCCACGCCGCATTGGGTTTGCTTGAGTGGCGGCAAAAGGGAGCCCGCCCATGCCGAAAATTCAGGCCGCCGTCCTCCGCGCTTTTGGCGCGCCGCTTCAGGTCGAGGAGGTTACGCTGCGCCCGCCCGGCGCCGGAGAGATCGAGGTCACGCTGGACGCAGTGGCGATCTGCCACTCCGACATCACTTATGCATCGGGCGCATGGGGCGGCACGCTTCCGGCGGTGTTTGGGCACGAGGCCGCAGGCCGGGTCACCGCGCTGGGCGACGGGGTGACGCGCCTGTCGGAGGGCGATTTCGTGGTGGTCACGCTGATCAAGGCCTGCGGCGTCTGCAGCAATTGCGCTGCGGGCAAGCCGGCAATCTGCGATTCCGCCGCGCCGGCAGCCTCGAAGCTGAGCGACAGCTCAGACCACCACGTCGAGGCGGCGATGAATTGCGGTGCTTTTGCGGAACGGGTGGTCGTCGATCAGAACCAGGTGGTTAAGCTGCCCGACCACATGCCGGCCGAGAGCGTGGCGCTGCTGGGCTGCGGGGTGATCACCGGGATCGGCGCGGTGGTCAATGCGGGAAAGCTGCGCGCTGGTGAGGACGTGGTGGTGATCGGCGCCGGCGGCGTCGGCCTGAACGCCATACAGGGCGCGAAGATCGCCGGCGCGCGGCGCATCGTGGCGGTGGACATGAGCGAGCAAAAGCTCGCGATGGCGCGGGACTTCGGCGCCACTCATGGCGTGCTGGCCTCCGGCGAAGCCCCTTGGAAAGAGGCGCAGGAGGCGCTGGGCGGACGCGGGGCCGACCTCGTGGCCGTCGCCGTGGGCGCGATCCCTGCCTACGATCAGGCGCAACGCTATCTCGGTTGGGGCGGGCGCATGGTGATGGTGGGGATGCCGGCCTCGGGCGCGATGGCCGAGTACGAGCCGGTGGTCAGTGCCTTCATGAGCACGTCGATGATCGGCTCCAAGATGGGCGACGCGGTGATCCAGCGCGACATTCCGTGGATGGCGGACCTCTACGAGCAAGGCCGTCTGAAGTTGGACGAACTGGTCTCGGGCCGCTGGCGGCTGGACCAGATCAACGAGGCGATTGCCGACACAAGCTCGGGCGCCGCGCGGCGCAACGTGATCCTGTTCAAGTGACCTCAGACCGGATCGAAGGCACCGTCCCAGCCGAAGCCAACCAACGGCTGTTCCTCGGCGTCCAACGTGCGGTAGAGTGCCAGCGCCGGGGCGTTGTCGGGCTCCGTCGCCAACCAGATGCCGTCGCAACCCATGCCGCGGGCGTGGGCGACCAGCGCAAGCGTCACCGCGAGGGCGTGACCCTGCCTGCGATGGCTTTCCCGGGTGCCGACCTCGTTGATGAAGAACCCCGGGGGCTTGTCCGGGTGGATCAGCACGCTGCCAGAGGCGAAGGAGACCATCTCACCCGCGTCGAAGGCCGCCGCCATCGCCTGTCTTCCGGGATCGAGGAAAACGCGGGCCTGATCAGGCAGTACGGGGCAATCGAACAGCCCCGGCGTGACATTCAGAAGCAGGTCGATATCGTCAGGTCCAAGGATGCGCACGTGGGTCATTTTCGCCTCCCATTGAAGGAACTGTGATGAGACTTGCCGATCTCGACGTGATTGTCACCGCCCCGCCGGCCCCGGGCTGGGGCGGGCGCTACTGGATCCTTGTCAAGGTGACGACGGCCTGCGGCATCACTGGGTGGGGCGAGTGCTATGGAGCCTCGGTGGGACCTGCGGCGATGAAGGCGGTGATCCGCGACGTTTTTGAACGGCACATGGCGGGCGAAAATCCCGAAAACATCGAACGGATGTTCCGCCGCGCCTATTCCAGCGGCTTCACGCAGCGGCCCGACCTGACGGTGATGGGGGCGTTTTCGGGGCTGGAGATCGCCTGTTGGGATATCCTCGGCAAGGCGCGGGAACGGCCGGTCTGGGCGCTGCTTGGCGGGATGATGAACGAACGGCTGCGTGCCTATACCTACCTCTACCCGCTGTCGCACCACCAGATGCCGGCATTCTGGGCCTCGCCTGAAATGGCGGCGGAGAGCGCGCTGGATCTCGTGGAAAAGGGCTATACGGCGGTGAAGTTCGATCCGGCGGGGCCTTACACCTTCCGCGGCGGACACATGCCGGCGATGTCGGATATCTCGACGTCGGTGGCTTTCTGCAAGGCGATCCGCGAGGCGGTGGGCGACCGGGCGGATCTGCTGTTCGGCACGCACGGGCAGTTCACCACCGGTGGCGCGATCCGGCTGGGAAACGCAATCGAACCCTACCAGCCGCTGTGGTTTGAGGAACCGATCCCGCCCGACAACCCGCTTGAATTCGCCAAGGTCGCGCAGGCGGTGCGTATCCCGGTTGCGACCGGCGAACGGCTGACCGGACGGGCCGAGTTCGGCACCCTCCTGCAGACCGGCGGCGCGTCCATCCTGCAGCCGGCGCTGGGCCGCGCCGGCGGCATCTGGGAGGTGCGCAAGATCGCCGCCATGGCCGAGGCCTTCAATGCGCAGGTCGCGCCGCATCTCTATGCCGGGCCGGTGGAATGGGCGGCCAACATCCACCTTGCCGCCGCAATCCCCAATCTCCTGATGATCGAGACCATCGAGACCGGGTTCCACGCCGACCTAATCCGGAACAGTCTGATCGTCGAAGGCGGCTTCGTCACGCCGCCTGACGCTCCGGGCCTCGGGATCGAGGTCGACGAGGATCTGGCGCGAGCGCATCCCTATACCGGCGACGGGCTGCACCTCGAGATGCAAGAGGGCCCTTGCGATTACGTGAACGGAAACGTCTTTGGTGGCGGCGCGCCGCCGCAGGAGACGTGATTGCGGTAACGATGTCCGGTGTGATATGGCTGGACGCGATTATTATTTACGAGCTAATTGCACCCCGTGAAGGACGAACAACCCAAACCCGGATTTGACGAGATGACCCGCAATGCCGAAACGGCAGCCGGGTATCTGAAGACGCTTGCGCATCAGGGCCGCCTGATGATCCTGTGCCATCTGGTGCAGGAGGAAATGTCCGTGGGCGCGCTGGAAGAGGCGCTTGGCATGCGGCAGGCCGCTGTCAGCCAGATGCTGGCGCGGCTGCGCGACGAAGGGCTTGTGTCCACCCGGCGCGAGGGCAAGGCGATCTATTATTCGCTGGCTGACGACAAGACCCGGCGCATGATCGGACTGCTCTACGAGCTTTACTGCTCCTGACCCTTCAGCATCGGCACCACCTCCGGTGCGCCCTGCGGGCCCGTGTCCGTCCAGAGTACGAAGGCGGCTGAGAAGTCGCCGACGGCCAGAGCGCCCAGCGGCAAGCAGACCGTCAACGTCGCGCCGCCCCAGTCCCAGCCGGTCAGAGGCCGGTCGGGCAGGCGCATCAGCACCGCGACGGCACCGTCGGGTGTGCTGCCCATTTCGCCCAGCGTCAGGCTCATGCCATCGGTCTCGTGGTAAAGCGCGCGGGTCCAGAGCGGGTGAAGCGCCTCGGGAAGCTGCCCGGGCGTGTGGGTCAGAAGCGTAAGGGCGTGGCGCTTCAGGTCCTTGTGCCAGACCTCGGCCCAGTCACTTTGCGGCATGCCCTGCGGCGCCTGGGCCGATGCGGTGGCAGGCACGTTGCGCTGGTAGATGCGCAGGGACGTCGGCGCGTTCGGCGCGGTGGGCAAGTCCGGCGCGGCTTCGGTCAGAAACAGCGGCAGGGTCACATGGCTCAGCGCGTCGCTGAGCAGCAGCACGGCGTCACGGGGCAAGGGATCATCGGCCCGGTCCAGCACGTCGGACAACCGGTCCAGCACCTCGCGGGCACGGTCGATATCGGCACGACCGGTGATCAAGATTCCGGGATTGGCAAGCGCGGGGGGCACCGGCTCGTTCCGGGGTCTGGCGCGCAGCATCCGGCCCCAGATGCCCTGGCTGCCGGGGCGGTCCACCGGGACCGGGCTGCATTTCGCAGCGAGGGCGTCAAGATAGGCCTGCCCACGGTTCAGCTCGGCCTGCAATGCCGCGATCAGGCTGCGGGCGCTTGTCAGGTCCACCGGCTGGCAGGCGGGGTTGTTCAGGTCGAAGGCGGGTGGCTGCGCATGTGGTATGTGTGCCGCGTCATAGCCCAGCTCGCGCCGTGGCCCGGAAGGACCGTCCGCCGGGGCGCCCCGCGTTTCGCTGTGGATCAGGCAGGGTTCGCCCCCCGCGCCGAGAAACAGCCTCAGCCAGCCGGTGCGCGGGCCATAGCCACGCCACATCGCGTCGGGTAGCGCCGAAAGGTCGATCTGCGCCAGGAAACGGGCCGGCGCGCCGTCGACTTCGGGCCAGGGCTGTCCGGGCGCCAGGCAGGGACCGCCGCCGATCCATCCTACCGCGTCGCCGGTGCCTTCCGGGACCGGACGAAGGCAGAGGACCTCGTCCTCGGGGATGGGCGCGCGTTGCGGCATGGCAGTCTCCTTCACCACCCCCGGTTAACCAGCCGAATGCGGAGAAAATTCGGCAGCACCGTGACAATCACCCGGAAGGGCACCCGGAGGGGCGGGCCAGTTCCGGGCCGTCCGGGCCTTCGGTCACCCGCCAGTTGCGCAGCGGTGCGGTGCGTGCGCGCAGACGGGTCAGCGCCCAGCCGGCGGCCTCGGGTCCATGCGCGGGATCGAGCCGCCAGCGGCTTTCCACCCCCGGCGCGCCGCCCTCGGACCCCGGTGTGAGCAGCAGCCCGAGGGGCGCGCTGCCCATCGCCTCGGCCCCGGCCTCGGCCGCGAGATGCATGCGCCGCACCTGCGTCAGGCTGGGCAGACCGGGCAGATCGCCCACCACCAGCGGCGACGCGCCCGAGCGCAGCACCTCTTCGAGGCTCCACAGGATATCCTCGGCGCGCGACGGCCGGACAAAGAGAAACCGATCGGGCGCGCAGACCTGCGCCAGACCGGGGGTGAAGAGCGTCTCCGCGTCCCAAGCCGGCGCGACCCAGATCACCGGGCCGTGCTCGGCCTTCTGCACCGCGCCGGCGATCCAGGCCGCCAGCGTCCGCCGCGCCCTTCCGCAGACCTCGTGCACCCGCATCCGGGTCAGCGACAACTCTCCCATCACCGACAGCGCCGGCCGCGCCTGATGTGGCGCGCGGGTGAGAAGGGCGTGATGGCGACTCATGCCCGCATTGTAAGTGTTCGCTATATGTTCTCAAGCGTCCCATTGAGGCTTACGCAAGAGAAGACGCCCGCACGGGGCTTTAACTTCCGCTCCGGCGCGCTAGGGTCCGCCGCGAACTCAGTGAGGGACCGCACACCATGAAGACCAATCCGCTCGGCCGTACCGGCATCGAGGTATCCGAATATTGCCTCGGCACCATGACCTTCGGCACCCAGACCGAGGCCGGGGATGGCCATGCGCAGATCAGCCGCGCGTTGGACGCCGGGGTCAATTTCGTCGACACCGCCGAGATGTATCCGGTCAATCCCGTCCGGGCCGAGACCATCGGGCTGACCGAAGAGATCATCGGTGAATGGTTTGCCGCGTCGGGACGGCGGAGCGATGTGGTCCTGGCCACCAAGCACTCGGGCGAAGGGTCGAAAGCGCGCGGCGGCGCGCCGATCACCGCCGAAAGCATTCCCCGGACCATCGAGGGATCGCTGAAACGGCTGAAGACGGATTACATCGACCTCTACCAGTTTCACTGGCCCAACCGGGGCTCCTACATGTTTCGCAAGAACTGGCACTACGATCCCTCCGGACAGAACCGCGCCGAAACGGTGGCCAACATGGAAGCCTGTCTTGGTGCCCTGCAGCGTGAGGTCGAGCGCGGCACGATCCGCGCCTTTGGCCTGTCCAACGAAAGCGCCTGGGGCACCACCCAGTGGATCGAGGCGGCCAAGCGCGTCGGCGGGCCGCGGGTGGCGTCTTTGCAGAACGAATATTCGCTGATGTGCCGGCTGGCCGACACCGACGTGGCCGAGATGTGCTGCAACGAAGACGTGGGGCTGCTGCCGTTCTCGCCCTTGGCCTGCGGGCTTCTGAGCGGAAAGTATTCCGGCGGAACCGTGCCCGAAGGCTCGCGCATGTCGCTGAACCCCAAGTTGGGCGGGCGAATGAATGACCGCGTGTTGCCTGTGGCGGATGTCTACGTGGGAATTGCACGGGATTTCGGGCTCGACCCGGTGCACATGGCGCTGGCGTGGACGACGGGGCGGCCCTTCGTGACCTCGACGATCTTCGGCGCGACGACGCAGGCGCAGTTGGAACATGCCTTGGGTGCGGCAGAAGTTACCCTGAGCGACGAAGTGCTGGCCGCACTGGACGCCGCCCACCGGGCGCACCCAATGCCGTATTAACTTTCCGTTAACCTTTCTTAACAAATTTGGCTTGTGCGATGTCTGCGAACGCCGCACATTAACCAAATGTTAAGAGTTTGTTTACGGCTTGTTCCCTTCCTGCTGGGGTTTGCTGCGCTGACCCCGGGCCCCGCCCAGACTGCACCCAACGAAATCATCGGTTCCGCGCGTGTCATCGACGGTGACACCCTAGAGGTCGGCGACACCCGAATCCGGCTGTTCGGTATCGACTCGGTCGAGCAGTCTCAGACCTGCCGGCACCCTGCCACCGGCGTCTGGCCGTGCGGGCGCGAGGTGACCCGTGAACTCCGGCGCTGGCTGGACAACGAGACCCTGCGCTGCGCGCCGCGCGACAGGGATCGCTACGGCCGCGTCGTGGCGATCTGCCACCTGCGTGGCGCGGACGTGGGCGAGGCGCTGGTGACCGCCGGGCTGGCGTTTGCTTACAAGAAGTACTCGACCCGCTACGTCGCGCAGGAAGCGCAGGCCTTGGCGGCTGGACGCGGGCTCTGGACTTCGGTCGTGCTCCGGCCCGAAGCGTTCCGGCGCAACCAAGGGGCATCGGCGGTGCCGACGCAGGCGAAGTGCAGGATCAAGGGCAACATCTCGTCGAAGGGCGAGCGAATATACCATGTGCCGGGGCAGAAGTGGTACAGCCGCACGAGGATCTCGCCACGCAAGGGCGAGCGTTGGTTCTGCAGCGAAGCCGAGGCGCGCAAGTCCGGGTGGCGTCGCGCCCGACGCTGAAAGCCGGACGTCAAGTCGACACGCCAAAGTGCGAACACCCGCCGACGGACCTTGCGGAATCCATCGAAGGAATTTCGGCGTCCGGCCGCAAGCATGTGTGCCGGACGTCTATGACGGATCAGGCCCGGGCTTCGCGGATCAGTTTCAGGATGTTTTGCGCGGCCTCAGGAATGTTGGTGCCCGGCCCGAAGATCGCCTTCACGCCCTTGGATTTCAGGAACTCGTAATCCTGCTGCGGAATGACCCCGCCGCAGATCACGATGATGTCGCCCGCATCATTGGCCTTGAGCGCCTCGATCAGCTGCGGCGCCAGCGTCTTGTGACCCGCCGCCTGTGACGAGATGCCGACCACGTGGACATCATTGTCGATGGCGTCCTGAGCGGCCTCTTCGGGCGTCTGGAACAGCGGGCCGACGTCGACGTCGAAGCCGATGTCGGCAAAGGCGGTGGCGATCACCTTGGCGCCCCGGTCGTGGCCATCCTGGCCCATCTTGACCACCAGCATGCGGGGGCGGCGGCCTTCGTCCGCCGCGAATTCCTCGACCGATTTCTGGATCGCCGCAAAGCCCTCGTCGCCCTCATACGCCGCGCCGTAGACGCCCGCGAGGGTCTTCACCTCGGCGCGGTGCCGTCCGAATACCTTTTCCATCGCCATGCTGATTTCTCCTACGCTGGCACGGGCACGCGCGGCCTCGACCGCCGCTTCCAGAAGGTTGCCGCCGTCCTTTGCGCGGCGGCTGAGTTCGTCGAGCGCCGCGTCGCAGGCAGCCTGATCGCGGCTGGCGCGGATGCGTTCGAGCCGGGCGATCTGGCTGTCGCGCACCTTGACGTTGTCGACGTCGAGGATGTCGATCGGGTCTTCCTTGTCCTTGCGGTACTTGTTGACGCCGACGATCACCTCGTCGCCGCGGTCGATCATCGCCTGCCGGGTGGCGGCCGATTCCTCGATGCGGAGCTTGGGCATGCCGGAGGCCACGGCCTTGGTCATGCCGCCCATCTCCTCGACCTCCTCGATCAGTTCCCAGGCTTTTTCGGCCAAGTCGTGGGTGAGTTTCTCGACGTAGTAGGAGCCGGCCAGCGGATCGACCACGTTGGTGACGCCGGTTTCCTCCTGCAGGATCAATTGCGTGTTGCGGGCGATGCGGGCCGAGAAGTCGGTGGGCAGGGCGATGGCTTCATCGAGTGCGTTGGTGTGCAGCGATTGCGTGCCGCCCAGCACCGCCGACATTGCCTCGTACGCTGTGCGGATGACGTTGTTGTAGGGGTCTTGTTCCTGCAACGAGACGCCCGAGGTCTGGCAATGCGTGCGCAGCATCTTCGAGCGGTCGTTCTTGGCGCCGAACTCGGTCATGATGCGGTGCCAGAGCAGGCGGGCGGCGCGCAACTTGGCGGCCTCCATGAAGAAGTTCATGCCGATGGCGAAGAAGAACGACAGCCGGCCGGCGAACTTGTCGACGTCCATTCCGGCGTCGATGGCGGCACGCACGTATTCGCGGCCGTCGGCCAGCGTATAGGCCAGCTCCTGCACGAGGTTCGCGCCGGCCTCCTGCATGTGGTAGCCGGAGATCGAGATCGAGTTGAAGCGCGGCATGTCGTTCGAAGTGTATTCGATGATGTCCGACACGATCCGCATCGAGGGTTCGGGCGGATAGATGTAGGTGTTGCGGACCATGAACTCCTTGAGGATGTCGTTCTGGATGGTCCCCGAGAGCACCGACTTGTCGTGGCCCTGTTCCTCACCGGTGACGATGAAGGAGGCCAGGATCGGGATCACCGCGCCGTTCATCGTCATTGACACCGACACCTGATCCAGCGGGATGCCGTCGAACAGGATCTTCATGTCCTCGACCGAATCGATGGCCACGCCGGCCTTGCCGACATCGCCGACGACGCGGGCATGATCGCTGTCATAACCGCGGTGGGTCGCAAGGTCGAAGGCCACCGACACACCCTGCTGTCCGGCGGCAAGGTTGCGGCGGTAGAAGGCGTTGGATTCCTCAGCCGTCGAGAACCCCGCATATTGGCGGATGGTCCACGGACGCCCCGCGTACATCGTGGCTTTCGGCCCGCGAGTGAACGGCGCGAAGCCGGGCAGCGACCCCATGTGCGGCAGGCCGGCGGTGTCCTCTTCGGTATAGAGGGGCGCCACCGGGATGCCTTCAAGCGTCTGCCAGGTCAGGTCGTCCAGCGGGCGGCCGCGCAGTTCCTTTTCCGCAAGGGTCTTCCAGTCGTCTTTCGTCGGGCTCATCGGGTCTTCCTTTCAGACGGGGCAGGGCCGGGGCACCTGCGAAATGGGTTGCATTGACGCACACTCACGCCATTCTCAGTCGCAATCGGGGGGACAGTGCCTATATGCTGGGAGCAAGGAGGACCCATGGCCCATATGTTCCGGTTTTTGATCCTGGCCTTGATGGTGTCGGCGCCCGCCGTGGCGGCGCAGGATGACGCTGTCGTCGAGGAGGGCCCGGAAGGGGCCGAAGAGGTCGTGGTCGAAGCCGATCCGGTGATCGTTCCAGCGGGCGAGCACGATCTGGCCGAGTACTTATGGCTCAAACGCCCCCTGGTCGTCTTCGCCGACAGTCCGAACGACCCGCGCTTCATCCAGCAGATGGACCTGATCGAAGAGCGGCTGGAGGATTTGGCGGTCCGCGACGTTGTGGTGCTGATCGACACCGACCCTTCGACCCTGACGCCGCTGCGCGAAAAGCTGCGCCCGCGCGGCTTCATGCTGGTGCTGGTGGGCAAGGACGGCGCGGTATACCTGCGCAAGCCATTCCCGTGGTCGGTCCGCGAAATCGGCAGGTCCATCGACAAGATGCCGCTGCGCCAGCAGGAGATTCGCGACCGACGCGCCGGCGGGTGAACGCCTGCCGCCGCAGCCCATCGACCGGGCCGGGCGCCGCCGTGGCGGACGACGCCGATAACCGGCCAGACCGCAGGAAAGGTCGCTATCCAGCCCAGCGCCGCCATGGTGGGGTTATTCGAACTCCATGATCACGTCATCGACGGCAAGGCTGTCACCGGCCGCAGCGTTGATCTTAGACACCACCCCGGTGCGTTCGGCTCGCAGGATATTCTCCATCTTCATCGCCTCGACGGTGCACAGCGCCTGACCCTCCTGAACCTCCTGGCCTTCCTCGACATCGACCTTCACGATCAGCCCGGGCATCGGGCAGAGCAGCATCTTCGAGGTATCGGGGGCTTCCTTCTCGATCATCAGCGAGGACAGTTCCGCCTGGCGGCGCGACCGGACATGAACCTTGATATCCGCCCCGCGCGACCGCACGCGGAACCCATGGGTAATCTTGTCGACCTTCAACACCAGCGGCACGCCATCGACCTTCATCGAGGCCAGCGTCATGCCGGGGGTCCAGCTGCCCTCGACCCGCAGCGCACCGCCATCCTCGAAGGTCACCGTGGCACCGTCATGATCAGGCTGGATAGTGACGTTGTAGGTGCTGCCCTGAAGCGAAACGCAGGCCTTGTTGTCCACCCGCCGCTCGTGGTTGTCGAGCCGTCCCGAGACGCGTGTCCGCCGGATCTCTGCAACGCGATTCATCGCGGCGCAGGTGGCAGCGATGCGGCGCAGGGCGGTGTCGTCAAGCTCGACCCCCTGAAAGCCGTCGGGATATTCCTCGGCGATGAAGGCGGTGGTCATGTTGCCGGAGGCGAACTTCGGGTGATCCATCACCGCTGACAGGAAAGGGATGTTGTGACTGATGCCCTCAACCTCGAACGAGTCGAGCGCCACGCGCATCGCCTCGATGGCCTCGGGCCGGGTCGGCGCCCAGGTGCAGAGCTTGGCGATCATTGGATCGTAGTACATGCTGATCTCGCCGCCCTCGAAGACGCCGGTGTCATTGCGCGCGGCGGTGGCGCCGGAGGGTGCCTCGCCCTGCCACTTGTCGTTCGTCAAAAGCGGCCCCGCTGCGATCTCGGCGGGCGGACGGTAACGGGTCAGTCGGCCGATGGAGGGCAGGAAGTTGCGGTAGGGGTCCTCGGCATAAAGGCGGCTTTCGATGGCCCAGCCGGTCAGCTTCACGTCGTCCTGGGTAAGGGAAAGCTGTTCGCCCGCGGCGACACGGATCATCTGTTCCACAAGGTCGACGCCGGTGATCAGTTCGGTGACCGGGTGTTCCACCTGCAGGCGGGTGTTCATCTCGAGGAAATAGAAGTTCTTTTCACCATCGACGATGAATTCCACGGTGCCGGCGCTGGCATAGCCCACGGCCTTGGCCAGGGCAACCGACTGCTCGCCCATCGCCTTGCGCGTGGCCTCATCCAGAAAAGGCGAGGGCGCCTCTTCGATGACCTTCTGGTTCCGGCGCTGGATCGAGCATTCGCGCTCGCCCAGATAGATCGCATTGCCGTGGTGGTCGGCCAGCACCTGGATCTCAATGTGGCGCGGCTGCGTGACGAACTTCTCGATGAAGATACGGTCGTCGCCGAAGCTGCTTGCCGCTTCGTTCTTGGACGACTGGAAGCCTTCGCGCGCTTCATCGTCGTTCCAGGCGATGCGCATCCCCTTGCCACCGCCACCGGCGGAGGCCTTGATCATCACCGGGTAGCCGACCTCGTTCGAAATCTTCACGGCCTCCTCGGCGTCCGCGATCAGGCCCATATAGCCCGGCACGGTCGAGACGTTGGCCTCCTGCGCGATCTTCTTCGAGGTGATCTTGTCGCCCATCGCCTCGATCGCGCCCTTGGGCGGTCCGATGAAGGCTACGCCGGCGGCTTCCAGCGCCTCGGCGAACTTGGGGTTCTCGGACAGGAAGCCATAGCCGGGGTGCACCGCCTCGGCGCCGGTCTCTTTGATCGCCTGCATGACCTTGTCGATCACGATGTAGGACTGGTTGGCGGGTGGCGGGCCGATGTGCACCGCCTCATCGGCCATCTTGACGTGCAGCGCGTGCTTGTCGGCGTCGGAATAGATCGCCACCGTCTTGATGCCCATCTTGCGGGCGGACTTGATGACACGGCAGGCAATCTCGCCGCGGTTGGCGATCAGGATCTTGTTGAACATGCGGACTCCTTGAGGACCTTGGCGGACACGACAAAAAGGCCTCGCGGCGCAAAGCACGCCGGAAGCCGTTCATGAGTCGTGAGAGGAAGCGGGTTTAACGCGGGATCTGGTGCACCATCGACCAGCCGGACCTGGACGTCATCTCGGTTCGGCTGCAGCCAGCTAAGGCGACCAGTACGGATACCAGTACCATGATGGAAAACATCGGTTGTCCTGCTCTCATTTTCTGCCCCTTGTGCCAGCGGCTCGGTGACATTGACGGTAACAGGCAGAGCGCCGCGAGCAACCGCGCGTTGCACGGAATGCGGACAGGGTGATGCTATTTGGCGACAGTTATTAACGGTCGCTGCAACAGGACAGGGCCGCGAAAAAGGTGCGGGCGGATGCGAAGGGGACACGCAGAGCCGCCCGCAGGTCAAAGGGTAACGGTGATTGGCAGGATAAGACTGGGACTCCCGCCGCACTCGTGTAGAGCCGAGCCTGCGCGCAGATTCGGCGAAATCCAAGGCAATCCGATGCGTCTTCCTGCGATCGGCAAGGTGCCGCGCGTTTACGGCAAGGCTCAGCAAGAAGGCGCTCATTGCAACGGTCCGCCGTCTTCAAAGGCTTCGGGAAAGGCACGCCGGGCGGCGTCCTCGTCAATGACGAGCTGAGCATCATAGGAGGTCGGATCGAAGGGATCGTCGTAGGGCAGCACCTCGCGTCCGAACAGCCAGCTGAGCCGGCCACCGTCGAGGTTGCCGCGCACGAATGGCTCGGTCCCGAAATGCTGCCAGAGGGCGGCCATGAACCACAGGTCGGCGCGCCGGTCGGGAGCACGGCGGTCGCGATAGCGTTCACGCCGGATCAGCGGCGTCGCACCCTTGGGATTGAAGCGGCGGATGATGAACTGGAAATCGGTGCCCGGAAGGCGGCCGGGGAAGCCGCGATGCTTGATCATGCCGCACCTCCGGGAGCGGGGGCGACGCAAAGGGGGGCAGGCCCGAGGGCCTGCCCCAGAGTCTGCTTACTTGTATTTGCCGGTGTAGACGGGCTCGACCGAAATCGGCTCCGGATCCACGACGACATACTCTTCCTGCTGCTGCTGCGCGCACGCGGAAACAACGGTGAAGAGGCCAAGCGCTGCGATGAGCTTGATGCTCTTGGACATAAGTTTCTCCTGTCAGTCAAAACGGCACGGTCCCGGACGCGAAATCCGGCACCATACCGCCACAGAGGTGAGGTCACTTTGGGGTAACCCGCCTTAAGGTTAGTGGATAAGTATTCGGAAATATACGCTATTTCGCGCGGTGCGATGTCATGTGTCATGAAAGCCGCAGACCCGTGACCCGACCCCGCGCGTTCCGCAAGATGTAGTATTTCCATCAGTAGAGTTCCCAGATGCAGGTGCCGTCCTCAACGGTGTAGGACTCGAAATATTGCGGCACATCGGGCGCGATGGTGCCCAGTTCCAACGGTTCGGCGCTGATCGAGACGACGATGCGGCGCGGTTCGGCGCCGCGTGCCGCGACCTCGGAAAGGGCGGCGGTGTTGCACAGGTGTTCGAGGTCGGTGAACACCGTCTCGAGGTCGGCCTCGCCGCTCAGGCCGGGGACCAGAAAGCGCGCCCGGAAGACACCGTCGGCAGTGGCGGTCTCGTCGTGGTATTCGAGCACTTCTATTGGCTGGCCTGAAGGCAGCTCGATCGCCTCGGGATCGGCCGAAGCGGTGCCAATGGTGGCGGTGAAGGTCAGCGATATCGTGGTGACAAAGGCTGTCGACAAGTGGCAGCCCCGACCCCGTTTCCAGGCTCCTCCCGCCGGGGCTGCGCGGCGATTTGGTCCCCCTCGCGCCGCTTTGACCTTGTCTCGAAGAAGGCTCATAACACATCCTTTCGCGACGTCAACCTGGCACAGCGTTGCCACCGGGCGCGGTGATCCGGATCGGCCAGAAACGCCCCGATTTGCGCTTCAGTGCGCAGCTTTGGGAAGGATCCGGCAACCGATCCGCCTGCCGTGACCTGCAAACCCTCGGCGACGCGACGGATATCGACGACCGGGGTAAAGCCGCGCAGCCGCTGAAGCAACCGCCAGAGGTCCTGCCGAATCATCTGTGCCAGCGGCAGCATCCTGAGCGGCGGAAACTCCGCCGTCGCGGCGACGTCGAACCGCGCCTGCGCGTGGCGTGACAGGGTCAGGCCATCGGCATCGCGGGTGATGTGCCAGCGGGGTTTCATCAGGGTGTCTCCGGCGCGCCGCTTACAGCGGGATGTTGTCGTGTTTCTTCCACGGATTGGTCAGCTTCTTGCTGCGCAGGGCCGCGAAGGCCCGACTGACCCGCTTGCGGGTCGAATGCGGCATGATCACCTCGTCGATGAACCCGCGCTCGGCGGCGACGAAGGGATTGGCAAAGCGGTCCTCGTACATCTGCGTGCGCTCGGCGATCTTCTCCTTGTCACCCAGCTCCGAGCGATAGAGGATCTCGGTCGCGCCCTTGGCGCCCATCACCGCGATCTCGGCCGTGGGCCAGGCATAGTTCATGTCGCCGCGCAGGTGTTTCGAGGCCATCACGTCATAAGCGCCGCCATAGGCCTTGCGGGTGATGACCGTCACTTTGGGCACGGTCGCCTCGCCATAGGCGAACAGCAGCTTGGCGCCGTGCTTGATGACGCCGCCGTATTCCTGGCTGGTGCCGGGCAGGAAACCGGGAACGTCCACGAAGGTCAGGATCGGGATCTCGAAGGCATCGCAGAAACGCACGAAACGCGCCGCCTTGCGCGAGCTGTCGATGTCGAGGCAGCCTGCCAGCACCATCGGTTGGTTGGCGACGACACCAACGGTCTGGCCTTCAAGCCGGATGAAACCGGTGATGATGTTCTTGGCGAACTCTTCCTGGATCTCGTAGAAATCGCCCTCGTCCGCGACCTTGTGGATCAATTCCTTCATGTCATAGGGCGTGTTGGGGTTCTCCGGGATCAGCGTGTCGAGACTGTCTTCCAGCCGGTTCACGTCGTCGAAGAACGGCCGCACCGGGGGCTTGTTGCGGTTGTTCAGCGGCAGGAAGTCGACGAGCCGGCGAACTTCTGCCAAGGCTTCCACGTCGTTTTCGAAGGCGCCATCGGCGACGCTGGACTTGCGGGTGTGGGTCGAGGCACCGCCCAGTTCCTCGGCGGTGACCTGTTCATTGGTCACGGTCTTCACCACGTCAGGGCCGGTGACGAACATGTAGGAGCTGTCCTTCACCATGAAGATGAAATCGGTCATGGCGGGGGAGTAGACCGCGCCGCCCGCGCAGGGCCCCATGATGACCGAGATCTGCGGTACCACGCCCGACGCCATGATGTTGCGCTGGAAGATCTCGGCATAGCCCGCCAGAGCATCGACGCCTTCCTGAATGCGCGCACCGCCCGAGTCGTTCAGCCCGATCACCGGGGCGCCGTTGCGGATGGCCATGTCCATGATCTTGCAGATCTTCTGGGCATGGGTGGCGCTGACCGATCCGCCAAGGACCGTGAAATCCTGTGAATAGACATAGACCATGCGGCCGTTGATGGTGCCCCAACCGGTGACCACGCCGTCCCCTGCCGGACGGTTGTCCTCCATCCCGAAGTCGGTGCAGCGGTGTGACACGAAGGTGTCGTATTCCTCGAAGCTGCCTTCGTCGAGCAGCAGCTCTATGCGCTCTCGGGCGGTGAGCTTGCCCTTGGCGTGCTGCGCGTCGATGCGCTTCTGTCCGCCCCCCATGCGGGCGTCGTGGCGGCGGTCTTCGAGTTCCTGAAGGATGTCTTTCATGGCGGGCCCCTTTGCAATTCCCGCGACCATACTGCGGTGCAGCGACGAGACAAGGAGAAGATGGAATATTTGCAAATCACTTCGCTACAGCTTTCGCAAATTTGCAAATCTAGAGATGTCAGCAGAATTGCACAGGTTTTGTGCGCAGCGTAACCTAACCTACCGACCGGTTTGCTGGCCTGTGTACATGGACAGCCCGGCGTGGCAGGCGTAAGCCTTTGGCCATGTCAGTCCAGCCTGTGGTCCGTTTCCTCGACCGCTCCACCCCGCCACATATCTTCACGCTGATCCTGCTTGCGGGAATGTCGGCGCTGGCGATGAACATCTTCCTGCCATCGCTGCCGGGGATGACCGCCTACTTCGATACTGAGTATCGCCTGATGCAGCTGTCAGTGGCGATCTACCTTGGCGTGAATGCCTGCCTGCAATTGGTGATCGGCCCGCTTTCGGACAAGCTGGGGCGGCGGCCGGTGATCCTTGCGGGGCTGGCAGTGTTTCTGGTGGCGACGCTGGGCTGCATCTTCGCGCCCAATGTCACCGTGTTCCTGATCTGCCGTATGGCGCAGGCCGCCGTCGTCGTTGCCATGGTGTTAAGCCGCGCCGTGGTGCGGGACATGGTGCCCCAAGACCAGGCGGCATCGATGATCGGTTATGTCACCATGGGCATGGCGGTTGTGCCGATGATCGGCCCGATGATTGGGGGCGTTCTCGATGAGGTCTGGGGCTGGAAGGCCTCGTTCTGGCTGTTGTTCGCCACCGGTGCGGCGACCTTCTGGCTGGCTTGGCGCGATCTGGGTGAAACCAAGGTTCGCTCGGGTCAGACGCTGGTACAGCAGTTCAGCGAATACCCCGAGCTTATCGCCTCGCCCCGGTTCTGGGGCTATGCGCTGGCAGCGGCGCTGTCGTCGGGGGCCTTTTTCGCCTACCTCGGCGGCGCGCCTTTCGTCGGGTCCGAGGTGTTCTCGCTCGATCCGGCGCTGTTGGGCGTGCTGTTCGGAGCGCCGGCGGTGGGCTACCTGATCGGCAACGGCCTGTCGGGCAAGTTTTCGGCCCGGTTCGGGATCAACCGGATGATCCTCTGGGGCACCTACGTGAATACCCTGGGTTTGGGCCTGTCCATACTGGTCTTCGCTCTGGGCTACGGCTCGGCGCTGAGTTTCTTCGGTTTCATGACCTTCGTCGGCCTCGGCAACGGCCTGACCATCCCAAATGCAACCGCCGGAACGCTGTCGGTGCGGCCGCATCTGGCGGGCACGGCCAGCGGCCTGGGCGGCGCGATCATGATCGGCGGTGGCGCTGGTCTGTCGGCACTGGCGGGCGCGCTGCTTCAGCCGGGGACCGGGGCGTGGCCGTTGCTGTGGATCATGCTGGTGACCGGGCTGGCGGGGATGGTGGCGATCCTCTACGTGATCCGGCGCGAAAAGATGTTGGGATTGGTCTAGCGCCACACCCTTCCGGGACCGGACCCTCATGGCGTATGCGGGCAGGCCCCGGCTCAGGGCCGGGGCGCGTTGTTACTCAATCCGCTTTAGCCGAACACCCGGCCAAGCGCGCCGTCCACCGCCGACACGATCTCGTCCACGTTGTCGCGGCTGGCGATCAGCGCAGGTGAGAAATACAGGCTGTTGTTGCGTCCCGGCACCGAGCGGTTGGCCGAGCCGATGATGACCCCGTTCTTGCTGCAATCGGCGACGCAGGCCGCGATCTGCGCCTCGGCCACCGGGTCCTTGCTGTCGCGGTCTGCGACCAGTTCGATGCCCAGGAACAACCCCTTGCCGCGCACGTCACCGACGATCCGGTGCTTGTCTTTCAGCGCCTGCAACTGGTCCAGCATGTAGTGACCCATTTCGGTGGTGTTCTCCAGCAGGCCCTCTTCCTCGATGATCGCCACGTTCTCAAGCGCCGCCGCCGGCCCGGCCGTGCAGCCGCCGAAGGTCGAGATGTCGCGGAAATGGTTCAGCGGGTCCGAAGCGTCGTCCTTGAACATCTCGAACACCTTCTCCGACGTGACGAGACAGGCAATCGCCGCATAGCCCGAGGCCACGCCCTTGGCCATGGTCACCATGTCGGGCTCGATCCCGTAGTGCTGATAACCGAACCAGGTGCCGGTGCGCCCGACGCCGCAGACCACCTCGTCGATATGGAGCAGGATATCGTACTTGCGGCAGATCTCCTGCACCTTGGGCCAGTAGCCGTCCGGCGGCAGGATCACGCCGCCGCCCGCCGTCACCGGCTCAAGGCAGAGCGCGCCCACGGTGTCGGGGCCTTCGCGCAGGATGATCTGTTCGATCTGGTCGGCGGCCCATTCGCCGTAGTTCTGCTCAGGCGCTCCGTCCTGTTCGTGCTTGCGGTATTCCAGGCAATGCGGGATCCGCACGAAGCCCGGCGTGAACGGCCCGTACTGTGCATTGCGGTCGTCCTGACCGCCCGCCGAGAGGCAGCCGATGGTGGTGCCGTGATAATCGCGGTCGCGGTAGAGGATCTTGTGCTTCTTGCCGCCGTAGCGCTTGTGCGCGATCTGGCGAACCAGCTTGAAGCCCTTCTCATTGGCCTCGGAGCCCGAGTTGCAATAGTAGACGCGGCTGAGGCCCGGCATCTTTTCCAGCAGCTTCTCGGCAAACCGCGATCCGGGAACCGACCCGGCGGTGCCCGCAAAATAGTTCAGCTTGACCAGCTGGTCGCGCACCGCATCGGCGATGCGTTCGCGGCCATAGCCCACGTTCACGGTCCAGACCCCGCCCGAAACGGAATCCAGAAACCGGGTGCCGTGCTGGTCCCAGACATGGATGCCCTTGCCTTCGATGATGACGCGCGGATCGGAGGTCTCGAAGGGTTTGTGCTGCATCAGATGATGCCAGATATGCGCCTTGTCGGCCTCGACCACCCGGCTGATGTCGTTCTCGTTCAGATTGCCGTCCATGGCGTCCTCCTGCACAAACCCGTGTTCTTCCCCGCATGGGCCTGCCCTCCGGGCGGCCGCATCGCGACGCCGCATTCAAGACAGGCTGAGCGCAAAAAGGAAGAGCCTATTTTTCAGGCATGACGGTTTCGCTCCGTGGAAAGACGTTTTCGTAATCGGGGCCGACGGAAAATTGCCGAATGTTGCGTACTGTGGGGGCGGAGGCGCGCACGACGAATTTTGACCCGTGCAAAGTTTTTCATTGATCGAAGCGCCGATTTCCGTTCGGATTGCAGCGACGTCCCGGAGAATCCGGGACGGGCCCGGCAAAACGCCGGCAATATAGGTGCCGCACGACGGTACCACCAACACGGGAGATGACTATGACGATTACACGGACGCTCATGGGTGCGGCGGCGGGTGCTGCCCTGCTGGCCTCAAGCCAGGCAGCGCTGGCGGCAAGCCACAGCGACGGCATCACGGTGGGGTACTTCCTCGAATGGCCGATGCCGTTCCAGTACGCCAAGCAGGAAGGCATGTATGACGAGGCGCTCGGCATGCCGGTCAACTGGGTCAGCTTCGACACTGGCACGGCAATGTCGGCGGCGATGGCCTCGGGCGACGTGCAGATGTCGGTCAGTCAGGGCGTGCCGCCCTTCGTGGTGGCCACCAGCGCAGGGCAGGACCTGCAGATCCTCGACGTGGCGGTCAGCTATTCCGAAAACGACAACTGCGTCGTTCGCGAAGACCTCGAGATCGACAAGGACAGCGCCGGCGAACTGGCCGGCAAGAAGGTCGCAGTGCCGCTGGGCACGGCGGCGCACTACGGTTTCCTCAAGCAGATGAGCCACTTCGGCGTCGACGTCGCGTCGCTCGACGTGGTTGACATGGCGCCGCCGGACGGCGCGGCCGCGATCGCACAGGGCTCGGTCGACATGGCCTGCGGCTGGGGTGGCTCGCTGCGCCGGATGAAGGAGCACGGCAATACCCTGCTGACCGGTGCCGAAAAGGAAGAGCTGGGCATTCTGGTGTTCGACGTGACCTCCGGCCCGGCGGGCTGGGTTGCCGAGAATTCTGACACAGTGGCGAAGTTCCTCAAGGTCACGGCGGATGCCAATGCCATGTGGGCGGATGAGGCCAACCACGACAAGATGCTCCCGGTGATCGCCAAGGATGCCGGCATGGACGAAGAGGCGACCATGCAGACGATCTCGACCTTCATCTTCCCGTCGGTCGACGAGCAGATGGGCGAGAAATGGCTCGGCGGCGGCGCGCAGGAGTTCATGAAGGGCGTGGCGGATGTCTTCGTTGAAGCGGGGTCCATCGATTCGGCGCTCGAGTCCTATGAGGATGCCGTGAACACCGGACCGCTGAGCTCCGCCAGCGGCATGTGATGATCGGGCCGCTCCCCCGTCCGTCACGGGCGGGGGGGCGGCTCCACCAACGAAAGACAGGGCAGGGATGTCGGGACTACAAATAGAAAACGTGTCGATGCGGTTCGACCTGCCCAACGGGAGCTACGTACAGGCTCTGCAGGACGTGTCGCTCGACCTGAAGGAAGGCGAGCTGATGTCGGTGCTGGGCCCGTCGGGCTGCGGCAAGACCACGTTGCTGAACATCGTGGCCGGCTTCCTTGCGCCGACGGACGGGCGGCTGGTCCTCAACGGCCACGAAATTCACGGACCGGATGCCGAACGCGGCATGGTGTTCCAGCAGGGCGCGCTGTTCGAATGGATGAGCGTGCGTGAGAATGTCAGCTTCGGCCCGCGGATGCGTGGCCAGCGCGAAAAACAATATGCCGAGGAGGTGGATCACCTGCTCGACATCGTCGGGCTGCGCGACTTCAAGGAAAAGGCGATCTACGAGCTGTCGGGCGGCATGCAGCAGCGCGTGGCGCTGGCGCGGTGCCTGGCGAACCATCCCGACGTGATCCTGATGGACGAACCGCTGGGCGCGCTGGATGCGCTGACCCGCGAGAAGATGCAATCGCTTGTGCTGAAGCTCTGGAAGGAGACCGGAAAGACCATCATCCTGATCACCCACTCGGTCGAAGAGGCGCTGCTGTTGGGCGAACGCCTGCTGGTGATGGCTCCGCGCCCGGGACGCATCCACCGTGAATACCGTCTGCCCTTTGCCGATCTCGGAGTCGGCCAGGACCTGCGCGAGGTCAAGAAACATCCGGAGTTCGGCCAGCGCCGCGAGGAAATCCTTGGCATGATCTGGGACATGGAAGAGGAAATCATGGGCCGGACGGAGGACGCGTGATGGTTATTCTGCTGATCTATATCGTCATCTTCGCCGCGTCCTTCTTCCTTGTGCGACTGATCGTCGACCAGACCGCCAAGGGGTTTGCGGCCCGCAAGACCGTGACCTTCGGGGATGAAAGCGCGGTCACGTCGAACCGCGTGGCCAGCGTGATCTCGGTGCTGACGATCTTCCTGTTGTGGGGGGCCTTCACCGGTTCGACCCTGCTACCCCGGTTCCTGCATGCGCCGGGGCCTTTCGAAGGCACGGCGACGATCGACTACACGGCGCAGGCGGCCGATGGCTCGACCGACGACGCCACCATCACGATCGTGGTGCACAAAGTGGGCGAAGAGAGCGCGGAACCCGAGATCGATCCCGGTGATGGCTGGGCCAAGAACGACGTGTTCACAATCGGGGCTTGGCGCTCCGGGCTGCTTCGGGTTGACCGCAACGACGAGAAGGGCCGCGACGAGGGCCACGAAGTGATCGCCGTCGACGGTCAGCAGATCGCCCCCGGCGGTTCGGTTCAGACCGACTTTGGCCGGGTCGGCATGTCACCCAAGGGCACGCTGAACTTCGAGCCCGCGAAGGGCTGGCAGATGGAGCCGATCTGGCTGCCTCCGCCCGAAGCCGTCGCCGCGCGGCTGGTCGAAATCGCGGATCAGGGCTATCGCGATTCAACGCTGTGGGAGCATCTGGGCTGGTCGCTGTTCCGCGTGGTGGTCGGCTTCTTCTTCGGGGCGCTGGTCGGTATTCCGTTGGGCTATGCCATGGGCCTTTCGGCCTGGTTCCGCGGCTGGTTCGATCCCATCGTGGAGTTCATGCGCCCGGTGCCGCCGCTGGCGCTGATCCCGCTGGTGATCATCTGGGCCGGCATCGGCGAGGTCGGCAAGATCATACTGCTGTTTCTCGCGGCGCTTTGGATCATGGCAATCGCCGCGCGGTCGGGCGTGTCGGGGGTCAACATCACCAAGGTGCACGCCGCCTATTCGCTTGGTGCCTCGAAATGGCAGATCATGCGGTATGTCATCGTGCCCAACTCACTGCCCGAGATTTTCACCGGTGCGCGGGTGGCGATGGGGGTTTGTTGGGGCACCGTGGTGGCGGCCGAACTGGTCGCGGCCGAGAAGGGGGCCGGCATGATGATCATGGTCGCCTCGAAGTTCCAGCTGACCGACATCGTGATCATGGGGATCATTTTGATCGGCGTGATCGGCTTCGGCATCGATATGCTGATGCGCTGGGCGGAACGCGTTCTGGTGCCTTGGAAGGGTCGGGCGTGACGTCAATGTAGCGTGTAGGATGGGTGCTGAGCACCCATCCTACCGACCTCCGCTACCCCAGTTCCTTGTAGCTGATCTCGCGCGTGTCGGCGCCGGGGCCTAGCTTCTCGCGCCGCGTCAGAATGCGGTTCAGCGCCTGGATGTAGGCCCTGACGGAGGCCACCACCGTATCGGTGTCCGCAGATTGCCCGGTGGCGATCATGCCGTCCTCCTCCAGCCGCACTGACACAGTCGCCTGCGCATCGGTGCCTTCGGTCACCGCATGCACCTGGTACAGTTGCAGTTGCGCCGTGTTCGGGTGCAACTCGCGCACCGCCTTGAAGGCCGCATCCACAGGCCCGTCGCCGTGGCAGGTGGCGGACTGCTCCGCGCCGTCGATTTCCATCTCCAGCACCGCCTCGGCCGGGCCGCCGGTGCCGCAGACGACCTTGAGGTTGACCAGCTGCAACCGCTCGGTTCCGCCATCGGTGGTGGCCGTCACCAGCGCCAGCACGTCGTCGTCGAAGACCTCCTTCTTGCGGTCGGCCAGTTCCTTGAACCGCACGAAGATGTCCTTGAGCTGGTTGTCGCCCACTTCGACCCCGAGGTCCTTCAGCTTGGCCCTGAGCGCCGCCCGCCCCGAGTGCTTGCCGAGTGGCAGCGAGGTGCCCGAAAGCCCCACGTCCTCGGGGCGCATGATCTCGAAGGTCTCGGCGTTCTTGAGCATGCCGTCCTGGTGGATGCCGCTTTCATGCGCGAAAGCGTTCTTGCCGACGATGGCCTTGTTGAATTGCACGTTGAAGCCCGAAACCGTCGCAACACGGCGCGAGATGTGCATGATCTTGCGGGTGTCGATCCCGGTCTGGAACGGCATGATGTCGTTGCGCACCTTCATCGCCATGACGACTTCTTCCAGCGCGGTATTGCCGGCGCGTTCGCCCAGCCCGTTGATGGTACATTCAATCTGCCGTGCCCCCGCTTCCACCGCCGCCAGCGAGTTGGCCGTCGCCATGCCGAGATCGTTGTGACAGTGGGTCGCGAAGACAACCTCGTCTGCGCCCGGCACCGTCTCGATCAGCCGGCGGATCAGGTCGGCGCTTTCGCGCGGCGCGGTGTAGCCCACGGTGTCGGGGATGTTGATCGTGGTGGCGCCGGCCTTGATGGCGATCTCGATCACACGGCAAAGATAGTCCCACTCGGTCCGCGTTGCATCCATCGGCGACCATTGCACATTGTCGCAAAGGTTGCGGGCGTGGGTGACGGTCTGTTCGATGCGCTCGGCCATCTCGTCCTGCGTGAGGTTCGGAATGGCGCGGTGCAGCGGTGAGGTGCCGATAAAGGTATGGATCCGCGGCCGGGCGGATTGTTTCACCGCCTCGAAGCAGCGGTCGATGTCGGGCAGCTGTGCCCGCGCAAGCCCGCAGATCACCGCGTTCTTCGATCGCTGGGCAATCTCGGACACGGCGCGGAAATCGCCCTCAGAGGCGATTGGAAAGCCAGCTTCGATGATGTCGACGCCCATGTCGTCAAGCAGTTCGGCGATCTCGAGCTTCTCGGCATGGGTCATGGTCGCGCCGGGGCTCTGCTCGCCGTCGCGGAGGGTCGTGTCGAAGATCAACACGCGGTTCTTGTCGGTCTGGGTCATTGTCTTTGTCTCTTGATTGGATGCGTCTTGCTGGTCCGGGCGCGAACGGGCCTCCTCTGAGCGGTCGCGCCGGAAGGCACGCTCAGAGGCGGACTAGCAGAGCCAGCAGGCCACGCGACAGCGCCGCGCGGGGGGCGCTGGGAAGGGTCGCTGTATGGGCCTGGATCGACATGGGGGCGACTATACGCGGCTGCGCCTGAATGAAAAGTGTCTTTTTGCCCTTCGGTCGTGCTTGAATGCGGGCTTCGCACAGCTAGTTGGCGCGCAATGGAGCACAGGATCGAACGCGCGCTGGTGATCGGCGCAACGGGTGGCATCGGCAAGGCTGTGGGCAGGGCGCTCGCGGCGCAGGGAACCGAGGTGACCGGCCTGTCCCGCGCGGTGAACGGATTGGACCTCACGGTCGAAGCCTCGATCGAGCGGCATCTGTCGGCGCAAGAACGCCCCTTTGATCTTGTTCTGGTGGCAACCGGCGCGTTGGAGATCGCCGGGGCGGAGCCGGAAAAGACCATCCGCGATCTGACACCCGAAGCCATGGCACGGCAGATGGCGCTCAACACGATCGGTCCGGCTATGGTGCTGAAACATGCGCTGCCCCTGCTGCCGAAGGACCGCCGGTCGGTGGTGGCAGCGCTTTCGGCGCGGGTTGGGTCCATCGGCGACAACCGGCTGGGCGGCTGGTATTCCTACCGGGTGGCAAAGGCGGGCGTGAACCAGGTCGTGCATTCCTTCGCGATCGAGCTTGCCCGGTCTCACAAGCATGCGGTCTGCATTGCCCTGCACCCCGGGACCGTGGCGACCACCTTCACGGAGAAATACGTCAGCCGGCATCCGGCCGTGTCACCCGACGAAGCGGCCGGCAACCTGCTGAAGGTGATCGACGGGCTGGGGCCGGACCAGACCGGTGGCTTCTATGACTGGGCCGGCCAAGAGGTTCCGTGGTGAGCCGCCTCGTTCTGGTGCTGGGCGATCAGCTGACGTCTGACATCGCTGCGCTGGAGGCCGCGGACAAGACCCGCGACGTCGTGGTCATGGCCGAAGTCGCGGACGAAGCCGACTACGTGCCGCATCACCCCAAGAAGATCGCACTGGTGCTGGCGGCGATGCGCAAGTTCGCCGCGGCGCTGCGCGACGACGGCTGGGACGTGCGTTACACCCAGATGGACGACACCGACAACGCGGGCTCCATCGTCGGTGAACTGCTGCGACGGGCGGAAGAGACCGGTGCTGACGAAGTGCTGGCCACCGAGCCCGGCGAATGGAGGCTGATCGATGCGCTGAACGCCGCACCCATCCCCGTCCGCATGCTGCCCGACACCCGGTTCCTGGCGTCGCATACCGAGTTCGAGACATGGGCCGAGGGCCGCAAGAGCCTGCGGATGGAATATTTCTATCGAGAGATGCGGCGCAAGACCGGGTACCTGATGGACGGCGACAAGCCTGAGGGCGGCGCGTGGAACTACGACAAGGAAAATCGCAAGCCGCCGCCCGACAGCGTCGATTTCGGCGGGCCGATGGAATTCACCCCGGACGAGACCGTCGAAGAGGTGCTGGACTTGGTGGAGGCTCGCTTCGGCGACAACTTCGGCACGCTGCGGCCCTTCACGCTGGCCACCGAGCGCGGGCAGGCGCGTCGCGCACTAGCCCATTTCATCAAACACGCGCTGCCCCGCTTCGGCGACTATCAGGACGCAATGCTGAACGACGAGCGGTTCCTCTACCACGCGGTAATCTCGCCCTACATGAACATCGGCCTGCTGGATCAGCGTGAGGTCTGCGCAGCGGCGGAGGCGGCCTATCGTGCCGGGGATGCGCCGCTGAACGCCGTCGAAGGCTTCATCCGCCAGATCATCGGCTGGCGCGAGTTCGTGCGCGGCGTCTATTTCCTGGAAGGGCCGGATTACACGCGGAACAACAAGCTGAACCACCAGCGCAAGTTGCCTTGGCTCTACTGGGGCGGCGAGACGCGGATGAACTGCATGTCCAAGGCCGTGGAACAGACCCGCGACGCGGCCTATGCCCACCACATCCAGCGGCTGATGGTGACCGGCAACTTCGCGTTGCTGGCGGGGGTGAACCCGGCCGAGGTCCACGAATGGTATCTCGCGGTCTATGCCGATGCTTATGAATGGGTCGAGGCGCCCAACACCATCGGCATGAGCCAGTTCGCCGACGGCGGGGTATTCGCTTCGAAACCCTATGTCTCGTCAGGGGCCTATATCGACCGGATGTCGGATTACTGCGGCACCTGCGCCTATGACGTGAAGACCAAGGTGGGCGAGGGCGCCTGTCCGTTCAACCTGCTCTACTGGCACTTCCTCGACCGGCACCGCGACCGGTTCGAAGCCAACGGACGGATGGGCAATATCTACCGCAACTGGGACCGGATGGACGAAGACAAACGTGCGGCGGTGTTGGCGCAGGCAGAGGCGTTCCTCGCGGATCTGAGCGCCGGCAAACCCGTCTGAGGCGGTCGCGTTCCGAGTGGTCACCGTAGGCCGGGCTTCAGCCCGGCACTCCGCGGACCGGAGCCGGGCTGAAGCCCGGCCTATGCCCGGTCTATTAGTGACCCGCGCGGTTACTCGGTCTCGGGCTCTTCTGGAGTGTCGGCGGCGGCGCCGTCCTCGGTGTCAGGCTCTGTTTCGGTCTCCGCCTCTGCCGGCTCGGCCTGCTGTACCAGCGCGCCGTTCTTCCACTCGCCCGATGCTTCCTGCCCTGCGGCATAGCGCATTGTGCCCTCGCCCTGGCGCTTGCCGGCGACGAAAGTGCCCTCGTAGACATCGCCGTTGGCATAGGTGGCCACGCCCTTGCCCGAGATCTCGCCATTCTGCCATTCGCCGATGTACTTGAACCCGTCGGGCATCGAGATCTCGCCCTCGCCGTGGCGCTGGCCGTCTTCGAATTGGCCGATGTAGACGGTGCCGTCGGCATAGGTCGCGGTGCCCTTGCCATGGCGGCGGCCCCGTTCCCATTCGCCCTCGTAACGGTAGCCGTCGGCGTAGGTCATGATGCCGAAGCCATGGTTGCGGGCATTGAGGAAGCTGCCCTCGTAGACCAACCCGTTGGGATAGGTGGCCTTGCCCTCACCCTCGATCACGCCGTTGACCCATTCGCCTTCGTAGGTCGAGCCGTCGGGATAGGTGATGTTGCCCACGCCATGCGCCAGGTCGTCGACGAACTCGCCCACGTAGATCGAGCCGTCGGGATAGGTCACGGTGCCGACGCCCTGGATCTTGCCGTTTTCCCAGTCGCCCTCGTAGCGATAGCCGTCCTCGCCGGTGAACACGCCCTTGCCGTTGCGCTGGTCGTCGCGGAAGGTGCCTTCGTAAACATCACCGTTGGCATAGGTGACGCGGCCCTGTCCCTCGCGGCGGCCCTCGATCAACTCGCCCTCGTAGACATCGCCGTTGGGCTGGATCAGCTTGCCTTCGCCGGAAATCTGGCCTTCGCGCCAAAGGCCCTCATAGATCAGCCCGTCGGTCATCTCGAGCTTGCCTTCGCCATCGCGCTTGCCGTCCGCGACGCGGCCTTCATAGACCGAACCGTCGGGATAATTGATGGTGGCCACGCCTTCCTTGACGCCGTTGACCCACTCGCCGTCGTAGCTGTAGCCGCCCGGGCTGGTCATCACGCCGCGACCGTGATGCATCGCGTTGCGGAACGCGCCCTCGTAGCGCACGCCGTTGGCATAGACCGCGACGCCCTGGCCGGTGATCTGGCCGTCGTCCCAGGTGCCTTCATAGGTGCCGCCGTCGGTGAAGGTGATCTTGCCGACGCCATGCGGCTTGCCTTTGGCAAACTCACCCTCGTAGATCGAGCCGTTGGGAAAGCGGGCCACGCCCTTGCCCTTGATTTCGCCCTCGTGCCATTCGCCGGTGTATTCATAACCGTTGGGCAGCCGATAGGTGCCGGTGCCGTGTTGCAGCCCGTCGCGGAAGGTGCCCTCGTAGACCCCGCCATCATCATATTGCTTGGTCAGGACTTCGGTTCCCTGCGCCAGCGCCGGCTGCATGGCGAGAACTGCCAGGGCCAGGCCCATGCCTGCACTGCGAACGGTCTGCTTCATATGGCTCAACGTGCCCCCGGGAACAACTTTCCCCGGAAGGTAAAGGAGCCTGACGGTGCAGACAATGGCTTTTGATCACAGGCGCTTGATCGGGCCGGCGCTCGGCGGCGGCACGCGCAGCCACCATGGGGCTTGCTCCCGGCCGCGTAGCCGATAGGTACGGAACGAACCAAGGGGGCAAGACCATGACCGAGACCTTCCGCATTACGCTGGCGCAGCTGAATCCCACTCTGGGCGACATTGACGGCAACGCCGCGCTGATCCGTCAGGCGTGGAAGGACGCGCAGGCGGCGGGGGCCGACCTGCTGGCCTGTCCGGAAATGGCGATGACCGGTCATCCCATGGGGGATCTGCTGCTGGACCCCGCGGTCTGCCAGACCGCCACGCAGGCGATAAAGACGCTGGCCAAGGACTGCGCAGAGGGGCCAGCGTTGGCTGTCGGCGGGCCTTGGGCCGAAGGCACGGAGGTGTTTAATGCCTATGTCGTCTGCCACGGCGGCAAGATCGTCTCGGTGCAGAAGAAGCACCACCTGCCGCATCACGAGGCCCGCGCCTTCGCCGCGGGCGACCTGTCCGGCCCATTTGCGGTGAACGGGGTGCGGATCGGTTGCGCCATCGGCAGCGACGCGGCAGGGCCGGACGTGGCCGAGACCCATGCCGAAACCGGGGCGGAGCTTCTGCTGATCCCCGACGCTTCGGCCTATGCGCCCACGGCCTTCGATCTGCGGCTAAACCATGCGGTGGCCCGTACGGTCGAGACCGGGCTGCCGGTGATCTGGCTCAACCTCGTGGGTGGGCAGCAGGGCCGGGTGTTCGATGGCGGCGGTTTCGGCCTGAACCCGCGCGGCGAGCTGGCATTCAAGCTGCCGGTGTTTCGCTCGCAGTCCGTGCATGTCGACCTGAAGCGCGGCGCGGAAGGCTGGCGCATCCTGCCGGGTGAGGTGGCACCTCATCCCGGCGCCAAGGAGCAGGACTATCATGCCATGGTGCTGCGCTTGCACGATGGTCTGCGCAAGGCGGGCAAACGGACGGTTTGGCTGGACCTATCGGGCGGGATGAACGCGACGCTGCTGGCGATGATCGCCGTGGATGCGCTGGGCGCAGACCGGGTGCGCTGCGTCTGGCTCGCCCCGGGCCGGCCATCGGGCGAAGCCTTGCAAATGGCAGGCAGGCTGGCCGAGCGGCTGGGATGTCGGTTCGATGTCATACCGACGGAGGGCGTTGCGGCTGCGGTCGCCGAGGCGGTAGCGCCCATTTCGGAGGGGGCTCCGCCGGCTGCCCTTCAGGCGCGGCTGCGCGTCTTCCTGCTTGGGGCTCTGGCCGACGATGACGCGGTGGCCTTGACCTCGGGCGACGGGGCCACGGAGGCTGGAGTGCAGTTCAATCCGCTCGGTGGGCTGGATGCCGTGCGGATCGCGGACCTGCTCCGCTGGCGAAACGGCAACCACCGCAGCTGGATGCTTGGCCCAAATGGTGGGGTGGTTTCGGAAGACGGGTGAACCCGTGTACTGCCCCACCAAGAACCCACATCCTACAGGGGTCAGCGCGGAATGTAGGACGCGATGAACCGCGCGATGCGGGCGCCGCCCTTGGGTGTGGGGTGGATCAGGTCGCGGGCATAAAGCGACATGTCACGCGGATCGTAGACCTGCCCGGCATCGAGGAACGTCACCTTCTGCCTTTGTCGCGCCGCCTTTTCCATGCGGCTGGCCAGCGTCGCCAGTTCGTCGCGGCAAGGCGCAAAGGGTCCACCGCGCACCGAAACCGGGAAGTAATCGAGCCAGATCACCTTGTTCGCCCGTTGCGCCAGCAGGTCGAGGAAGGCCGGCATCTCGCCTCTCTGCCCGTCGGCGGACACCAGTTGGTTCAACGTGCCTTCGCACCGCCCGCAGCCGCATTCGCGCTTGAGGTCGTTGCCGCCGCCGTTCACCACGATCACGTCCCAAGTGCCCTGCGGCAGTTGCGACATGATCTCCCGGCCGAACAGCCCGCGCGTGCCTGAAAAAACCGCCCCCGAAGCCGCACGACTTTGCACCGACAGCCCGTCAAAGCGATTCATCTGCTGGGGGATCGACTGACCGCGCAGCCCGTTCCACGCAAGAATGGAATCGCCCACCACCAACACGCGCATCTCAGCCATGGCCGACATCGGCAGCAGCAGGAAGACGATCAGAAGCAGGCGCGCCATGGCTGGTCCTTTCGAAGATCTGAAGGGATCACTCCCACCACGGATCAATTATGGCGATGTCGTCGTCGGACCAGCCGAAATGATGCGCAAGTTCGTGAACCAGCACGTGACGGACCAGATCGCCCAGCTCCTCGTTGCCGCGATCGCGCCACTCGGCAAGGATCGGTTCTCGGAACAGCCAGATCACATCGGCGCCGTAGGGCTGGTCGAAGCCGGACTTCTCGGTCAGCGGAATGCCCTCGTAAAGCCCGGTCAATTCTCGCGGGTCCTGCATGCCGAAGCTTTTCAGCATCTCGTCGCTGGGCCAGTCGGCCACCTGTATCACCACGTCCCGGGCCGGTGTGGCGAAGACGTCGGGCAGGCTGTCGATGGCCTCGGCGGCGAGGCGGGCAAAGCCTTCGGCCGAGGTGTCGGTGCGCGCGGTCACAGCCTGGTCAGCTTCGCGCCCGGCAGCATCCGCTCGACCGTGGCGCGTTCGCACAGGCGGGTGCCCAGCGTCGTGCAGGCAGCCCCGGCGGCGACCACGCCGACCTTGAGGCACTGCTCGACCGCTTCGCCCCGCGCAAGGGCCAAAGCGAAGGCGCCGACGAAACTGTCGCCCGCCCCGACCTTGGAGACGACCTCGATCTTCGGGCCGACCGCGTGCCAGCTGGCGTCGGCGCTGGACAGGACGGAACCGTCGGCGCCGCGCGCGACGATCACGTTCCCCGCCACCCCCCGGTCGACCAGGCTGCGGGCGAAGGCAGCGCTTTCCTCGCGGGTGGGCAGGGGGCAGCCCGCCAGTTCCTCGGCCTCGGGTCCATCCATGCGCAGCGCGAAGACCGTCTCATGCGGTTCGCGGGCCAGCTGGAACAGCGCCGGGCCGGAGGTGTCGACGATGATCTGCGCCCCGCGTCCCTTGATGTGGGCGGCGAGGATCGAGGGAAACTCCTTGGCCACCCCCGGCGGCTGGCTGCCCGACAGGATCACCAACGTGTTCTCGGCCGCCGCCTGGTCGATGGAGTTCAACCCTCGGGCCACGTCATGCTCTTCCCAGGGCGAACCGGGCATGACGAAGCGGAATTGCTCGTTGGTCTGCTGGTCGGTAACTGAGAACGACAGCCGCGTCTCGCCCGGCCCCTGAAAGGCCACCGTCGGCACGCCTTCCAGCGCCAGCAATTGCAGCAGTTGCGCACCGGTGCCGCCGCCGATGGCGATCAGCGCAGTCGCGTGTCCGCCAAGCATCTGCACAGCGCGGGCGACATTGATGCCGCCGCCGCCCGGGTCAATCGAGGGATCGGTGCAGCGCAGCTTGTGCTCGGGGTAGACATGCGGCGCCGAGGTGGCGAAATCAACCGCGGGATTGAGCGTGATGGTCAGGATGTTGGTTTGCATCGTGTCGGTCCGGGCCTGTCGGCATGTAGCAGTTAGCGCTCACATTCTCACTTCCGGCATCCGGATGCCACCCCTTCGTACTTGAGGCGCCCGCCTCAGTCGGGCGGGCGCCTGCCGGGATCAGAGCATCAGTTGATAGCTCATCGCCTCGTAGCCATAGCCGCCTTCGCGTTGGTTGACATATCCGATGGCGGGAAAGGGCATGTGGTAGCCGATGAAGGGGGTCTTGTCGGCCGCCATCATCGCCAGCAGTTCCTTGCGGGTGGCAGCGGCCGCCGCCTTGTCCATATCGAACTTCACCTCCCAGTCGGGGTAGGCCAGCGACCAAACGTAGTGATTGGCGAAATCGGCCGCGATGATCAGGCTCTTGTCGCCGCTGTCGAGCCGATAGACCATGTGGCCAGGGGTGTGGCCGAAGGCCTCGACGGCCTCGATGCCCGAGGCGACGGAATGGCCGCCCTCGACCATCTCCATCTTCTCGGCCAACGGCCTGACCTTGGCATCGAAGCCGTCGTTGCCGGCGCTGGCCCAGTGGTCGTACTCGGTCGCGCCGGTCACGTAACGGGCATTGGCGAATGTGGCATTGCCGGCGTCATCGGCCAGGCCGCCGATGTGGTCGCCGTGCATGTGGGTAAGGACAACCACGTCGATATCGTCCGTGCTGCGCCCCGCGGCCTCCAGCGCGGCAGAGATGCCCTGCGCGTTCAGCCCCGTATCGAAGAGCACCAGTTCGGACCCGGTGTAGACCAGTGTCGGCGTGAAGAAGAACTGTGCCTGGTCGGTGGGGATATTGGCCTGTTCCGAGGCTTGCGCGAACTCTTCCTCGCTGGCGTTGAGGCCGAAGATATTGTGCGGATCGGGCACGGCGCGGGTTCCGGCGAGCAGCGTCGTCACCTCGAAGTCGCCCAGCTTCACGCGACGGTAGTCGGTGGTGTTGATGCCCATCTGCTCGGGCTGCGAGGATTGGGCGCGGGCGGCGCCCGCTGTCAGCCCGGCCAGCGGCGCGGCGGCAGCAGATGCAAGAAGGGCGCGGCGGGAAAAATCGGTCATGCTATTGTCTCCTTTTGGTGGACGGCTAAGGCTAAAGTGACCGGAGAAGACGTCCCTGTCTATCACGGCTTCGTGACCGGCAAGGACCGGATCAGAGGGATCGCGGATGACGCAGGACCAGAACAAGACACAGGCGACCGATGCGTCGGTCACGGAGTTCCTCGCCACGGTAGAACCAGAGCGAAAGAGGGCGGACGCGCAGGCGCTGGACGCGCTCTTTCGGCAGGTGACGGGTTTCCAGCCCAAGATGTGGGGCAAGGCGATCATTGGCTACGGGCAATATCACTACCGCTATGCCTCGGGCCGAGAAGGCGATTCCCTGGCCACGGGGTTCAGCCCGCGCAAGGCGAACCTGTCGATATACATCATGCCCGGCTATGCGGATTTCGGGGACCTGATGTCCCGGCTCGGCAAGCACAAGACCGGCAAGTCCTGCCTCTACGTGAACAAGCTGGCGGATGTCGACATGGACGTTCTGGCCGAGTTGATACGCGCGGGACTGCGCGACCTTGACAGCCGTTGGCCGGTGCAACCGACCTGAGGCGGGTGCTCAGGTCCGCGGCGCGGGCGCGCGCGGGGCAGGCGGCTGGACAAGACTGCCGGATCGTGGGAAAGGCTCAGCCAACAGGAGAGCCCCATGACCACCACCCGTTTCGCCCCGTCGCCCACCGGTTACATCCACATCGGCAACCTGCGCACCGCGCTGTTCAACTGGCTGATCGCGCGCAAGGCCGGCGGCAGCTTCATCCTGCGCATCGACGACACCGATCCGGAGCGGTCGAAAGAGGAATACGTCGACGCGATCAAGGAGGACCTGGAATGGCTGGGCCTGACATGGGACCGGGTTGAGCGTCAGTCGGAGCGGCTTGACCGCTACCACGAGGCAGCCGAAACCCTGCGCGACAAGGGCCGCTTCTACGAGGCCTTCGAAACCCCCACCGAGTTGGACCTGAAGCGCAAGAAACAGCTCAACATGGGCAAGCCGCCGGTCTATGACCGCTCGGCGCTGGCGCTGTCGGACGACGAGAAGGCCAAGCTGCGCAACGAGCGCGGCGCCGGTGTCTGGCGCTTCAAGCTGGACCATGAGCGGATCGAGTGGCTGGACGGCATCCTCGGCGACATCTCGATCGACGCGGCCAGCGTCTCCGACCCGGTGCTGATCCGGGCGGATGGGCAGATCCTCTACACTCTGGCCTCGGTGGTCGACGACACCGAGATGGGCGTGACCCACGTGGTGCGCGGCTCGGACCACGTCACCAACACCGCGACACAGATCCAGATCATCAAGGCGCTCGGCGGCACCCCACCGTCCTTCGCGCACCATTCGCTGCTGACCGGTCCGCAAGGCGAGGCCTTGTCGAAACGGCTGGGCACGCTCAGCCTGCGCGACCTGCGCGCCAACGGTGTCGAGCCGATGGCGGTTCTCAGCCTGATGGCGCGGCTGGGCTCGTCCGACCCGGTCGAGTTGCGCAGTGACCTATCGGAGCTGATCGAGGGCTTCGACCTCGAGAAGTTCGGCTCCGCCCCGACCAAGTTCGACGAACAGGATCTCTATCCGCTGACCGGGCGCTATCTGCAGACCCTCGATTACACGCAAGTGGCCGACGATATCCGCGCCCTGGGCGTGCCGGAGGACTTGGGCGAACGCTTCTGGACAGTGACGCGTGAAAACATCACCACGCGCGGCGACCTGGCCGGTTGGTGGCAGATGTTCCGCGACGGCGCCGAGCCGGTGATCGCCGAGGAAGACCGTGACTTCGTGAAAGAGGCGATGACGCTGTTGCCCGAGGGCCCCTATGACGGCGAGACATGGGGAAAGTGGACAACCGAAGTGAAAGCCGCCACCGGGCGCAAGGGACGGGGGCTCTTCATGCCGCTGCGCAAGGCCCTGACCGGGATGGAACGAGGGCCGGACATGTCCGACGTGATGCCCCTGCTGCAGGTTGTGAAAGCACGCGGCTAGGGCACTCTGCGCTGGCACTGGTCCACTACGCCACGGGCTCGGATGACCCCCGCACACCCGTGGGCCGGGCAGGAGTCATTCCTCGAAGATTTCCTCTCGCGCCCTCTTTGCGGCGCCGGCCATGTCGCTGTTGGGGTGGGTCTCGAGGCTTTCCAGCACCTCGCGCAACCGGCCCATCACCTGAGGGTCTTCCGCGCCGTCCCGCGCGATCGGCAGGACCGCGTGGCGCAGCAGCCCCTCGGCCTCGATCGGCGGCATCGAGATGCGCGGAAACTGCGGCGTGCGCTCGCGCTCATGGTTCGGGACACTCGGGACTTCTTCCCAGAGCAGCCGGTCGATGCGCCCCAGCACTTCGATGGCGGTGCCGGGGTCGTTGATACCGGGCGAAAGCGCCCGCTGGGCGCTCTCTGCCAGGATGGACAGGCCCAAGGTCGGGTCTTGGTCAAAGGTGCGCACATCGCCAATGTCGAAGCATCGGGCAATGCGGTCGATCAGCGCGTCGTCGGCCTTCGTGGCGGTGCCTAGGGTCTTGGTGCGCAGCACGTATTCACCCGGTACGCGGGCTATATGCACATGGATTCCCGCCTCCTTGGCCAGTTCGTCCAGGTTCGAGACGTCGATGAAACGGATGTAACCGGATTTCAGCGCCGGCACCCGGCGCGCGGTGTCGGGCACGATGTCCTCGGGCGTGGCCTCGCGCGCGCCGAGACAGGGCCTCTGCGCCCGGTCGCGCATGGATTCGCGCGCGCGCACCTCGATGATGTGCAAAGTATGGTCCATGCTGCCAAGTTGCGACAGGTGGTCGATCCAGCGCAGGATCGCCAGCACGATCATTGCGAAAACCACCATGGTGAGGGCGAAAACCACCACCGAAGCCTCTTCCGAATAGACTTGCGCGTGAAACAGGATCACCGCGCTCAGCGAATAGACGAAACCGCCCACGAAGGTCGCCAGCACGCTCTGCGTCACCGTATCCTCGAGCAGCAGGCGGTAGGCGCGCGGGGTCGCCATGGACGAAGCGGTGCGATAGGCGCTGACCATGACGTTGAGCGAAAAGGTCGTTACCGCCAGCATCCCCGAGGCGAGGATGGTCAGCACCGGCAGGATCGCCTCGCGGCCCAGATGCAGCTTGATGTTCGTCGGGATGATCGGCGTCAGCAGGGGCGCCATCGCCAGCGCCAGTAGCGAAAACGCCGAGAGAAGAGCCACGCGGACCCAAAGCTTGGTGAATATTCGCCGCAGGATCAGCAGCGCCTTCGAGATCATGCGAGGCTCACCAGAATGCGTGCGCCGGCATCGGTCAGCAGGTCGCCAAAGAAATCGCGTTCATGTCTCTCCATGATCTGGTGGCGCGGATAACGCGGCTCGGCCCGATCATCGAGGATCGGTGCGTCCCAGCCATCAGTGGTGGCGATGAAATCGCGCACACCGTCACGGCCATAGAGCCTGAGGTAGCCCTGCAACACGCATTCCAGATAGGACATCAGGATCGGGTGCGCCTCGGTCGGGGGGCTGTGCCGGTCCGGCGGGATCGCATAGATTGCAATGTCGCGGGCGTAATCGGCCCTGTGGTCGATCTGGTGCGCCGCCGCGATGCGGTCATAGGCACCCTCGCGCTCATCCAGCGCCGCCCAGTCGGCTCCCGGCACGGCAGCGATCACCCCGTCGATGGCGGTCAGGCTGTCGGGCACCGCTGTGAGAAATGACACCGGCCGCAATTCGGTGTGACGCCACGCGCGGCGCCACCCGCGGGCCTGCGCGAGGTGGATGTCGGTGAAGGCATGCGTCGCCGCATTCACCAAAGAGCCGTAGCCGAAGAAGAAAGGATCACTCATCGCCTCTAAATGTGACCTGTCAGTGACTTATGTCAAATCCTGCGTTTCGGCGTTGTGCCATGCTGAGCCTCATAAACAGCAAGAGAGTGTTATTGATGCGAGTTACCAAGCGTACCAACATTGCCGTCCGGGTCCTCATGTACAGCGCCGCCCATACCGGAAGGCTGGTGACAAAGTCCGAGATTGCACGGCGCTGCAATGCCTCTGAGAACCATTTGGGTCAGGTAATCAACCAGTTGGCACAGCTTGGCTTCCTGAAAACCCACCGGGGCCGCAACGGCGGGCTGGAACTGGCAAGGCCGGCTTCGGAACTGCATATCGGTTCGGTGTTTCGCGCGATGGAGACCGCGACGCCCGCCAACGAATGCGTCGCGGATTCCGACAACAGCTGCCCGCTGATCGAGGTTTGCCGGCTCCGCATCGCCCTGGCAGACGCCTGCGAGGCCTTCTATGCGCATCTCGACAAACTGACGCTCGACGCGCTGGTCTGCGATAACGCGCCGCTGATGGATATCCTCAATCCGATGACCTGCGCCCGGCACTGATTTTGCCGTTGCCCCGGGTGTAGACCTTCGCATACATTCCCCGCGACTCGGTGGGAGAACCGGCTGATGCCGGTGCCGAAGGAGCAACCGCCCCGGAAACTCTCAGGCGACAGGACCGCCGACGTCGACAGAATCTGGAGAGATCCCGGCCAATCCGGGGCGCCGAAGGGATAACGATCTCAGGCAGAAGGACAGATGGGGCATCACCGGGCTGACCTTCGGGTCGGGTCGCAGGGGATGCCGGGTTGATCCTTCACGGACGCTCCGGCCCGAAAACGGGAGAGTGTCGACGTGTCCGACGATCAAGAGCTGAAGCGCACGCCGCTGTATGACCTGCACGTGAAACTTGGCGCCAAGATGGTGCCCTTCGCGGGCTATGAGATGCCGGTGCAATACCCGCTGGGCGTTCTGAAAGAGCACCAGCACACCCGCGCCAAGGCCGGGCTGTTCGATGTCAGCCACATGGGGCAGGTGGTGCTGCGCGCCAATGACCCCGAAGCGGCGAAACGCGCTTTCGAAACGCTGGTGCCGGTCGATGTGCTGGGGCTGGGCGAGGGCCGGCAGCGCTATGGCTTTTTCACCAACGAACACGGCGGCATCGAGGACGACCTGATGTTTGCCAACCGGGGCGATCACCTGTTCGTCGTGGTCAACGCCGCCTGCAAGACAGCCGACATCGCCCGGATGCGCGACGCGCTGGAACCCGAGGTGACGGTCAAGGAAATCACCACCCGGGCGCTCCTGGCGCTGCAAGGGCCGGCCGCCGCGGCGGTGCTGGCCGAGCATCATCCCGCCGTGGCGGACATGAAGTTCATGGACGTGGAGACCGTGCCGCTGGCCGGGGCCGAATGCTGGGTCTCGCGGTCGGGCTATACCGGCGAGGACGGCTATGAGATCTCGGTGCCCGAGGCGGCGGCGGAGGAACTTGCCAAGGCGCTGCTGGCCCATGACGACGTGGAGCCTATCGGCCTCGGTGCCCGGGACAGCCTGCGGCTGGAGGCGGGGCTCTGCCTTTACGGTCACGACATAGACGATCAGACCACGCCGGTTGCGGCGGGACTGACGTGGGCCATGCAGAAGGTGCGCCGGCCGGGCGGGGACCGGGCCGGAGGCTATCCCGGTGCCGACGCCATCGCCAGCGATCTGGCCGAAGGCAGCGCACAGAAGCGGGTCGGGCTGCAACCGGAGGGCCGTGCCCCCATGCGCGAAGGCGTGGAGCTTTTTGCCGACGCGGACGGCGGCGAAGCGGTCGGCCACGTGACCTCGGGCGGTTTCGGCCCGACGGTGGGCGGACCGGTGGCGATGGGCTATGTCTCGACAGCGCTCGCGTCCGTCGGCACGGTGCTTTACGGCGAGGTGCGCGGCAAGCGGCTGCCGGTCAAGGTGGTGAAGCTGCCCTTCGTCGCACCCGGGTTCAAGAGATAGGTTCAACAGGAGACACCGATGAAATACACCGAAGAACATGAATGGCTCGACGCCGACGGCGACGTCGTCACCGTGGGCATTACCGCGCACGCTGCCGAACAACTGGGCGACGTGGTCTTTGTCGAACTGCCCGAGGTCGGCACCGAGGTCAGCAAGGACGACGAGATCGTGGTGATCGAAAGCGTCAAGGCCGCCAGCGACATCCTCGCGCCCATCGATGGCGAGATCGTCGAGGTCAACGAGGCCATCGTCGAGGATCCCGGCAAGGTCAACGACGATCCCGAGGGCGAGTCGTGGTTCTTCAAGATCAAGGCGTCGGACGCCAGCCAGATGGACGACTACATGGACGAAGCCGCCTACAAGGATTTTATCGGCTGATATTCCGTCCTGTCGGAGCCTGTTTTTCGTCGCAGGACCAAGGGCTTCCGGCAGGATTTTAATTTGCAAGATGAAGCAGGGGGCTTTGCATGGCTTTCACTCCGATCGACTATCTTCCGTATGATTTCGCCAATCGGCGGCACATCGGACCGTCCCCTGCCGAAATGGCGGAAATGCTGGAAAAGCTGGGTGCCGACAGCCTCGACGCCCTGATCGACGAAACGGTGCCCAAGGCGATCCGGCAGGACAAGCCGCTGGATTTCGGAAAGCCAAAGTCGGAACGCGAGCTGCTGCGCCACATGCGCGAGGTCGCGTCGAAGAACAAGGTGCTGACCTCACTGATTGGCCAAGGCTATCACGGCACTGTAACACCGCCCGCCATCCAGCGGAATATCCTTGAAAATCCGGCGTGGTACACGGCCTATACCCCGTACCAGCCGGAGATCTCGCAGGGCCGGCTCGAGGCGCTGCTGAACTTCCAAACCATGGTCAGCGACCTGACCGGGCTGGAGGTCGCCAATGCCTCGCTGCTCGATGAAGCCACCGCCTGCGCCGAGGCGATGACCATGGCGCAACGCCTGTCGAAGTCGAAGGCAAAGGCGTTCTTCATCGACCGTGACTGCCACCCGCAAAACATTGCGGTAATGCAGACGCGGGCCGAGCCTCTGGGCATAGAGATCATTGTGGACAAGCCGGAAAGGCTCAATCCATCAGCGGTTTTCGGGGCGATCTTCCAGTACCCGGGCACCTATGGCCACGTCCGCGACTTCTCCGACGAGATGTCGGCGCTGCATGAGGCCAAGGCCATAGGCATCGTCGCCGCCGATCCGCTGGCGCTCACCCTGTTGAAAGAGCCGGGCGCGATGGGCGCGGATATCGCTGTCGGATCGACGCAGCGCTTCGGCGTGCCGATGGGCTATGGCGGTCCGCACGCGGCTTACATGGCCTGCCGCGACGATTATAAGCGGGCGATGCCGGGCCGGATCGTCGGCGTGTCGGTGGACAGCCACGGCAACCGCGCCTACCGCCTGTCGCTGCAAACCCGTGAACAGCATATTCGGCGTGAAAAGGCCACCTCAAACGTCTGCACCGCGCAGGCGCTGCTGGCGGTAATGGCCGGGATGTACGCGGTGTTTCATGGGCCGGAAGGGCTCAAGGCGATTGCCCAGCGTATCCACCGTAAGACCGTGCGACTGGCCGAGGGGCTTGAGGAGGCCGGCTTCAAGGTCGATCCCAAGGCCTGTTTCGACACGATCACCGTCGACGTACGCAGCCTGCAATCGGCGGTGCTGAAATCGGCGCGGGACGAGGGCATCAACCTGCGCCGCGTCGGTGAATACCGCGTCGGCATCACGCTCGATGAATGCACCCGGCCGTCGACCATCCAGGCCGTCTGGCGCGCCTTCGGGATCACCAAGAAGGACGACGACTATACGCCGCATTATCGGATGCCCGAGGAAATGGTGCGCACGTCGGACTTCCTGACCCACCCGATTTTTCACATGAACCGGGCCGAGACCGAGATGATGCGCTACATGCGCCGTCTGGCCGACCGCGATCTTGCGCTCGACCGGGCGATGATCCCGCTGGGGTCCTGCACCATGAAGCTGAACTCGGCGGCCGAGATGATGCCGGTCAGCTGGCGTGAGTTCTCGGTGCTGCACCCGCTGGTGCCAGCGGATCAGGCGCTGGGCTACAAGCACCTGATCGACGACCTGAGCCAGAAGCTCTGCGCGATCACTGGCTACGACGATTTCTCGATGCAGCCCAATTCGGGCGCACAGGGCGAATACGCCGGCCTCCTGACGATCGCCGCCTATCACCGCGCCAATGGCGAGGGCCACCGCAACGTCTGCCTGATCCCGATGTCGGCGCATGGCACCAACCCGGCCAGCGCGCAGATGGTGGGCTGGAAGGTCGTGGCGGTGAAATCCGCGAAAAACGGCGACATCGACCTCGACGATTTCCGTGCCAAGGCCGAGAAGCATGCCGACAACCTCGCCGGCTGCATGATCACCTATCCCTCGACGCATGGCGTGTTCGAGGAAACCGTGCAGGATGTCTGCTCGATCACCCATGAGCACGGCGGACAGGTCTATATCGACGGCGCCAACCTCAACGCCATGGTGGGCCTTTCGCGCCCCGGCGATCTGGGCGGAGACGTCAGCCACCTGAACCTGCACAAGACCTTCTGCATTCCGCACGGCGGCGGCGGTCCCGGCATGGGGCCGATCGGCGTCAAGCAGCATCTCGTGCCGCACCTGCCGGGTCATCCCGCGACGGATGGCGAAGAAGGACCGGTCAGTGCCGCGCCCTATGGCTCACCCTCGATCCTGCCGATCTCCTGGGCCTATATCCTGATGATGGGCGGCGAGGGGCTGACCCAAGCGACCCGCGTGGCGATCCTAAACGCCAACTATATCGCCAAGCGGCTGGAGGGGGCCTATGACATCCTCTATCGCGGCCGCAACGGGCGGGTGGCGCATGAATGCATCATCGACACGCGGCCCTTCGCAGACAGCGCGGACATCTCGGTGGACGACATCGCCAAGCGGCTGGCCGATTGCGGCTTCCACGCGCCAACGATGTCATGGCCGGTGGCCGGCACGCTGATGGTCGAACCCACCGAGAGCGAAACCAAGGCCGAGCTCGACCGGTTCTGTGACGCGATGCTGGCCATCCGCGCGGAGATCCGCGAGATCGAAGAGGGCCGCATGGACCGGGCCAACAACCCGCTGAAGAACGCGCCGCACACGATGGAGGATCTGGTTCGCGAATGGGACCGGCCCTACAGCCGCGAGCAGGGGTGCTTCCCGCCGGGCGCGTTCCGCGTCGACAAGTACTGGCCGCCGGTGAACAGGGTGGATAACGTCTTCGGCGACCGGAACCTGGTGTGCACCTGCCCGCCGATGGAGGAGTACGCCGAAGCGGCGGAATGACGTCTCGGGGGGCTGGCCAGCGTGCTTCCCCCCAGCCTTCCCGGACCTGATCCGGGACCTCCGGTCAAACCATAAGGAGAGGCCCCGGATCATGTCCGGGGCCCTTGTTCGCAAACCTTCGGCGGTGCGCGCCGGTCAGGCGTCTTCGACCTCGGGTGCATCCTCGGGCTTTGGCCCCAGCAAGAAGCTCAGCTCGTCCGCCACGGTCTGCCACGTCTTCTCGCTGCCGGCGCACAGCAGATAGCCCTCGCGGTGCGCGACCGAATAGTCGCGCCCGTCGAGAAAGGCCACATGGCCGCCTGCCTTCTGGCACAGGATCACCCCGGCCGCATGGTCCCAGGATGTCATCTTGCACGACAGCACGAAATCGCAGTGCCCCTCGGCCAGCAACCGGTACTCATGCGCCGAGCAGCGCAGCGCGTCGGGCCGGCCGATGCGCGGATAAAGCGCCGCAATCTGCGGCTGCACCGCCTCTGGCATCAGCTTGAGGTGAATGTAGCCCACCATATCGGCCAGCGGTTTCGGCGCGGCGGTGGCCAAAGTGCGGCGGCGGCCTCGGGGGCCGGTCCACTGGGCAACGGTGTCTTCGTCCGCCGTCACCACATCGTCGTTCAGCGGGTCATAGATCAGCCCGAACACCGGCTTGCCGAAGCGTGTGGCGGCAACCATCGTCCCGAACAGCGACAGCCCGTGCGCGAAGTTCCAGGTGCCGTCCACCGGATCGATCAGGAACCCCAGCTCGGCCTCGTCCAGCGCATCGAGTATTTTCGGATCGCGCGACGCGGCTTCCTCGCCGACAATCACTGCCGAAGGAAAGGCCATTTGCAAGCCCCGGGTGATCATCGCCTCGGCGGCCTCGTCGGCGGCGGTGACGAGGTCCAGCTTGCTGGTCTTCTCGATGATGTCGGCCGGATCGAGGGCGCGGAAGCGGGGCAGGATCTCGGCCTTGGCGGCGCGCCGGACCAGGTTCAGCAGTGCGGTCTTCTGGGCACGCGTCAGCGGCGCGTGGACGGTCATGGGCAGGTTGTCGGCCATGGGGAGCTCCGATTCTGGCGGAAGTTGTAAGCGGTTTGCCAGCCGGGGGCCAAGGGTTCAAGGGAAGGTTTGCGAGCGCGCCGCGGTCCGCCGTGCAGCCCCGTCAGCCGAAAGGCGCGACGCGAACGGAAAGCGCCTGCCGACACGCATTACGTCAGCGCACCGGCGGCACGCCAGCTGCCTGTCGGCGCTACTCCCGCGCCCTCAGCACCCGCGCCGGACGCGCCGCCAGCGGACGCCATGCGAAGGCCAGCCCCGACAGCAGGGTCGCCAGCACCCCGCCCGACACGATCAGCAGCGCCGAGGCCCATTGCACCGCATAGTCGGTCTCCATCACGAAGGTCATGACCGCCCAGCCGCCGATGACGCCTGCGGCCAGCGCCACCAGCCCCGCCGCCGCGCCCAGCAGCACCGAACGCAGGGCAAAGCTTTGCAGGATTCGCGCCCGCGCCGCGCCCAGCGTCTTGAGCACCGCCGCCTCGTAGGTACGCGCCTGTTCGCCCGCCGCCGCCGCACCGATCAGCACGAGGAAACCGGTCAGCAGCGTTGTCGCCGCGCCCCACGCGGTGGCCGAAGCGATCCCGGCGAGGATCTCGGCCACCCGGTCAACCGCGTCCTTCACCCGGATCGCGGTGATATTGGGAAACTGCGTGGCCAGATCGCGCAGGATCGTGGCCTCGGCCTCTTCCTCGGCATAAACAGTGGCGATGAAACTGTGCGGTGCCGCTTGCAGCGCGGCGGCGTTCATCGTCATGACAAAGCCGATTCCGGCCGTCGAGAAATCAACCTCGCGGAACGAAGTGATGGCGGCTGTGATATCGCGCCCAAGGATGTTGACGGTGATCTCGTCGCCCAGGCTCAGCCCGATCTCATCGGCCTCTTCGGCGGCAAAGCTGATCTGCGGGTTGCCGGTATAGCCCGCGCCCCACCACTCGCCGGCGGTGATCGTGGTGTCTTCGGGCAGGGCGTCGGCATAGGTCACGCCCCGGTCGCCACGGATCACCCAGTGGTTGCCTGCGACCTCACGTGCCGGGACGCCGTTGATCTTGGTGATCACCCCGCGCAGCATCGGCGCGCTCTGGACCCGCGACACCGCCGCGTCCGCGTCCAGCCGCGCCCGGAAACCTGGCATCTGGTCCTTCTGGATATCGACGAAGAAGAACGACGGCGCCACGTCAGGCAGTTCTGTCTGGATCGCCGCGCGCATGTTGCCGTCGATCTGGCCCACCGCCGCCAGCACCGACAGCCCGAGCCCCAGCGACAACACGGTCGAGGCCGCGCCCTCGTGGTGGCCGGAAATGGCCGACAAGGCCCAACGCAGCGCCGGTCGGTGCCGCGCCGCCCGCTGCGAGCGGTGCGCGATGCGGCGGATCAGGAACGCGGCAAGCGCCAGCACGGCCAGCGCGCCGATGATGCCACCGGCGGTCCAGAGCGTCAGGGTGGACGCGCCGGAAAACAGCATGGCCGAGCCCAGCAGCCCGGCGAAAAGTAGCAGCGTCGCCCCAATGTAAGGCCAGTGTGGCACCAGTCTGGCGCTGTCCAGCGCGTCCCGGAACAGGGTGGCGGGGCGGATGTCTTCGGTCCGCGCCAGTGGCCAGAGGGTAAAAATCAGCGCTGTGAAGGTGCCGTAAAGCGCGGCCTCCGCCAGCGGTCCGGGATGCAGCGCAAAGATTGCCGGCACCGGCAATTGGGACTGCAACAGCGGCGCCAGTACCAGCGGCACCATCGCACCAAGCACCAGCCCCAGCGCAATGCCCAGAAGGCTCAGCGCCCCGATTTGCAGGAAATAGGTCAGGAAGATCACCTTCCGCGTCGCCCCCAGGGTGCGCAAGGTGGCGATAACCGAGGTTTTCGTCGCCAGGTAGGCCCGCACCGCCGCTGATACGCCCACGCCCCCCACCGCAAGGCCCGACAGGCCCACGAGGATCAGGAAGTTGCTCAGCCGGTCGACGAACAGCCGCACGCCGGGGGCGCCATTGCGGGCGTCGCGCCAGCGGCCCCCGGTGTCGGAAAACCGCGCCCGCGCCTCCCGCGACAGCGCTGCCAGCTCGGTGCCCGGCGGCAGCGCCATCCGGTAATGCGTCTCGTAAAGCGTGCCGGGTTGCAGCAGGCCCGAACCCTCCAGCGCAGCGGTCCGCACCAGCGTCCTCGGCCCCAGGTCGAAGCCGCCGCCGGCGTTGTCCGGCTCGACCTTCAGCACCGCCGAGAGGGTGAATCCCTGTTCGCCCAGCCGGAAGCTATCGCCCGGGGTCAACCCCAGCCTGTCCGCCAGCACCGGCGCCATCACCGCGCCCTGTCCGGCCAGCGCCTCGTGCAGTGGCATTGCGGGCTCCAGCACAACCGCGCCCAGCAACGGATAGGCGTCGTCCACTGCCTTGACCTGCGTCAGCGCGCGCTCGGTGGTTCCGTCCCGGTCCACTACCGCCAGCGAGCGGAAATCGACCATCTCAGAAACCGCCGTGGCGCGCTCTTCCAGCCAGTCGCGCTCATCGGCCTCGGCAAATCGATAGGTAAAGCGCAGCTCGGCATCGCCGCCCAGCAGTTCCGCGCCCTTCTCCTCCAGCCCCATCTGGATCGAGGCCCGCACCATGCCGATCCCGGCGATTGCCGCGACCCCAAGCGCCAGGCAGGCCAGAAAGATGCGAAACCCGCGCAGGCCGCCGCGCAGCTCACGGCGGGCGAAGCGGGCCGAGGTGGCAAGGCTCATTCGGCGGCCTCGCGCACGGCGGTATCCACCCGGCCATCGCGCAGCCGCACAACCCGGTCACAACGATCGGCCAGCGCCGGCGCATGCGTCACCAGCACCAGCGTCGCCCCGTGCCGGTCGCGCAACCCGAACAGCAGGTCCATGATCGCACCGCCGTTGGTCTCGTCGAGGTTGCCGGTCGGCTCATCGGCCAGCAGGATATGCGGGCGCGGGGCCGAGGCCCGCGCCAAAGCCACGCGCTGCTGTTCCCCGCCCGACATCTGCGCCGGGTAGTGACCGGCGCGATGCGCCAATCCGACGGTTTCCAGCTCGGCCTCGGCGCGGTCAAAGGCATCGCGGTGCCCGGCCAGCTCCAACGGCGTGGCAACGTTTTCCAGTGCGGTCATCGTGGGGATCAGGTGAAAGCTCTGAAACACCACCCCCATGTGGTCACGCCTGAACCGCGCCAGGGCGTCTTCGCTCATCGCGCCCAGATCCTGCCCCAGCGCGGTCACCGTGCCGCTGGTGGCGCGCTCAAGCCCACCCATCAGCATCAGCAACGACGACTTGCCTGATCCCGAAGGGCCGATCAGCCCGATCGAAGAGCCTTTCGCGACGTCCAGAGAGATGCCGTGCAGGATCTCGACCCTCCCGGCATTGCCATCCAGCGCCAAGTGCACATCTTTAAGCGACAGGACGGGATCAACCATGAAAAGGGCCTTTCGGGCAATGTTGCAGCTTTTGACATATGGGGTCGGCCGGGGGTTGAGCAAGACGCTGGCCTTGGTTTTGACGCTCGCGGCCCCCGCGGCGGCGGATGAGCTTGAAATCCTGCTGCTGGGCGACAGCCTGATCCAAGGCTACGGATTGCCGTCTGACGAAGGCTTCGTGCCGCAGATGCAGGCCTGGCTCGACGCGCGCGGCCATGAGGTGACGCTGATCAATGGCGGCGTGTCGGGCGACACCACGGCAGGTGGGCTGGCGCGGGTGGAATGGTCGCTGACGCCCGAGATCGACGCCATGATCGTGGCGCTGGGTGGCAACGATGTGCTGCGCGGCATCGCGCCCGAGGTCGCCCGCGCCAACCTCGACGGCATCCTCAAGGTGGCCGCAAGCGCCGGTCTCGCGACCATGCTGGTGCCGATGCGCGCACCGGGCAACTATGGTGCCGACTACAAGACCGCCTTCGACGGCATGTACCCTGACCTTGCGGCGCAATATGCCGCGCAGGAGGCTCCGGCCTTTTTCGAGATCCTTATGGAGGGTGGCACCGATCCGATGGCCGCCAAGGGGCTCATGCAGGGCGACGGCATTCACCCCAACGCCAAGGGCGTCGCGCGCATCGTCGAGGGCATCGGCCCGCACGTCGAGCAATTGATCAAGACCGCCGAGCCAGGCTGAACCCGGTCTCCCTCTTTCATCTTGCAAGAAAAACTCCCGCCGGAGGCATCCGCCCGCGCCTCTGGCGTCTCCGTCGGAAAAACGTCTTCCTAGCGCCCGTTGCGCGACACCCACCCATAAACCTGCGCGCCGCAGGCGCTCCTTGTGATCAGACCCCGTGCAACGAAAAAGGCCCCGCCGAAGCGGAGCCTTTCATGTCGCACGGCGCAATCTTACGCCAGTGCGATGTTCTCGGCAGCCTCGCGGCCGTCGCGGCCCGGCTTGATGTCGAAAGTCACCTTCTGGTTGTCCGCCAGACCGGTCAGGCCCGAGCGTTCAACGGCAGAGATATGCACGAAGACGTCCTTCGATCCGCCATCGGGTGCAATGAAGCCGAAGCCTTTGGTGGTGTTGAACCATTTCACAGTGCCAGTGGCCATGTGTCTACTCCTGGTGTTTGCTGCCCGCGGAAGTGCGGCAGCCCGGCTTAGTCAGTGCAGATCGAAAGACTGAGCCGTGAAGGAGCAGTGGTCGATAGATAACTTCGCGCCGGAAATATGAGGTCTGTTCGGACGTCTTTCAAGAAATTTTTCATGTCGCCAAGGCAGGTTCCGCCGGTCTAGGCCGGTTCCCAGCGCCGGCGCAATACCTGCAGGGTGCCCGTCGCGTCGGCGGTCAGGATCGCCAGGTCGCCGTATTCCAGTGGCGGTGCGCCGCCGGGGTCGAGATCAGACCAGATACTCTTCAGGTTGCCCTTGTTGCCGACCCAGACCACCGATTGGCCGGGGCTGCGCGCGGCGATGATCGGTGCCGGACGCTCCTGCGGGATGCGGGTCACCTCCAGGCCGCGCGCCGCCGCGAGGGGCGCCGCGGTATCGAGGTTGCGCTGAATGCCGGGGCTGTAGATCACGTCGATCGGAAGGCCCGCCAGCGCGGCAGGCAAGGCCGCGGCGCGCGCCCTGCCGATGTCGCTGAGGTCGGAACCGTTGCGGTCGGCATGGCGCAGCAGGATCAGCCGGGTGCCCGGGGCCAGCGTCACCTTGCCGGCCACCGGCGGTCGGGCGCAGGCCGTGACGCCCGCCATGGCGCCCAGTCCGAGGGCAAGAAACAAGCGTCTGGTCAGGGGCATGCGCGGTCCTTCCGAAATTCCGGGGTCGCCCCGAGTGTCCGGGCTAACTGCCCCTCGGTCAAGGCCGCCGCATCAGGCCCGACGCGCGGCTCAGGTAATCGGGCAGCCGCCACATCACCCGCCGCATCAGTTGCGGGTATTCGATTTCGCCGCCCAGAAGCGCCATGTAATCGTGCCGCAGCCGCCCGGACCCGCGCGCCGCGCGCACGAAACCGCGTTGCAGCGGGCCGCGATAGAGCAGCACCCGCAGGCGATTGGCGTGCCGCATGGCCGCAAGGATCGGACGCAGCCGGTGACGATAAAGCGTCAGCGCCATCTCAGGTTCATGCCGCGCCAGCGCATCGCGGGCCGCAAGCGCCGCCATCTGCCCGGACTTCATCGCATAGCCGATGCCCTCGCCGGTGACCGGATCGACCAGCCAGGCGGCATCGCCCGCCAACAGGACATTGGCCCGGCCCGGCCGCTTGCGGGCCTTGCCGAAAGGCAGAAACTGGCCTTTCACGGGCGTGTCCCCGGGCAGGCCGAGCCCCTCCAGATAGACCCGCATCCGGGCCTTCATGTCCGGGTTGCGGCCATACACCCCACCGACGCCCACCGTGTGGCTCCCAGGCTTGGGAAAGGACCAGCCGTAACCCCACTCCGCGGCGCCCAGATCTATGCGCAGCGTCGCGTCGGGCGCGATCGCGGGTGCCTCGGTCTCCAGCGCGAAACCCACCTCTGCGGGATCGAAGGCCCGCCTGAAAAGCGCGCGCGCGGTGGCGCTGTTCACACCGTCCGCCCCGATCACCACCGGCGCGGTCAGCACGGCTCCATCCGACAGGGTGACGCGCCCGGCCTCGGGGTCGAGTTCGGCAATCCGCCGGCCGGTGAAATCCTCGGCTCCGGCGGCGCAGGCCAATGCAAGCAGGCGCGCGTCAAGCGAGGTCCGCATGGTCAGGTGGATCGGCGGTATGTCCTCGATCAGGCCCAGCTTCTCGCCGAAGGCATAAAGCGCCACCGACGCCTTCGAGGTGAAATCCGCTGGCAGTTCGGTTTGAAAAATCTCGCGGTAATAAATCGCGGCACGGCCGGTGAACCCACCGCCGCACAGCTTGTCGCGGGGAAACACCGCCTTGTCGACCAGCGCCACGCGCAGGCCCTCGGCCGCGGCGGTCCGCGCGGCGGCCGATCCGGCGGGGCCGGCACCGATGACGATCACATCGTAAGACATGAATCTACTTCCGCCGCCTGCCTGCCGGGGTCAAGATCGAAAATCCTCGCGCTGCTGCGTGGAGGCGCGATGCCTCAGAGCACGGTGACCGGAGTGCCGACTGGAATGCGCGGATAAAGGTCCATCACATGGGCATTGGCCATCCGGAAACAGCCGTTCGAGGCCGCGCGCCCGATCGAGCCCAGATCATCGGTGCCGTGGATCGCCGCATAGGTGTTGACGCCGTTCTGGAACAGGTACATCGCACGCGCGCCCAACGGGTTGCCGGGGCCGCCCGGTTGCACATCGGTATTGCCCTTGAACTTGCCGTAGACGCGGGGGTTGCGTTCGATCATCGCGTCGGTGGGCCGCCAGGTCGGCCATTCCTTCTTGACTTCGACGACGGCGGAGCCCGAGAATTCGAGCCCGGCCTGCCCGACGCTGATACCATAGCGCAGGGCCTTGCCCTGTTCCTCGACCCAGTAAAGGAAGCGCGCCTTTTGCAGCACGACGATCTGCCCGGCGGGCAGGTCCGACCGGACGCGGACATATTGCGGATTGAACTTGGGGTCGAGGCTGGTCTGGGCCTTGGCGACGGCCGGAACGGCAAGCGAGGCCGCGGCTGTTCCGATAAAGTTGCGGCGTGAAATCATCCTGCTGTCCCCTGCGATGCCCGAGCGTCCGCAATGATAGGGCAGTGCCGCGGCGATCTGGAGTCAGGAATTCGTGACCCGCGCCGATTGTGGGCGCAGGGCAACGGGACGGTCAGGCGGCAAGCACGTCGCTGTCAGCCGAGGGGCTCAGCGGGCCCTGACCCTGACGCAGTGCCGTGACCACGATCAGCAGTGTGGGCAGGCTCAGGCTGCAGGCAAGGTAGACCGCGAAGGCGGCACCAAGGCTGAGACCGAACACCAGCCATCCGACAGCTCCGGCACAGAAACCAAGAAAACTTGCGCCCAGGATTGCGATGATGGCCATGTCGGTGTCCCCTTGTCGATGTGTCGCTGCCGTAATCCATGTTAATGCGTGAATTGAGGCAGCAATGCGACGCAAACGGTGCGTTGTTATGTGCAGAACCTCCGACTGTGGCCGTGCGGCCTTGCGGGCCCCGGTCGGGTCTGGCAGCCTTCGATCAACCGGCGGCAAAGGGACTTCCGTTGATGACAGGGTTGATCTTGGCGGGCGTTGTCATCGGGCTTGGCGGCACGATCGCGATGGACCTCTGGGCCGAGGTTCTGGCCCGCGGGTTTGGCCAGCCGCGTCCGAACTGGGCCAATGTCGGCCGCTGGTCGGCGCAGGCGGGCCGTGGGCGCTTCTTTCACGATGACATCGGTGCCGTCCGGCCGTGGCCGGGGGAAACAGCGCTGGGGTGGGGCGTACACTATGGTGTCGGCATGCTCTACGGCGTGGTCTGGGTGCTGCTGGCGGGCCCCGGTTGGCTGGATCAGCCGACGTTTCTGCCGGTCTGGACCTTCGCGCTGATTACCATCGCCGCAGGCTGGTTCCTGCTTCAGCCTGGCATGGGGCTTGGCGTCGCGCTGTCGAACACAGCACGTCCGTGGAAGGGGCGTCTCATGGGTCTTGTCGCACACACGGTTTTCGGGGTTGGAATGTGGACGGTGGCCTGGCTGGGCGCGCAAAGCTGATCGCAAAAGATAACGTCGCGCGTATGGATGTCAGCGTTCCGAGGTGGGCCGAAAGGGTTCTGCCTGACGCTCTTTTTCGTTGGCCTGCATCCAGCCGTTCTTCCATGACTGGTGGTCGACGCTGTTGGGTGAATAGGGGTTCGCGTCGAAGGTTATTCCGTCCAGACGTGCGTCAAAGCCCTCGTCATAGCTGCCGATCCGCGGGTCCATGCCGGCCGAATGGTGGGCGGTGGCCTGCAGATGCTCGGCGAATTCCGGGTAGGTCACGAGGATGGTCTGATCGAGACCGTCCGGGTGCGATGCCAGCGCCTCGTGGCCGCGATCGGTCAGGCGCAGGCTGTCACCCTCATCGGCGGGCACCAGTATCCGGGCGATTGTCAGGTGGTGCAAATGTCGCGAGAGCCTGGCCTTGCGGTCGTCAAGGTCGAGACCGGGTGTCTTTCCAGCTTGCTCGAACAACCGGTCCAACCGGTCGGAGCACCCCTGAAGCGTCACCGGACCCTTGGCGGCTTCGTGCAATATCAATGCTGTGAGGCTGGCGGTGCTGAGCAGGGGATGATCGTTATCGAACATGGTTGCGCTGTCCTGTCTCAATGCTCCCCTTTGATCAGCCTAGGCGCAAGGGCCAGTGCGGTAAAGAGGCAGGAAGGTCACGGGGCATCCGCCCCGAAACGGTTGTCAGAGCGCGGCCCAATCCGTGAAGCGCCAGGTTTCCGGCATGCGCGGTCCGGGCTGCGGAAGTTGACGTGTCGAGCGGTTGGGCTGGTTCGGTTCGGTGGGACGAGTTGTCATGGCTTCTTCCTCCTGCCGACAAGGATGCGGCAGAGCCTCCTTCTTGGTAAGTCAGGAAAACCGGAGGGGCGGGTATTCCCGACCCTCCTTTGCGGGTCAGATCGCTCCGAGCAGGAGCAGGATGATAAGTATCACCAGCACGGCACCGAGGATGCCCGAGGGACCGTAGCCCCAATTGGCCGAGTGGCCCCAGCGCGGGAGAGCGCCGATCAGCAGCAAGATCAGGATGATGATCAGGATCGTATAGAGCATCGGTTTGTCCTCTTCCTTGGTGTCCTGTCCGGACGATTGGGAGGAGGGGAACGTGGCTCGGCCTGATGCCTCGGTCTGGTGGTCCCCGCCTTCCCTATGTGGCGATATCAGACCAACTCCGGCGTGGAGGAATTGGTTCCATCGTCGGACTTTAATCGTTGCATGTCAACGATTTGCACAAAAAAAGCGCGCCGAAGCGCGCTTTTCAAGGTCGAAGATCGAAGGCTTATGCCAGCGCGAGGTTGGTCGCGCTCTCGCGGCCGTCGCGGCCGGATTCGATGTCGAAGGTGACTTTCTGGTTGTCCGCCAGGCCGGTCAGGCCGGAGCGCTCAACGGCAGAGATGTGCACGAACACGTCTTTGGAGCCGCCGTCGGGTGCGATGAAGCCGAAGCCTTTGGTGGTGTTGAACCATTTCACGGTGCCAGTGGCCATGTGAAGTTTCCTTTGTTTTCAACGCTGTCCGCAGAATGCGACAGCCCGGCTTTTCACGTCTGGATCGAGGACTGTGTGCCGGTATCGGAAAACAGAAGGGTCGAAGAAGAAGATCGTCAGCACGGGTGATATGACAGGTGCCGGTGGTTCTGGCAAGCCCAAAGGTTGCGGCGGCGGGAAACCGCGCTGAACTTCGCGTGATCGGGAGTTTTGTACAATTTGTACAGAACGACCCCCTGTTTTGTACAAAAGCCCCCCTGGGTGAGGGGACGGGCGCGAGAGGCCCGCGCGTTCAGACGATGTTAACCAGCCAGCGAGAGGATGGGCGCATGTCGAACTACGTGCGACCGAAGGTGTCCGGGGCAACGGTGTTCTTCACCGTGGCGCTGGCCCGGCGCGGCGGGACGCTGCTGGTGGAAGAGGTGGACCTGCTGCGCGCGGCGGTGCGGGTGACGCGGATGCGCCGGCCGTTCGACATCGCGGCCTGGGTGGTGTTGCCGGATCACCTGCACGCGGTGTGGACCCTGCCGGCGGGGGACAGCGATTATTCGACTCGGTGGGGGGCGATCAAGGCGATGTACACGCGGGCGGTGCGGGAGAAGTATTCGGGCGGGGCTGGGGGTAGGCCGGGCTTAAGCCCGGCTTACGGTGAGTTGCCGAGCGAATTGCCGGTGGTGCGGTCGGGAAGATTTGCCGGGCTGAAGCCCGGCCTTCGGGAGAATAAACGCGAGGCGGCGATCTGGCAGCGGCGGTTCTGGGAGCATCATATTCGGAGCGAGGCGGATTACCGGGCGCATGTCCGGTATTGTTTGCTCAATCCGGTGAAGCATGGGTTGGTGCCGCGGGCGGTGGATTGGCCGTATTCGTCGATCCATCGAGATGTGCGGTTGGGGCGGGTGGAGCCGGAGGTCTCGGGCGCGGATTTCGATGAAGGATATGGGGAGCCGTAGGGTGTGCCGCATGGGTGCGTGTCACATGGGTGCGTGCCACGTGCAGGCCGGTGTAGGCCGGGCTTCAGCCCGGCGGTTGTGCGGCTGCGTGATGGGGCTGCGTTTGTGGTGGGGGCACAGGGTTCCGGGCTGAAGCCCGGCCTACGGGATGAAATTCGGGGGGCGGAGTGCGGCTGACCCTACGCTTGCTGCGGGTGTAATGGGGGGCAGCGTATCCTACGTTTGCCTAATCGGGTATTAGATCAAGGCAGTTTTTAACGCGCCATAGTAAGCAGATACCGGCCTCCCTTAAATCCTACATAGTAGTTGCCGGTAATTTTCCATACAGAGCCGCCCATGTATGTGTGGATCATCGGGAATGAGAAATCATTATCAATAAAGTACATATGCGTGACCCCGCAGTCGTCCAATTTGATAGGGATCAACCAGCGAGCCGGGCTAGCCGCATTACCGGCACCAATTTCGCTGATTTCCTGGTCTACAGTGCATGGCCCTTCAATATATGATGACGTTAATAGGTGATACGAAAGGTCTAGCGACACAATGCGACCCATATATCTATCCAGATGATCCGCGAGCCTTGCGTTGTCGGCCGCACAGTAATTCGGAATATTGCAGACTTTTATGGAGATTAGAGGGTTTCTAAAGTAACGGGTATAAGCGTTGAGGCTGAGTTGATACAATCCCGCGAGAGCCGAGGTCACTGACGCGATAAGAAGCAACCACGCAACAGGGCCGAATTTCTTAACTGCCTCAGCGCGCCATTGCATGTAGCCAAACTCCTTCGAATTGCTGGTGGCATTGGCGTGGAAGCTTCATTAATCAACAACACTAGCGCGTAGACCTTCTACCGCGCAAACTTCTTGTGCTTCAGCCGCTTCGGCTCCAGCGCGTCCGCCCCCAGCCGGCGTTTCTTGTCTTCCTCGTAGTCCTCGAAGTTGCCTTCGAACCATTCGACGTGGGCGTCGCCCTCGAAGGCGAGGATGTGGGTGCAGATGCGGTCGAGGAAGAAGCGGTCGTGGGAGATGACGACGGCGCAGCCGGCGAAGTCGACGAGGGCGTCCTCCAAGGCGCGGAGGGTCTCGACGTCGAGGTCGTTGGTGGGTTCGTCGAGCAGCAGGACGTTGCCGCCCTCTTTCAGCAGGCGCGCCATGTGGACGCGGTTGCGTTCGCCGCCTGACAGCAGGCCCACCTTCTTCTGCTGGTCGCCGCCCTTGAAGTTGAAGGACGAGCAATAGGCGCGGGAGTTCACCTGGGCGTCGCCCAGCTGGATGATCTCGGCGCCGCCGGTGATCGCCTCCCACACAGTGTCATTGGCCTTGAGATCGTCGCGCGACTGGTCGACGTAGGACAGATCGACGGTGTCGCCGTATTCGATTGTGCCCTCGTCGGGTTTTTCCTGCCCGGTGAGCATCTTGAACAGCGTCGACTTGCCGGCGCCGTTGGGGCCGATGACGCCGACGATGCCGCCGGGGGGGAGCGAGAAGGTGAGGTCCTCGATCAGGAGCTTGTCGCCCATGTGCTTCTTGAGGCCCTCGACCTCGATCACCTTGCCGCCGAGGCGCGGGCCATTGGGGATGACGATCTGGGCGCGGGTGATCTTTTCGCGCTCGGACTGGTTGGCCATCTCCTCATAGGCCTGGATACGGGCCTTGGACTTGGCCTGACGCGCCTTGGCGCCCTGCTGCATCCATTCCAGCTCGCGCTCCAGCGTCTTCTGCTTGGCCTTGTCCTCGCGGGCCTCCTGGCTGAGGCGCTTGGCCTTCTGTTCGAGCCAAGCCGAGTAGTTGCCCTCGTAGGGGATGCCGCGGCCGCGGTCCAACTCGAGGATCCAGCCGGTGATGTCGTCGAGGAAATAGCGGTCGTGGGTGACGATCAGGATGGTGCCCTTGTAGTCGATCAGGTGCTGCTGCAGCCAGGCGATGGTTTCGGCGTCGAGGTGGTTGGTCGGTTCGTCGAGCAACAGCATGTCGGGGGCTTCGAGCAAGAGCTTGCAGAGCGCGACGCGGCGCTTCTCACCGCCCGAGAGGGTGCTGACATCGGCGTCGTCGGGCGGGCAGCGCAGGGCCTCCATGGCGACGTCGATCTGGCTGTCGAGATCCCAGAGGTTTTCGCTGTCGATCTGATCCTGCAGCTTGGCCATCTCGTCGGCGGTCTCGTCCGAGTAGTTCATCGCCAGTTCGTTGTACTTGTCGAGGATGGCCTTCTTGCCGGCGACGCCCAGCATGACGTTTTCGCGCACGGTGAGCGCGGGGTCGAGTTCGGGCTCCTGCGGCAGATAGCCGACCTTGGCACCCTCGGCGGCCCAGGCTTCACCGGTGTAGTCGGTGTCCTGCCCGGCCATGATCCGCATCAGGGTGGATTTGCCCGAGCCGTTGACGCCGACGACGCCGATCTTGACGCCCGGAAGGAAGCTGAGGCGGATGTTCTCGAAGCACTTCTTGCCGCCGGGGTAGGTCTTGGACAGGCCGTCCATGTGATACACGTATTGATAAGCCGCCATGGGGTCCTCGGGTTCGGTGAGCGTGGAGTTACCGGCGGTGATAGCGGAGCGGGCAGGCGGGAGCAATCGGGAAGCGGCAGCAAGGCGCGGGAGCCGACCGGCGCTTTGACTGAACGCCGCAGCGGGAGTATCCTGTCACCTTACGGATTGCTTATTCGATCCCTCTTTTTCGGGCAAAAGATTTTACCAACCGAGGCTTTTTCGGACGGGCGCGTTTCGGGCAGCGTCGCAATGTTATTTCAAGGACAGACGTCATGACCGATTGGATGATCAAGGCCACGGAACTGGCCAATTGCAACTGCAACTCCGGATGTCCCTGCCAATTCAGCCAGTTGCCGACCGATGGCACCTGCGAGGCCGCGGCCGGGTTTGAATTCAGCGAAGGCCATTACGGCGATGTCGACCTTGGCGGGCTGAAGGCCGCGATGGTCCTGAAGTGGCCGGGGCCGATCCACGAGGGCAACGGACAGATCCAGCTGGTGATCGACGAGACCGCCACCGAGGAGCAGCGCGCGGCGCTGGAAACCATCATGTCGGGGGGCGATACCGAGGAAATGGCGACGTTCTGGTACGTGTTCGGCAAGATGACGCCGAACAAGCACCCGACGATCTATGCGCCGATCAGCCTGGATTACGACCGCGAGACCGGCACCGGATCGGTCAAGGTCGAGGGCGTCTTCGACATGGCCGTGAAGCCGATCCCCAACATCGTCTCGGGCGAGCCGCACCGGATCAGCATCGCCCTGCCGCACGGGTTCGAGTTTGCCGAAGCCACGATGGCGCAGGGCAGCACCAGGACCGAGGGCGGCGCGATCGAGCTTCTCAAAAACAGCGACACGCATTCGCATGTCGCCAATCTGCACCTGACGGGCCAGGGCGTCGTCCGGGCCTGAATTGGAGGCCGCGATGCAAAAGGTTGCCGGGCAGCACGGGCGCGGGCTTGCCGAGACGCTGGCACGCAGGGACAGGCTGGTCGTCGCGGTGGCGGTTCTGGTCGTGGTGGCGCTGGCCGGGCTCTACACCGTGTTCGGGGTCGGGATGCAGATGACGGCCATCGACATGACCGGCATGGCGCGCGCGCCGGGGCAGCCGATGGAGATGGACGCGCGGGTGTCGTGGTCGGCCGGTTATTTCGGGCTGGTCCTGCTGATGTGGTGGGGGATGATGATTGCGATGATGACCCCCAGCGCCGCGCCGATGGTCCTGCTGTTCACCGCGGTCAAGAAGGCCGGCGCCGACGCCGCGCGGGCGCAGGTTCTGGGCATGGTGTTCCTGTCCGGCTACCTGCTGGCATGGGGGGGCTTCTCGCTGCTGGCGGCGGGCCTGCAATGGCTGCTGGAGGATGTCGGGCTGTCGAGCGGCGCTATGATGACGCTGCAATCGCGGGCCTTCGCGGGCGGCGTCCTGATCGCGGCGGGTCTCTACCAGTTCAGCGGGATCAAGTCGGCCTGCCTTCGGCATTGCCGCAACCCGGTCCATTTCCTGACGGCGCACCACAGGCCGGGCACCTTGGGCGCGCTTCGGATGGGCGCGCGTCACGGCGTCTTCTGCCTTGGCTGCTGCTGGGCGCTGATGGGGCTGCTGTTTGTCGGCGGGATCATGAACCTCTACTGGATCGTCGGTCTGGCGCTTTACGTTCTGTTGGAAAAGACCGTGCGGCGGGCGGACGTGTTGACGCGCGGGACCGGCGCGGCTTTGATCGTCTCGGGCCTGTACTTCGTGATGACTGGACTTTGAACTTGGCGACCCCGTGTCCCTGAAAGCAATGATCGCGCGTCAGGCGCAGCCCGGCGCGGTGCGCTGGATCGGGCTGCGGCCCGGCCGGCGTGACCCGATGATGCCGGTCGAGCAGGCCAGTATCGGGTTCGACGGGCTGGAGGGCGACCGGGCGCGACCGGGCAAACGCGCGGTGACGCTGGTGCAGGCCGAGCATCTGGCGGTGATCGGGGCGTTTCTTGGCCGGGGCGAGGTGCCGCCCGAAGCCTTGCGGCGCAACCTGCTGGTGTCGGGGATCAACCTGCTGGGACTGCGGCGGCGCGAGGTGCAGGTGGGCACGGCGGTGCTGAGGATCACCGGGCCCTGCGCGCCCTGCAGCCGGATGGACGAGGCCTTTGGCCCGGGCGGTTATGCGGCGGTGCGCGGCCACGGCGGCATGACAGCAGAGGTGGTGCGGCCCGGCGCGGTTGCGATCGGCGACGCCTGCGCCCCGATTGATTGACAAGCCCGCGGTAAATGCCTGACATGAGGGCGTTTTGATCGAGGAGGCCCGCGGTGCCGCATCTTCCCGCCAACCGTCCCGGACAGACCGTGGGTCTGCTGGGCGGGTCGTTCGATCCGCCGCATGAGGGCCATGTGCATATCACCCGCGAGGCGCTGAAACGGTTCGGGCTGGACCGGGTGTGGTGGCTGGTGTCGCCCGGCAACCCGCTGAAGCCGCATGGTCCGGCCCCGATCGAAGACCGTATCGCGGCGGCGCGCAAGCTGATGCAACATCCCAAGGTTGAGATTAGCGATTTCGAGGCACAGGCAGGAACAAGGTATACCGCCGAGACGTTGAGAGCCCTCAGACAACATTATCGAGGTCTCGAATTCGTATGGCTGATGGGCGCGGACAACCTGGTGCAGCTGCCGCAGTGGCAGGATTGGCGACAGATCATGGAAAGCGTTCCCGTCGGCATACTGGCCCGGCCGGGCGACCGCATCCGGGCGCGCAATTCGAAGCCGGCGCGGGTTTACGCGGGCGCGCGCATCCGGGGCCGCGAGTCGCAGAGGCTGGCGCGGGCCGAGGCGCCGGCGTGGTGCTTCGTGAACGTGCCGATGCGGGCCGAAAGCTCGAGCGCGATCCGGGCCGGGGGCGGCTGGGGCGCGTCGGACTGAGCCGGCGCATCGCCACGGCCCACTTATCGTTAAAATCGTCGTTAATTCGCAGCCGGTCCGCTTGTTTGGACTCGGCGACTGAGGTTTAATCGCAACATGACCAAAAAATTATCTCGCAGGGTATTTTTGGGGTCTGCGCTGGGTTTCATGGCGGCGCAGGCGCTGGGCGACGCGCCCGCACGGTCCGTCCGGCCGGTGGCGCGCCCTGGCAGCACGACGCCGATCATCGACAGCATCGACGACATCCTTGCCGGATCGCGGCTGTCGGGCGAAGTGAGCTTTGCGGTGATGGACGTGCGCAGCGGCAAGCTGCACGAGGCCGAGAAGGGGCTGACCGGATTGCCGCCGGCCAGCGTGATGAAGGCAATCACCACGCTTTACGCGCTGGAGGCGCTGGGCGCGGACCACCGGTTTCCGACGACGGTGCAGGCCACCGGGCCTGTCGTCGAGGGTGTCGTGAAGGGCGATCTGGTGCTGGCCGGAGGTGGTGATCCGACGCTGGACACGGACCGGCTGGCCGAGCTTGCCAAGCAGTTGAAGGCGGCGGGTATCCGCGAGGTCGAGGGCGATTTTCTGGTCTGGGGCGGGTTTTTGCCGTTCTCGCCCGGGATCGACAGCGAGCAGCCGGATCACGTTGGGTACAACCCGGCCGTGTCGGGGCTGAACCTGAACTACAACCGTGTGCACTTTCAATGGAAGAAGCAGGGTGGCAGCTATACGGTCACCATGGATGCGCGCAGCGGAAGCCATACGCCGGACGTGCGCTTTGCCCGCATGGCGGTCGAGAACCGGTCTCTGCCGGTCTACACCTATGACGATCAACCCGGGCGCGACAACTGGACCGTGGCCCGCGCGGCGCTGGGCAACGGCGGGGCGCGGTGGCTGCCGGTGCGCAAGCCCGAGCTTTATGCCGGCGAGGTGTTCCAGACCTTTGCCCGGACCAACGGAATTGCCCTGAAGACGCCGAGGGTCACCAAGGCGCTGCCCGAGGGCGAGGTCGTGGCGCAGATCGTCAGCGCGCCGCTGACCACCATCCTTGGCGACATGATGACCTATTCCACCAACCTGACGGCGGAAGTCGTCGGGCAGGCGGCGACGCAGGCGCGCAAGGGCGAGGTCGCCGGTCTGAGGGACTCTGCCGCCGCGATGACGGAATGGGCCCGCGAGACCTATGGTCTGAGCGCCGATGTCGAGCTTGTCGATCATTCGGGGCTGGGCGACGATTCGCGGATGACGGCGCAGGACATGGTGACGATGCTGCGCGAGGCGCGCGTCGACGGGCCTTTGCGGTCGCTGATGAAGCCGGTCGCGATGCGCGACGACAGCCGGCGCGTGATCGAGAACCACCCGGTCGAGGTGGACGCCAAGACCGGAACGCTGAACTTCGTGTCGGCGCTGGCGGGGTATGTCACGGCGGTTGACGGGACCGAGTTGGCCTTTGCGATCTTCACCGCCGATGCGCCGCGCCGGGATGCGCTGACCAAGGCCGAACGCGAGCGGCCCGAAGGCGGGCGGGCGTGGAATGCGCGCTCGAAAAAGCTGCAACAGAAGCTGTTGCAGCGCTGGGGGTATGCCTTTGTCGAGGAGGCCAGCGAGAGCGCCGGGCCGGAGCCGGTCGGCGCCCTGGCCGACCAGGGTTGACCCTGCACCTGCACCTTAGTTTCTGGGGGCGTCCGCAAATCGTGTTGGTCGGCAATGCGGACAAAGTTACCTTCCAAGCTTTTTCAACCAATGTCCGCTTACTCAGCCCAGTTGAATTGACTTAATTCTACGGAAACGCAACGGTCTGTGGTGAGTTTTGAGGGTTTTTGACATGGCGGAAATATCTGTGCGGCTATCACGCGATGCGAAGGACTTGGAAGCGGCACGTGCACTCTGTCGAGATTGGTTGGACTGGCATTGGAAAAACTACCCACCGGATTGGCCAAGAGGTGACGATCATCCGATGAACCCGGTTGCATTCGAAGCGACCCTTGAAAATCTACCCGACATTCACAAGCGACCCCTTGGCGGAATTCTGATTGCCTCGGTGGATGGGAAGCCCTCTGGATGTGTTATGTACAGCGAAGCAGAACCGGGAGTTGCTGAATTCAAAAGAATGTTTGTGAGTGTCTCTGGTCGAGGCCATGGCCTTGGTCGCAAATTGCTGGACGCCATGTTTGAGCAGATGATCGCCGACGGATACCAGCGTGTATTCTATTCATCAGCCACATTCTTAACGCATGCGCGCACAATGTATGAGAATGCTGGTTTTGTCCCGATAGCACACCCTAATGGGTTCCCAGATGAGTGGCGGGACAAAGTCTATTTCATGGATCGTTCGCTCCGGTAGTCGCAAAAATTCGATCGCATTGAACCAACTCACTGATGCGCGTAGCGGACGTCGGACCGCATCGAAGTTGCGCTATGAGGTTCGTATTACGTCGGCTGGTAGCGCCCCTCCCAGCCGCAGCTCCAGCCAACGAATGTGGCCGTTTAGGTTCTTCGTGGCCGGCCCGCAGAAGGGCTTGATGAACTTGTTGTATCGGGCGTGGAGCGAGTTCACGTTCTGGATGTGATAGCAATGAGTGCCTTCCGTGGTATTTACGGTTGGCTTGTTTCCTCGAAACCGAAGCGAGCCAACACGATTAGCGGACACATCCTAATTTTTAATCACCACGCGCGTGTTCTTCAGACCGACGCGGCGCACCTTGTCGAACAGCACGGCGGCGTTGCTCGGGTGCAGGCGGATGCAGCCCGCCGAGGCCGGTCGGCCGAGGTACTTGGTCTGATTGGTGCCGTGGATCGCGTAGTTGCCCTTGAAAAAAATCGAATAGGGCATCGGCGCATTGTTGTAGAGGCTGGATTTATGGTGGCGTGACAGCCACTTGGCCGAATAGGTGCCGCGCGGGGTCCATTTGCCCTTGCGCGCGGTGGAGACCGGCCATCGGTGGGTGACGCGGCCGTTTTCATAGACCGTCATGGTCTGGCTCGAGACGTCGATCTGGGCGACGAGCGGCGCGGCGATGGCTTCGGCGGCGGCGGTGAACAGGAAAAACGCGGCGGCGCAGGCAATGAGAATGCGGGTCATGAAATCCTCCGTATCAATGCGGCAAGCAGAAAAATTGCAGGCCAGCAGGGTAGCACGGGATTTCAGGCCGGGTAGGGTGATTTCCCCCACTTGACGGAGGTTTTACGGGCGCTCAGGCCTTGAGATGACGCGCGCGCGCGCCGCGTTCGATGGCGGCGGCGTGAAGACGGTCGATGTCTAGCTCGTAGCGGATCTCCTCGAGCAGGCGCAGTTCCGGGGCGCGCAGGGTGCCGTCGGCGGCGGCCACGTCGCAGGCCAGCGCATAGGCGGTTTCGAACAGCCGCTCGGGAAGGTTGTCGCGGATCAGGCCGAACAGGGCGTCGAGCCCGTCTTCCTGCTCGAACAGGTCGAAGACCATGCGTCCGATGAAGTTCATGCGGTCGGTATCGTATTCCGCGAACACCGGCAGGTTGTTGACCGCGGCCTCGATCTTGACCAGCTCGGCGGTGCGGATGTTTTCATCCGAGGCCGAGACGGCGATCATCAGGCCGACGAGGCAGTCCTGCGGGCTGAGCGAATGGGGGATATCGTTGGTCATGGAGATCTCCTGTTGCAGTGCAGAATATTGACCCCGCGCCCCGCCCGCAATAGGGAGAGCCGACCTGCGCGCATCGGGCGCATGGGGGAAATCGGAGAGCCTTTGCCATGTCTGATCTGCGGGACGCCGCCCTGAATTCGAAAGCCTGGCCTTTTGAAGAGGCGCGCCGCGTGCTCAAACGCTATGAAAAGGCGCCGCCGGAGAAGGGCCATGTGCTGTTCGAGACAGGCTATGGGCCGTCCGGGTTGCCGCATATCGGGACCTTCGGCGAGGTGCTGCGCACGACGATGATCCGCCACGCCTTCGAGGCGATTTCGGACATTCCTACGCGGCTGATCTGTTTCTCGGACGATCTGGACGGGATGCGCAAGGTGCCCGGAAACGTGCCCAACCAAGAAGCGCTGGCCGAGCATCTGCAGAAGCCGCTGACCAGCGTGCCCGATCCCTTCGGCACGCACGACAGTTTCGGCGATCACAACAACGCCATGCTGCGGCGGTTCCTTGATACCTTCGGCTTCGAATACGAATTCTATTCGGCGACCGAATTCTACAGGTCGGGCAAGTTCGACGAGGTGCTGCTGCGCGCCTGCGAACGCTATGACGACGTGATGAAGGTGATGCTGAAATCGCTGCGCGAGGAGCGGCGGCAGACCTATTCGATCTTCCTGCCGATCCATCCGGAAACCGGACGGGTGCTGTATGTGCCGATGAAGAACGTCGACGCCGAGAAGGGCGAGATCACCTTTGACGACGAGGACGGGCGCGAGTGGACCCTGCCGGTGACCGGCGGCAACGTGAAGCTGCAATGGAAGCCCGATTTCGGCGCGCGCTGGGCGGCGCTGGGTGTCGACTTCGAAATGTACGGCAAGGATCATTCGACCAATACGCCGATCTATGACGGGATCTGCCGCATCCTCGGGCAGCGGCCGCCGGAGCATTTCACCTATGAGCTGTTCCTCGATGACAAGGGGCAGAAGATTTCCAAGTCGTCGGGCAACGGCATCAGCATCGACGCATGGCTGACCTATGCTTCGACGGAGAGCCTGAGCTACTTCATGTATCTCAAGCCGAAGACCGCGAAGCGGCTGTATTTCGACGTCATCCCCAAGGCGGTGGACGAGTATCACCAGCAGTTGCGCGCCTATGAAGGGCAGGACCTGACCCAGCGGCTGAACAACCCGGTGCATCACATCCACAACGGAGATGTGCCGGTGTCGGACATGGTGGTGACCTTCTCGATGCTGCTCAACCTTGCCAGCGTGTCGGGGGCCGAGGACAAGGAGACGCTTTGGGGCTTCATCCGCAAGTACGCGCCGGACGCCACCGCCGAGACCCATCCGGGGATGGATCAGGCGGCCGGCCACGCGGTGCGCTATTATCAGGATTTCGTGAAGCCGGCCAAGGTGTTCCGCGCCGCAACCGAGCAGGAGCGGGCGGCGCTGGTCGATCTGGCCAAGGCGCTGCGCGACGAGGGCCATGCGCTGGACCTGATCGCCCAGAAGAACGCCATCGTCGGCAACACCGACCCGGTGCCGCAGGCGGATTACGGCGACGAGGAGTTCCTGCAGTCAGTGGTTTTCGCGGTCGGCAAGGTGCACGGGTTCGAGCCGCTGCGCGACTGGTTCAAGGCAATCTACGAGGTCCTGCTGGGCGCCAGCCAGGGCCCGCGGTTCGGCGGCTTCATCGCGCTTTACGGGGCTGGCGAGACGGCGGAACTGATCGAGCAGGGGCTCGCGGGCGAGCTGGGCTGACGCATCGGTGAATTGACCGGCGGGCGGTAGGGGATACCATCGGCGGGGTAAATCCCTGCCGGAGGACCTGCCATGTCACGCCTGTACGCGCTTGTTTTCGCCCTCGGACTGCTGGCGGTTCCAGCCGTGGCGCAGGAGGTCGGGCCGGATATCATGCCAGAGGAGCCGGCGATCGAGGCGGTGATCGGCAGCCAGATCGAGGCCTTCAAGGTGGATGATTTCGCCACCGCCTTCACCTTTGCCAGCCCGACGATCCAGCGGCTGTTCGGTTCGGCCGAGAACTTCGGCGTCATGGTGCAGCGCGGCTATCCGATGGTCTGGCGGCCGGGCGAGGTGCGGTATCTGGAGCTGGAGGACGTGGGCGGCACGTTGCGCCAGCGGGTCGAGATCATCGACCGGGAGGGTGAGCGGCACCATCTGGGCTATCGCATGATCCGTGGCGAAAACGGCTGGAAGATCAGCGGTGTGGAGATCCTGAAGCTGCCGGACGTCGCGGTCTGAGGTATCCGGTAGGATGGGTGCTCGGCACCCATCCCACGTAGCGTACGGTCGTCTCAGCCGACGTTAAGCCCCTTTTAGTACCCCTTTCATATCGGCGGGTGAGACGCCTGCGGGGCTCGTGAATCGAGCGCGACGTGGAAAGGGTACTTCATGAACAAAGCGATAACCGAGGGCGTGGTCTTCAATCCGACACCGTTCGCCGACGGCCTGGGCGTCTGGTCGAGCCAGAACGGCCGTCCGGGAGACGACACCTATGCCAATGCGGCCAACGCGGCCTTCGTGCCGGCGGACCAGGACTTTGGCGGGTGTCTGGAGTTGCAGAAGACGCAATCGGTGCAGAAGCTGCGCTATACCGGCGAGACCCCGCTGCTGCCGGGCTGCTACGTCCGGGTCACCGCGCGGGTCAAGGCGGTGGCGGGCAACCTGCCGAATGTGCGCATCGCGGGCTATCCGGCTGCCGCCAACGGCACGCAGGTCGGTGGGCTTAACACCGCCGGACCGCAGGTCACGCTGACCACCTATGGCGAGGTGGTCGAGGTCAGCGCGATCATCGGGCCGGGCAACCGCGGCGGTGTCGACATGGTCTGGGGTACGGCACCGGTGTTTGCACACCTTGGGCTGGACCTGACCGGGTCGAACGGCGGGATCGTGCGGATCGACGACCTTGTCTTCGAGGACATCACCAGCGTTTTCCTGAGCGACATGCTGGCCTCGGTCGACGTGCGCGATTTCGGTGCGGTGGGCGACGGGACGACCGATGACAGTGCCGCCTTCGAGGCCGCCGACAGTGCCGCCGACGGGCGCGAGATCGTGGTGTCGGCGGGGACCTATCGGCTGGCCGGCAGCGTGACGATCAATTCGCGCATCCGCTTCGAGGGCACGGTCACCATGCCCGACGGCGCGATCCTGTCGTTGACGCGGAACTTCGATCTGGGCAGCTATATCGACGCCTTCGGCAACGAGGAGACGGCGTTCCGCAAGGCGTTCCAGTCGCTGCTGAACAATTCCGACCACGAGAGCCTCGACCTTGGCGGACGGCGGATTTCGGTCACCGGACCGATCGACATGCAGGCGGCGGTCAGCAACAAGACGGCCTATGCCCAGCGCCGGCACATCGCCAACGGGCAGCTTTACGCCGAAGGCACAAGCGTCTGGGACCCCGATGTGGTGACGTCGCAGGCCAGCTATGCGGCATCGGACGATTTCAAGCTGACCAATGTCACCAATATCGCCAATATCCCGGTCGGCGCGCATGTCACCGGCACCGGCGTGGGGCGCGAGATCTATGTTCGGGCGCGCAACGTGGCGGCGGGCGAGCTGACGCTGAGCCAACCGCTGGGCGACGCCACCGGCACCCAGACCTTCACCTTCACGCGCTACAAGTACATGCTGGATTTCTCGGGCTTCGAGCAGCTGACCAGCCTGTCGCTGTCGGACATCGAATTCCAGTGCAACAACAGGGCCAGCGCCGTCATGCTGGCCAAGACCGGCAACGTGTTCCAGGTGCGCGACTGCTATTTCACGCGGCCCAAGCACCGCGCCATCACCTCGATCGGCTATGGCTGCCAGGGCATGCTGGTGGATCGTTGCCAGTTCATCTCGTCCGAGGGCGGGGTGGCGGCGCAGAACCGCATTTCGGTGGCGATCAGCGCCAATGCCAACGACGTCAAGATCCGCAACAACCGCGCCAGCCAGTTCCGCCATTTCTGCATCCTGAGCGGGTCGAACTCGGTCGTGTCGGGCAACCACTTCTTCCAGGGTGACGGGCAGCCCAACGGGGTGCGGCTGGCGGGCCTCGTGCTGACGCTGAAGTCGTGCAACGCGACCATCGTTGGCAATTATGTCGACAATTGCTTCATCGAGTGGAGCAACGAGCGCGACGTCAATCCCGACTTCACCGGCGGCTTCGGGTTCTCGGGCCTGTCGATCACCAACAACGTGTTCCTCTGCGGCGACCTGATCCCGTCGTTCGCATGGGTCGTGGTGACGCCGCATGGCAATAATCACGTGCTGAACGGGCTGAACGTCACCGGCAACCTGTTCCGCTGCGTCGATGGCAACATCAATCGGTGCGAGAAGATCGACACCAGCCACGGCAGCATGAACTTCGGCGGCATGAAGAAGGTCTATTTCTCGAACAATACCTTCAACAACGTCGAGTACCGGACCGAAAACCCGGCGGTCGTCGAGCACACCCAGAACACCGCCGCCGCGACCTGGCAGGTGCCCGGGTGGGGCGTGCTGGCCTTCGGCGGCGAGGTGCGCAGGGTCGATGGGCTGGTGGCCACGTCCAAGATCGCGCGGTCCAACAACACCGCGCATTGGGGCAGTCCCTACGTCAAGGGCGGGCAGGGGCCCAACAACAACCGCGTGGACGTGCACTGGGAGGAGGCGGTCAGCGGCAAGGTCAACGTGACCATGCGCATGGACATCTGAAGCGGCACCGGACCGGCGGAGGCGGATCAGGGCGCGGCAAGGAACCGTGACGACATCCAGCCCTGCCGGTCCGACGCCGTGGTGACCATCCACCAGACATCGTTCGAGGCACGGCAGGCCTTGGCGGTTTGCAGTTCAACGTCGGTCGGCGCTTCGGTGCTGGCCGCGAGACAGGCCTCGGCACAGGCGCCGGAGCGGATGACCACCGCCGTGTCGTCGGCGGCCAGCGGGGTCACGATACTGTCCTTGACCACCTCTTCCAGCACCGCGGCGTCGAAGTCGGGTTCGGCGCGCAGGGTGGCGAAGTTTTCGACGTTGGTGATCCGGTAGCTGCCGGCGTCGGGCGCGCAATACGAGGTGACGGCGGCCGCGGGTTCGGGGGCGCTGGGCGCTTCGGGCGCGGCCAGATCGCTGAGCCGCGCGTCGCCGGGGAAGATTGCGACGGGCTCGAAAAAGGCGAAGGGCGCGGTGGCCTGTTCGATCAGTGCCTCGACCTCCCGGGCGGTTGGCGGTGCCCCGGTCGGGGCGTCGGACTGGCCGTTCCAGGCGGCCTGTTGCAGCACCCGCGCCGAGACGCCGGCGGCACCGTTGGCGGGCTGGGCCCAGCGGACCTCGCAGACCTGCCAGTAGAGATCGCCCTCGGAACGATAGCCGGTGAGCCATGCGCCGCGGCGGGCACCGGTTTCGGTCGGGCTGAGGGCGATGCCCACCGCAGAGGAGAAGGCCCGCGTGCTGCCGGGGCGTTCGAAACGCTCGGGGCGCAATTCCGGATCAACGCGTTCGCAGATTTCGCGCAGTTGCGCGTCGGCCAGTTCCTCGGGCAGCGCGCCCAGCCCCTCGACCCGGAGATTGGCGTCGAGACTGCGCGCGACGGTGTCGACGTAGAGGTACTGGCCGGTGGGGACCGCGAAGATCTGCAGCGCGAAGGTGCGGCTGAGTTGCAGCGAATCGAGGCTGACGACGATGTTGGCGGCGGCCAGCATGGTGTCGTCATGGGCGCGCACCACCTGGGTGCGGGTGAACTGATCGTCTGGCACATCCATCTGCGGCGGCTGGAAGCCGAGCGTGGCCTCGGCATGCATCGAGCGGTCGATGCGGCGGCCGAGGGTGTCGTCCTCGACCGTGGCGCGAGTGCCGCCCATGAAGGCGAAGGCGCAGGCGCCGAGGCACTGGGCCTCGTGCGGGACATGGGTGCTGATGCCCTGCCGGACGAGGTATTCGGCGATGGCCACCGCTTCGCCGAAATCGCCGCCGGAACTGTCGAGGCAGAGCCGGGGGGCGGAAGTCACGTAGGGTGCGCCGTCTTCGCCGGGCAGGACCGCTTGCAGACGGTCGCGGTCGCCGGTTTCGATCGTGCCGCTGGCCACCGCCGTGCACCGTTCGGCATGAACCGTGGGGGTGGCGATTTCGAGCGCCGCGACCTTGGTCACGGACAGCGCCAGTGCGAGGGTCAGGACAGCGGCGGACAGATGGATCCGGTGACGAAGTAAAGACATGGGCGCGCTCGGAAATGGGACAGGTCTGACCACTCTAACCCTTTGGGCTGTTTGTGCAACTTCCCCAATTGACGCATCAGAACGTCTGCCAGAGCCCGAACTTGAGCCCGGGCGGGCCGCCGTCGATGATATCGTACATGAGGCCGGTCTCGACATGGGTGCTGTCGCCCAGCGGCACCACGAGGCCGGGGGCGAAGGTGGAATAGAGATTGCCGCCGGTTTCGGTGGTGAAAACCTGCGCCATGGTCTTGAGGCCGGAGGGGTGGGTCAGCCCGAGGGTCAGATCGAGTTTCGAGGTCTGCGGGCGGCCGGGATCGAAGCCGCCCCCGGCCGGGTATTTGAAACGGGTTTCGACCTGAAACCAGCCATTGCGGCCCCACACCTGAAAGCCGCGGCCATAGTTGAGACCGAGGGCGGAATAGGCGGCGTCGCCCAGCGATCCGACGCTGAATTCCAGCGACAGCATCTGACCGCCCCGGTCGAACACGGGAACACGGGCGAAGGCGCGCAGGTCGGGCTCGGCAAAGGCGCCCTGGCCGAGGTTGAGACCGATCGTCAGCGAACGGGCAAGCCCGTATTCGAGGTAGAGGCTGGAGTAGTGGTCGAGCGCGCCCGCGTCACGCGCGAGATGAAGATCGCTTGCCTCGACCGAGGTCGACACGAAGCCGTCACCGCCGTCGCGCAGCCAGGCCCCGGCCAGGGCGGAAGTGGCTGGCAGGGCCAGCAGAAACAGAAGGAGGATCATGCGCATTCTGCACAAGCCTTTGCTGTCAGTGACCCCGTCCTTTCGCAAGGGTGGGGTGGTATTGGTAAACAGGGGGTTAACGCAGGCCCAAGCTGGTCAAGGCGGGCAGCAGGTAGTATAGGCCGGGCCAAAGGCAGGATGCGACATGACCGATCTCAATCAACTGGCCCGCCTGATCCGCGAAGACGGCGAGAGCCGGGGTCAGACGATTTCGAAACTGGGGTATTTCTGCGCGCCGTTCCGGCCCGCCGAGGGGCCGTTTTCCGACAAGGTGATCAAGGTGTACCGGGCGTTGCCGGATGCGTCGGTGATGCAGCGGCTGGCCGATTGTCATGCGGATTACGTGGCCGCGCTGGTCAAGACCGGCGTGCCGGTGCCCGAAACCGAGTTTCACCTGCTGCCCGAGGGCGAGGCGCAGCGCCCGGTGATCGTGCAGCAGGCGCTGCCCGCCGAGACGATGATGCGGCCGCAGATGCAGTCGGCGCCGGTGGCGGAGGCCGTGGCGCTAATGGAGGCCGCGGGGCAGGTGATCGCGCGGTTCTGGAACAATGCGGACCAGTTCAACACGCGGATCGGCTTTCACCCGTCGATCCGGAATTTCGCGGTGCAGGGTGGCGAGGCGGTGTTCTTCGACACCTTCCCGCCGCTGATCCACTATTCGCGCGACGACATGGGGCGGATGCTTCTTCTGTTCTCGGACTCGGCGCTGATGCGGGCGGTGGGGCCACTGTTCAAGGGCCGCGTGACCGGGATTCAGGACGAGTGGTATTCGGCGCCCGAGACGCTGGTGGGGCTGGTCGGGTCGGCCTGCCGGCTGCGGCCCGACGACGCGCAGGCTTTCCTGTCGTGGGGCCGCGACTTCGTCAGCCGCGAGATGCCGCGCTGGGCGGATGCTGCGCTGCCCGAATTGCAGCACCCGCCGAGACTGCCGGGTTATTGGACCGGGATGCGGAAGATCCTCGGGTTGCAGGGTGAGCCGAACGTCTGAAGCGGGCGGGTAAAGACGCGGCGGCGCCGCCCGAATTTCCGTCTTTGTCTTGTGCCGGTCGCGTGGCAGGGTAGGGGCAAAGGAGGACCCGTCCCATGCCCCAGATTTCCCGCGACACCCAGATGCAGACCGTCATCACCACCTTCGAGATGACCCCCGGAACCTGTCAGGATCTGCTGGAGGAACTGAAGGAAGCCTATGACGCCTTCATCTCGAAGCAGAAGGGATTCATTGCGGCCGGCCTGCATGTGAACGACGCGCAGACCCGGATCGCCAATTATTCGCAATGGCAGAATCGCGAGGATTTTCTAGCCATGCTGCGCTCGGACGAGATGCGGCGGCGCAACCGGAAGATCCACGAGTTGTGCCGGAGCTTCGAGCCGGTGATGTACGATGTCGCGGCGACGTTTGATTGAGCGGGGCGACGCCGGTCTTGGGCCCCGGTGAGGCGCTGACGGCGCGGACCGGGCTGCCGTCCGCCCTGCGCGAGCTGGTTGACGCCTGTCCGCGCGGGAGTTGGGAGGCGCATGGCAATTTCGGCGGGCTGGTGGCCTTCTGGATGGAGCGTCACCTTGGCTTCCGCCGCCTGCTTGCGGCGCTGCGCACCGATGCCGAGGCGGTGATCGGCGGCACGCTGGACCCGCAGCGCCATGCGGCGTTGTTGCAGCGTCATGGCAGCATGTTGGTCAGCCAGTTGCACGGCCACCACCAGATCGAGGATATGCATTACTTTCCGCAGCTGAGTCTTTTGGAGCCGCGGCTCGCGCACGGGTTCGAGCTGCTGGATGCGGATCACCATGCGCTGGACGGGCTGTTGGCCGGGTTTACCGACAGCGCGAACGCGGTGTTGCAGGGCGGCGCACCTTCGGCGTTTCATGACAGGCTGACGGAGTTCGAGCGGATTCTGGACCGGCACCTGCTGGACGAGGAAGACCTGATCGTGCCGGTGATCCTGAAGCACGGCGAGGCGGCGCTGGCGTGACGCGCGGGCCAATTGGGTGCGCGGCACCCCGCGCCGGTCAGAAACCCAGACGCCGGAGCGGGCCGATCACCCGCCGGAACACCACCGGGGGCAGCATGTCCTGCAAAAGCTCAAGCCGCCGCACCTCGCGGTCCGGCTGGTCGTGGGTGCCGGGGCGCGGCCTGAACAGCGTGGTATGCGACCGCTTGGTGTGATCCCAGGTCGCGGTGTAGTAATAAAGCGCCATCGACATGCGCGGCTTGCCCGCCGGGTGGTTCACCGTTTCGGGGTTGCCATGAAAGGTGTCGGAGCCGGTGTTGAAACAGCACATGCGGTTGAATTCCGGCACGAAGCTGGCGACCTTCTCGCTCATGTCCTCGTTCCAGATTTCGAAGGAACCGCCGTAGTCGGCCTGCCAGCCCTTGTTGAGATAGATCAGCACGTTCAACCGACGTTCGAGGTTGAGCTTGGCGTTGTGGTTGAAGTCGGCGTGGATGTCGAGGTGGCCGCCGTTGGCCACCACATGCACCCCGCCGCCCGCGAAGTAGGGATCGGGGATCAGACCGTTGATGCCGGTCATCTCTTCCAGAAATCGCACGAAGGGACGCGAATTGAGGGTGTAGAACAACTGGCGCGTATAGGGCGGCAGGCGCTCGGGCAGATAGGAGGTTTTCAGCTTCTCCTGCGCGCGGTCGAAGCTGTCCTCGGCCTCGGGCAGCGACTTCAGGTCTTCGAGCACCCTGTCGAGCACGGCGTCGGGCAGGAAATCCTCGAAGGAGCCGTAGGGATAGGGTTTGCGGGAGCGGTAAGCCTCGGCCGCGGCCTTGCCGGCGGCCTGCGTGGCCTTGGAGTCCATGGCGAGCGTGTCGGGATCAATCGGAATGACGGGCATCTGGTAAATCCTCGTGCGAATACCGGGGTCGGATAGCGTGGAAATCGGGCGAAAGTATGGATGGTGTCAGGGGGTGGAAAGTGCGGTGTCAAAGTCGACATGGATGTGGTTGCCGTCCGGGTCGCGCAGGTTGATCTGCGTTACCGCGATGCCGGGGACCGGATCGACGCTGTGGGGGATGGCGTTACGGTCGAGCAGGGCGCGAAAGGCGGTCATGTCCTTGCCGCGAAAGGCAAAATGCTCAAGCGCGACGTCCCCACCCGCCTGCGGTTGGGTGTCGCTGCCGACCAGATGCACGACGGCGCGGTCTTCGAGGTAGAGCCAGGCGCCGGGGAAGCGGAAGGGGGGACGCGGGCCGGCGGTGAGGCCGAGAATGTCGGCATACCATGCGATCATGGCGTCGAGGTTGGCGGTGCGGATATTGACGTGATCAAATGCGACGAGCATAGGCTGCGGCTCCGAAAAAGGATGTCGCCGCAGCCTATGCCGTGAATTGGAAAATGCCCAGATCTGCGGTTGCCATTAAAGGCCCCCGCAGATGGCCGGTGTCACGCGTGGGCGGCGTGGCCTTTGGGTCCGAAGATCAGCCAGGCGATGAAGCCCAGGATCGGCAGGAACAGGATGACGAGGGTCCAGATCACCTTGGCGAGGGTCGATGCGCCCGAGGTGATGATCTTGTAGATAGCGTAGATGTCCGCGATCAGGACGATCAGTCCGAAAATTCCATATTCCATGAGTATTCTCCAGCAGTTGCGTTAGTGGTGTTGTTCTGGCCGGTCAACGCAGGCATCGGCTGGAAAGTTCCGGACACACGATTGTGGGGTGCGAAGGACCCTGCGGCCTTTGGGGACGCAGGGTCGAACGTCGGCGGCCGCGACCCCGTGCTGTGACGGGGCGCGGCGCTGTAAGGTCGGGTGTGGCGCGGGCCTCAGTTGTTGCTGTCGGTCGCGTCCGGCAGGACCGCCGCAATGCGGTGCAGGGCGTCGATCTTGGTCAGCCCGTCTTCGCCTGCGGTCTCGTAGACCAGGTGCACGCTTTCGCCGGCGACAAGGTCTTCCGGCACGATCAGTTCGGGCGGCAGTTCCCAGACGGTGCGGTCGCTCAGGACGAGGATGCTGGCCTGACGGTCATAGGCCAGCACGAGGCCCTGGGTTTCGTCTGCGATGACGGGAAGCGCGGTCAGCGATGCCAGAGCCGCGGTGAAAAGAATGCGCATGGGCAGTGTCTCAAGTGAGGAAAGCGCTCTCGGGGCGTCATCGCCCCTGCAGCCGCCGGATGGAGCCTCGCATCCAGATGGAGGGAAGATGGGATGCGCCGGGGCCGGCGCAAGGGGGCGGCGAAAAGAATTTCGGTGATAAATTTCGCGCCCCGCCGGGTCACATCGTGACGACCACCTTGCCGGTCGATTTGCGGTCGCGCAGCAGGGCCAGCGCCGCCGCGGCTTCGTCCAGCGGCAGGGTGTGGCTGATGTGCGGGATGATACGGCCTTCGGTGTGCCACTGGATCAGGGTTCTCAGCGAATCGACCAGCACCTGCGGCCGGAACGACATGTACCCGCCCCAGTACAGCCCGATGACAGTGAGGTTCTTGACCAGCATGTGGTTGGCCTTGATGCGGGACACCTCGCCGCTGGCAAAGCCGATCGGCAGGATTCGGGCCTCGGGGTTGCAGGCGCGGAAGGCGGCCTCGAAATGATCGCCGCCCACCGGGTCATAGACCACGTCGGCGCCGCCCAGGGCCAGCACCTCGGCCCGGATGTCGGCGGTTTCGGCATCGATCAGGTGGTCCGCCCCGGCCTGTTGCGCCACCTTCAGCTTGTCGGCGCCACGGGCGCAGGCGATGACGCGGGCCCCCATGATCTTGCCGATCTCGACCGCGGTGAGACCGACGCCGCTGGCCGCGCCGAGGACCAGAAGCGTCTCGCCCGGCTGCATGCGCGCCCGGTGATCGAGCGCCAGATGCGACGTGCCGTAGGCGATCTGCAGGGCGGCGGCATCCCGGAAATTCATCGTGTCCGGGATGGCAACAGCGCGGGCCACGTCAAAGCACCCGAATTCGGCCAGCCCGCCCTGTCCGCCGAACACCGCGACCCGGTCCCCGACCGCAAATTGATCCACCCCGGGCCCGGTCGCATCGACCGTGCCGGCGACCTCCATCCCAAGCGTGAACGGAGGTTCGGGCGTGTCCTGATAGGTGCCCTTCTGCATCAGGATATCGGCGAAGTTCAGCCCGCAAGCCGCTATTTTCACGCGAATTTCTCCGGCGCCGGGGTTTGGCGTGTCGATCTCGGCCAGGGCTGCTTCGGCCCCGGAGGCCGCGATGTGAAAAGCGCGCATGTCTTGTCAATTCCCGTGCTAGGTGGTTCAGTGGCTTTACAGTCTCGTGCAAGTATCGCAATGTAAAGATGCGGCTGATAGTGCATGGTCACGCCATGCGGTGTTCACTTACCGTTCTGCGTGTGTTTTTGGTTAACCGTAAAATCTATACGCGTTCTTTTTCCTTGCTTTCTGTAGTCTCGGCCGTATCTTCTTTCATGCTGCAGGGGTGCAATGTCATAGAGCGAAACCGCGGGGCACAAAATGTCCCGTGTCAACAAGAGTACGCGCAGGTCAGGTGTTTCACTATCGCGGGCGGGCGCAAAGTAAAGGAAGAACAGTATGCCACACCCTGTGGATGTACATGTGGGCAAACGGATCCGACATCGCCGCTGGCTTGTCGGGATGACCCAGCAACAGCTTGCCGAACATGTCGGTATCAAATTTCAGCAGATCCAGAAATACGAAACCGGCGCCAACCGCGTCAGCGCATCGCGGCTTTGGGATATCGCGGATGCCCTGGACGTTCCGGTCAGCTTCTTCTTCGAGGGGATCGAAGAGCGGGATGCACCCGAGCAGCAGGCCGAAAGCAGCGTGCCCGCCGACCTTCTGGGCGACAAGGAAGCGCTGGACCTGGTCCGGTCCTACTACGCCATTCCGGAAAACCAGCGTCGGCGCCTGTTTGAGCTTGCCCGTGTGTTGAGCGACGTCGCATAACCCACCCGAACGCGCGGCCAGAACGGTCGCGCCAACCGGCGGGGGAGACATGCAGAACGAAGAGTTGCGCCACCTCTGGCAGGTGGTTGATGAAATGGCCGATGCCGCGCGCTCGGCCATTCTTCCGTTTTTCAGGGGCAGCGCGCTGGACACCACGTCCAAGCTGGCGGACGGTTTCGACCCTGTCACCGTCGCCGACCGCGCCGCCGAAAAGGCGATGCGGGCGGTGCTGGCCCGCCTGCGCCCCGATGACGCCATCCTGGGCGAGGAATTCGGCGCCAGTGCAGGCACAAGCGGGCTGACCTGGGTGCTGGACCCCATCGACGGCACGCGCGGCTTCATCAGCGGAACACCGACCTGGGGTGTGTTGATCGCCCTGTCGGATGCCGCCGGCCCGATCCTCGGGGTGATCGACCAGCCCTATATCGGTGAGCGGTTCTATGGCGGTGGCGGAGAGGCCTGGATGACCGGGCCGCACGGCCGCCGCCCGCTGAGCTGCGGCGACAACTCCGATCTGGCGCAGGCGATCCTGTTCACCACCTTCCCCGAAGTCGGCACTCCGGCCGAGCGCGCCGGTTTCGAACGCGTCGTGCCGCGCGTCAGGCTGACCCGCTATGGCATGGACTGCTACGCCTATGCGCTGGTCGCGCTTGGGCAGGTGGATCTGGTGATCGAGGCCGGGCTGAACGCCTATGACATTCAGGCCCCGATCGCGGTGATCGAGGCCGCGGGCGGCATCGTCACCGATTGGCAGGGCGGCAAGGTGCATGACGGCGGCCGGGTGCTGGCGGCGGCGAACCCGGGGATCCACGCCGCGGCGTTGGCGCTGTTGCAGGAGGCTTGATCGCCGGGTCGGGCTTTTGTACATTCCGCGGCGGCAGCGTGTGCAATTTGCCCTTTTCCGACGCGCTGGCTTCACCTCAGAAATGGGCCGCATCTGAGGTATCCGCATGTCTGAAATCCTGTTGAAGCGGGCCGGTCTGGTCCTGACCATGGACGACGCGTCCAGCGAACCGTGTGGCTGCGACATCCGCCTGAAAGACGGCGTGATCGCCGAAATCGGTTACGATCTGGAGAGCCGGGGCGAGGTGGTCGACACCTCTGGCTGTCTGGTCACGCCCGGGTTGGTGAACACGCACCATCACCTTTACCAGACGCTGACGCGCGCGGTGCCGGGCGGGCAGGATGCGCTGCTGTTCGGGTGGTTGCAGACGCTCTATCCGATCTGGGCGCGGTTCGGCCCGGAAGAGATGTTCGTCTCGGCGCAGGTCGGGCTGGCGGAACTGGCGCTGTCGGGCTGCACGATGTCGTCGGATCACCTGTATCTTTACCCCAACGGCGCGCGGCTGGATGACACCATCGCGGCGGCGGCTGAGGTTGGACTGCGGTTTCATCCGACGCGGGGCGCGATGTCGATCGGCGAAAGTGCGGGCGGGTTGCCGCCGGATTCGCTGGTCGAGAGGGAAAGCGTCATTCTGGACGACATGGTGCGGGTGGTGGACAGCTTCCACGACCCGTCGGAGGGGGCGATGGTGCGGGTGGGACTAGCGCCCTGTTCCCCGTTTTCCGTCAGCCGCGAGTTGATGCGGGACACCGCGCTGCTGGCCCGGGACAAGGGGGTGATGCTGCACACCCATCTGGCCGAGAACGACGAGGATATCGCCTATTCGCTGGAGACTTTCGGCTGCCGCCCCGGCCAGTACGCCGAGGACCTGGGCTGGACCGGGGACGATGTCTGGCACGCGCATTGCGTCAAGCTGGACGGAGATGAGATCGATCTGTTTGCCCGGAGCCGGACCGGGGTGGCGCATTGCCCGTGCTCGAACTGCCGGCTGGGGTCGGGGATCGCGCCGGTGCGGGCGATGCGTGACGCGGGCGTGAAGGTGGGGCTGGGTGTCGACGGCTCGGCCTCGAACGACACCGGCAACCTGGTGGCCGAGGCGCGCCAGGCGATGCTGCTTCAGCGGGTGGCGCGCGGGGCCGATGCGATGAGCGCGCGCGAGGCCCTGAGGATCGCGACGCGCGGCGGGGCCGAGGTGCTGGGCCGCGACGACTGTGGCCAGATCGCCGTAGGCAAGCGGGCGGATATCGCCGTCTGGGACATGACTGGGCAGGATACTGCCGGTTCATGGGACTGGGGCGCGGTGCTTCTTGCAGGTCCGTTAAGGGTTCGCGATCTATACGTCGAGGGGCGCACCGTGGTGCGCGGCGGCATGGTGGTTTCCTTCGATCTCGGGGCGGCCCTGCGCCGGCAGAACGAGATGGCAAGGAGATTGAGGGATGAACAGGCGTGACGTCCTGATCGGAGCAGCAAGTTTCATGATGGTTCCGGCGCTGCCGGCCATGGCGGCAGAGCGCCGGGCGCTGGACTGGGTCAACCAGTTCCGCCGCCAGCAAGGGCGCGGTGCCTTGCGCTGGTCGCCCGAGTTGACGCGGGCGGCGGAGGCGCATGCGCTGGACATGAGCCAGCGCGGGTTCTTTTCGCACACCGGCTCGGACGGGTCGAACGTGGGCAAGCGGGTGAAGCGCACCGGCTATCGCTGGTGCCGGGTGGCCGAGAACATCGCCCGCGGGCAAGGCAGCCTGGAGGCGGCGCTGACGGGCTGGCAGGGATCGGCCGGGCACCGCAAGAACATGTTGCACAGAGGCGTCAGCGACATCGGCGTCGCGCGCGGGCCGGGCAATACCTGGGTGATGGTGCTGGCGCGGGGCTGCTGATTAGAGCCGTTTGCCGACAGAGTGGTGCGTGGTGACATGCCCTTGTTCGGGAGGGGTGCAATTCGCCTTCTCGGACACGCGCGCCGGGGGGCTGGGTCAGGCCGGCGGCACGCACTTACCGTTGATCCAGGTGGCCCGCACCGCCCGGTCGTCGCCCATCATGATCGTGGGGAAGATCGATTCCCAGATGTCCGTGGCGCGCGCGTTCCGCTGGGCGATGGCGGGGGTCGAGGCGAGGTCGAGCACCACGAGATCGGCCTCCATGCGCGGGGCGAGGGTGCCGATCCGATCATCCAGGTGCAGCGCGCGGGCGGATCCGCATGTGGCGAGCCACAGCAGTTGCGCGGGATGCAGCGCGGTGCCGGTGAGTTGGCCGATCTCGTATGCGGCGGCCATGGTGCGCAGCATCGAGAAGCTTGACCCGCCGCCGGTGTCGGTGGCCAGCCCGATGTTCAGGCCACGGGATTTCAGGGCCGCCGTGCGAAACAGGCCGGACCCGATGAAGGTGTTGGACGTCGGACAGTGGATGAGCGCGGCGCCGGTCTCGTGCAGGCGGTCGATCTCGCGCGGTTCGAGGTGGATCGCGTGGCCGTAGAGGCCGCGTCGGTCCAGCAGCCCGTGCGCCTCGTAGGTGTCGAGGTAGTCGCGGGCCGTGGGAAAGAGGGCGCGGACCCAGGCGATCTCGTCCGTCTGTTCGCTGAGATGGGTCTGCATCAGGCAATCGGGGTGTTCGGCCCAGAGGGCACCGAGGGCCGCGAGCTGGTCAGGCGTTGAGGTCGGCGAGAAGCGCGGCGTGATGGCGTAGTGCAGCCGGTCCCGGCCGTGCCAGCGCTCAATCAGCGCCTTGCTGTCGTCATGGGCCGATTGCGCGGTGTCGCGCAGATCGTCCGGGGCGTTGCGGTCCATGCAGGTCTTCCCGGCGACGATGCACTGGCCGCGCGCCTGCGCCTCGGTGAACAGCGCGTCGACGCTGGCGGGGTGTATGGTGCAGAAGCTGGCCACGGTGGTGGTGCCATGGGCCGCCGTCAGGTCGAGATAGCGCCGCGCGATGGTGGCGGCATGGCCGGGATCGGCAAAGCGGGCCTCTTCGGGGAAGGTGTAGGTGTTGAGCCAGTCGATCAGCCGCAGGCCCCAGCTGGCGATGATCCCGGTCTGGGGATAGTGGGCGTGGGCGTCAATGAACCCGGCCGAGATCAGGTCGTCGCCGTAGGATACGACTTCGGCCTGTGGATGCCTTTCGCGCAGGGTGTCGGCCTCGTCCACCGCGAGGATACGGCCATTGTCGATCAGCACGCCGCCCCGGCGCCGGTGGGTGACGGCGCTGCCTGCGGGCACTTCGAAGGGGTCGTGGGTGAAGCTGAGGGTCTGTCCGGTGAGAAGCTGCATGACGGTCCCCGATGGCGCCCGCGTTCATGTCCGGGCCTTGCTGAAATCCTGCGTCAGACCGGTTGCTTTGGAAAGCGCTACCTGTATGTTTCGCCACAAATAACAGGCTCTGACCGATGGGGGTGTCATGGCGGACCAACTCGAAGACCGGCCGGAGGATCTGGCGCAAGAGACCGACGCCCACGAGGATGCCTATGCGCTGGACCGCAAGGCGGTAGCGGCGATCCTGCAGGCGGTCGAGGCGGGCGACCGCGAGACGCTGGTGGCGATGATGGACCCGCTCCACGCCGCCGACATCGCCGACCTTCTGGAGCAGGTCGATCCGCAGGACCGGGCGGCGCTGATCCGGCTTTATGACAAGGAATTCGACGGCGACATCCTGTCGGAGCTTGACGAGGGCATCCGCGAAGAGGTTATCGGGGTGCTGGCGCCCGAGGTGCTGGCCGATGCGGTGCGCGAACTGGAAAGCGACGATGTCGTCGACCTGATCGAAGACCTCGAGGAACCGCAGCAGGAGGCGATCCTCGGCGCGCTGGAAGACAGCGAGCGGGCGGCCGTGGAGCAGTCGCTGGCCTATCCGGAGTTCTCGGCCGGCCGTCTGATGCAGCGCGAGGTGGTGATGGCGCCGGAGCACTGGACGGTGGGCGATGCCATCGACTTCATGCGTGGCGAGGAGGAACTGCCTGAGCAGTTCTATCACATGACGCTGGTTGATCCGCGGATGCATCCGGTGGGCAACGTGGCGCTGGGCCGGATCATGGGGTCGCCGCGCGCGGTGCCGCTGACCGAGCTGGTCGAGGACATGTTCCAGACCATTCCGGCTACCCAGGACGAGGGCGACGTGGCTTATGCCTTCAACCAGTATCACCTGATTTCCGCACCGGTGGTGGATGACGAGGGCCGGCTGGTCGGCGTGATCACCATCGATGACGCCATGGCGGTTCTGGACGAGGAGCACGAGGAAGACATCATGCGGCTGGCCGGTGTCGGCGAGGGCTCGCTGTCGGACCGGGTGATCGAGACCACCAAGCAGCGGTTGCCCTGGCTGGCGGTGAACCTGGTGACGGCGGTGCTGGCCTCGCTGGTGATCGCGCAGTTCGAGGAGGCGATCGCGCAGCTGGTGGCGCTGGCGGTGCTGATGCCGATCGTGGCCTCGATGGGCGGCAACGCGGGGACGCAGTCGCTGACGGTGGCCGTCAGGGCGATTGCCACGCGCGACCTGACCGGCGCCAACGTCTGGCGGGTGATCCGGCGCGAATGTCTGGTGGGGCTGATCAACGGCGTGGTCTTCGCGGTCGTCATGGCGATTGTCGGGATTGTCTGGTTCGGCTCGCCCGCGCTGGGCTATGTGATCGCGGCGGCGATGGTGATCAACCTCGTGATCGCCGGGCTGGCCGGCACGGTGATCCCGGTGCTGCTTGAGAAGATGGGCGTCGATCCGGCGCTGGCCTCGGGGGCCTTCGTGACGACCGTGACCGACGTCGTGGGGTTCTTTGCCTTTCTGGGGCTGGCCGTGGTGGTGCTGTTGTGAGCGATCTGGACGCAGAGAAACACGTGGCGCGGGCGGCAGGGTTCGCCCGGCGCGCCGCGGCGCACGAGATCGCCGGGCCGGGGCGGGCAGGGCATCTGTCTTCGGTGCTGGCCGGCCATCGCGGGGTGCCGCTGGCAGGCTACATGGCGATGCGGTCCGAGATCGACCCGCTGCCGGTGATGGAGGAGGCCGCGGCGCATGGTCCGGTTTGCGTCCCGGTGATCGAGCAGAAGGGCAAGCCGCTGAAATTCGCGGTTTGGGAGCCCGGTTGCACCATGGTGGACGGCACATTCGGCGCGCGGGTGCCCGAGACACTGGCCTTCATCGAGCCGGAGATCCTGATCGTGCCGCTGGTGGCCTTTTCGCGGACCGGCGGCCGTCTGGGTTATGGCGGGGGGTTCTATGACCGCACGCTGGAGATGCTGCGGGCGAAGCGCCCGACACTGGCGATAGGATTTGCCTATGCCGCGCAGGAGGACCCGGACCTGCCGCTGGAGCCCACGGACCAGCCGCTCGACATGATCGTGACGGAACAGGGGATCATCACCCCCGGCCCCTGACGCGGACGTTGACGACTCTGTGTCAAAGGCGAAGGATGTCTGGCAAGGGCGTAGGTTCTGCCAGATACGGAGGTGCGGGATGAGTACGCATGTCACGACACGGTTCAGCCCGGTCCCCGGCACGGCCGCCGGCCTCGGGCTCATGCCCGGAGGCAAGACATTGCTTGCGGATCGACCGCAGGGGCGGGCCGGTGGCCAAGGGCTGGGCAGCAATGGCGCGGAGCTCTTGAGCGCCGCGCTGGGCGGATGTTTCTGGAACGATCTCCACTACGCGGCAGAGGCGGCGCAGACTCCGATCAGGGTGGAGTCGGTGGAGGCCGAAGTCGAGATGGCGGGCAATCCGCCCCGGGTGGTGCGTGCGCATGTCCGCGCGCAACTGTCCGGTGCACCGGAAGCGGTAATGGCGCAGATCTTCGAGGCCGCGGCGGAAAGCTCGACCATCGCCGGATCGCTCAAGGGGGCCTTCGAGACGGTGTTCGAACGCAAGCCCTGAGCGCGCCCGGCCCATGCGCCGCCAATCCGCTGCAATTGATCCCTTGCCCACGGGCCGCTGCCGCCGTACCCCGTCTGCATGCGGATTCTCTTTCTTGGTGACGTGGTGGGCCGTGGCGGCCGGACAGCGGTGACGGACCGGCTGCCGGCCTTGCGGGCCGAGTGGAAGCTCGATTTTGTGGTGGTCAACGGCGAAAACGCCAGTAATGGCGCCGGGCTGACCGGCGACCATGCAAAGCTGTTGCTGGAGGCCGGCGCCGATTGCCTCACCCTCGGCGACCATGCCTTCGACCAGCGCGACATGCTGCAATACATCGACCGCGAGCCGCGCATCCTGCGGCCGCTCAACTTCGCCAAGGACGCGCCGGGGCGCGGCGCCGCGATCTTCGATGCGGGCCGCGGCCGGCGCATCCTGGTGGCGCAGGTGCTGGGGCAGGTTTTCATGAAGCGGCCCTTCGCCGATCCGTTCTCGGCCGTCGACGCGGTGCTGAGCAAGCATCCCCGCGGCGGGCAGGTGCAGGCCAGCCTGATCGACATGCACTGCGAGGCCACCAGCGAAAAGATGGGCATGGGCCATTTCTGCGACGGGCGCGCCAGCGTCGTCGTCGGCACCCACACCCATGTGCCCACCGGCGACGCCCAGGTCCTGCCCGGCGGCACCGCCTATCTGACCGATGCCGGCATGTGCGGCGACTACAATTCGGTCATCGGCATGGAGAAGGCCGAGCCCCTGCGCCGCTTTGTCACCGGCATGCCCAAGGCGCGGTTCAAGCCCGCCACCGAGGAGGCCACGCTCAGCGGTCTCATGGTCGAGACCGACGACCGCACCGGCAAGGCCACCGCCGTTCACATGGTGCGCCAGGGGGGACGCCTGCAACAGGCCGGGCCGAATATCTGAGGCATCGCACCGCGGCCCTTGCCCCGCTGCCCGGCAAGGGTACAACGGGTCGGCGGGCGCGGCACAGGGTCCCGCGGCAAAGGGATACCGATGACCGACCTATTTGAACTGTCGCAGACCGGGCAGGCGCTGACCGCGCTGGGCGTCGTGGCCGCCATGTTCCTGCTTTTCGTCCGCGAGACCTATCCCACCGAGGTGGTGGCCATCGGCGGCGTTGCCGTGCTGCTGCTCACCGGCGTGCTGCCCTATGACCTCGCGCTCGAGGTGCTGTCGAACCCCGCGCCCTGGACCATCGCGGCGATGTTCCTCGTCATGGGGGCGCTGGTCCGGACAGGCGCGCTCGACGTGCTGACCCGTGCCGCCGAGCGCAGCGCCGAGGTGGCGCCGAAGCGGGCGGTCGCGGGGGTGATCCTGATGGTGATGTCGGCCTCGGCGATCATGAACAACACGCCGGTGGTGGTGGTGATGATCCCGGTGGTGGTGCGGCTCAGCCAGACGCTGGGCATGAAGGCCTCGAAGCTGCTGATCCCGCTGAGCTATGCGGCCATCATGGGCGGCTCACTGACCCTGATCGGCACCTCGACCAACCTGTTGGTCGACGGCGTGGCCCGCGCCCAGGGGCTGGCGCCCTTCGGCATCTTCGAAATCCTGCCCATCGGGCTGGTGGTCTGCGCCACCGGTCTGGTGTTCCTGACCGTGCTCGGCCCCCGCCTGCTGCCCGACCGCGATTCGATGGCCAACATGCTCTCGGGCGACCGGTCGCGGATGAAGTTCTTCACCGAGGCGGTGATCCCCCCCGAAAGCAACCTCGTGGGCCGCGAGGTGCTGGGCGTGCAGCTTTTCAAGCGCGAGGGCGTGCGGCTGATCGACGTGATCCGCGGCGACACCTCGCTCCGGCGCAACCTCGGCGTGGTCAAGCTCGAGGTCGGCGACCGTGTGGTGCTGCGCACCAAGATGACCGAACTGCTGTCCCTGCAGCGCAACAAGGAGCTCAAGCGCGTCGACCAGGTCTCGACGGTCGAGACCTCGACGGTCGAGGTGCTGATCACCCCGGGCTGCAAGATGGTCGGGCGCAGCCTCGGCGACCTGCGCCTGCGCCGCCGTTACGGGGTCTATCCGCTGGCCGTGCACCGAAGGGCGCAGAACATCGGCCGGCAGCTCGACCAGATCGTGGTGCGGGTGGGCGACACCCTGCTGCTCGAAGGCGCGCCGGCGGACATCCAGCGGCTGGCCGCCGACATGGACCTTGTCGATGTCTCGCATCCCTCGGCGCGGGCCTTCCGCCGGGGTCACGCCCCCATTGCCATCGGCGCGCTGCTGGGCATCGTGGTGCTGGCGGCGCTGGGCGTCGCGCCGATCCTCGTGCTGGCGGTCATCGCGCTGGCGCTGGTGCTCTTGACCCGCTGCATCGACGCCGACGAGGCGTTCTCCTTCGTCGAAGGCCGCCTGCTGGCGCTGATCTTCTCGATGCTGGCGGTGGGCGCGGCCTTGCAACATTCCGGCGCGGTGACGCTGATCGTCGACAACATCGCCCCGGGGTTGGCGCAACTGCCGCCGCCGCTGGTGGTGTTCTGCGTCTTCCTGCTGACCACGACCTTCACCGAGATCGTGTCGAACAATGCCGTCGCCGTCATCATGGCGCCGATCGCCATTGGACTCGGGCAGGCGCTGGGCCTCGACCCGCGGCCGCTGGTGGTGGCGGTGATGATCGCGGCGTCCTGCGCCTTCGCCACGCCGATCGGGTACCAGACCAACACGCTGGTCTACGGGCCGGGCGGCTACCGCTTCACCGATTTCATGCGCGTCGGCATCCCGATGAACATCGCCATCTCGGTGCTGGCCAGCATCGCCATCCCGTTCTTCTGGCCGCTTCAGCCATAGCGCTCCACGAAGCGGCGCAGCACCTTCTCGGGCTGGGTGACGTCGGCGGCAAGGCAGGTGGCGATCAATTCGTCGGCGGTCTCGGGCGGGAAGTAGCCGTGGTTGCGATAGGTCCGGATGCGGGTTTCGAAGACGCGGCCATCGGCCTCGGGATGGAACTGGGTGGCATAGACGTTCTGCCCGTAGCGCAGCATCTGGAACGGGCAGGGACCCGAGGTGACGAGGTGTGTGCAGCCCGGCGGAAGCTCCTGCAGCGCCTCCTTGTGGCCGACGAAGGCGTGGAAGTCCTGTGGCACCCCCTCGAGCAGCGCGTCGCCGGCACCGTCCTCGGTCAGGTGACACAACACCGGCCCCACCGGTTCGCCGTAGCGGCGCTTGGACACCTCCGCGCCGAGATGCGCGCCGAAGATTCCTATGCCGTAGCAGCAGCCCATGAAGGGATGGTCCGCCGCGGTAATCGCCGGCATCAGCGACAGCACCGCCTGTTCGATCCTTGCCTCGACCGGGGTCTTTTCCGCCGGCGGGTCCGAGACGCACCCCGGCCCGCCGCCGACGATCACCCCGGCAAAATCACGCGGGTCCAGACCCGCGGGCAACGCCTCGCGGTCCAGCCGGATGCGGTGACACCGGTCCTCCGCCAGCCCCGCCTTGGCGAGGATCGCGTCGTATTCCCCGTCCGAGGCATCGGTTTCGGGCCGCAACTGCAAGATCAGGAACTGTCCCATGTCAGGCTCCTCGTTCAACCGCTTCTTCTGGCCGGAAATATCCCGGGGGTTTGGGGGCAGGGCCCCCAACCGTCAAACCTGTGCGCCGCAGGCGCTCATCGTGAAGGCGCCTCACAGCGGCCAGAAGATCAGGATGGACGGGATCGAGACCGCGATCACCAGCACCTCCAGCGGCAGTCCCATGCGCCAGTAGTCGCCGAAATGATAGCCGCCGGGGCCGAGGATCAGCGTGTTGTTCTTGTGCCCGATGGGGGTGAGGAACGCCGCCGAGGCAGCCACCGCCACCGCCATCAGGAACGGGTCGGGTGAGACGTCGAGCGCGCGGGCCATCTGGATGCCCACCGGGGCCGCGACGATCGCCGTGGCGGTGTTGTTCAGCACGTCCGACAGAGTCATCGTCACCACCATCAGCACGGTCAGCACCGCCCAGACCGGCCAGCCTTCGGTCAGCCCCACCAGCGCGCCGGCGATCAGCTCGGTCCCGCCCGAGGTCTCCAGCGCCGCGCCGAGCGGGATCATCGAACCCAGAAGCACCACCACCGGCCATTCGATGTGATCGTACAGTTCGACCAGCGGGATGATCTTCAGAAGCACGTAGGCCACCACCACCAGCCCCAGCGCCACCGGCAGGTAGATCAGCCCGAAGCTCGCCGCCGCCACCGCTGCCGCGAACAGACCGATCGCGGCCCAGGTCTTCGAGTTCTGCGTCACCGCCAGCCCCCGGTCGGCCAGCGGCAGCACCCCCAGCCAGTCGGTGACCGATGTGGCGGTCTCGCGCGGGGCCAGAAGCAGCAGGATGTCGCCCGGCTCGATTACCGTCTGGCGCATCTGCTTGGTGATCCGCCGGCCCTTGCGCGAGATGCCCATGAGAATGGTGCGGTGCCGCCAGGTCAGCCCGACGCCCTGCACCGTGCGACCGTTGAGACGCGAGGTATCCGGCACCACCACCTCGATCAGGCTCAGGCCTTCGCTTTCGGCCTTCAGCAGTTCCTCGCGCCGTTCGTCGGCAAAGGCGAGGTCGAGCGTGGTGCGGAACTCGTCCAGCGCGTCGGGCGTGGCTTCCAGCACCAGCGCGTCGCCGGCCTCGATCTGGTTGTTGAGCACCGCGCCATAGCGCCGCCGGTTGTCGCGGATCAGGCCCACGATGGCGACATCGGCCTTGTCGGCCTCCTCGATCAGGTCGCGGACCCGTTTGCCGATCACCTTGTTCTCGGGCGGCACGGTCAGCTCGGCGATATAGGGGTCCAGTTCACCCGCCTTGCTGAGCGCGTCCTCGCGCTGCGGGATGAACCGCCAGCCGATCAGCGCCACGAAGGCAAGGCCGACCCCGGCGGCGACCACGCCCACCGGCGCGAAGTCGAACATCCGGAAGGGCGCGCCGAGGGTCTCGCCGCGGATGGCGGCGATGATGATGTTCGGCGGGGTGCCGATCAGCGTGACCATGCCGCCGAGGATGGTGGCGAAGCTGAGCGGCATCAGCGATTGGGCGGGCGAGCGTCCGGCCTTGCGCGCGGTCTGGATGTCGACCGGCATCAGCAGCGCCAGCGCCGCCACGTTGTTCATGAACCCCGACAGGACGGCGCCGACCCCGCCCATGATGGCGATGTGGGTGCCCAGCTTGCGGCCTGAATCGACCAGCGTGCGGGTGATCAGCATCACCGCGCCCGAGCGCACCAGCCCGGCCGAGACCACCAGCACCAGCGCCACGATCAGCGTTGCCGGATGGCCGAAGCCCGAAAAGGCGTCCTTGGTTTCGACCACGCCGAGCACCACGCCGAGAAGCAGCGCCGAGAAGGCCACGATGTCGTATCGGAACTTGCCCCAGAGCAGGAAGCCGAAGACGGCGCCGAAAAGCGAGAAGAGGATGATCTGATCAGTCGTCATGGCCCTAGTCCTAACCCCGCTTCGACTGGCGGGACAGAAAGATTTCCTCCGAATCGGAGGATATGTTATTCAGGCATGTATAGTTCATGCGTGAATAAAAAGCCGCAGTCTCTTGTGGGAGACGGTTTGCGGATCGAAGTGGAAAGGTGCCATGGCCGAAACCGACGCGAGCCAGACCGGCAAGGACGCCGATGACATGCCGGCGGGCAAGGTTCGGCTGGAGGACCAGCTTTGTTTCGCGCTCTATGCCGCGACCAACGCGGTGACGCGGGCCTATCGACCGGACCTGATGGCGCTCGGGCTGACCTATCCGCAGTACCTGATGATGATGGTGCTCTGGCAGCAGGGCAGCGCCACCCCGTCCGAGATCGCCCGGCGGCTTGGGCTGGGGCTGAACGCGGTGACGCCGCTGGCCGATCAGCTTGTCGCCGCAGGCTTCGCCGACCGCAGCCGCAGCACCGAGGACCGCCGCAAGGTGGTGATCACGCTGACGCCGAAGGGCGCGGATGTCGAGCGCCATGCCGCGCGGGTCCAGAATGGGGTGGTCTGCCGCACCGGACTGCCGCCCGAGCGCTTTGCCGCGCTGCGCGAGGCCCTGCACGCATTGACCGAGGAAATGACCGGAATGCCCGGACCCGACGGCCGGCGCAGGGAGGCGCCGCAGCGGAACGACCGGGACTGACAGCCCCATCGCGGGCATAGCAACGGGAGGAGCCAGCCCATGACCCAGAAGATCGACGACATCACCGCCGAAGCCCCCTATGACAAGAGCGACGACAGCCTCTATTCCCGCCTTGGCGGGCTTTACGGAATTTCCGCCGCGGTCGACAACCTCGTGGACCGGCTTTACGTTAACCAGTTCGGCAACGCCAATCCCAAGGTCGCCGAGTTCCACGAGCAGCAGGGCCACGCCGGGTTCAAGTTCCTGGTCACCGCATGGTCGGTCCAGGAGACCGGCGGCCCGGCGATCTATCCCGGGCGCGACATGCGCGAGAGCCATGCGCATCTGAACGTCACGGCGCGCGAATTCGACATGGTGCGCACCGAGATCAAGACATCGCTCTACCAACTCAACGTGCCGGAACGTGAATTCGACGAGTTCATGGCGATCATCGATTCTTACGAGGACATGGTCGTCTCAGGCTGACATTCCGCCCCGGGTCCGACGGCGCGGCCGCCGGGGCGGGGAAACCTGACCCGGCAGCCGGTGCACCACCTTGCGAATGCCTGCCCGGCTGCATTATAGAAGCGCCTGATCAGCAGACAGGACGCGAGGCAGCCATGGCCGGCCATTCAAAATGGGCAAACATCCAGCACCGCAAGGGGCGCCAGGACGCGGCGCGCTCCAAGCTCTTTTCCAAGCTCTCGAAAGAGATCACCGTCGCCGCCAAGATGGGCGATCCGGACCCGGACAAGAACCCGCGCCTGCGGCTGGCCGTCAAGGAAGCCAAATCGCAGTCGGTGCCCAAGGACGTGATCGACCGGGCGATCAAGAAATCGCAGGCCAACGAGGGCGACGATTACGAGGAAATCCGCTACGAGGGCTATGGCCCCGGTGGCGTCGCGGTGATCGTCGAGGCGATGACCGACAACCGCAACCGGACCGCGTCCAACGTGCGCTCGACCTTCACCAAGGCGGGCGGCAATCTGGGCGAGACCGGATCGGTCGGCTTCATGTTCGAGCGCAAGGGCGAGATCGTCTATCCGGCGGACGCAGGTGACGCCGACACGGTGATGATGGCCGCGATCGAGGCCGGCGCCGAGGATGTCGAAAGCTCGGACGACGGGCACGTGATCTATTGCGCGGATACCGACCTGAACGAGGTGTCGAACGCGCTGGAGGCCGAACTGGGCGAGAGCGAATCGACAAAGCTGATCTGGAAGCCGTCGACCACAACCGAGTTGGACCTCGACGGGATGCAGAAGCTGATGAAGCTGATCGACGCGCTGGAAGACGACGACGATGTGCAACGGGTGACGGCCAACTTCGAAGCCTCGGACGAGGTGATGGACGCGCTTTGAGGCGACTTGCCGGATTGACGGGCGCCGGTTTTCCGTCCGCAATCGCGCCGGTCCTGCCAGAGCGTGTTGCAGGAAAAGTGGGCACCGGTTTTCCGTCCGCAATCGCGCCGGTCCGGCCAGAGCGTATTGCAGGAAAAGTGGGCACCGGTTTTCCGTCCGCAATCGCGCCGATCCAAACTGTGCGCCTGGCGGCGCGCCGGAGGCCTCGGCCCCCATCCTGACCTTCCCCCGGACACGGGGGAAGGAACCCTGTGGCGGGTCTACCCTGACAAGCGACCGTCGTGCGCGGAGCGGCGCCGGGGCGATGGCGTGCCGATTGCACCCGGCCCGCGATCGTCTAGTCTGCGCGGAGCAGCAACAGGGGCGGTGCGATGCAGGTATCGAGACGACAGGTCGGATTGGGATTGGCGGCATTGTGGCTGACAGGCTGCGGCGGTGGGGCCGTGAGCGTCGGCGGCGCGTCGGGCGGGCTGCCGGCGGACCTGAGACCGGTGGCGAACGCCGGCTATGACGCCTGGGTCGCGGCGTTTCGCGGACGCGCGGCGGCGCGCGGGATCAGCCAGTCGACGCTGGACGGGGCGTTCCGCGGGACCGGGTATCTTCCGGGAGTGGTCACGCGGGACCGCAACCAGACCGAATTCAAGCGCTCGCTGGAGGACTACCTGTCAATCGCGGCCTCGGACGAGCGTGTGGCCAAGGGACGCGCGGCCTTTCGGCGGCATCAAGGCACCCTGCGGGCGATCGAGGCGCGCTATGGCGTCGATGCTCATATCTTGACGGCGATCTGGGGGCTGGAGAGCTTCTACGGGGAACGGCAGGGACAGATCCCGGTGATCTCGGCGACCTCGACCCTGGCCTATGACGGGCGGCGCGGGGTGTTTTTCGAGAAGCAGCTTCTGGCGGCGCTGCGGATCATCCAGAACGGCGATATCGCCGCCAGCCGCATGACCGGAAGCTGGGCCGGGGCGATGGGGCATACGCAGTTCATCCCGACGACGTTCCGGGAATACGCGGTGGATTTCACCGGTGACGGGCGGCGCGACATCTGGGCTTCGGACCCGACGGACGCGCTGGCCTCGGCCGCCAACCTGCTGGCGCGGAGCGGCTGGCGGCGCGGCCAGCGCTGGGGGGCGGAGGCCGGTGCCGGTGCGCCTTCGGGACGCCGGTTGCAGCCGCAGGCGGGTGGGCCGGTCTTCGTGGTGACAAGCAATTTCAGCACCATCAAGCGCTATAACAACTCGGACGCCTATGCGCTGGGTGTCGGGCACCTTGCGGCCCGGATCGCCGGGGGCGGGCCGCTGCGCACGGCGTTTCCGCCGGATGCCTACGGCTTGACCAAGGCGCAACGGATCCGGATGCAGCAGCGGCTGACGGCGCAGGGCTTCGACACCGGCGGCGCCGACGGGGTGATCGGCGACATGACCCGCGCCGCGATCCGGGCCTATCAGGCGCGCAATGGCCTGCCGGTGACCGGCGACCCCTCAATCGCGCTGTTGACGGCGCTGGGCTGACTGACAGGGGCGCCGGGTTGACGCAACGGCAGTGCGAGCGGCCCGAATTTGCTTTTGCCGCTGGCGGAGATCCGTCTAATCTTGACCTGTCGCCGGATCGGGGTTGACCCCTCGTGCGGCGGACCTTTCGGGCTTGAAGGAGACTGTCGGCTGGTGACTACGGATGCGGACCTGAACGATGCCGACCTGCGTGCGTTGCTCGATCATACGGTGGGTTTCGTCGGGCTGCTGCGGCCGGACGGTACCCTGACCGAGGCCAATGCCCCGGCGCTGGAGGCCGGTGGCGTCAGCCGGAACGACGTGATCGGCCGCAAGTTCTGGGACACCTACTGGTGGTCGCATGATCCGACAGAAATCACCCGGATGAAGGATGCGGTAAGCCGCGCGGCCGCTGGCGAAACGGTGCGTTATGACGCGGTGGTGCGGATGGCGGGGGATACCCGCATGGACATCGCATTTATGCTGGCGCCGCTGCGCAACGCGGCGGGCGAGATCACGGCGCTGGTGCCGTCGGGCTTCGACATCACCGAGCGCAAGGCTGCCGAGACCCGGCTGCGCGCCGCCCATGATGCGCTCAGGCATGTGGTCGACCATTCGCCGTTCGGCATCTACACGGTGGACGCCGATTTCAGGGTTGCGCAGGTCAGCGACGGCGCGCGGCGGGTGTTCGAAAGCATCCGTCCGCTGCACGGGCGCGACTTCGAGGAGGTGCTGCGGATCATCTGGCCCGAACCCTTCGCCACCGAGGCCATCGGACATTTCCGCCATACGCTGGAGACCGGTGAGCCCTATGGCTCGCCCAGCACCATCGAGACCCGTGCCGATATCGGTGCGGTCGAGGCCTATGACTGGAAGATCGAGCGTCTGCTGCTTCCCGACGGACGGCCCGGGGTGGTCTGCCATTTCTACGACCTGTCCGAGCGCCAGCGCCACGAGGCCCAGATCGAGACGCTGTTGCATGAGATCAACCACCGGGCCAAGAACATGCTGGCCCTTGTGCTGTCGATCGCGCGGCAGACGGCATCTACGCGGCCGGAGGAGTTTCTCGAGCGGTTCGCGCAGCGTGTTCAGGGGCTTGCGGCTGGGCAGGACCTGCTGATCGACAGCAGTTGGCAGCCGGTGTCGCTGGATGCGCTGATCGAGGCGCAACTCGGGTTCGTCAAGGATCTGATCGGGGCGCGCATTCATCTGGACGGGCCGGAGGTCGCGGTTACTGCCGCCGCGGCGCAGTCCATCGGGCTGGCGATGCATGAACTTGCCGCCAACGCGGTGAACTACGGCGCGCTGTCGGGCGAGACCGGCGAAGTTCGGATCGGCTGGCAGGTGACCGGCACCGACGAGACGTCTGTCCTGACGCTGGAATGGGTGGAACTTGGCGGACCGAAGATCGTGCCGCCCAGCCGCAGCGGGTTTGGCTCCAGCGTCACCGGCGATCTGGTGCGCAAGTCGCTGAATGGCGAGGTTGAGACCCGGTTCGAGCCGACCGGGCTTGTCTGGCGGTTTTCCTGCCCGACCGAGGACGTGGCCGAGATCAGGGCGCTGGCACAGACCAAAGCGCCATCGGCGGGACCACGTGCGGCAGAGGAGACGGCGGAGAACAACAGTATCCTCGTCGTAGACGACGAGACGTTGATCGCGCTGGATATATCGGACACGCTGACGGAGGCGGGTTTCGAAGTGCTGGGCCCGGCGCGGACCGTCGAGCAGGCGCTGGAACTGATCGGCACGTCGAGGTGCCGCGCCGCGATCCTTGACGTCAACCTTGGCCGCGGGTCTTCGGAACCGCTGGTGACGGAGCTGGGACGGCTGGGCATTCCGTTCATCGCGGTGTCTGGCTACAGCGCCGATCAGCTGCCCGAGAGCTTCCGGACGGCGCCGCTGGTGGGCAAGCCGCTGAACATGTCGGTTCTGGTGGAACGGCTGAACCGGCTTCTCGAAAAGGCGTGACGACCCAAGACCTGACCCGCGCCCGCGGCGTTATTCCGAAGCATTTTAGATGTTGGGGAAACCTTAAGGGGTGCGGGGCCATTCTGCGCCAAACGGAGCAGGTTTCCATGCATGGTCTGATTAATCGGGCAATCCAGTGTTTCTACCGCGATACCTATGGCGCAGGGGCCTGGGGCGATATCGTGCGCGATCTCGATCTCGACTTTACCGAGTTCGAGCCGATGCTGCGTTATCCGCGTGCGTTGACCCAGCAGATGGTGGCGGCCATCGCCTTGGCGCTCGGCAAGGACCGCGAGACGGTGCTTGAGGATATCGGCACCTACCTTATCAGCCACCCGGAGATCCAAGGGCCGCGGCGGCTGTTGCGCTTTGGCGGGGTCACTTTCGTCGATTTCCTGCATTCGCTTGATGACCTGCCGGACCGGGCGCGGCTGGCAGTCGAGGATCTGGAGCTTCCGACACTGGAGTTGCATGAATACGGGGTCAACCAGTTCAGCCTGTCCTGCCGCGGCGAACCCGAGGGCATCGGGCATGTGCTGGTGGGCGTTCTGCGGGCCATGGCCGACGACTACGGGGCGCTGGTGTTTCTGGAACACCTTGGCCACACCGGCGGCGGCGAAGTGATCGAGATCACGCTAATCGAAGCCGCCTTTGCCGAAGGCCGCACCTTCGAGCTGGGTGCCGCACGCGTCGAGGGCATGTGATGGATAAACTCGGCAACCTGCTGGATACGTTGTGTCCGATGCACCTGACGCTCGATCCGACTGGCCATATCGCCCATGTCGGACCGACACTGGCCAAGCTCAGGCCGAACATGCTGCTGGGCGGGGCTCGCTTTCTCGAAGTTTTCGAGCTTCGCCGTCCGAGAGCGGTGACCGACATGGACGGGCTGATGCGCCACGCCGGCACCAAGCTGCACCTGCGGTTCCGCGATACGCCGGGCACCGGTCTGAAAGGCGTGTTGCTGCCGGCGCCCTGCGGACGGCCGGGCGCGGTGATCAACCTGAGTTTCGGGATCTCTGTTATCGACGCGGTGCGCGATTACGCCCTGACGGCGGCGGATTTTCCGCACACCGACCTCACCATCGAAATGCTTTATCTGGTCGAGGCGAAATCGGCCGCGATGGAGGCGTCGCGGAAGCTGAACCAGCGCCTGCAGGGGGCCAAGATCGCGGCGGAAGAGCAGGCCTTTACCGACACGTTGACCGGGCTGAAGAACCGGCGCGCGATGAACCATGTGCTGGGCCGCGCGGTGGCCGACGGACGGCGCTTTGCACTCATGCAGCTCGATCTCGATTTCTTCAAGGCGGTCAACGATACCATGGGCCATGCCGCCGGTGACCACGTGTTGCAGGAGGTGGCGCGCATCCTTGTCGAGGAGACCCGCGCCGAGGATACGGTCGCCCGTGTCGGTGGTGACGAATTCACGCTGCTGTTCACCGGACGGATGACCAAGGAGCGGCTCGCGGACGTGTCGGCGCGACTGGTGGCGCGACTGCAGGAACCGATCGTCTATGGCGGCGAGACCTGCCGCATCTCGGCCAGCATCGGCATCGCCATGAGCGAGGATCTGGCCGAGGTTGACGCGGCGCAGGCGCAGGAGGATGCGGACCTTGCGCTCTATGCCTCCAAGCACGGCGGGCGATCGCGCCATACCTTCTTCGATCCGTCGCTGCGCACTGCCGGTTTCATCGGCGCGTCGCCGCCCGGACGCGATGATCTGAGCCTGCAGTAACCTCACCGCCGGCGGCCCTGTCCTGTCGGGCCGGCCTGCGCTAGGCTGGGGTGGCAAGGAGGGCCGGGATGTCACCGACACAGGAACTGCGCGAAAACGAGGTGGCGGTCGACCTGCCGGAGACCTTTGACGCCGGGGTGCATTTCATCGGGGTGATACGAACGCCCTACGTGACCCGCGACCTCTGCCCGCGTCAGGGGCGGCTCGACGGGCCGGAATGTCGGCTGGTGTTGCATGACCCCTGGGTGCGTGGTCTGGCGGGGTTGAAGCGGTTTGAGATGGCCGATGTGCTGTACTGGCTGCACGAAAGCCGCCGCGACCTGCTGCTGCAGAGCCCGAGGTCCGACGGCGCGGTGCGCGGCGTGTTTTCGCTGCGCTCGCCGGTGCGGCCCAACCCGATCGGGTTGTCGAAGGTGCGGATTGTCGCGGTCGAGGGCGCCGAGGTCATCGTGCGGGGGCTTGACTGTCTGGACGGCACGCCGCTGATCGACCTCAAGCCCGACCGCTGCGCCTATACGCCGCTGGCGCCCGACAAGCCGGCGGACGGCTGAGAGGCTTGCACCCCGGGCGGGAACCTGACAGAAAAGCTCGGATGTCGGACACCGCTTCCATCAGACCGAAACGTCACAATGGCGAGACCCTGCGCGCGCTGCGTGTTGCCGCCTATGCCATTGGCCTGCTGTGCCTGTTGCCGATCGTCGCGGTGATCGCGGCGGCCCTGAGCGGCGGCATCGACACGCTGGCGCATCTGGCGGGGACGGTGCTGTCCAGCTACGTCGGGAATACGCTGGTGCTGGTGGCAACGGTTGCCTGCGGCACCTTTGCCATCGGCACCGGAGCGGCCTGTTTCGTCACCATGACCGAGTTTCGCGGACGCCGCCTGCTTGAAGTGCTGCTGGTGCTGCCGCTGGCCTTTCCCGCCTATGTGCTGGCCTATGCCTATACCGATCTGCTGGACCACCCCGGTATCGTGCAGGCGACCCTGCGCGAGGTCATGGGCTGGGGGCCGCGCGACTACTGGTTTCCCGAGATCCGCAGTCTGGGCGGCGCGGCGGGCATGCTGACGCTGGTGCTTTATCCATATGTCTATCTGCTGGCACGTGCCGCATTTCTGGGCCAGAGCGCCAGCACGTTCCACGCCGCCCGCGCGCTGGGCAAGACGCCGGTGCAGGCCTTCCTGCGGGTGACGCTGCCGATGGCGCGTCCGGCGATTGCCGCCGGCGTCCTGCTGGCCACGATGGAGACCATCGCCGACTTCGGTACCGTGTCCTATTTCGGTGTGCCGACCTTTGCCACCGGCATCTATACCAGCTGGTTTTCGATGGCGGACCGGGCGGCGGCGGCGCAGCTGTCGCTGGGGCTTCTGGCCTTCGCGCTGACGCTGGCGGTGCTGGAGCGGCAATCGCGCGGCGAGGCGAAGTTTCACGCCGGCCAGAAGGTCGAGCGGTTGGCGCGACTGCGGCTGTCGGGCTGGACGGAAGCGGCGGCGCTTCTGCTCTGCGCGATCCCGGTGCTGTTCGGAGCGTTGCTGCCGGTCGCGGCGCTGGCTGTGATGGGGCTCGAGTCAAACCAGAACCTGTTGAGCGCGCGGTATCTGGGGTTCATCCGCAACTCGGTTATCCTCGCGGGGACGGCGGCGGTGCTCACGGTTGGCGCGGCCGTGGTGCTGGGCTACTTCCGCCGCGCTTCGCAAAGCCGGGGCGCGCGCTGGGCGATCCTCGCAGGGCGGATGGGGTACGCGGTGCCGGGCGGCGTGATCGCGGTGGGGCTGATGGTGCCCTTCGCGGCCTTCGACAATGCGCTGGACGCGGTGATGCGCGACTGGTTCGGGGTGTCGACCGGGCTGCTGTTCACCGGCTCGATCTGGCTGCTGGTCTTTGCCTACATGATCCGCTTCATGGCTGCGGCGATCGGGTCCTACGAAGGTGGGCAGAGCGCGATCAACCCCAACCTCGACGCAGCGGCGCGGATGCTGGGGCAATCCTCCTATGGCACCCTGCGGCGGGTCCACATGCCGATCCTGACTCCGTCGCTGCTGACCGCGCTGCTGATCGTGTTCGTCGACGTGATGAAGGAACTGCCGGCGACGCTGATCCTGCGGCCGTTCAACTTCGACACGCTGGCGGTGCAGGCGCACCGGCTGGCGGCGGACGAACGGCTGGCCGGCGCGGCGGTGCCGTCGCTGGTGATCGTGGCGGTCGGGCTGCTGCCGGTGATCCTGCTTTGCCGCAAGGTCGGGCGCGGGTAGGATCGAGCAGCGTGAGGGGGTGCCGGGCTGAAGCCCGGCCTACGGGTGGCCCTGCCGTCAGGTGGCAGCGTTTTCCTTCAGCACGTCCAGAGGCACGATGTCGAGCGCCCGGACGTGGGTGGCTGACAGGTTGACCTTTGGCGCACAGCCTTCGTCGTGGGCTTGCAGGAAGCGCCCGGCACAGAGGCACCAGTGGTCGCCCGGTTTCAGACCCTTGAACTGGAACTCGGCCCGGGGCGTCGACAGATCGTTGCCGACGTACTTGGAATAGGCGAGAAATTCGGCGGTCATCACCGCGCAGACGGTGTGGCTGCCGCGATCCTCGTCGCAGGTGTTGCAGGCGCCGTCGCGGAAGAAGCCGGTGAGCGGATCGGTCGAGCAGGGCGTCAGCGTGTCGCCCTGTACGTTAAGGGATGGGTCCTTCTTCATTGGCCACTCCTTTGGATCGTCGAGGGGACAGGTAAGCCGACCCGAGGTAATCTCAACGAAATTTATCGGCGAGCTTCTGCAAGGGCGAGCGGGTGTCCTGCGGGGGGTCGGCAGGCGGCTCCTTTGGCTGCGGCGGCGTCTTGGCCGGCGCGGTCTTGTTGCGCGGCGGCGCGATCTGGAGCGCAACCGCGTTTAGAAAGCGCCCGTCTTCGCCCGAGGCCAGTTCGCCCGCGCCCTTGGAAATGCCCTGCAGCAGCGGCTCCAGCCAGTCCTGATCGGCGCGGCTGAAATCGTGCAGCACGTAGCCGGACACCGCCTCTTTGCGGCCGGGGTGACCGATGCCGAGACGCACGCGGCGATAGGCCTCGCCGACGTGGCCGTGGATCGAGCGCAGACCATTGTGGCCGGCGTGGCCGCCGCCCATCTTGACGCGGCACTTGCCGGGGGCGAGGTCCAGTTCGTCATGAAAGACGGTGATGTCGCCCGGCTCCAGCTTATAAAAGCGCATCGCCTCGCCCACGGCCTGACCGGACCGGTTCATGTAGGTTCCGGGCTTCAGCAGCAGCACCTTTTCGCTGCCGAGACGACCCTCGGAGACCTGGCCCTGAAATTTCGATTTCCAAGGCGAAAAGCCGTGATCCTCGGCGATGCGGTCCACGGCCATGAAGCCGATATTGTGCCGGTGACCGGCGTATTGCCCGCCGGGATTGCCCAGACCCACGAAAATCTGCATGACGCGCGCTCCTTCGCTTCCTTGTGCCCCGGGTCACCCCCGTCGTTCAATGCAAAAAGCCCCGGGCGCGAACCCGGGGCCTTGCAGATCGTCGCCGGGGCGGGATCAGTCTTCGGTTTGCTCGATGGCCGGGACCTCGTCCGCGTCCACATCATCCTCTTCCTCGTCTTCCGAGGCTTTCAGGCCCGACGGGGCCGAGATGTTGCAGATCACGAAGTCACGCTCGGTGGTCGGCTTGGCGCCTTCCGGCAGGGTGACGTCCGAGATGTGGATGATGTCGCCAATTTCCAGCGCCGAGAGATCGACGGTGATCTTTTCGGGGATGTCGCCGGCGGTCACCACCAGTTCGACCTCGGGACGGACCACAGTGACGACGCCGCCCTTCTTCAGGCCGGGAGCTTCATCTTCGCCGATGAATTCGACGGGGATGAACAGGTTGATCTTGGTGGTGCGGCGCAGGCGCATCAGGTCGAGGTGCGTCGGCAGGTCCTTGACCACGTCGCGCTGCACATCGCGGCAGATGACGCGGACGTCGTCGTGGCCGTCAACCTTCAGGTTGAAAAGCGTCGACTTGAAGCGTCCGGCCTTGAGCTTCTTCAAGAGCTCGTTGAACGGGATCTGGATCGGAAGCGGATCAGCCTCGCCACCGAAAACGATGCCCGGAACCATGCCGTCGCGGCGTGCCTGACGAGCGGCGCCCTTGCCTGTCCCCGTGCGTTCCTGGGCGTTAAGATCAGGGATCTCTCCAGCCATTTTGTATCTCCATAGGTAAAGGCGGGGATCCTCCAAGGCTGTATCCCCGCGTGAAGCCGCGCGTATAGACCGGATGGTGTGGATTGGAAAGAGGGTTTTTCGGGCGCGTGCGCGGTGTTTTTGCGGATTGCCAGTGGCCGGGAGGCATGGCACGGCTGGGCAATGATTTCACGTCAGGATATCGCCGCCGCGCGCCCGCCGCTGGCCTGCTTCGTGAGCCTCGGGCTGGTCTGGGGCGCGTTTGCCGCGCAGGCACCGGTGCTGAAGGCGCAGATCGGCGCCTCGGACGGGCTGTTCGGGTTGTGCCTGCTGGCGGCGGCGGCCGGATCGGTGGTGTCGATGGCGCTGGCGCCGCGGTTCGACGCGCGGGTCGGACGGCGCAGCATGGGGGTGCTGGCGCTGGGGCTGGGCGCGGCCTTCGTGATGCCGGGGCTGACCGCGGCGCCGGCGGTCTTTGCCTTGACGATGGTGCTGGCGGCGTCGCTGGCGGGGACGCTCGACGTGGTGATGAACGCGCGGATTTCGGCGGCAGAGGCGCGGCATGGGCGGCCGCTGATGAATTTCGCTCACGCGGTGTTTTCCATGGCCTATGCGATCTCGGCGCTGACGGCGGGTCTGCTGCGCGAGGCGGGCTGGTCGCCGGTGGCCGTGTTCGCCCTGATCGGGGTGGTGAACGTCGTGATGGTTCGCGCGGCCCTGCAGGACCGCGACGCGCCATTGGACGAGGATGCCATCGGTGACGCGCCGGCCGCGAAAGGCCTGATCCTGCTGGGCGGGTTGGTGATCCTGATCGGTTTCATGGCCGAGAACGCGACCGAAGCGTGGTCGGCGCTGCACCTCGAGCGCACGCTGGGCGGCGGTGCGGCACAGGGCGCGCTGGGACCGGCGATCCTGGGCGCGACCATGGCGGTGGGGCGGCTGGGCGGACAGGCGCTGGTGCGGCGGTTTTCCGAGACGAGCGTTATGGCGGTGGCCGCCGCGGTGGCGGCCTTCGGGGCGCTGACAGCCGCCTTTGCCCCTGGACTGGCGATGGCCTATCTGGGGTTCGCGACGTTGGGGATCGGGGTGTCGGTGGTTGCGCCGATGGCGTTTTCGCACGTCGGGCGCAATGTCGGAAACCGGGTGCGCACGGCGGCGATCGCACGCATTTCGGTGATCGGCTACACCGGGTTCTTCATCGGCCCGCCGGTGATGGGCTTCGTGTCCCAGGTCTATGGGCTGGGCACGTCCTTCGCGGTAATGGGGGCCGCGCTCATGCTGATCACGCTGGTGCTGGCGCCGATGCTGGCCACAAGACAGAGGAGACACCATGCTGGCTGACGGATTTCACGATGTGCCGCCGGGCAAGGTGGCGGCGGTGGTGACGCACCTCGAGATGCGCGCAAGGCCCGAGCTTGCCGAGGCGACCCTGCCGGACGGGGTGACGATCCGCGAGGTCGAAACGCCCTCGGTCGATTGGTATCGCGATCTCTATCTGCGGGTCGGCGCGCAGGACTGGCTGTGGTTCTCGCGGCTGCGGACGGACGACGCCACCCTGCGCGGGATGCTCGAAGACCCGCGCGTGCAGGTCTTCGCGGTCGAGCGCGACGGCAGGGCAGAGGGGCTGGTGGAACTGGATTTCCGCGTCGAGTACGAATGCGAGCTGGCCTATTTCGGCGTGACCCGCGCGCTGATCGGGCAGGGTGTCGGACGGGCGATGATCGGGCTGGCGGTGGCGCAGGCCTTCGCGCGGCCTATCGCGCGGTTTCACGTACATACCTGCACGCTCGACAGTCCGCAGGCGCTGGGGTTCTACCGGCGCGCGGGCTTTACCGCGGTTCGACAGCAGGTCGAGGTGGCCGACGATCCGCGCCTGACCGGAGAGCTGCCGCGCGATGCGGGCGCGCATGTGCCGCTGTTCGACGGGCAGGGCTGAGCCGATGCAGGCAGCCTTGGCGGGCTTCGCGCTCGGGTTTTCGCTGATCCTCGCGATAGGCGCGCAGAACGCTTTTGTCCTGCGGCAGGGGCTGAAGGGCGTGCACGTGCTGGCGGTGGTGCTGACCTGCGCGCTGAGCGATGCGCTGCTGATCGCGGGCGGTGTGGCGGGTTTCGGGGCGCTGGCCGAGGCGGTGCCGCTGTTCGAGACGGTGATGCGGCTGGGTGGCGCGGCCTTCCTGTTGTGGTACGGGGCGCTGAACTTTCGCGCGGCGTTCAAGGGCGGCCAGGCGCTGAAGGACCGGGGCGAGACGACGCAGAGCCTGAAGGCTGCGGTCGGCACCTGCCTCGCGCTGACCTGGCTCAACCCGCACGTCTACCTGGACACGGTGGTGCTGATCGGCTCGATCTCGGCGCAATATGACGACCGGCTGGCCTTCGGGATCGGCGCGGTGACGGCGAGCTTCGTATTCTTTTTCTCGCTGGGGTACGGGGCGCGGATGCTGCGGCCGCTGTTCACCTCGGCGCGTGGTTGGCAGGTGCTTGACGTGATCGTGGGCGTGACCATGTGGGCCATCGCGGCGAAGTTGCTGGTGGGCTGAGGGCGCGGCGCGGCTTGCACATCCCACGACGCCCGTGCTTGATGCGCGCCATGAGCACAGCCGACACCCTCGCCCCGCCCCGCCACTCCCCGGTTCGCGGGGTGGTGTGGATGCTGGTCACGGGGCTGTGCTTCGTGACGGTGACGGCGCTGGTCAAATATCTCGACAACGCGGTGCCGGCTGCCGAGGCGGCCTTTCTGCGCTATGTGCTGGGGCTGGTGTTCCTGTTGCCCATGGCGAAATCGCTGATGGCGACCCGGCTGAGCGCCCGGCAATGGGGACTGTTCGGCGTAAGGGGGCTGGTGCATACGCTGGGCGTGATCCTGTGGTTCTATGCCATGACGCGGATCCCCATCGCCGAGGTGACGGCGATGAATTATCTCGCGCCGATCTATGTGACCATTGCCGCCGCTCTTTTTCTGGGCGAGACGCTGGCGCGGCGCCGGATCATCGCGGTTTGCGTGGCGCTCGAAGGCGCGTTGATCATCCTGCGGCCGGGCTTTCGCGAGGTGAACGCGGGCCACTTGGCGATGCTGGGCACGGCGTTGCTGTTCGCTTGCTCCTACCTGCTGGCCAAGATTGTCGCCGACGAAACGCCGGCGTCGCTGGTGGTGGCAATGCTGTCGGTGACGGTGACCCTCGGGCTGGCGCCTTTCGCCTTCGCGGTCTGGGTGACGCCGGACCTGTGGACGCTGGCGGTCTGCTTCGCCATCGCCTGCGCCGCCACGGCGGGGCATTTCGCGATGACGCTGGCCTTCGGCGCGGCGCCCCTGACGGTGACCCAGCCGGTGACCTTCCTGCAACTGGTCTGGGCGGTGACGCTGGGCGCACTGGTCTTCGGCGAGGCGGTCGACATCTTCGTGGTGCTGGGCGGCACGCTGATCCTGGCCTCGGTGGTGTTCATCACCCTGCGCGAAACTCAGTTGAAACGCCGCGAGGTGACGCCGGGGGTGAATGCGCCGAAGGGGTGAGACCGACGCAAGCCGTCGTGTCAAGGATCCGCGGCCGGCGGCCCGCCATCGCGGATCCCGTCCAGCAACCCGGCGATATGGTCTGGCACCGCGCGCGCGGGCACCGAGGCTTCGCGCACCAGTTCGTCGAAATGCGTGGTCATGGCGCGCACCCGCTGGGTGTCGTGGAAGGCAAGGAAATTGCTGCCGATATAGATCACCGCCTGCAAGGGGCCGAAGATGGTCATCGGTGCGGAATAGAGCCTGCGGGCATCGAACAGGCAGATCCGCAGCCGGGGATAGAGCTGCCTCGACAGGCGCTGCAACCTGGTGAGCTGCGCGACGCGCAGGTCCTTGGGGAACCCGTCGTAGTAACCGGTGCCTTGTGCGCAGCTGTGCAGTTCGTAAACCGGCAACGCGATTTCGTAATCCGAGGCAGAGTTGCGCATCCAATCGAGCCGTTCCTGCGAGGCGTTGATTGCCTGCTCGGCGGTCCGGCCCAGATGCGGCGCATATTCCCAATCCAGGAAGGCGCGGGTCTTGAGCATGTCGGGCAGGGCCGTGGGGACGTGGCGGATCTTGTAGCCTTCGGCCTCGCGGTGCCAGTCGTAGATTTGCTCGTCCACCAACGCGCGCGGCGCTTCGGTCAGCCGGAAGGCATCGGCGACGATCCGCGCCGCGCTTTCCGGGCGATCGGACAGGCCCAGCAGCCAGTCGGAGGAAACGCCAAGCACGCGGGCGCATTCGGCCACGACCTGCGCGTTGGGCAGCCGCGCACCGCTGCCTGTCAGAAGCTGCGAGACAGTGGATCGGTCGACGCCGATGTCGCGGGCGAGCGCGCTTTGGCTGGCGCCGACCCGGGTGAGGGCCTCGGACAACCTGCGGCGAAACAGATCGGCGCGATCGCGCTTGTCGGTTTTAATCGTCATCCGGTGAATTAAATCACGATTGCGCAGTTTTGTTAACTGTTCCCGGAATGGTGCGCGGCGCGTGCGGGGCGTAGCACGAGGCAGGCCAGATAAAGGAGGATGACGAGGATGGAGACGCCGAAGCGCACCCTGGTGAAGGCGATCCTGTGGATGATGGTGGGATTGGTGGTGATGAGCCTTGTGGGGCTTCTTTTCACCGGTTCCATGGCCGTGGGCGGGATCATGGCTATGGTCAACTCGGCGATCGGCTTCGTGACCTACCTTGGCTATGAACGGCTGTGGTCGCGCATATCCTGGGGCCGGGTCCCCGGCTGAGGGGCGATGGGTGAACCCGGTCCGGGGCCACCCGGCGCAGGGTTTACTCCGGCGATGTCGTGCCGTGCAGACGCAGGAACAGACTTTCCTCATCATCGTTGCGGAAGAACGGGACGGAGTTCGGCGGCGCGGGGTCATGTACACGCGTGGCGACTTCGGCCAATACGACTTCGGTGATAAAGGGCAGGTCGAGGGCGCGCACCTCGTCCAGCGGCACCCATTGCAGGTGGCTGAGTTCGTCGCAGGCGGCGGAGAAATCGTCGGGGTCCGAGGCAATGTCTTCGGCGTCGATCAGGAAGAACCGCGCATCGAAACGGCGCGGGCGGCCGGGCGGGGTGATGGCGCGAAACACGAACTGCAATGGCGCCCCGTCGGGCAACAGGCCCAGATCGGCGAAGCCTTTCCAGTCGTCGGGCACCGAGCCGGGCCAATCCCCGGGCTGGCCAAGCAGGAGGCCGGTTTCCTCCCATAGCTCGCGCACCGCGGCGGCGGCCAGGGCACCGGTCATGTCGGCGGGGCAATCTTCGGTCAGGCGGCTGGCGCAGGGGGATCCGATCGGGCGTGCCAGCGGCACTTGAGCGTCGGCGGCATCCACTGCGCCGCCGGGAAACACGAACTTGTTGGGCATGAAGGCCGCGCGTGACCCGCGCTGACCCATCAGGATGCGCGGCTTCGTCGCGCGGTCACGTAGGGCGATGACGGTCGCGGCGTCGCGGATTGCCGTCTTGTCGATTGTGCTCATTCAGCCCCCGTCAGGGGCTGACCGCCCCGCTGCTTCCCGCTGCGCCGAATCCATGCATCCGCCGCGCCCATTGAAAGGCGACGATCACCCCCTTGAGCCGGGGCAGAAGATAGAGCGACAAGGCGATGGTGCCAACGGCAAAGATGGTGAACAGCACCAGCGGCTCGGGCCGCCACGTGGTGAAGGCAAACAGCAGCGCCGGCGCCATCAGGTGGCCGACGATCAGGATCGTCAGATAGGCCGGGCCATCGTCGGCGCGATGGTGGTGCAGGGCCTCGCGGCACACCGGGCAGGTTTCGCGCACCTTGAGATAGCCAGACAGCATCGGGCCCTTGCCGCAGTTCGGGCACGCGCGCCGCCAGCCCTTCCACAGGGCAGGACCCATCTCGCGCTGTACCGTCGCCTCGGGGGCATACGGCGATACGGGCTCGACCGGGTCATCACCGGCGATCGTCACGTTCTTCATCAGTCACCTCACTCACTTGTCTTCCAGACTAGGGGGGCCGGATTCAAAAAAACATCGGACAATCGGTCCTTGCGGCGGGATGTCGCGTGCCGGTTCACGGCGTCGTGACCAGAAAGGCCGTTTGCCAGCGACGGAACCGCGGGTGCCGCCCGTTAGACATCCAGATCGAGCGGCCGAAGCCCTCGCATCTGACTGGAAACCGAAAGGACCCAAGATGACAAAGACACGTACATCCCTGACCGGCGTGGCCCTGATTGCCGCGTTGATCATCGGCGTTCCGGCGACGGGCGCGCTGGCCATGGGCGGCCACGGCGACCGCGCCTTCAGGGGCGGCGTCGCGCCGGACTTCGAGCACTTCGATCAGAACGGCGACGGCAGCCTCAGCCCGGACGAGTTGCGCGACCGCGCTACCGCCTGGTTCCGGGCGGTGGACCGCAACAGCGACGGCGAGCTTTCCGTCGAGGAGCTCGAGTCGGCATCGCAGGCGCGGCGCGCGGCGCGTGTCACGCGCATGATCGAGCGCATGGACAGCGACGGCAACGGCACCGTCAGCATCGAAGAGATGCAAACGGTGCGTGATGACATGCGCAAGGGCGGCAAGCACGGTGGTAAGCGCATGCATGGTCATGACGGCGGCGAGGGTGGCGCGACCCGCGAGCGCCGTGGTGACCAGCGCTTCGACCGTCTGTTCGCGCTGATCGACGGCAACGGCGACGGCGTGGTGTCAAAGGCCGAATTTGACAGCGCGAAGGCGCGTCTAGCCGCCACAGACGGCGCACGTCGCGGCAGCATCGGGGACAACTGAGTTGGGAAGGGAGGGGATGGATGCCTCGCCCGTCCCCTCCTGCCACAAGCCCCTCTCCGGTCTGCGGAGCGGGGCGCCCCGGCGCGGAGTCGGCCGCCGCCTTGGCAGGTTGCCGCTTCCCAGGCCGCGCAAAAGGATTTAGGCCGGCGCAATATGGACAGGCCCTTGGACGCGACAGACCCGATCAGCGACGAGGCGTTGCTGGTGCTCTATGCCAACGGCGACGGGCCGGCGGCGCGCGCGTTGACGCTGCGTCTGACGCCAAGGGTGTTCGGGCAGGCCGTCAGGATGCTAGGCGACCGGGCCGAGGCCGAGGACGTCACGCAAGAGGCGCTGCTCAGGCTGTGGAAGATCGCGCCGGACTGGCGGCAGGGCGAGGCACAGGTTTCGACCTGGCTGTGGCGGGTGGTGGCCAATCTGGCGACCGACCGGCTGCGCCGCTGCCGCAGGATCGCGCCGCTTGATGCCGCGGGCGAGCCTGCGGACGAGGCGGCAGATGCGCCCGCGCGGATGCAATCCGAGGCGCGGCGCACGGCGCTGGCCGGTGCCTTGGCGGACCTGCCGGAACGACAGCGCCGGGCGGTCGAGCTGAGGCACTTCGAGGGCTTGGGCAACCCGGAAATCGCCGCCATACTCGACATCAGTGTCGAGGCGGTGGAGAGCCTGACGGCGCGCGGCAAGCGGGCTTTGGCCCGCGCGCTGGAGGGCCGCAAGGCAGAATTGGGGTACACGGATGACGACGCCTGAGACAGATCGCGAAGAGGCCTTCCTCGACCTGCTGCTGGACGAAGAGCGGCAGGCGCGCCGCGGCGATGCCCCGGAGGTGTCGGCCGACCTTCTGGCGCGGGTGTTGGCGGATGCCGAGACGGTTCAGGCCGAGTTCGCTCGTCAGGCCTTGCCCGAACGCCAGCCGACACGCGGATGGCTGCGGCAGCTGGGGGCGGCGCTGGGTGGCTGGCCGGCCTTTGCCGGGTTGGCGGCGGCGTCGATCTGCGGGCTTTGGCTGGGCGTCAATCCGCCACAGAGCCTGAGCGAGACGGCGGCGATCTACCTGTCAGATGAAGCCGTGCTGTTCGACCCGGTTTCGGGCTTCGATTTCGATCTGGAGGAAAGCTGACCATGGCCGAGTTGCCGGACCCCGCACCGAAGCACCCGCGCCGATTCTCGACCGGGCTGCGGGTGGTGCTTTTCGTATCGCTGGCACTGAACCTGCTGATCGTTGGCATCGTGACCGGCTTTGTATTGCGGGGCGGGCCGGGCCTTGCGCCGCCGCGGCACATGCGGGACGCCGTCGCCCCCTACACGCAGGCGCTGACCGGCGAGGACCGGCGCGCGATCGGCCGCGCGGTGTTCCGCAGCCTGCGTGCCGAAGGTGCGCGCCGCGAGTTGCGCGCGCAGAGCGACGCGGACTACGAGACGGCGCTGGCGCTACTGCGTGCCGACGCCTTCGATGCGGACGCCTTCGCCGAGGTGCTGGCGCGTCAAAGCCGACGGGCGATCGAAATCCAGAAGCGCGGCCAGGACGCGCTGGTGGCGCGTCTGTCGGCGATGAGCCCGAGCGAGCGGGACGCCTTTGCCGCGCGAATGGCAGAGGCGCTGGAGCGGCGCAAACGGCGCTGATCTGGCTCAGGCCGCCGGCCGCCGCAGCTCCACCTGGTTGCGGCCGTGTGCCTTGGCCTCGTAGAGCGCGGCATCGGCCTGCCGCAACAGGCATTCAGGCTGCAATTCTGGCCGGTGCAGCTGGGCAGTTGCCGCGTCTCGCCCGGTTTCGGTCGTGGCGGGCAAAGCCAGGGTGATGCCGATCGAAACGGTGATCGACACCGGTTGCGCCCGTCCCGGGATATGGAACGACGCGTCTGCAACCGCGGCGCAGAGGCGCTGCCCGGCAAGCCGCGCGGCACGGGCCGACGCGTCAGGCAGGGCGATCAGGAATTCCTCGCCGCCGATCCGTGCCAGCAGGTCCACCGGCCGCAGGTTGTCGCGCAGGCGGAGCGCAACCTCGGCCAGCACCGCGTCGCCTGCGGCGTGGCCGAACCGGTCGTTGATCTGCTTGAAGTGATCGAGGTCGGCCACCATGACGGCGAAAGGCCGCCCGACACGGTCGGCGCGTTCGGCGATGCGGCTGAGGTGTGGCAGGGCATAGCGGCGATTGAAAAGCCCGGTCAGGGGGTCGGTGACGGCGGCACGCAACCCGGCGCTGACGGTGCTGCGCAGTCGGTCGTCCTTGCGCTTGCGCGCCAGCAGGCGATTGATGCGCAACGCGATTTCGTCCGGGGCGATGTCCAGAGGGGCGACGTCGTCGGCGCCGAGGTCCAGCGCGGAGGCGGCAGTCGCCCCCGCCGCATCCGGCACCAGCACCAGAATCCCCGCGTCGCGCGTCGCCATCCGCGCCCGAAGGTCGGGCAGAAGCTGAAGTGCGGCATCGGGCTGATCGTCGGGCAGGGCCATCACCAGCACGTCGGGCGCCTCGGCCGCGTCCGAGCTTTGTGGGCGTTCGAACAGGTCGCGCGCGGCAAGCAGATCGAACCGATGCCCGGTCGAGGCCGTCAGCGTCGCCATGCGCCCGGCGAAGCTGCGGCGGTCGTCCGCGATCAGGCCGATGCGGCCGGGTGCCGGAAACGCTGCCTGCGGTTCGTTCAGCCCGAGGGCGCGATGGGTGCTTTCGCGCATCCGCAATTCGGTATCGGCCTCCTGCAGGCGCAGGAGCGAACGCAGCCGCGCCAGCAGCAGGGCGTCGCAGCACGGCTGGTCGAGGATGGTGTCGGCCCCCGCCTGAAGCGCCGCCAGTCGCATCTTTGGCTCCGCCTGCGGCGTCAGCACCACGATCGGGCAATAGCATGCCCCCGGCAGCGCCCGCAGCTGCCTGCAAAGCTCGACGGGACCGAGTTCATCCAATCCTCCGATGACGATCAGGGCGGGCGGGTTTTTCTGCACCCTTTTCACGGCATCCTGCGCCGTCACCGCCTGGGTCACGTCGTAAAAGGCCGCCGTCAGCTTGACCTTCAGAACGATGCGATTGGTGGCCACCGCATCGACGATGAGGATTTGACGCGCCAATTCCGTGACCTCGTCATTGATGAAAAGTTGACTTAAGGTTTTGCATCCGAACAGTTAAGAAATCCTTTCCAAATGGTAACTTCAGGGGACGCTGCATGGCCGATACGCGGGAAGCCGCCGAAACACTTGGGTTGCAGGCCCTGGCCTGGTTGGTAGGCGAAGACGACCTGATCGGGGTTTTCCTCGGGTCGACCGGCACCTCCGAAGCGGAGCTGCGCGAACGTGCGGGCGACCCCGATTTCCTTGGTTCGGTGCTGGATTTCCTGCTGATGGACGATGCCTGGGTGATCCGTTTCTGCGACAGTCAGGGCATCGCTTATGACCGGGTGATGTACGCCCGCGAGGCGCTGCCCGGCGGCGAGCAGGTGCATTGGACATGACCGACCGGCCCGGGATCGCCGGAGTGATCTTCGACAAGGACGGCACGCTGTTCGATTTCGCCGGAACCTGGAATGTCTGGGCGGCGGGGGTTATCGAGGATCTGGCGGCGGGGGACCCCGTGGCACGGGACGCGCTGGCCCGGCACCTGCGCTACGACCTTGCCGGACAGGCCTTCTTCCCCGACAGCCCGGTGATTGCCGGCACCAATCGCGAGGCGGCGGAATGCGTGCATCGCGCCCTGCCGGACCGGCCGGTCGAGGAGGTCGAACTCTACCTGATCCATGCGGCCCGCGCGGCGCCACTGCACCAGGCGGTACCGCTGGTGCCGTTTCTCGCCGGTCTGGCGCGGCGCGGCCTGCGGCTTGGTGTGGTGACCAACGACACCGAGACAACCGCCCGCGCGCATTTGAGCGCTGTCGAGGCCACGGAGCATTTCGACTTCATCGCCGGGTTTGATAGCGGCCACGGGGTGAAGCCCGATCCTGAGCCGTTGCTCGCTTTCGCGGCAGCCACCGGCCTTGCACCCGGACAGGTCGTCATGGTGGGCGACAGCACCCATGACCTGATTGCGGCGCGCCGTGCCGGGATGGCCTGCGTGGGGGTGCTGACCGGCCCGGCGCGGCGCGCCGATCTGATGCCGCACGCCGACGACGTGCTTGACGACATCGGCGGACTGCCGGGCTGGCTTGACGCGCGGGGCGCAGGCTAGGCTCAGCGCTGCTGCGTCTCCCAATCCGGGTGAATCCACGGCCGGGCGTTGTCCGGCGCCAGCGGCGCGCGTCCGAGGATGTGATCCGAGGCCTTTTCACCCACCATGATCGACGGGCTGTTGAGGTTGCCGTTTGTTATCGACGGGAACACCGAACTGTCGGCCACGCGCAGCCCGTCGACCCCGATCACCCGGCACTCCGGATCGACCACTGCCTGCGGATTGTCGCGCGCGCCCATGCGGCAGGTGCCGCATGGGTGATAGGCGCTTTCCACGTGTTCACGGATGAAACCGTCGAGTTCCTCGTCGCTCTGCACGTCGGGGCCCGGCTGGATTTCGGCGCCGGCAAAGGGTTTGAATGCCTCCTGCGCAAAGATTTCGCGGGTCAGGCGGATGCAGTTCCGGAAATCCTCCCAGTCCTTGGAGTGGCTCATGTAGTTGAACAGGATCCGCGGATCGGCGCGCGGATCGCGCGATGTCAGCGTCACCGATCCGCGCGAGGGTGAGCGCATCGGTCCGACATGGGCCTGGAACCCGTGCCCCTCAGCGGCGACCTTGCCGTCATAGCGCACCGCGATCGGCAGGAAGTGATACTGGATGTCGGGATAGCGGACGCCGGCGCGTGACCGGATGAAGGCCGCGCTCTCGAACTGGTTCGAGGCGCCCGGCCCCTTGCGCGTGGCCAGCCATTGCAAGCCGACCCAGGCCTTTCCGAAGAGGTTCCAGTAGCGATAGAGCGAGACCGGCTGGGTCGCCGCCATCTGGATGTAAAGCTCGAGGTGGTCCTGAAGGTTCATCCCCACGCCCGCCCGGTCGGCCACCACGTCGATGCCCAGTTCCGAAAGATGCGCCGCCGGGCCGATCCCCGACAGCATCAGCAGCTTGGGCGAATTGATCGCCGAGGCCGCCAGCACCACCTCGCGCCGGGCCATGACCCGGTCGCGTCCGCCGTGGCGGAGCAGTTCCACGCCCTCTGCCTTGCCGTCGCGGATAATCACCCGCGTCGCCAGCCCGCGCACCATCGTGCAGCGCCCGGTGGCCTGCGCCGGCCGCAGGTAGGCACGCGCTGCCGACCAGCGTTCGCCCTTGTGGACGGTCTGATCCATCGGTCCGAAGCCTTCCTGCTTCTCGCCGTTGTAATCCTCGGTTGTTTCGTAGCCCGCCTGCTGCCCGGCGTCGACGAAGGCCTTGACCAGCGGGTTCTTGCGGGTGCCGCGGGTCACGTGCAACGGCCCGTCCTGACCGCGCCAGTCCGGTTCGCCGCCATGGCCGGCCGCGTGCCAGCTTTCCATCCGCTTGAAGTAGGGCAGCACGTCGGCATAAGCCCAGCCCGCAGCGCCGCTGTCCGACCAGCTGTCGTAATCCGCCGCGTGGCCGCGCACGTAGACCATGCCATTGATCGAGGACGACCCGCCGATCACCTTGCCACGCGGACAGGCCAGCCGTCGTCCACCGAGGTAAGGCTCGGGGTCGGTCCGGTACCCCCAGTCGTAACGCTTCATGTTCATCGGATAGCTGAGCGCGCCCGGCATCTGGATGAACGGCCCCGCGTCCGAACCTCCGTGTTCCACAACGATCACGGAATGCCCCGCCTCGGTCAGGCGATAGGCCATGGCGCACCCGGCCGAGCCCGCACCCACGATCACGTAATCCGCTTGCATCAGTTCCCCTCCGCGAGCTGGGACCGGGTCAAGGATGCGCAGCACCGCCGCAGGCGGCCGAAGGTCCTTGAGGCGGGCGCGGCTCGCAAAACGCTTGTGGTGGCCTGTTGGACGGCCTGTTGGACGGCAGACCTGCCGGCAAACGGCCTCTCAGCAGAAAATCCCGGCAATGCCCTGGCGCGCAGCGCCAGAGCGGATCCGTCACAGGTCCTCATTGCAAAAATCGGCGCGCGGCAGCGCACATTTTCTAGAAACCCCATCTCAGAAAGGCGCCTCGATCTGGGTCATGCGCACGAAGACCGATTTCAGTTGCGAATAATGCTCGATCGCGGTCTTGGCGTTCTCGCGCCCGACGCCCGACATCTTGGAGCCGCCGAAGGGCACCTCGACCGGCGCGTCGTTGTAGGAGTTGATGAAGCACGACCCCGCCTGCAAGCGTCCGATCACCCGGTGCGCGCGGGTGATGTCGCGGGTGAAGACGCCGGCGGACAGGCCGAACTCGGTGGCATTGCCCCGCTCGACCGCCTCGTCCTCGTCTTCGAACTTCATCACAGACAGCACCGGTCCGAAGATCTCTTCCTTCGCAATGGTCATGTCGTCGGTCACGTCGGCGAAAAGCGTCGGCGCCACCCAGTAGCCGGGGCCGTCCAGAGCATGCCCGCCCGCCACCAGCCAGGCGCCTTCGTCCTTGCCCGTTTCGATGTAGTCCAGAACCTTATCGCGTTGCTCGGCGCTCACCAGCGGCCCGAAGTTCACTTCCGGGTCCATCGGGTCACCGGTTTTCACCCCCTTCAGCCGGTCTCCCATGCGTTCGACGAACGCATCGTAGATACCGGATTGCACGAAGACGCGCGTGCCGTTCGAGCAGACCTGACCGGAGGAATAGAAATTCGCCAGGATCGCGCCCGAGACCGCGTCGTCAAGGTCGGCGTCGTCGAAGATCAGCAGGGGCGACTTGCCGCCAAGCTCCATGGTGACGTTCTTGATGCCTTCGGCGGCGGCGGCATAGACCTTGCGGCCCGTCGGAACCGATCCGGTCAACGAGACCTTGGCGATGCGCGGATCGGCAATCAGCTTAGCGCCGACATCGCCGCGCCCCTGCACCACGTTGAACAGCCCCGGAGGTGCGCCGGCCTCGACGAGGATCTCGGCCACCTTCAGGGCGCAGAGCGTCGTCGTCTCGGACGGTTTGAACACCATCGCGTTGCCGCAGGCCAGCGCCGGCGCCGCCTTCCAGCAGGCGATCTGGGTGGGATAGTTCCATGCCCCGATGCCGGCGCAGACGCCCAGCGGCTCGCGTACGGTATAGGCCCAGTCCGCGCCCAGTTGGATGTGCTCGCCGGTCAGGGACCCGGCCAGCCCGCCGAAATACTCCAGCGCATCGGCGCCCGACGTGGCGTCGGCCACGCTGGTCTCCTGATAGGGTTTGCCGGTGTCCAGCGTTTCGAGCTGGCTGAGTTCATGGTTGCGGTCGCGCATGATCTCGGCGGCCCGGCGCAGCACGCGCCCGCGTTCGGTGCCCGAGCGCTTCGCCCAGTCCCGTTGCGCGCTCACCGCTGCCGCGATGGCCTGCTCCAGTACGGAATCGGTGGCGCCATGCACCTTTGCGATCTGTTCGCCCGAGTAGGGATAGATCACCGCGATTTCGGGGCCGCTGTCGTCTTCGACATAATAGCCGCCGATGAAGTGGCTGGCCTTCGGTTGCGGGTCGGGCAAGGTCATGTTGCCGCCTCCTTCAATTCCATTTCGATCTGGTCCATCACGATCCGTGTGGCCCGGTTGCCGTCCGGAGGGCCGTTTCGCAGCGCCTCGCGCAGATAAAGTCCGTCAATCAGTGCCGCCACCCGGCGGGCGGGGTCCGCCACCGGACGCCCCGGCATCAGGTCGCGCAGTGCGTGGCGCAGGTTCGACCGCAGCCGCCGCTGGTAGATCTCGAGCAACCGGTGCGCCTGCGCCGACGACAGCGCCAGCGCGTAGAAGTTCATCCACGCGGTCACGATCGCGCGGGAAAAGTTGCCACCGGTGAATCCCGCACCTACGATCCCCTTCAGCCGGTCCATCGGGGTTCCGGCGGTTCGCAATTCTGCACGGACCTGCTGCCCATAGGTGCTCAGGATATGAGTCATCGTCGCCAGGAAGATCTGATCCTTGCCGCCGAAGTAATGGTGCGCCAGCCCGGAAGACACGCCGGCGCGGCGCGCGATCGCCGACACGGTGATGTCGAGCGAGCCCGTCTCGCCGATTTCGGCAATGGTGGCGTCGATCAGGGCCTGACGGCGGATCGGCTCCATTCCTATTTTGGGCATTTTTCGTGTCCGATGTTGCGATCCAGATGAATCATGATATTGATTGACTGATCAATCAATAAAAAATCAGGGAGTGAAAGACCAGATGAAAATGAAACTTACAGTCTCCGCGTTTGCCTTGGCCCTCGCGGGTCCGGCGCTGGCCGAATGCGATTCGGTCACTTTCTCCGACGTGGGCTGGACGGACATCACCGCCACCACCGCAGCCACGACGACGGTGCTTGAGGCGCTGGGTTACGAGACCGAGATCAAGGTGCTGTCGGTGCCTGTGACCTATACCTCGATCGAGAACGGTGACATCGACGTCTTCCTCGGCAACTGGATGCCGACGATGGAGGGCGATATCGCGCCCTATCGCGAAAAGGGCACTGTCGACACGGTGCGCGCCAACCTCGAAGGCGCCAAGTACACGCTGGCGGTGAACAAGGCCGCCGCCGATCTGGGCATCAAGGACTTCGCCGACATCGCCAAGCACAAGGATGCGCTGGACGGCGAGATCTACGGCATCGAGCCGGGCAATGACGGCAACCGCCTGATCCTGTCGATGATCGAGGAGAATGCCTTCGGTCTGGGTGAGTTCGAGGTCGTCGAAAGCTCTGAACAGGGGATGCTGGCGCAGGTCGCCCGTGCCGACCGTCGCGACGAGCCGGTGGTGTTCCTCGGATGGGAGCCGCACCCGATGAACGCCAACTACGAACTGACCTATCTGACCGGCGGCGACGACTATTTCGGCCCCGACTTCGGTGGCGCGACGGTCTATACCAACACCGCGGCGGGCTATGTCGAGGAATGCCCCAATGTCGGCAAGCTGCTTCAGAACCTCGAGTTCACGCTGGAAATGGAAAACGAGATCATGGGCGCGATTCTCGATGACGGCGAAGAGCCGTCCGAGGCGGCGAAGGCCTGGCTGTCCGAGAACATGGGCGTGCTGGACACCTGGCTTGACGGTGTGACCACCAAGGATGGCGGTGACGCCATGGCCGCGGTGAAAGCATCGCTGGAGTGATCTCTTCCGCTTCGAAAACAAGGGCCTCCGCCGTCAGGCGGGGGCTTGCGGTCTGCGCGTCAGTCGGGACGGGGCATCAGTGCATTGTCCAGCTCGATGGCGCGTATCGCGGCCGGGCGGCGAGCAAGCCTTTGCGCGTAATCGGCAAAGCCCGGGCGCTCGGGCAGGGTGCCGAATTGCAGCCCGAACTGGATTTGCGCACCGACATAGACATCCGCCGCGGTAAAGCGTGCGCCGCAGACATGGCTGCGCCCATCCGCCAGCATCGCGGCCAGTGCATCGGCCACGGCGTCGAGGCTGCCATAGCCCGAACGTCCCCGCGCCTCGTCCGTATCCGGCAGATCGAAGCCGAAGGCGGCATTGGTGATCGCGGCCTCGCCCGGACCTGCGGCCAGAAACATCCAGCGAAAGAAATCCGCGCGTTCGTCCGGTTCGGGCGCAAGGCCGGCCTCGGGGGCGGCAAAGGCGAGATAGGCACAGATCGCCGCCGCCTCGGTCACGACCTGTCCGTCATGGACAATGGCGGGCACCTTTCCCATCGGGTTGAGCGCAAGGTACTCCGGCGATTTCATCTCGGGCCCGTAGGCCAAGACCCGGGTCTCATAGGAAAGGCCGGTCTCTTCGAGCATCCAGCGGGCGATCCGGCCGCGCGACATCGGATTGGTATAGAACACAAGCGCCACTGGCGATCCCCCTCGGCTTTGGAGGAAAGAGTGACAGCAGACACGAAATTCGGCAACCCGGAGGCCCGCGCATGGATTGGCTGACCGACAACAAAATTCCGGTGGGCAAGGGCGCCGCGTGGGTTTTCGACCAGATGCAAACGCACGGCGCGTGGTTCTTCGACGGGTTGTCCGACGTGATGGATTGGCTGATCGAAGGCATCCTCTGGGTGTTGCAGACGCCGCATCCGCTGATCATCATCGCACTCTTCGCGGGTCTTACCTGGGTGTTGCAGCGCAACTGGAAGGTCACGCTGTTCGTGGTGCTGGGCTTCCTGTTCATCCTCAACCAGGGCTATTGGGAAGAAACCACCGAAAGCCTGACACTGGTGCTGTCGGCCTGCGTGGTCTGCATGGGGATCGGCGTTCCGGTGGGCATCGCGGTGGCGCATCGGCCCAAGCTATATGCCTGGATGCGGCCGGTGCTGGACCTGATGCAGACCCTGCCGACCTTCGTCTACCTCATTCCCGCGATCGTGTTCTTTGGCATCGGCATGGTGCCCGGTTTGATCGCCACGGTGATCTTCGTGGTGCCGGCGCCGATCCGGCTGACCCACCTTGGCGTGACCTCTACGCCTTCGGCGCTGCTCGAGGCGGCGGATGCCTTCGGCGCGACCGGCTGGCAGAAGCTGGTCAAGGTCGAGCTGCCCTATGCCTTTCCGCAGATCATGACCGGGCTCAACCAGACCATCATGCTGTCGCTGTCGATGGTTGTGATTGCGGCACTGGTGGGCGCCGACGGGCTGGGGGTGCCGGTGGTGCGGGCTCTCAACCAGGTCAACACGTCGCTCGGATTCGAGAGCGGTTTTGTCATTGTCGTGGTCGCCATCATGCTCGACCGCATGCTGAGGGTGGTTCGCAAATGAGCACTTCAAACAACGCCGTCGAGTTCGACAATGTCTCTATCGTTTTCGGTAATCATCCAGAAGAGGCCCTGCCGCTGATGGACAAGGGCCTCGACCGGGCCGAGATCCAGAACCGGACCAAGCAGGTGCTGGGTGTCCATAACTGCAATATCGAGGTCGGCGAGGGCGAGATCCTCGTGCTCATGGGCCTGTCGGGATCGGGGAAGTCGACGCTCCTCAGGGCGGTCAACGGGCTGAACCCCGTGGCGCGCGGCGCGGTGCGGGTGCGCTGTGGCGACCGGATGGTGGATGTCACCAACGCCGACAAGGCAACGCTGCGCGACGTGCGGCTGAGCCACGTTGCCATGGTGTTCCAGCAGTTCGGGCTGCTGCCGTGGCGCACGGTGCGTGACAACGTGGTACTGGGGCTTGAATTGGGCGGCATGTCCAAGGCCAAGCGCAATGCGCAGGCCGAGGAAGAGCTGGCGCTGGTCGGGCTGGCCGACTGGGCCGACCGCAAGGTCGGGGAATTGTCGGGCGGGATGCAGCAGCGCGTCGGATTGGCGCGGGCCTTCGCGACCAAGGCGCCGGTGCTGCTGATGGACGAGCCGTTCAGCGCGCTCGACCCGCTGATCCGCACCCGGCTTCAGGACGAGTTGCTGGACCTGCAACAGAGGCTCGGGCGGACGATCATCTTCGTCAGTCATGACCTCGACGAAGCGTTCAAGATCGGCGACCGCATCGCCATCATGGAAGGGGGGCGCATCGTGCAATGCGGCACCCCGCGCGAGATTTTCTCGAACCCGGCAACCGAGTACGTGGCGGACTTTGTGGCGCATATGAACCCGCTGGGTGTGCTCTGCGCACGTGACATGATGGCGGAGGGCCGGGCAGAAGGCGCGCCCGAAGTGGGACCGGAGACGCCGATCGACGCGCTGGTGCCGATGTTCTCGGACGAGGTCAATGCGATCCAGGTGGCCGACGAAGGCGGTAGTCTGGGTGTGGTGACGCGTGACACGCTGTTACAACGGCTGGCTGGGACGATGCCGGACCAGCAGGACCGGTCCCGGGCCTGACCCGGGACCTCATACCCCGGCCGGGCAGTGTGGCGGGGTAACGGCCCGAAGGCTCAGTTGCCCCGCTTTTCCGAATGAATGTCGCCGATGGTCAGCACCGGCGCGGCGTCGATGTCGCGGGCGTCCAGCATGGCGGCGACCCGTTCGAGCGAGGCGATGAGCTGCGCCTGCTCCCAGTCCTGCAGGGTGTTGAAGGAGGTCACGAAGCGCTGTTGCAGGGCGTCGGGCGAGGTTTCGACCGCCTTGCGGCCGGTTTCGGTGATGATGACGTTGGTCTGCCGCCGGTCACGCTGGGACCGCTGGCGCTGGACCATGGTGCGGGCCACCAGTTTGTCGACCAGGGTCGTCACCGTGGCCTGGCTGACCCCCATCTGCGCCGCCAGGGCCGAGGGTGTAGTGCCATCAGAGCCTTGCGAGGCCACTATCTGCAACACCCGCAACTGCGCTGAACTCAGGCCCGCGGCCTGCGCCAGCGACCGTTCGTAAAGCTCGGTCGCACGCAGGATTCGTCGAAGCGCGATCAGGCTTTGGTCGGTGCGGGGATTGTCTTGCGTCATCATGGCGACACCATCGCACGAATTTCCCACTGCGATCAATCGTTTGCTTTGTGCAGGGCTTCATCAGGAAGTCTAAGTAGTATTTTCCACTTTCCTTTAATAAAAATTGGCCTAAACGTGCCAAAATCGCGCTATTAGCGCATATTTTGCTTTAGATGTTGAAACAGTGGTCGCCGCTTGTTAGTTAGGTAGTCGAAGTAATCGAAGCGAGGATGACCCTATGCCGAAAGATCTCGATCTGCCCCGAAAGGGCACGCCCCGTCTGCGTAAACCCGAAGCGACGGACGGGGCCGAAATATGGGAGCTGGTAGGCAACTGCCAGCCACTCGACGAGAACTCGATGTACTGCAACCTGATCCAGGCCGATCATTTCCGCGACACCTGCGTGGTGGCGGAACTGGACGGCAAGATCGTCGGCTGGGTCTCCGGCCACATGATCCCCGGTCAGGATGCCTTCTTCGTCTGGCAGGTCGCCGTCAGCGCCGATGCGCGCGGTCTGGGCCTGGGCCGCAAGATGCTGGCCCACCTCGTGCAGCGCGACGAATGCGCTGATGCGAAAGAGATGAAAACCACGATCACCAAGGACAACGACGCGTCCTGGGGTCTGTTCCGCAGCTTCGCCCGCCAGATCGGCGGCGAGATGTCGGACGAGCCGCACTTTAAGCGCGATGCGCATTTCGACGGCCAGCACGCCACCGAACACATGGTGACGATCGAGCTGCCGGAAGAAGAGAAGCTGCTGCGCGCTGCCTGATCCCCGCGTCATCACCCTACAGATTTACCGAACCAAAGGAGGGCCTCATGACCGAGACCCAACAGAATACTATTTTCGAACGCCGCGAGAGCGAAGCCCGCTCGTACTGCCGCGGTTTCACCACCACCTTCACCGGCGCGTCCGGGTCGATAATGACCGACGTCGAGGGCCGCGAGTACATCGACTTTCTCGCCGGGTGTTCGTCGCTGAACTACGGTCACAACGACGCCGACATGAAGGCGGCGCTGATCGAGCATATCTCGAACGATGGCGTTGCGCATGGCCTCGACCTGCACACCAATACCAAGGCGGATTTCCTGAGCGCCTTCGAGGAGCACATCCTCAAGCCGCGCGATCTGGACCATAAGGTGATGTTCACCGGTCCGACCGGCGCCAACGCCGTCGAGGCCGCGATCAAGCTAGCCCGCAAGGTCACCGGCCGCACCAACGTGATCTCGTTCACCAACGGGTTCCACGGCGTGACGCTTGGTGCGCTGTCGGCCACCGGCAATGGCTATCACCGTGGCGGGGCAGGGACCGAACTGCCCGGCGTGACGCGGATGCCCTATGACGGCTACATGGGCGAGGATTTCGACACCACGCGCCTGCTAGAAAAGATGCTGGGCGACGCCTCGTCCGGCATGGACGCCCCGGCGGCGATCATCTTTGAAACGGTGCAGGGCGAGGGTGGCCTCAACGCTGCGTCTGCCGAATGGGTGCAAAAGGTTGCCAAGCTGGCCGAAGAGCACGGCGCGCTGCTGATCATTGACGATGTGCAGGCGGGCTGTGGCCGGACCGGCGGGTTCTTTTCGTTTGAGGAATTCGGCGTCACGCCCGATATCATCACCATGGCGAAATCCATCTCGGGCTTCGGCCTGCCGATGGGGCTGGTCCTTGTGCGTCCGCAGCACGACGTCTTCGGCCCTGCCGAGCACAACGGAACCTTCCGTGGCAACAACCACGCCTTCGTCACTGCCCGCGTCGCGATTGAAAAGTTCTGGGCCGACGACAGCTTTGCCGAGACGCTGAAGCGCCGCGAGCAGATCATTATTGACGGCCTGCAGGCCGTGGCCGACCTGTTCGACGGCGCCTACCTGAAGGGCCGCGGCCTGATGCGCGGCGTCGATGTCGGCTCGGGCGAACTGGCCGCCGACATCTGCGGGCGTGCCTTCGAAAAGGGTCTGGTGATCGAGACCTCCGGTCCGAACGACGAAGTGGTCAAGGTGCTGGCACCGCTGACCACCCCGGACGAGACCTTCAAGAAGGGCTTTGCCATCCTGCTGGAGGCCGCCGAGGAGGCCGCCAAGGCCAACGAAACCATGCAGATCGCAGCGGAGTAACACCATGATTGTCAGAGACTTCAACAAGATCGTCGAAAACCAGAAGTCGCGCGTCGTGTCGGATGCGGATTGGACATCGGTGCGTATGCTGCTGGCAGATGACGGGATGGGCTTTTCGTTCCACATCACCTTCCTCAAGGAAGGTTCGGAGCACACCTTCGAGTACAAGAACCACTTCGAGAGCGTCTACTGCATGCAGGGCAAGGGCTCGATCACCGATCTTGCCACCGGCGAGACGCACGAGATCGCGCCCGGTGTCATGTACGCGCTGAACGAACATGACCGCCACGTGCTGCGGGCCGAGGAAGAGCTTGTCATGGCTTGCTGCTTCAATCCGCCGGTGACCGGCAAGGAAGTGCACCGCGAAGACGGATCCTATGCGGCACCGGAGGAACTGGAGGACGCATGACCCATACAGTCGAGAAAATCGGCGGCACGTCGATGTCGCGGCTGGACGAGTTGCGGGACACGCTGTTTATCGGCGACCGTGACAACCTTTACGGCCGGGTGTTCGTGGTCTCCGCCTTCGGCGGAATCACCGACCTGCTTCTGGAACACAAGAAGACCGGCAAGCCCGGCGTCTACGCTGATTTCGCCAGCGCCGACACCGATCACGGCTGGCACGACGCGCTGGACCGCGTCGCTGCCGCCATGGTCGAGGCACATGAGACGGTGCTGGACCACACCGGCGATCGCGACCGCGCGGCGGAGTTCGTGCGCGAGCGTATCGAGGGCGCACGCAACTGCCTGATCGATTTGCAAAGGCTTTGTTCCTACGGCCATTTCCGGCTGGAATCGCACCTGTTGCAGATCCGCGAGCTGCTTTCGGGGCTGGGCGAGGCGCATTCCGCGCTGGTGGCCACGCTGCTACTGCAGCGCGCCGGCGTGAATGCACGCTTGGTGGACCTATCGGGCTGGCGCGACGAGGGCGTTGTGTCGCTTGACGAGCGCATCAACCAGGCGTTCGAGAACGTCGATCCGGCCATCGAGATGCCCATCGTCACCGGCTACGCGCAATGCGCCGAGGGCCTGATGCGTGAATTCGACCGGGGCTATTCCGAAGTGACCTTCTCGAAACTGGCGGCCCTGACCGGTGCGCGCGAGGCGATCATCCACAAGGAATTCCACCTCAGCTCTGCCGATCCCAAGCTGGTCGGCGCCGAGGCAGTGCGCAAGCTGGGCCGGACCAACTATGACGTGGCCGACCAGTTGTCGAACATGGGGATGGAGGCGATCCACCCCAAGGCCGCGAAGACCCTGCGCCAGGCGGAGGTTCCCTTGCGGGTGACAAACGCCTTCGATCCGGGCGATCCGGGCACGTTGATCGACGACCAGAAGACCGACACCCCGGCTGTCGAGATGGTCACCGGGCTGGACGTGATCGCACTGGAGGTGTTCGAGCAGGACATGGTCGGCGTGAAAGGCTACGACGCTGCGATCCTCGAAGTGCTGACGCGCCACGACGTTCGTATCGTGTCAAAGGTGTCCAATGCCAACACGATCACGCATTACGTCGACGCCTCGTTGAAGACCATGCGGCGGGTCGAGCGTGACCTGTCCAAACTCTATCCGCAGGCCGAGATTTCCTCGCGGACGCTGGCGATGGCCGCCGTAATCGGGCGGGACCTGAACGGCCTGTCGGTACTGACACGCGGGTTGCAGGCGATTGCCGACGCAGGTCACACTACGCTTGGCGCCAGCCAAGGGCCGCGCAACGTGGACACGCAGTTCATCCTCGAACGTGAGGACCTGAAGCCTGCCATCAAGGCGCTGCACAAGGTCTTCATCGAAGAGGCCGAAACGGCCGCCTTTCCGGTCGCCGCCTGAGCCGCCGCGATCGTGACGTGAAAGCCGCCCCTCCGGATCGGAGCGGGCGGTTTCCTTTTGGGCTATTTGCCGAGAATCTTACGGATATAGGTCTGCGTCTCCCGGTAGGGCGGCACACCGCCGTGTTTGCGCACCGCGCCCGGCCCGGCGTTATAAGCGGCAAGCGCCAGCCGCCAGCTGCCGAACCTGTCATATTGCTGGCTCAGGTATCGCGCCCCGCCGCGGATGTTCTGCACCGGATCATAGGGATCGACCCCCAACTCACGTGCCGTTCCCGGCATCAACTGGGCCAGCCCAATGGCGCCCACGGATGAGAGCGCCCTGGGGTTCCACGCCGATTCCTGACGGATCAGGGCTAAAAACAGCGCCTCGGGAATGCCATGCAGTCGCGCCTGTCTGCTAGCTTCATCACGATAGACCGCGATGGAATCGCCGTGGTCCGACCCTTCCGGTACAGAAGTCACGGGCGGGGCCACGCGCGTGCCGAGCGACGGCAGCGAGGCTTGCCAGAGGCTGCCGCGCGCGCCCGTGGCAGGGGGTATCTCGCTGGCCTGAAGTCCCGCGCCGGTCAGCGGAAGCCGCGGCGCATTTGTCAGCCCCAACCGATCGGCGCCGGCGGTGTCAAAAAGGCTCGCGGCCGCTGTGGCGGTAGGGCAAGCGAGGACACAGAGCAGCAGCATTCGGCCGGTCGCGGTCAAGGGCACATCCTTTTCGCACCTCGCTATCAGGCAAAACCTAACGAATTTAGAACACCGGTGCCGGAGACAGGCTGCACAGCTTGCCCCCGCCCATCGCTTTCCGTAAACCACCCCGAAACCGGAAGGAGAGCCTGATGGCGCGAGGAATGGGCCAGCCCAGCGAAGAGCGGGACAAGTCAAAGCAGATCGGCGCACTGGCCGCGCTCTGGCCATTCCTGAAGCCCTATCGCGGGCTGCTGGCCGCCGCGGCACTGGCGCTGATTTCGACCGCCTGCATTTCGCTGATCCTGCCGCTGGCCGTGCGCCGCGTAATCGACAACTTCAGCGCCGAAAACGGCGCGCTGCTCGATCTTTATTTCTCTGCCGCGCTGGTCATCGCTGCGCTGTTGGCCGTCGGCACGGCGCTGCGCTACGCACTGGTCACGCGGCTGGGCGAGCAGGTGGTGACCGACATCCGCAAGGCCGTCTTCGACAGGGTCATCGGCCTGTCGCCTGCTTTCTATGAAAAGATCATGACCGGAGAGGTCGTCAGCCGGATCACCACCGACACCACGCTGATCTTGTCGGTGATCGGATCCTCTGTGTCGATCGCGCTGCGCAACCTGCTGATCTTCCTAGGTGGCATGGCTCTGATGCTGATGACCTCGCCCAAGCTGACAGGGTTGGTGCTGCTGATCGTGCCGGCGGTCGTGGTGCCGATCCTGACGCTGGGCCGCCGGCTCCGGGTGCTGAGCCGCGAGAACCAGGACTGGATCGCCTCGTCCTCGGGCAGCGCGTCGGAAAGCCTGACCGCGGTGCAGACGGTTCAGGCCTTTACCCACGAAAGGCTGACCCAAGGCGCCTTTTCCGACGTCACCGACAAGTCGCTCGACGCCGCAAAGCGCCGCATCACCACCCGCGCGCTGATGACGGCAATCGTGATCTTTCTGGTTTTCACTGGCGTTGTCGGCGTGCTTTGGATCGGCGCCCGCGACGTAAGGGCCGGCGACATGAGCGCCGGGTCGCTGGTGCAGTTCGTGATATACGCGGTGATGGTGGCGGGGTCGACGGCCGCCCTGTCCGAGATTTTCGGCGAATTGCAGCGTGCTGCCGGGGCGACCGAGCGTCTGGTCGAGCTGTTGCACGCGCAGGACGCGGTGTCGGACCCCTCCGCGCCTCTGCCGCTGCCTGCCGAGGTCACCGGTGCGATCCGCTTTGAGGATGTCAGCTTCACCTATCCGCAGCGCCCCGACGTCTCAGCCCTGGATCACGTTGACCTGACCATCGCGCCGGGAGAGACCGTCGCCCTTGTCGGGCCGTCCGGGGCCGGCAAGACCACGATCATCCAGATGCTGCTGCGGTTCTACGATCCGGCATCGGGCCGCATCACACTGGATGGCGTCGACATTGCCGCGATGCGCCGCAGCGACTTTCGGCGCGCACTGGCGCTGGTGCCGCAGGACCCGGTGATTTTCGCCGCCTCGGCGCGGGAAAACATCCGATATGGCCGCCCCGATGCGACGGACGCCGAGATCGAGGAAGCCGCCCGCGCCGCTGCCGCCCACGACTTCATCATGAAGCTGCCCGAAGGCTATGACAGCCAGCTTGGCGAACGCGGCGTGATGCTTTCGGGCGGACAGAAGCAGCGCATCGCCATCGCCCGCGCCATCCTGCGCGACGCGCCGGTGCTGCTGCTGGACGAGGCGACAAGCGCGCTCGATGCCGAAAGCGAACGCGCGGTGCAGCGCGCGGTCGATGCACTCAGCCGCGACCGGACGACGATCATCGTCGCGCACCGTCTGGCCACGGTGAAGAAGGCCGACCGCATCGTGGTCATGGACCACGGGCAGGTCGTCGCCGTGGGCAGCCATGACGCGCTGGTGGCAGAGGACGGACTCTATGCACGGCTGGCCCGGATGCAGTTCACCGACGGAATCGCCGCCGAGTGACGCCCCGCGCCCGCGCTTGGACGCCGCGTCGCGCTGTGCTGGACCGTGCGTCACTCTTGCACGCGCGACATTTCGCGACCATCCTGCCGCGCAAGGAAAAGCCCGCGGGAGACGGGCTTTAGGGGAGGGAAAGACATGGGTTTTGCCAACGTTGCAGGTCGCGACGCCATTGAGAATGAAATGCCGTGGGAGGACCGCGAGGTTCCGGTCACAATCCACGGGTTGATCGACCGCGTCGCCACGCGGTTTCCGGATCGACCGGCAATCAGCTATCAGCTGTTTTCGGGCGCGACGGACCCGGCCGAGACCGCGACGTGGAAGCAGTTTCAGGAGCGCACCAATCAGGCCGCAAACCTGTTCCGCAGCCTTGGCGTCGGCGAGAACGACGTGGTGGCCTTCGTGCTGCCCAACTGCCTTGAGACCGCCTATGCGCTTTACGGAGGGATGATCGCGGGCATCGTCAACCCGATCAACCCGCTGCTGGAGCCCGAGCAGATCTCGGCCATCCTGCGCGAGACCAAGGCCAAGGTGGTTGTCACGCTGCGAAGCTTCCCCAAGACCGATGTGGCCCAGAAGGTCGCCACCGCGCTGGAAGACGCGCCCGGTGTCAAGCACGTGCTGGAGATCGACCTCAACCGCTATCTGACCCCGCCGAAAAGCTGGATCGTGCCGCTGGTGCGGCCCAAGAACCCGGTCGGGCACAAGGCCAAGGTCGCGAGCTTCGTGGCCGAGATGCAGCGCCAGAACACGAAACTGGATTTCGAGGACATCCAGAAGGACCGCGTCGCCGCCTATTTCCACACCGGCGGCACCACCGGCATGCCCAAGGTCGCGCAGCACCTCTATTCCGGGATGATCTACAACGGCTGGCTTGGCGCCCGGCTGCTGTTTGACGAGACCGACAGCATCATGTGCCCGCTGCCGATGTTCCACGTCTTCGCGGTGCACGTGATCCTGATGGCGGCCGTGAGCTCCGGCGCGCAGGTGGTGTTTCCGACGCCGCAGGGCTATCGCGGCGAAGGCGTCTTTGACAACTTCTGGAAGCTGATCGAACGCTGGAAGATCACCTTCATCATCACCGTGCCCACTGCCGTTTCGGCGCTGATGCAGCGGCCGGTGGATGCGGACATCTCTACGGTCAAGACGGCGTTTTCGGGCTCTGCTCCGATGCCGATGGAACTGTTCAAGCGGTTCGAAAGCGCCTCTGACGTGCAGATCATCGAGGGCTACGGGTTGACCGAGGCGACCTGCCTTGTGTCAGTCAATCCGACCGAGGGCGAAAAGAAGGTCGGATCGGTCGGCATCCCGCTGCCCTATTGCCACGTCAAGATCATCAAGCGGAACGGCAACGGCCCCGAGGAATGCGCGGTGGACGAGATCGGCGAGATCTGCGTCGCCAACCCCGGTGTCTACGCGGGCTCAACCTATACCGAGGCCGACAAGAACCACGAGTTGTTTCACGAGGATATCTATCTGCGCACCGGCGATCTGGGGCGCATCGATTCGGACGGCTACCTGTGGATCACCGGCCGCGCCAAGGACCTGATCATCCGCGGCGGCCACAACATCGACCCGGCCGAGATCGAGGAGGCGCTGCTGGAGCACCCGGCGGTGGCCTTTGCCGGCGCCATCGGACAGCCCGATGCGCATTCGGGCGAACTGCCCTGCGCCTATGTCGAACTTGTCGGCGGGGCCAGCGTCACCGAGGAAGAGTTGATGGCGCACTGCAAGACGCATGTCCACGAGCGCGCGGCGCAGCCCAAGCACCTGACAATCCTCGACGAACTGCCCAAGACCGCCGTTGGCAAGGTGTTCAAGCCCGACCTGCGCAAGCAGGCGATCAAACGTGTCTATGACGCGGCGCTGGAAGAGCGTGGGGTCAACGCCCACGTGGCCGAGGTGATCGACGACAAGAAGCGCGGCCTGGTGGCGCGCATCGCTCGGTCCGACACCGCCCGGGACGAGGATGTCAGCCACGTGCTCGGCGCCTACACCCGCCCATGGGAATGGGCCGAGTAGGACTGAACGAGGCGGCACCACGGCCGCCCCGCGCGTCTGCGCGACCCGGTCCCGGACGTGGTCCGGGACCTCACCGCCAACGTCTGAGAAGAGGTCCCGGATCAGGTCCGGGACGGTGGTTCCGTCTGTCGAGGCCCGTCTACTTCTGCCAGCGCCCGCCGAAATCTTCGGGCACCAGAAGCACATCGCGCCCGACATCGTTGATGTCGCGCTTGCCGCAGAGCGCCATCGACACGTCCAGTTCCTTGTGGATCACCTCAAGCGCCTTCGTCACCCCGGCCTCGCCCATCGCGCCCAGGCCGTAGATATAGGCGCGTCCGATCCAGGTGCCCTTGGCCCCCAGCGCCACCGCCTTCAGCACGTCCTGACCTGAACGGATGCCGCTGTCGAGATGCACCTCGATCTGGTCGCCCACCGCGTCCATGATCTCGGGCAGCACCCTGATCGAGGACAGCGCCCCGTCAAGCTGGCGCCCGCCGTGGTTCGACACGATGATGGCGTCGGCACCGACCTGAAGCGCCATTTTCGCGTCCTCGGCATCTAGTATGCCCTTCAGGATCACCTTGCCGCCCCACATCTCCTTGAGCTTGGCGATCTTGGACCAGTCGAGGGTCGGATCGAATTTCTCGGCCGTCCAAGCCATCAGCGAAGAAGGATCGGAGACGCCCTTTACGTGCCCCACGATATTGCGGAAGCCACGTCGTTTGGTCTGCAACATGCCCAATCCCCAGCGCCAACGCGTCGCCAGGTCGGCGATCACTGCGGGCGTCATTTTGGGCGGGGCTGAAAGGCCGTTTTTCAGGTCCTTGTGCCGCTGGCCGAGGATTTGCAGATCGAGTGTGATCACCAGCGCCGAGCACCCTGCGTCGCGTGCGCGTTCCAGAAGGCGGCGAACATAATCGTCGTCTGTCATTGTATAGATCTGGAACCAGAACGGCTTCGTGGTGTTTTCGGCCACGTCCTCGATCGAGCAGATCGACATCGTCGACAGGGTATAGGGAACGCCGAATTTCTCCGCCGCCCGCGCCGCCAGTATCTCGCCGTCCGCGTGCTGCATCCCGGTCATGCCGACCGGGGCCAGTGCCACCGGCATGGCCACGTCCTGGCCGATCATCTGCGTGGCGGTGGTGCGGTTCGACATGTCCACCGCAACCCTTTGACGCAACCTGATCTCTTCGAAATCCGAGGTGTTTTCGCGGAACGTCTTCTCGGTCCAGCTGCCCGACTCGCAATAGTCGAAAAACATCTTCGGCGCGCGGGCCTTGTGCAGGCGTTTGAGGTCTTCGATCGAGGTAATCACGGGCATGAGAGGACGCTATCCTTGAAATTGGTCAATATTTCTTACCGCTTTGCGGGTGCCCGCGCAAGTGGCGCGGAACCGGCTTAAGCCGGACTTTACCAATGCAGGTTTATTGGGGGAACAGGATGCGAAGGAGGAGCCGCATGAAGGGTATGGTATTCACCGAATTGCTGAGCATGGCCGAACAGACCATCGGCGAGGACGCGGTCGACGACATCCTCGACAACCTCGTGCTGGACAGCGACGGGGCCTACAATGCCGTCGGCAACTATCCGTGCAGCGAGCTGATGGCCATCGTTGACGCCATCGGCGATCACACCGGCATCGCCGTCCCCGAGTTGCAGCGCCGGTTCGGTCAATGGATCCATGGCCGCTTCGTCGAGACCTACCCCGACTTCTTCGCGGACAAGGCTAACGCCCTGATGATGCTCGACGCGATCGAGAACGAGGTGCACGTCGAGGTGCGAAAGCTCTATCCGGATGCCGAACTGCCCACCTTTCGCACCGAATGGCAGGGCGACCGCGCGATCAAGATGACTTACGCCTCCGACCGGCCGCTTGTGCCCTTCTGCAAGGGGATGATCGAGGCCTGCGTCGCGCATTTCGGTGAACCGGCCGAGATCTCGGTGGCACAGTCCGATCCCAAGAACGACAAGTCCGCGGAATTCTGCATCCGGCTCACCGGGTGACACCTTGGGCGAAGAGGCGCAAACCAAGGCCGATGGGCCGGTTTCCCGGCGGCGCTATCTGCGCGAACGCAAGGCGCGGGAAGAGGCAGAGCGTCTGCTTGACGGCAAGAGTCGCGAGCTGTTCGAAGCCAACGAAGCGCTGAAGCTGCAGGCGGCTTCCCTGGAAGAGCAGGTGCGCATCCGTACCGCCGCGCTGAACCGCGCCAAGGGTGAGGCCGAGCGCGCCAACGACGCCAAGACCGCTTTCCTTGCCATGATCAGCCATGAGATCCGCACCCCGCTGAACGGCATCCTCGGAATGGCTGAGGCACTGAACGAATCCGGTCTGGAGAACATGCAGAAGGACATGCTCGAGGTCATGACCGGCTCAGGTCAGGCGCTGCTGTCGATCGTCAACGACATCCTCGATCTGACGAAGATCGAGGCCGAGCAGCTTGAGCTGGAAACCATCGAGTTCGACCTGATCGAACTGCTGGACGGGGTTTTCCGCCTTTATGATCACAAGGCCGAGGCAAAAGGCCTGACCTTCACCCGCGATTTCAGTCTTGCGCCGGCAACGCGGGTAGTTTCGGATCCGACCCGCCTGCGTCAGGTCGTGTCGAACCTGGTGTCGAACGCCCTGAAGTTCACCTTGGCCGGGTCCGTCAGCCTTGCAGCCGAAATAACGCAAGGCGCGGAGGGCACGCAACTGGCGGTGACCGTCACCGATACAGGACCGGGCATCGCGGACGACAAGAGACACCTGCTGTTCAAGCCGTTCTCGCAGACTGACGCCTCGATCACACGGCGTCACGGCGGCACCGGACTGGGGCTTTGGATTTCGCGCAAGATCTGCCGATTGATGGGCGGCGACCTGACCTTTCAGCCCAATGCGAGGGGCGGCTCGGTCTTTACCGCGGTTTTCAATGTCGCCCTTTGCAAAGGCGACGAGGCCGTGCAGGAGACCGAGCGGCTCGACGCGGAAGCGGTTCTTTTCGCTCGGCCCTGGGCGATCCTTGCGGCCGAGGACAATCGCACCAACCAACTGGTGCTGCACCACATGCTGAAACGCTATCCGTTGCGGATGACGATGGTCGAAAACGGGGCCGAGGCGCTCAAGGCGTATCAGGCGGGCGGGTTTGACCTTGTGCTGATGGATGTGAACATGCCGGTGATGGGCGGGCTGGAAGCGGCAGCGGCGATCCGCGCGCATGAGGCGACCAACGGATTGCGCCACTGCCCAATCATCGCGCTGACCGCCAACGCCATGACCCACCAGGTCGAAGATTACCTGCGCCGAGGCATCGACAGCCACGTCGCCAAACCGGTCAAGCGCGAGGTCCTGGCCCGTGCCATGGCCGAATGGCTGGTCGCCCGGCTGGACTGATCAGGCGCTGTGCGCGCCGTCCGCCAACGATTTCACGAAGCTCAACACCTCGTCGGTGCTCTTGCCGTCGCCCAGCTTCTGCACGATGGCCGATCCCACCACGCAGCCATCCGCCACCGACGCCACGTCGCGCGCCTTGTCGGGCGTATTGATGCCGAAGCCCACGATGACCGGCAGATCGGTGCCGGCCTTGATCCGCGCCACCTCGGGGCCGACATCGCCGGCCTGCGCCTCGGCCGATCCGGTAATGCCGGTGATCGACACGTAGTAGACGAAGCCGCTGGTGTTCTGCAGCACCTTCGGCAGACGCTTGTCGTCGGTGGTAGGGGTGGCAAGCCGGATGAAGTTCAGCCCCGCGGCCTGCGCCGGGATGCAGAGCTCTTCGTCCTCTTCGGGGGGCAGGTCGACGATGATCAACCCGTCGATGCCGGCGTCCTTGGCCTGCCCGAGAAACTTGGCCACGCCGCGCGAATAGATCGGGTTGTAATACCCCATCAGCACGATCGGCGTGCTGTCGTCGCCCTCGCGGAACTTGGTCGCCAGTTCCAGCGTGCGGTCGAGCGTCATGCCACCGTCGAGCGCGCGCTGACCGGCCAGCTGGATGGTGGTGCCATCGGCCATCGGATCGGTGAAGGGCAGGCCCAGTTCAATCACGTCGACCCCGGCGCCCGGCAAGCCGCGGACCAGTTCCAGCGAGGCGTCGAAATCGGGGTCGCCAGCCATGACATAGGCGACGAAGGCCTTGCGGTTTTCATCCTTCAGCGCGGCGAATTTGGCGTCGATGCGGGTCATGGGTCCGGTCCTTGCAATCTGTCCCCGGACATGTGCCGAATTTGCGCGGGCTTGTCCATGGTCAGGGAGCGTGGCGGTGCTTGCGCTTGCCCCGCCGCGTCAATAGAAGCGGCCCGTACACAGGATAGGAGCGTGCGCCATGGGCTTCAGGATGGGGATCGTCGGACTGCCGAACGTCGGCAAGTCGACGTTGTTCAACGCATTGACGCGGACCGCCGCCGCGCAGGCGGCCAACTTCCCGTTCTGCACCATCGAGCCCAACGTGGGCGAAGTGGCCGTACCCGACGCCCGCCTTCACAAGCTGGCCGAGATGGCGAAGTCCAAGCAGACCATCCCGGCCCGCATGACCTTTGTCGACATCGCGGGTCTGGTGAAGGGCGCGTCCAAGGGCGAGGGCCTCGGCAACCAGTTTCTTGCCAACATCCGCGAGACCGACGCCATTGCTCACGTGCTGCGCTGTTTCGAAGACGGTGACGTCACCCACGTCGATGGCCGGGTCGATCCGGTAGCCGACGCCGAGGTGATCGAGACCGAGCTGATGCTGGCCGACCTGGAAAGCATCGAGAAGCGCCGCGCCGGGCTTGTCCGAAAGCTGAAGGGCAACGACAAGGAGGCTGCGCAGCAGGACCGCCTGCTTGCCGCAGCGCAGGAGATGCTGGAAGACGGCAAGCCCGCCCGTCTGGTCGAGGTCGATGAAGAGGACCGCAAGGCCTGGAAAAACCTGCAACTTCTGACGTCCAAGAAGATCCTCTACGTCTGCAACGTCGATGAAGCCAGCGCGGCGGACGGCAACGAGCATTCCGCCAAGGTCGCCGAAATGGCGGCAGAGCAGGGGGCCGGTCATGTCATCATCTCGGCCCAGATCGAAGAGGAAATCAGCCAGCTCGACGACGAGGAAGCCGCTATGTTCCTTGAAGAGATGGGGCTCGAGGAGGCCGGACTCGACCGTCTGATCCGCGCCGGTTACGACCTGCTGCACCTTGAAACCTATTTTACCGTCGGCCCCAAGGAGGCCCGCGCCTGGACCATCCGCGAAGGCACCCGCGCGCCGCAGGCGGCAGGCGTGATTCACGGTGATTTCGAAAAAGGGTTCATCCGTGCCGAGACAATCGCCTATGACGATTATGTCGCCGCAGGCAGCGAACAGGCCGCCAAGGAAGCCGGGAAGATGCGCGCCGAGGGCAAGACCTATGTCGTCAGGGACGGCGACGTGATGCACTTCCTGTTCAACACATGATCGCCATGGCTGGGCCGCTGCTCACGCTATGATTGCAAGCTGAAACATGATACCCTCTGGTATTTCCAGAGGGTATTTGCCGTGATTCAGCTAGAAATTCCAAATCTCGATTCCCAGAACCGGCTGTTCATGACCTGGGTTCCGATCCGGGTAAGGGTCCGACAGACCAATGTGCCCGCGGGGGCCCCCGACCTTGACCTGACCTTCCGCAACGGTGGGTCCACCGGCAGGTTCTGGTTTTCGCCCACGCGCGCCAACAGTGGCAATGACGAAATCGCCCTGACCATCCCGGCCAACGGTACGCCGGCTGAATTCTGGATGGCGGGCGAATTCGGCCAGCCCAGCGAAAGCTTCGGCGACGCGGCGCTGGAGGTGGCGATGAACGGTCAGGCACTGGGCGCGATCCCGGCGATGGTCCGCGTGCGCAAGAACGCCAACACCCTGACCGAGACCGAGCGTGACCGCTTTCTTGCGGCCTTCGGGACGTTGAACGGACAAGGCACCGGGCGCTTCGGCGACCTGCGCGCGATGCACACCAGCGAATCCGACCCCCAGGCCCATCGCGACAGCGGCTTCCCACCGTGGCACCGGGCCTACCTGCTTGATCTGGAACGCGAATTGCAGGCCATCAATCCCGAGGTCACGCTGCCATACTGGCGGTTCGACGAAGCTGCGCCGAACGTCTTCACGACGGAGTTCATGGGCGTCAACAGCCCATCCAACTTCGCCAGCTTCGCGCCCGGCCACGCGTTGGAGAACTGGGCAACGGACGGCAGCACCGGCATCCTGCGCACGATGAACTTTCAGCCGGACGAGGCACCGCCGCCAATTGTCTTTCCCGGCGGCAACTGGGTGATGAACGACGAAGTCACCACGTTGGGGCTGGGGGGCAACGACAGGGATTTCGGTCCCTTCCGCGCGGACTATGAAAGCAACCCGCACGGTTTCGCCCATGTCAGCTTTGACGGATACATCGGCGCCATCCCGACCGCCGCGCGCGATCCCCTGTTCTTCATGCTGCATTGCAACGTCGATCGTCTATGGGCCAAATGGCAATGGGTTCATGACCGCCACGATCGCAACACGCCCCAGACTTACGTGAACGGCAATCGCGATGGTCACCGGCTGGACGATACCATGTGGCCCTGGAACGGCGTGACCGGCGGCGGCCGACCGTCCACTGCGCCTGGGGGAGGGTTGCAGGGCTCTGTCGTGACCGATTTGCCCGGCGCGTCGCCGACGGTGGCGCAAATGGTCGATTACATGAATGTGACCGGTGCCTTGGAGACCGGCGCCGGTGGTGACATCGGGTTCTGCTACGATGACGTGCCCTTTGAAATCGAATCCGGAGCAGGCGCATGACCCCTGAAGAGCTCAAGCAACAGATCAAGGCCACTCTCGGCGGCAAGAGCGCCGACCGCTCTGCCTCGCCCGGATCGGATGCAAACGTGACGGAAAGCCTGTCCACGGTAGCAGACCCTGAAAAGCCCGAGCCGGAACGTCGCGGCGCGCTGCGCCTTTTGCAGGCAATGAATATCGCGGCCGACGATTTCGGACAGCACCGTCCGGGGTTTCTCGATGCTTTGCGTGGTATCGTGACGGATGACGACGCACCGCCGGCGCTCTATCGCGATGCGCTCGGCCTTCTGGCCATGGAGGCCGATGCCTTGGTCGAAGAGCTTCTTACTGCCACGCTGGAAGACAAGGACGGTGGGGCGCGCGTTTCGAAGGCCGAAGCGCTGCGGCTGCTGGCGACCGATGATCACAGCGATGTCCAGACCACGGCGCGGAAGCTGTTGGAAGAAAGCAGCGACGAGGAAACCCGTATCGAAGCCATGCGCGCGCTGTCGCAGGACGCCGGGGCGCAGGGGCTTATCAAGTCGGTCCTGGAAGACCGCGGCGAAACGCAGCAGATGCGCAGGGCCGCCGGCACGGCGCTTCGCAGCGTCGATCCCGACGGGTTTCGGGAGACCGCTTTGCGTATCGCGCGTGACGACGACGAGGACAGCGACTTGCGCGCCACGCTGGCCACGGGGCTGGCGACGCTGGAGAAAGAGATTGATGACGACCTGAAGGACGATCTGGGAAAGGTCGCCGCGGACCTCGAACGCAAGGGCTCGGCCGAGGCAGGCGGCCATGCCGCGCGCCTGCGCAGCCAGATGGCGCAGCCCAAGGCCGATCCGCAGCCGCAGGTCCTGCGCAAGGACGACTCGGCCACGGCTTCGATGGACGACGACACGCCGCTGATAAGCGTCACCAAGAAGTTCTGAGCACCGATGTCGGCCGTCAAACTGCAAACACTCGAGACCGGTCCCCCCCAAGAAGTCCGGTCTCGCATCGCCGCCGCGCTGGACGAACGCCACCCGATTTACGCGGGGCTGTCGCGCAACGCGGCAGACCGGCTGCGCGGCCACCTGATGGCGCGTCTGGCCGAGGTCGGGCTGCCGGACGCGGCCTTGCCCTTCATCCGCGAGGAATTGGAACTGGGCGACAGCCCCTATGTGGCCGCTGCTGCAGCCCGTGCACTGGCAGGCGCCGGGACCATGCCGGATTGGGCCGCCACCGCCCTTGATGCGGCGGCCCGACGGTTCGCCACCGCCGACGATACCATCTGGTTCAGTCCCCGCGCAATGATCCCCGCGGCGAAGACCACCGTATTGGGTGAGTTCGCGTCCGCCCGGTCGCTGGCGAAGAGACCTTCGTGTTGCTGCGGCGGTGGAGGGTCCGTGTCCGAGGGACGGGAGGTTAGCACCGGGCCGCTGCCCGGCGGCATCCGTCTGCAGGATCAGACCGGACGGGAAGGCAGCTTTGCCAGCTTCTTCGACGCCCCGGTGAACGTCGTGGCCTTCTTCTACACCCGTTGCATGAACCCGGCGAAATGCTCCGCCACCATCGAGAAGCTGGCGCCGCTTTCGCGTGCCTTGACGGCTGCCGGTTTGCCTGCCCGCGTCGGTGCCATCAGTTACGATCCCGACTACGACAGTCCCCGTCGTCTGGCGGCCTATGGCGGCAACCGGGACGTGACCGAAGACATTCCGCTGCTCCGCGCCACCGCGGGCATGGGGCATATCACCGATCATTTCGCGCTGGGCGTGGCTTATGGCGAGACCACGGTGAACCGGCACCGAGTCGAGGCGTTCCTGACCGATCCCGAGGGTCGCGTGTTCGACGCCCATCTCAGGCGGGCCTTCACCGTCGAGGATGTGGTGGCCGGCGTCACCCGGGCCCACGCCCGGGTGCTGCAACTCGACTGAAGGTCAGGCGAAGTCGACGAACTTGGAAAACGGCATCTCGCGCAGCCGCGTGCCAGTGGCGGCAAAGATCGCACCGGCCAGCGCCGGCGCGGCCGGCGGCACCGGAGGCTCGCCTATCCCGCGCACATTGTCGCCATTCTCTAGCCCGCGCACCGTAATCACCGGACATTGATAGAGGCGCATGCCCGGATAGCTGTCGAAGTTGGACTGTTGAGCCATGCCGTCTTCGTAGGTGATTTCGCAGTTCATGGCGTGCGCCAGCGCGAAGATCACCCCGCCTTGCACGAGGTTGTCGAAGTTCACCGGGTCGATCACCCGCCCGACCTCGGCCGCCACCCAGACGTTGTCGATAGTGATGCCGCTGTCGGTATTCGTAACTTCGATCACCTCGGCGCAGCGCACCCCGAAGCTGGTGGTCAGCGCCACACCACGGCCTTTGCCGTTGCCCAGAACGCCGTCCCACGACGACATCTCGCCCACCGCTTCCAGCACTTTCGCCGCCAGCGGATCGTCGCAGAGCCGCAGCCTTTCCTCCAGCGGATCGGCCCCCGCCGCATGGATCAACTCGTCCAGCGCGGCGTTCTGGAAGAAGCCGGCGTGCGAGGCCCCGACCGAGCGCCACGATGAGATCGGCGCCAGCGCATCGGCGCGGAAGCCCGTCACCCGGTGGTGCGGAACAGCAAAGGGTGCGTTCCATGCGCCCGAGACAATCTGACTGTCCGGTCCCGGCACGGAATAGCCCTGCCGGCCCATTTGCGAGGCCACGACCGAGGGCGCAGCGATCGACAGGTCCATCGCCTGTACCTGACCGTCCGCCACCTTGCCGCGCAGCCGCCCCATGGCGATCTGACGGGGGAAGTCGTGCGTCATGTCCTCTTCGCGCGAATAGGTCAGCTTGACCGGCGTGCCCTTCATCTGCACCGCGATCTCAGCGGCCTGCTTGACCACCTCGTCTTCGAGCCGGTGCCCGAAGGAACCGCCCATCATCTGTACGTGCAGCGTGACGTCGGCAGGCTCCAGCCCCGCGATCCGCGCCACATTGGCCTGCACGAAACGGGGGATCTGGGTCCCGGTCCAGACCTCGGCGCCATCCTCGTCGATCCGAACCACGGCACTGATCGGCTCCAGCGGAGCATGGGCAAGGTAAGGGGCGCGGTACTCGGCCGCGATCACATCGCCCTCGCTCAACGCCTCGTCGACATCGCCGACGTCCGTCTGCCGGCTGTCCTGCTTGTCCTTCGTGAAGGCGTCGCTGAGCGCCTGCCAGTGACCCTCCATGCTGGCGGGCATGGGCGAAGGCCCCCAGTCGGCCTCGATCGCCTCGACCGCCCGGAAGGCCCGCCAGGTGTTGTCGGCCACCACGGCGATGCCGCCGGTGACAGGCACCACGGCCTTCACGCCGCGCATCTTCTCGGCTTCCGCGCTGTCATAGCTGCGCAACAGGCCGCCACGCGCCGGGTTCACCCTCACGGCGGCATGGACCATGCCCTCGATCTCGGTGTCGATGCCGTAGGCTTGCGTGCCGGTGCACTTGGCCACCATGTCGATCCGGGCCATCGGCTTGCCGATGTAGCGCCATTCCTCGGGCTGGCGCAGCGGTACGTTCTGCACCACCTCGGCCTCAACAAGATCGGCAGCCAGATCGGCATAGGGCAAGGCGGTTCCATCAGGCAGCAGCACCGCGCCGCCTTCGGTCCGCAGGTCGCTAACCGCCACCCCGGCGCGCGTCGAGGCCGCGCGCTTCAGGGTTTCGCGGGCCGAGGCGGCGGCGGCGCGCAGCTTGTCGAAGCCATCCGGCACCGTGGTCGAACCGCCGGTGATCTGCATCCCCGAAAGCTTCATCACCGCACCCACGGCGCCCTCGGCCACGTTGCGCATGATGCCTGCAGCCGGGACCGAGAATTCCGCCACTTCCTCGGCCAGTGCCGTGTTCCAGTAGGCCGGGCCCGGCGGGCCGGGATCGACGCGCACGTCTTCAAGATCCACGTCCAGTTCCTCGGCCAGCAAGGCCGCTTGCACGTGATACGCGCCTTGGCCCTTGTCGGCGCGCGGCGTAATCAGCGTGACACCGTCCGCGTCGATGCGCACATAGGGCGTCAGCGCCGCCGTGCCCGGCTCAAGCTGCGCCAGCAGCGGATTTGCGGGTTCCTTGCGCACCTGGTAGACACCGAAAGCGACGCCGCCGGCGACGGCAGCGGTGCCGACGAGAAAGGCGCGGCGGGTAAAGGTCTTCATCTTTCCCATCTCAGCCCTCGCTCAGGCGGGTTGCGGCGGTATGCACAGCGGCGCGGATGCGCGGGTAGGTGCCGCAGCGGCAGAGGTTGCCCGACATCACCTCGTAGATGACCTCATCGGTAGGGTTCGGGTTCTCCGACAACAGCGCCGCCGCCTGCATGATCTGGCCGGACTGGCAATAGCCGCATTGCGCCACCTGATGTTCGATCCAAGCCGCCTGTACGACATGCAGCGCATCCGGCCGGCCCAGGCCCTGAATGGTGGTGATCTCTGCGCCTTCGGCATCGGCTGCCCAGACCTGACAGGACCGCACGGCTTCGCCATCAAGGTGCACCGTGCATGCGCCGCATTGCGCGATGCCGCAGCCGTATTTCACGCCCTTCAGGTTCAGTTCGTCGCGCAGCACCCAAAGGAGCGGCATGTCGTCTTCGACATCGACGTCATGCGCCGTGCCATCCACTGTAAGTCTCATCTACCCTCCCCCGGAATTGCCTGTCCTGAGAGGCAGATAAGCAGGGGGTGGGGCGGGGGCGAACCGAACGTAACGTAACCTGAAGAAGATTCAGAACAATTCCGCATCCCGTGCCACGATAGCGGCCTGCGTGCGATTGCCGACTTCGAGCTTGCGGTAAAGCGTCTTCATGTGAAGCTTGATGGTGGGCTCCGTCAGCCCAAGGTCGCGCGCGATTTCCTTGTTGGACTTGCCGCGCGTGAGACCTTCGAGCACCTGCAATTCGCGCTGCGTGAGCTTTTCGGCCAGTGGATGGTCCATCACTTCCGGCTCGGCGGTGAAGAAGTCGATCGGGGCGTATTGTTCGCCCATGGCCATGAAGCGGATCGCGCTGACCAGGGATTTGGCCGCCAGCGTCTTGGGCACGAAACCCGCGGCGCCCATCTCGAGCGCCTGTTCAGCGACCTCGCGTGTCGCCTGACCCGACATCAGCGCTACCCGCTGACCGCCGCAGAGCGACAATGCCTCGCGCAGACTGGCCAGACCGGCCATGCCCGGCATCTTCAGATCGAGGAGTACAAGATCGTAATTCGGCTGGGTCTCGATCTTCTTGCGCGCTTCGGGGAAGTTGGCGGCCTCGTCGGTGACTATGCCCGAATCTGCACTGAGAAACGCGGTCAAGGTATCGCGCAACAGGTCGTGGTCGTCTGCGATTAGGATGCGCACTAAACTTCCTCGTTCTAAGATTGAATACCTAGACGGAGCTGGGGGGCGAGGCAACAACTCATTCTCGCACCTGCATGTCTCGCCCTGTCTAGCGCGGCTGAATCGGTGTGTTTCCGACCGGCGGGCGAGGGGTGTTGCCGAGGCCGCGGCAACCGGGTACTCGGGTGTCGGAACCCGTCCCGAGAAGGAGCGGCACACGTGCCCGACGCCGTCTTGACGCTCTGCCGTCTATGCAATCCCGAGGCCCTTGACCGGCAGACCATCGACCTTCGCGCCGCTGTGTCGCGGGCGGGGCTGGACGTGCAGGTGCGCGGCCAGGATTGCCTGAACGCCTGTTCCCGGCCACAGGCCATGGCGGTGCAGGGGTCGGGCCGCGCGACATATGTTTTTGACGGTGTGGATCCGGAGACCGACAGGGACGACATCATCGGTACGCTCAACGCCTATTTCGCGGCGGAACGCGGCTGGATCGAGGATGCAGAGGCCTGCGGCCGCCTGCGCTTCTGCCTCCGTTCGCGCGTTGCGGCGCTGGACTGAGGCGTTTCACAATTAACCAGAGGCAGCGGGCATAGCGGGTGCGCTGAACGTGCCGCAGGGTTTTGGTTGTTCAGGGGTGTTCGACGTTGATCTGAACGGCGTCTGCGACCGGAGAACCGCCCACCACCAGCGGCCGGTGATCATTGCCGTAAAGCGCCGCTTTCACCGTCACCTCACCGGCGGGCAGGGCGTCCAGATGTACCCAGTCGCCGTAGGCCCGCATCACCTTTTCATCATTGACATAGACGTGCGCGTGGCCTTCGCCGGGAACATGCGTTGAGCTGACGCGCTCGGGTGCGAAGCGGAAGTTCCGCCGGGTCATCCGCAGGTTCCAGCCGGACATCGGATCGCGGGTCAGCGCGATGGTCAGGGCAGGGGCCCCGGGGCCTGCCGCGATCTCGATCGGCGTGGCATGGTCATGTCCGGCGCCTGCGGCGTGATGCGCAGGATCGCCGTGGTCATGGCCGGCGAGCGTCACGCCGTAGCCTGCGGCGGTGACAAAGCCGATGCCGCCGCCGAAGACCAGCCCGATCACGAGCATGGCAAGGGTCCGATCCATCAGGAGCCTCCGTTGCGCGGCGCTCAGGCCCGGCGCGCCGCCAGCGCCGCCTCGCCCTCGCGCTGCCAGAAATGGCCCGCAAAGACGCCGAGCATCACCCACGCCGCCAGTCCGACACCCAGTGCCCGCGACGCGAACAGCGCAGCGATCTCGGGCGGTACGGTGCCGGCAAAGGCTGCGGGATGCGGTGCGCCGACAAGATGCGGCACGAGCAGCAGCACCACGGCCGCGCCCCACATCGTCAGGCTGCGGCCAAAGGCGATCAGCCAGACCGCAACGCCCGAGGCAGCGACGGTGGCGAACCACCAGAATTGCCGCGCATCGACCTCTGCCGCGGCAACGCCGGGCACTTCCGGCGGCAACGAAACGGCAGGTGCAAGGTGAAAGACGACATAGCCTGCCAGACCCCACAGGATGCCCCGGCGGCCATCCACCACGACGCCACGCGCCTCGGCCAGCGCCATGCCGGCGATCAGCAGGAAGGCATAGCCGGTGTATGTCAGCATGGTGAAAAGGATGCTCAGCCCGTCACGCAGCGGGTCGAAACCGGATAGCGCCTGATGCGCCGAGGCGGTCTCACCCGCGCCGAAATGCACAAGCTGCCCACTTTCGTAAAGCTCGGCATGCAGAAGGACAGGCTGCACGAACAGCAGTTGCAGCAGCGCCGCGAGAACCCCGGCGGCTGCGCCAGCGAACAATGCGCTGGTCAGGATACGGCTGAACATGGCTCAGTGGCAGGGGAAACCGGTGGCGTGACGCACGTCATGAGCCGCCGCATGCAGGGTCGAAGCCTGAACGTGCCCGGTGACGCCGATGATGCCGAGGCCAAAAACGGCGGCAAAGATCACCGCGACAAGCGGCTGCGTGGCGGTCGAGGTCTGAACCGTCTGGGTCTGGGTCGTCATGGTCGTACTCCTTTCGCTGTCTCACCCGACAGCGTCGTCGGTTGCATTTGCAGGCAGGTCTCCTGGCTCGTGGATCGGCGCTGGCCCGTCCCCTTCCCCGTACCGGTGCACGAGTGGATCATGACGACAGCTACCCACTTACAGTCGCGGGGGCGGCTCCGGATTTCGCAGGCCGTGACCTGCTGCACCGGATTCCCTATTAAGCCTGGCCCGCACGCGGACCCCGGCACCTGTCTTCTCGTACCAGATAACGTCCGCGTTACGAAAGCCCAAAATGCGACCGGCGGGTCGCGAATTGCGTCAGTCCGGGGTGCCGCCGGCGGGTTTGACCTGCACCGGATAACCCGAGACGCAGAGCACCACCTCGTCGCAGGTCAGCGCAACCCGCTGGTTCAAGAGCCCCGCCTCATCGCGGAACATCCGCGCCAGACGGTTTTCCGGCACGATGCCGCCGCCGACCTCGTTTGTGACGAAGACCACCGGAGCGCGCTGCTCGGCGAGCGCCTCGATCAGCCCCGAGGTTTCGGCGCCGACGTCGCGGCCTGCATGCATCAGATTGGACAGCCACAGCGTCAGGCAATCCACCAGCCTCGGCGCATCGCCGTCGCTGTCATGCAGCGCCTGCGCGAGGTCGAGCGGCTCTGCGAGGGTGCGCCAGTCGTCGCCGCGCCTGGCCTGATGGGCCGCGATTCGCGCCGCCATCTCTTCATCGAAGGCCTGTGCCGTGGCGATGTAGACCGCCGGTCGCCCGATCTCGAGCACCCGCTGTTCGGCCAGAGCGCTCTTGCCGGAGCGTGCGCCGCCGGTAATTAGGATCGACTTTCCCATGGCAGCGTGACAAAGCAGATTCCCGATGCGGAAGGAAGCGACAATTCACGGCAGAACGTTGCCGGACGGCAGGGCCGCCGATAGGGGCGCGCCCGATGGCGTGCGCATCGAAAGCCATTTTGGTGAATGGTTGCAAGGGCGTATCGGGCCGGACGGACCGCTTGTGCTGCTCACCGTGGCTTGTCCGGTGCTTGGTGTATCGGCGCGGAGGCTCGGCAGCGGACCGCTGGAGATTGTGCAGAATCGACGGGTATTGACCGAAGCCCGCGCGAAGGCGTTCCTTGATCGGATCGGAGCCGCGACAGGCCGGTTTGCCCTGTCTGCCGACATGCCGCCGGGTGGCGGGGCAGGGGCATCGACGGCCGCCCTGCTGGCGCTGGCACGGGCTGCCGGGGCAGAGGGCGACCTCGCCCAAGCCTGTCTCATGATGGAAGGGGCCACCGATCCGCTGATGTTGCCCCGTCCTGACGCCGTGCTCTGGGCCCCGCGTGAGGCGCGTATCCACGGGCCGGTCGCCGCGTTGCCCGAGGCCGAAATCGTCGGCGGATTTTGGGGGGCGCCGCAGGCCACTGACCCCGCTGACCTCGACTTCCCGGATGTTACCGATCTGGCCGAGCGGTTCGCCAGCCCCTTGTCGCTGCCGGAGCTTGCAGAGATCGCCTCTACATCCGCCCGTCGCTGCACGGCGCTGCGCGGTCCCCGGAACGATCCGACCGCCGAACTGGCGCACAGGCTTGGCGCTGTCGGACACCTTCGTGCCCACACTGGGTCGGCCCGTGGTTTGATATTCGCCCCCGGCACCGTGCCATCACTGGCCGTGTCCACCCTCCGCGCGGCGCGCTTCACCGAAACCCTACGGTTTCCGACGGGCGGCCCATGAGCTTCGCCGCAATGATGCTTGTTGCCTGTCTGATCGACGCGGCGATCGGCTGGCCCGAGGCGCTTTATCGCCGTATCGGCCACCCGGTCACCTGGCTGGGTTCAGTTGTTGCGACCTGTGAGCGGCGCTGGAACCACGGCACCGCTGCAAAGCGTTTGCGCTGCGGAGCCCTTGCCACCTCGCTGACCGTCGCCGCTGCGGTGCTGCCGATGTGGGCGGTGCAGGCGATGCTGCCGGCCGGTGCGGTGGGCGTCCTGCTGGGCGGGATCCTGGCGTGGCCCTTCGTTGCCCTGCGCGCCATGCATGATCATGTTGCCGCCGTCGCCACCCCGCTGGCGGCTGGCGACACAAACGCCGCGCGCCAAGCGGTGTCCATGATCGTCGGCCGTGACCCCGCGCAACTGGACGACCCTGCCATCGCTCGCGCCGCGCTGGAGAGCCTTGCCGAGAACACCTCGGACGGGATCACGGCGCCGGTGTTCTGGGGCGTGGTGCTCGGACTGCCGGGCATTGCCGCCTACAAGGCGATCAACACGCTGGATTCGATGATCGGCCACCGTAACGACCGCTACGAGCATTTCGGAATGGTGGCTGCAAAGCTCGACGATCTGGTCAACCTGATCCCGGCGCGGTTGACCGGGGTGCTTTTCGCCGCCGTCTCGGGCCGGGCGCGCGAGGCTTGGGCCATCATGCGACGTGACGCACCGCAGCACCGGTCTCCCAACGCCGGCTGGCCCGAGGCCGCAATGGCCGCCGGTCTGCGAGTTCGCCTGTCCGGCCCGCGCAGCTACGGCGATCGCACGGTGCAGGAACCCTGGCTGAACGGCACCGATCCGGACCCGAAGGCCGGAGACGTCGCCTGCGGGCTTGCGCTCTACCGCCGCGCCATGGTTGGGATGGCCGCGATACTGGCGCTGCTGGCGCTTGTCTGAGGGAAGTTTCATGCGCGACCACGGCGGCGATCTGGACCGGGCACAAAAGACTTGGGGCGCAGGTGACTGGCTCGACCTGTCCACCGGCATCAACCCGGTGCCTTATCCGCTGCCCGCCCTGCCCGCGCGCGCATGGGGCGCCCTGCCGACCCACGCCGAGACCAGCGCCTTGGCCGGGGCCGCCCATCGCGCGTTTGGGGCCGGGGAGGCAACCCGGTGCCTGCCGTTGGCCGGGGCGCAGGCGGCGATCCAGCTGATGCCGAGACTGGGCGATCCGGGGCAGGCGCGGGTGGTGACGCCCACCTACAACGAACACGCCGCCGCGCTGCGCGCGCAGGGCTGGGACGTGGCGGAGGTGCCGGACCTTGAGGCGCTGAGCGGGGCCGCCCTGGGTGTCGTGGTCAATCCGAACAACCCAGACGGACGCAGCTGGACGCCCTCGGACATCCTCGGGGCGGCTGCGACGGTGGGCCTGCTGATCGTCGATGAAAGCTTCGCCGATCCGACCCCGGACCGCTCCGTCATCCCGCATTTGGACGGTGGCAACATCCTCGTTTTGCGCTCCTTCGGCAAATTCTACGGGCTGGCGGGCCTGCGCCTGGGCTTTGTGCTGGGCCCGGCAGATGTGATCGACAGGGTGCGCGCGCTTGCCGGGCCGTGGTCTGTCAGCGGGCCTGCGATTGCGGTCGGGCAAGCGGCGTTGGGCGATCTGCAGTGGCAAGAGGACACCCGCGCGAGGCTGGCGGAGGATGCCCGCCGGCTTGACACGCTGGCGGAGCGCCTTGGCTGGTCTCGTGTTGGCGGGACGACGCTGTTTCGCACCTATGAAACCGGCGATGCCCTCGCGGCGCAGGACCGGATGGCGCGGCATCACATCTGGTCGCGGGTGTTTCCCTACGCAAAGGGTTGGCTGCGGCTGGGTCTGCCGGGCGATGAGGCGGCATGGCAGCGGCTGGAAAGGGCGCTCCGAGACTGATCCTTCGATGGTCGCGGCTTGACGCAAGAGGTCACTGTAGGACGCTGCCGCGCGGGATCAAGGCCTTTGGCCGCCTGGCATCCGTCTACCTCCTCCTGAGAGGCGATATGGTGAGGGGCGCGCAACCGATCGAGGTTCTCGGGAGTCGAGGGTTCGAGTGGCCGCACCCCTGTCCTGTCCCCTCCCTGAAATGGCGGCTGTGCGGCTCGGCGTTCGGCGGCAACCAGAGAAGGTGGGTGTGATGACGCACCTTACGGCTTCGTCATGGTTCGCTGCAGCCTCTATCGGTGGCGCGGGGCCGTCTTCAACCCGCCGCCGCGAGCAGCCCGCCGACGTCCAGATGCGTCTCAAGATGCTCCGCCAACGCGTCGAGCACGCCATCCACCTCCGCATCATACCCAAGGTCCGATCCGACCCCGAAGCGCGCCAGCCACGCCGCTCTGAACCTGTCATCGCGGAACATGCCGTGCAGGTAGCTGCCCTGCACACGGCCATCGGTGCTGGCCGCGCCTTCGGGCTGGCCCTCCACAAAGGCAAAGGGACGCGCCCGGTCCGGCCCCTCGCTGCGGCCGATGTGGATTTCGTAGCCGTGCATCGACAGCCCGGTCGCCGCATGTTGCGCTTTGACCTCGCTCAGGTGCTTCTCCGGCGTCATCACCGTGTCGATCTGCAGCAGCCCCAGCCCCGGGTCGCTGCCCGCCGGCCCCTCGATTCCCTCCGGGTCCGAGACCACACGGCCCAGCATCTGGTAGCCGCCGCAAATTCCCAGCACATGGCCACCGCGCCTGACGTGCGCCGCAAGGTCCACGTCCCAGCCCTGCGCCCGCAGGAACGCGAGGTCGCCGCGGGTCGACTTGCTTCCGGGCAGGATCACCAGGTCGGCGTCACCCGGGATCGGCTCGCCGGCATTCAGCATGGTGAGCTTGACGCCCGGTTCCTGCGCAAGCGGATCGAGATCGTCGAAGTTGGCGATCCGGCTGAACCTCAGACAGACAATGTGGAAACCCTCGCACGCGCCGCCCGAGCGGATGTCCAGCGCATCCTCGGCCGGCAGCTTCCATGCATCCGAGAACCATGGCGCCACGCCATAGCCGCGCCAGCCGGTGCGTGCCTCGATCAGCGCGTAGCCGTCATCGAAAAGCCGAGGATCGCCGCGGAACTTGTTGATCAGGAAGCCTTTCACCAGCGCCGCATCGCCCGCGTCGATCACCGCCTGGGTGCCGACGATCTGTGCGATCACTCCGCCGCGGTCGATATCGCCGCAAAGAACCACCGGCAACCCGGCGGCCTGGGCGAACCCCATGTTGGCGATGTCGCCCGCCCGCAGGTTAACCTCTGCCGGCGATCCCGCGCCCTCGACGATCACGAGGTCATGCGCTGCCTTCAGCCGCTGGAAACCCTCCAGCACCGCCGTCAGCAGACCGGGCTTCAGCCCGGCATAGTCGCGCGCCTTTACCGTGGCGAGCCGCTTGCCCTGCACCACCACCTGCGCACCGACATCCGTCTCGGGCTTCAAAAGGACCGGGTTCATGTCCGTATGCGGCGGCAATCCGCAGGCCAGCGCCTGCAATGCCTGCGCGCGCCCGATCTCGCCCCCGTCTGCCGTGACCGCTGCATTGTTCGACATGTTCTGCGGTTTGAACGGCGCAACCGAAAGGCCTCGCAGCACCGCTGCGCGGCACAGCCCGGCCACCAGCATCGACTTCCCGACGTTGGAGCCGGTGCCCTGGATCATCAGCGCGCGGCTCATCCCTGTTTCGGCAGGAACGCCTCGACAGCCGCCTGCGCCACCACGGTGACTTCGCCGGTGTCGGGATTGGCTACGTCCAATCCGCCCAGCACGGCGCGGACCTCGGCCTTGCCGCGGGGCAGGGTGGCCGCCAGCGCGTCGCAGTCGACCGCGTCAGGCTCCTGCACACCCACCGTCACCTTGACTTGCATGTCATCATGGCTCAGCTCCAACACCCCGAACAGCGGGATCGACGAATGCCGCATGGCATCCTCGATCGCACGGTCGGCGGCCTTGGTGTAATCCTGCCCGTGCAGGTCGTTGCCCATGCCCATTTCGATGATGAACCGCTGCATCACTTGGCCTCCACGTCCAGCGCCACTGAGATCGCGACGTTGGCCATCACCGTCGGATTGCCGTCAGGCCGTGCCACATCCAGCCCGCCGCGCGTGACGTGGACCATGACCTGCCCGTAGGGAAACACCGCCTTCACGGCCTCCGCATCCACCAGTTCCGGCTGCGCCACGCCCACGTCGACTGTGATCTGCATGTCTTCCCTGGCCTTGCCGAATAGCTCGGCCAGATTGATCGAGTTGTGCCACAGCGCGTCCTTCACGGCCCGCGTCGCGGCCTCGGTATAGTCCTGACGGCGGAGCGAGGTGCCCATGCCGAATTCGGTGAGCAGGCGTTTGACGGGCATCAGAACTCCACCCCCTTCTGCGCCTTGATGCCGTCGCGGAACGGGTGCTTGACCAGGTTCATTTCAGTCACGAGGTCCGCCGCCTCGATCAGCTCCGGTTTTGCATTGCGTCCCGTCAGGCAAACATGGGTCATCGCCGGCTTCTCCTCCAGCAGGAACCCTACGACCTCGTCGATGTCCAGGTAGTTATAGCGCAAGGCGATGTTGATCTCGTCCAGCAGCACGAACCGAATATCTGGGTCCAGAATCTGCTCCTTCGCGATCCGCCAGCCGTTCTGCGCCGCCGCGATGTCGCGTTCCTTGTCCTGCGTCTCCCAGGTGAACCCCTCGCCAGAGACGAAGAACCGGCACTCCTCGGCGAAGCGCCCCTTCAGGAACTCTGCCTCGCCGGTCAGCCAGGCGCCCTTGATGAACTGGACCACCGCGCAGGGCATGCCGTGGGCGATGCAGCGCAGGATCATGCCGAATCCCGACGACGACTTGCCCTTGCCCGGCCCGGTGTGGACCATGATCAGGCCCTTCTCCTCGGTCTTGGTCGCCATCATCCGGTCGCGGGCGGCCTTGATCTTCTTCATCTTCTCGGCGTGGCGGGTGTTTTCGGCGTCCGACATCGGCGTCCCTTTCGCTTGACAAGCACCGGGCTTCCGGCGCAATTGCATCCCTGCTGGTGCCTGTCTAAACAGGTGAAAAGGGAATGTGCCAGCCCTGTCGACACAGGGTCAAGCGCAGCCGCCCCCGCGACCGTGACCGGAGAGGTCGTCCGTTTCGCCACTGGGTCCGCCCGGGAAGGCAGGATGACCGCGAGGCGAAGGGCCTCACATCCGCAAGCCGGGAGACCTGCCAGCCGAGAGACGAGACGAAAACCGGACGGGGTGTTCCGGTGTCGGGATGTGCCGGGCAAGAGGCCCGCTCCCGCCATCCGACCCGCGTGCCCCGAATTGGGACGGACGAGGTATGAAGGACACCAGCGTGGCTCAGACCGAACTGCTGGTCTGCGTCAAATGCCGCAGGGGTACGGACCTGCCCGAGGACGAACGCCGTCCCGGCCAGCGGCTTTACGACGAGCTCAGCGCCAACATGCCCGAGGGCGTGCGCCTGCGTGCCGTCGAGTGCCTGCAGAATTGCGACCACGGCTGCACCGTGGCGCTGCGCGGCCCGGGGCGCTGGACCTATGTGTACGGAAACATCCACGAAGTGTCGCATCCCGGCGTGATCGCCGACGGTGCCGCGCGCTATCACGCCACCGATGACGGGCTGATCCCGTGGCGCGAGCGTCCGGAGCATTTCAAACGCAACTGCATCGCCCGCATTCCCCCAGTGGAGGACTAAATGACCGATCTCGCAAAGCTTCCCGTCACCGTGATTACCGGCTTCCTCGGATCCGGCAAGACGACACTGATCCGCCACCTGATGCAGAACCCCGGCGGCAAACGCCTTGCCGTGGTGGTCAACGAATTCGGCGATGTCGGCGTCGATGGCGAGATCCTCAAAGGGTGCGCCATCCCCGATTGCCCGGAAGAGAACATCATGGAACTGGCCAACGGCTGCATCTGCTGCACCGTGGCCGACGACTTCATTCCCACCATCGAGGCGCTGATGGCGCTGGAGCCGCGCCCCGATCACATCCTGATCGAGACCTCCGGTCTGGCACTGCCCAAGCCGCTGCTGAAGGCTTTCGACTGGCCCGATATCCGTTCTAAAATCACCGTCGACGGGGTGATCGCGCTGGCCGATGCCGAGGCCGTTGCAGAGGGACGTTTCGCGCCTGACGTCGCCCGGGTCGATGCGCAACGTCTGGCCGACGACAGCCTTGACCACGAGACGCCGCTTTCCGAGGTATTCGAGGACCAGATTTCCTGTGCCGATATCATCCTGCTGACCAAGCCCGACCTGGCCGGACCAGAGGGTGTGGCCAAGGCGAAAGAGGTAATCGCCGCCGAGGCGCCGCGTCCCCTGCCGGTGATCGAAGTGGCCGAGGGTGCGGTCGACCCGCGCGTCATCCTCGGGCTGGAAGCCGCGGCGGAAGACGACATGGAGGCCCGCCCGAGCCACCATGACACGTCGCACGACCACGATCACGACGACTTCGAATCGATCGTGGTTGACCTGCCGGAACTGGCCGATCCAGCCGACCTTGTGCGCGCCATCGAGGGTCTGGCGACAAGCCACAACATCCTGCGTGTCAAGGGCTACGCAGCGGTCGCCGGCAAACCGATGCGCCTGCTGGTGCAGGCGGTGGGCGCACGGGTCAGGCACCAGTACGACCGCGCATGGAAAATCGGCGAGGATCGTCAGGGACGCGTTGTGGTGATCGCCGAGCATGACGACATCGACCCACAGGCCATCCGCGCCGCGTTGGGCGTGACCACGGCCCAAGCTGCAGAATGATGTAGGGCGGGTTTGCACCCCGCGCTCGGAAAGCTCTCATGCACGTCATCTTCCGCGAAAGCCATGGGTTGGAGGAAACCGACACCCCCCAGGACCTGGGTCAGACCCCAGCGGCGCTGGTGGTGATGTCCTTCTCCGACAGTGACCTCGGGGCATTTGCCGAGGCCTGGCGGCGGGGCGGGGGGAAGGAGGGCAAATTGCCCACCCTGCGCCTTGCCAACCTGACGGCGCTGAAACATCCGCTGTCGGTGGATACCTATGTCGAGCAGACGCTGTCCGGTGCCGAGGGTATCCTGATCCGGCTTATCGGCGGAGTGCCCTACTGGTCCTACGGGCTTGCCCAGGTCAAGGCACTGGCCGAGGAGAGGGGCATCGCTCTGGCGGTTCTGCCGGCCGATGGGCGGACGGATCCGCAGCTGGACGCGTTTTCGACGTTGCCGGTCTCGACGCTGCGGCGTTTGCAGCATCTTTGCGACGTGGGTGGCGCGGTCGCGGCGCAGGCGGCGCTGGCGCAGATGGCGCTGGCGGCGGGGCACTACGCGGGGCCGGTGATCGGGGCGAAGGTCCTGCCGTCGGTCGGGGCCTGGACGGCGGATCGGGGCGTGTGCTGTCCGGCGGTTGCGTGTTTCGAGCGCGTCGGAGGGGGGCAGCCCAATGCGGCTGCGCCGAACGCGTCGGGGGGCGGCGTCGCTGAAATACAGCGGAAGGTGCTGATCTGTTTCTACCGTTCGTACCTTGTGGCGGCGGATCTGGCACCGGTCGAGGCCTTGGTGCAGGCGTTCGAGGGCTTGGGCTACGCGGTGCAGGCGGTGTTCGTGCCGTCCCTGAAAGCGCCGGCAGCGGCGGGGTGGTTGCGGCGGCACATCAAGGCCTTCGGGCCTGATGGCATCGTCAATGCGACGGCGTTCAGCGGCCGGGGCGAGGGCGGTACTTCGCCTCTGGACACGGGCGGGGTGCCAGTGTTCCAGGTGGCGCTGGCGACCGCGTCGCGCGAGGCCTGGGACGGGTCGAACCGGGGGCTGTCTCCGGCTGACCTCGCGATGCACGTGGTTCTGCCAGAGGTGGATGGGCGTATCCTCGGCGGGGTGGCCTCATTCAAGGAGGCCGGGGTGCGCGACCCGGACCTGCAATTTGCCCGCACCGCGCACCAGCCCGAGCCCGAGCGGGTGGCGGCCATTGCCGCGCGGGTCGACGGGTGGTTGCGATTGGCCGCGCGGCCGGTGGCAGAGCGGCGCCCGGCGCTGATCCTGTCGACCTATCCCGGTAAGGACTGGAACATCGGTCACGCCGTGGGGCTGGACGCGTTGGCCTCAACCGGGGCGATCCTGTCTGACCTGCGCGACGGCGGCTATGATCTGCCGGCAGAGGTGCCGGAACTGGCAACCGCTCTGCCGGAAAGAGATATCAGGTGGCCGCTGTCGGAGTATGAGGCAGCGCTTTCCGCGTTGCCCCCGGAGTTGCGGGACGATCTTTTGGCTGCCTGGGGGCCGCCGGAAACCGACGCCGCAGACGGCGTCTTCCGCTTTGCCGCCCTCCAGCATGGCAAGGCGCTGATTGCGCTCCAGCCGGAGCGCGGCACGCCCGAGAGCCGCGACGACGATTACCACGATCTGGCGCGGGTGCCGCGGCACGCCTACGTGGCCTTTTACCTCTGGCTTCAGCAACAGGCAGACGCGCTGGTCCACATTGGTGCGCATGGCACGCTGGAATGGCTGCCGGGCAAGTCGGTGGCTCTGGGGCCTTGCTGTTGGCCGGAGGTGCTGACCGGCACGCTGCCGGTGATCTATCCTTTCATCGTCAATGACCCCGGCGAGGCGGCGCAGGCCAAGCGGCGGATCGGCGCGATCACCTTGGGCCACGTGCCGCCGCCGTTGAAGGTCAGCCAGACGCCCGACCGACTGGTGCGGCTGGAGGCGTTGCTGGACGAATTCTCCAATGCCGACGGGCTGGACCCACGCCGTCGCGACCGGCTGCAGGCGGACATTCGCACCGAAGCGCAGGCCTTGGGTGTCGAGGACGACCTCGGGCTCGACCGCGCCAGCAGCACCGCCGAGGCGATCACCCGCATCGACCGCTTCGTCTGCGACATCAAGGAAAGCCAGTTCGGTGACGGGTTGCATGTCTGGGGGCGTCCCGCAGCGGCAGGCGATCTTGATACCGGCGCGTCGGCAGAGGCCGAACGGCAGGCGCTTCTCGATGCGCTGGACGGCCGTCGCATCGCGGCCGGTCCCTCCGGCTCGCCCTATCGGGGCCGCAGCGACGTGCTGCCGACGGGGCGCAACATCTATACCACCGATCCCCGCGCGGTGCCGACGCGGGCGGCCCATGCGCAGGGGGTCAAGCTGGCCGAGGACCTCGTGCGCCGGCACCTGCAGGACGAAGGCGACTGGCCGCGTGGCTTGATCGTCGATCTCTGGGGCTCGGCCACCATGCGTACCGCCGGCGAAGAGTTCGCCATGGCGCTGCACCTGCTGGGCGTGCGGCCGGTCTGGCACCAGGGGTCCGAGCGCGTTTCCGGGATCGAGGTGCTGCCGATCGCCGAACTCGACCGGCCCCGGATCGACGTGACGCTCCGGGTGTCGGGGCTGTTCCGCGATGTCTTTCCGACGCTGTCGGCGCTGTTCGGACAGGCAGTGCGGGCTCTGGCCGGACGCGACGAGGCGGAGGACTGGAACCCCTATGCAGGGCGGGATGACCTCGCGCGGGTCTACGGGCCGCAGCCGGGGCACTTCGGGTTGGGCATGGGGCAGGTGCTGGAGGATTACAGCGACGAAGGCCGACGTGCCGCCGGAGAAGCCTGGCTTGCAGCCTCGTCCTGGGCGCTGGACGGCGACGCGGCGGAACGCGACGACAGTGGCATCCGGGACCGGGTGGCGCAGGCCGACAGCTTCGTGCACTTGCAGGACCTGCCCGAGACCGACCTGCTGCTCGCCGCCGATTATGCCGCGCACGAGGCCGGTTTCGCGGCCGCGCAGGAGCAGACAGGGACGGATACCGGGGGCAGGGCGGCGCTCTATCACCTCGACAACACCGATCCGGCGCGGCCCCGCACCCGGGCGCTGTCCGAGGAAATCGCCCGGGTGGTGCAGGCCCGCGCCGCCAACCCCGACTGGATCGCAGGGATGCGCCGTCACGGCTTCCGCGGCGCCGCCGAAATCGCCGCGACGCTGGATCACATGGCGGCCTTCGCGCATCTTGCGGGCGCGGTTGAGCCACATCTGTTCGACCTCTACCACGAGGCCACGTTGGGCGATCCCGAGACCGCGGCGTTCCTTGAAGACGCCAATCCGCAGGCCATCGCCGCCATGCGTGGCCGCTTCGCGGCACTTCTGGAGGCCGGCCTTTGGCAGACCCGGCGCAACTCTGTGCTGGCCGGGTTGGAGACGGGGGAATGAGGTCGCAGCCGAAGGGCTGGTGCCCCGGTGCCTGGCGGCCGATGATGTCCGGCGACGGGCTGATCGTGCGCATCCGGCCCTGGCGGGCGCGATTGACGGTCGAGCAGGTGACAGGGCTCTGCGACCTCGCACAGAGCCACGGCAGCGGCGTGATCGACATCACCAACCGTGCGAACCTGCAGATCCGTGGCGTGTCCGAACAGGACCACGAGACGCTGCTGCAAGGCCTCGCCGCGCTTGAGCTGCTCGACGCCGATCCGGAGGCCGAGCGCCGCCGCAATATTCTGACTGTGCCGTTCTGGCAGCGCGGCGACCGAACCGCGCGGATGGCGCGGACAGTAGCGGAGGGGCTGGGCGATCTTCCGAACATGCCGGCCAAGGTGGGCTATGCCGTCGACCTTGGGCCGAGCCCGGTGCTGGTCGACGATCCGGCAGACTTCCGTTTCGAGCGCGGCCGGACCGGCATGATCCTGCGGGCCGACGGGTGCGCTCGCGGACGTCCGATCACCGAAGACACAGCCGTCGACGCGCTGAAGGAAATGGCCGAATGGTTCGCCGCGCATCGGACCGACGGCCGCCGCCGCATGGCGCAGGTGCTCTGCGTGAATGCCCTGCCCGACGACTGGGCCAAGACGCCGCCGAAAGCCCGGGCCCCACGTCCCGCCCCCGGTCCGCATGACCTCGGCGCCCTGGTAGGGTGTGCTTTTGGCCAGATCGACGCGGCGACGCTGACGCAGGCCGTGACCCATGCCGACGGCCTCCGTGTCACGCCATGGCGTCTGCTGTTGCTGGAAGGGGCCGAGATGCCATCTGACGGCTTCATCACCGATCCGGCCGATCCGCTGCTCAACACCGATGCCTGTCCCGGCGCGCCCTTTTGCTCGCAGGCCAGTGTCGAAACCCGTCCGCTTGCCCGTCAACTCGCGCCCCTGACCGGGGGCACTCTGCATGTCTCCGGTTGTGCCAAGGGGTGCGCCCGCAAGGCCCCCGCCGAGATCACGCTGGTCGGTCGCGAGGGGCGTTTTGACCTTGTCCGCAAAGGCCACGCATGGGATGACCCCGGCCAGACCGGGCTGACCCCTGAGGCCATTCTCACCGGAGCCAATTGACCGCCGATGACCTACCATTATCAAACCGATGGCGCCGCGATCTACGCCGAAAGCTTCGCCACCATCCGCGCCGAGGCCGACCTCGCCCGCTTCTCCGAGGACGAGGAACCCATCGCCGTCCGCATGATCCACGCCGCCGGCATGGTGGGGCTGGAAAAGCACGTCCGCTTCTCGCCCGGTTTCTCGACCGTCGCCCGTGCAGCGCTGGTCCGTGGCGCGCCGATCCTTTGCGATGCTCGGATGGTCTCCGAAGGGGTCACTCGCCCGCGTCTGCCCGCCCGGAACAAGGTGATTTGCACCCTGCAGGACCCCCGGGTGCCGGAACTGGCGAAAGAGATGTCCAATACCCGCTCCGCCGCCGCGCTGGAGCTTTGGCGTGAGCATCTCGACGGTGCGTTGGTGGCCATCGGCAACGCGCCCACCGCGCTGTTTCACCTGCTGAACATGCTGGAAGACCCCGATTGCCCGCGCCCCGCGGCAATCATCGGTTGCCCGGTGGGTTTCGTCGGCGCGGCTGAATCGAAAGACGCGCTCTGGGCCGATCAGCCGGTGCCATGCTGCATCGTGGAAGGCCGTCTTGGAGGTTCCGCCATCACCGTCGCGGCCATCAACGCCATCGCGAGCCGCGCCGAATGAACGCGCCGCAGATCAAGACCGGCACCGTCTACGGTCTGGGCCTCGGACCCGGCGATCCGGACCTGATGACCGTCCGGGCCGACCGTCTGCTGCGCAAGGCACGCCACGTGGCGTTCTTTCGCAAGGCCGGTCGTAGCGGTCAGGCCCGTTCGATCGTCGACGGCATGATCCCCGAAGGCGCCTCAGAGATCCCCATGGAATACCCGGTCACGACCGAGATTCCTCTGACCGACCCGCGCTACAACGAACAACTCGCCGCCTTTTATGCCGATTGCACCGAACGTCTGTCTGCGCTGGCCGAGGCGGGCGAGGACGTGGTGGTGCTCTGCGAGGGCGATCCCTTCTTCTACGGCTCCTTCATGCACCTTTACACCCGGCTGTCGGGCAAGGTCCCGGTCGAAGTGGTGCCCGCCATCACCGGCATGTCCGCCGCCTGGACGGCCACCGGCGCGCCGATCACATGGGGCGACGACGTGCTGACCGTGGTCATGGGTACATTGTCCGAACGTGACCTTGTCCGCCGCATGGCCGACACCGACGCGCTGGTGGTGATGAAGATCGGCCGCAACATGGACAAGGTTCGGCAGGCGCTGCAAGCCTCTGGCCGCTACGATGACGCCTGGCTTGTGGAATACGCCGCAATGCCCAAACAGCGGGTCAGGCGGCTCGACGAGGTCGGCAAGGGCGGCGCGCCCTACTTCTCGATCATCGTGGTGCATGGCCGGGGCCGCCGGCCATGAGCGGTTGGCTGGCCATCGCCGGGCTGGGACCGGGGGACGAGGCCCTGGTCACGCCAGAAGTGCGGACAGCGCTGGCCGAAGCCACCGACGTGGTGGGCTACTTCCCGTATGTTGCCCGCGTGGCCGAACGCCCGGGGTTGACGCTGCACGCCTCGGACAACCGGGTCGAGATCGACCGCTCGCGCCACGCGCTCGAGATGGCCGCCGAGGGCCGCAAGGTGGTCGTCGTCTCCTCGGGCGATCCCGGGGTCTTCGCCATGGCCTCCGCCGTGTTCGAGGCGCTGGAGGCGGGACCGGCGGAGTGGCTGGGGATCGACATCAGCGTCCTGCCCGGCGTTACGGCCATGCTGGCCGCCTCCGCCCGGGCAGGCGCGCCGCTGGGCCACGATTTCTGCACCATAAACCTGAGCGATAATCTCAAGCCGTGGCCGTTGATCGAAAAGCGTTTGCGACTTGCCGTCGAGGCCGATTTCGCCATGGCCTTCTATAACCCGCGTTCGAAATCGCGCCCCGAAGGCTTCGCCCGCACGCTAGACCTCTTACAAGCCGCCTGCGGCGACGACCGTCCGGTGATCTTCGCGCGCGCCGTCTCGACCCCCGAGGAAGAGATAAGGGTCGTCCCGCTGACCCAATGCACGCCCGAAATGGCCGACATGCGCACCATGGTGATCGTTGGCTCCTCGACTACCCGGATCATCGCGCGCGACGGGGGCCCCATCGTCTACACCCCGAGGTCGGTCCCGGCATGAGCGATCCAGTCGAGCACCCCGGCCACGTCATGCGCCTCGCGTCGGTCGGGCAGGGCGGGGCGGTCGATCATGATGACCGGAAGGCCGAGCGTACGCGCCGCCGCCAGCTTGGCCGCCGCGCCGCTGCCGCCGGCGTTCTTGGACACCACCACCTCGATCCCGTGGTCCCGCATCAACGCCAGATCGTTATCTGCGGTGAAGGGCCCGCGATCCACCACCACATGCGTATCCGGCAAGGGCAAGGGCGCCTCGGGCGGGTCCACCAGGCGCAGGAGGTAGCGGTGCTGCGGGTTCGGCGCGAATTCCGCCAGGTGCATCCGCCCCACTGCCAGCATGACGTTTGCCCGGGGCCGGTCCAGCGCAGCCACCGCGCCCGCGATATCCGGCACGTAGTGCCAGTCGTCGCCCGGCTGGGCCACCCATGGGGCGCGGGTCAGCGCGATCAGCGGCACCCCGGCCTCCGCGCAAGCCGCGACCGCGTTGCGGCTCATCTGGGCTGCGAAGGGATGCGTCGCATCGACCACATGGGTGACCGCATGTTCGCGCAGATAGGTCACCAGCCCGGCGACCCCGCCAAACCCGCCCATCCGCTGCGGCAGCGGCTGGCGTACGGGCCGCTTCACCCGTCCGGCAAAGGACACTGTGCCGCGCAACCCGGCCTCGTCCAGCGCCCGGCACAATGCGCTCGCTTCCGTCGTGCCACCCAGCACCAGCAGGTTCGGTTCCATGTCTGAGGCCCCCTGGCTCACCATCGTCGGTCTGGGCGAGGATGGACCGGAGGGCCTGTCGCCTGCAAGCCTGTCCGCGCTGGCCGAGGCCGAGGTCGTCATCGGCCCGCCGCGTCACCTGTCGCTGCTGCCCGAGACCGGCGCCGAGCGGATCGAATGGCCGGTTCCCTTTGCCGACGGCATTGCGCGGCTGATGACCCTCAAGCCGCGTCGCACCGTGGCGCTGACCTCTGGCAATCCGTTCTGGTTCGGGGCGGGCACCAGCATCACCCGCCATATGCAACCCGGCGAATGGCGCGCGATCCCCGGGCCCTCGACCTTTGCGCTGGCCGCTGCCCGTCTCGGATGGCCGCTTGAGAGCACCGGCTGCTTCGGCTTCCATGCCGCGCCCTTCAGCCGCCTGCGCCCCTATCTCGCCCCCGGCAAGCGCTTTGTGGTCCTCCTGCGGGACGGAGAGGCCGTCGGCACCTTTGCCAGCTACCTCTCCGACGCCGGGTTCGGCACCTCGGCGCTGACCGTAATGGAGGCGCTGGGCGGCCCGCGCGAGCGCCTGACAACCACGACGCCGGCGACGCTGCCGGACCGCATCTACATGCATCCGGTCTGCGTTGCCGGCGTCGTGGCCGGGCCGGGTGATGTGTTGCCGCTGGCCTCCGGTCGTCCCGATGACTGGTTCGACAGCGACGGCACCATGACCAAGCGGCCAGTGCGCGCGCTGACCCTTTCGGCGCTTGCCCCGCGCCCCAATGAGTACCTGTGGGATATCGGCGGCGGCTCGGGCTCCATCGCCATCGAGTGGTTGCTGAGCGACGACACGCTGACCGCCGCCAGCATCGAGCCGCGTTCCGACCGTGCAGAGCGTATCAGCGCCAATGCCGCGCGGCTCGGGGTCGACCGGCTGAAGGTCGTCACGGGCGCGGCGCCCGAAGCGTTGACCGGCCTCGCCAAGCCTGACGCGATTTTCGTTGGAGGCGGTCTCAGCTCCGATCTTCTGGGCTGGCTCACCACGCAGTTCACCGGCACCCGCCTTGTGGCCAACGCGGTGACGTTGGAGACCGAGGCGCAGCTCATAGACGCTCAGGCGAAGCATGGCGGAGACCTGCTGCGCATCGACCTGTCGCAGGCCGCGCCGCTCGGGCCGCGCCGGGGTTGGAAAGCCAGCTATCCAATTGTGCAGTGGAGCGTCACCCTATGATCGTCGCCGGCTTCGGCTTCCGCTCGGCGGCCACCGTGCAGAGCCTCGCCAATGCCTATGCCAAGGCGCGCGGCGCCCATCGGCCCGACTGTCTTGCCACCGTTGCCGACAAGGCCGACACTGGGGTGTTCCGGTCGCTCGCGCGCGAACTCGATCTGCCATTCACCAAGGTCGATCCTGATGCGCTGCATGACGTTCAAACCATAACTCGTTCCACTTATTCGCAAAACGCCCGCGGCACCGGGTCGGTCTCCGAGGCCGCGGCGCTGGCTGCCGCCGGTCCGCATGCCCGACTCCTGACGCCTCGGGTGATATCCGACGACCACCTCGCCACCTGCGCGCTGGCCATGGGAGACGATACATGACCGTCCATTTCATCGGCGCCGGCCCCGGCGCGCCCGACCTGCTGACTTTGCGCGGCCGCGACATCATCGCGACCTGTCCCGTCTGCCTCTACGCCGGATCGCTGGTGCCCGAGGCGATCCTCGGCCACTGCCCGGAGGGTGCCCGGATCGTGAACACCGCGCCGATGAACCTCGACCAGATCATCGCCGAGATCAAGGCCGCCCACGCCGCCGGCCACGATGTTGCGCGGCTGCATTCCGGCGACCTCTCGGTCTGGTCGGCCATGGGCGAACAGATGCGCCGTCTGCGGGCGCTGAAGATTCCCGTGTCGGTGACCCCCGGCGTGCCGTCCTTCGCCGCCGCCGCTGCTGCACTGGGCACGGAACTGACGCTGCCGGGGCTTGCGCAATCAGTGGTGCTGACCCGCACCCCGGGCCGCGCCACGACGATGCCCGAGGGCGAGACGCTGGCCAATTTCGCCGCAACCGGCGCGACGCTGGCCATCCACTTGTCGGTGCAGAACCTCGCGCAGGTCACTGCCGACCTGACCCCGGCCTATGGCGCCGACTGCCCGGTTGCCGTGGTCTACCGCGCCTCGTGGCCCGACCAGCAGATCATCCGCGGCACGCTGGCGGACATCGAGGGCAGGCTCTCGGAGGAAATTTCGCGCACCGCGCTGATCCTCGTCGGCCCGGCCCTGGCGGGCGAGGGCTTTGATGAATCCTGTCTCTACGCGGTCGACTATGACCGCCGCTACCGCCCGCAAAGCGCCGACAGCCCCTGGGCCGGCTGGACACCGGAGGACGAGACCGCAAATGGCTGACGCAAAAGGCCTTCTGGTCTCCGCCCCATCCTCCGGCACCGGCAAAACCACGGTCATGCTCGGCCTTCTGCGCGCGCTCAGTGACGAAGGGCTGACGGTGCAACCGTTCAAATCCGGGCCCGATTACATCGATCCGGCGTTTCACCGCGCCGCCACCGGACGGGCGTCGTTCAACCTTGACACCTGGGCGATGGGCGACGGGCTGCTGAGGGCCATCGCCGCGCAGGCCGAGCGCGCGGATATCTGCATCGCCGAGGGCTCCATGGGGCTTTACGACGGGGTTGCCACGCGCGGCCAGCAGGGCTTCGGTTCCTCCGCCGAAACCGCGCGGCGCATGGGCTGGCCGGTGGTGCTGGTGCTCGACGTGGGCGGGCAGGCGCAATCCGCAGCTGCCACGGCGCTGGGCTTCCGCGAATACATGCCCGATCTGCCCTTCGCCGGTGTCATCCTCAACCGCGTTGCCTCGCCCCGGCACGAACGGCTGACGCGTCTCGGGATGGAACGCGCCGGCCTGCCGGTGCTGGGCGTCCTGCCCCGGCGCGGTGACCTGACGCTGCCGGAACGCCACCTCGGGCTGATCCAGGCCGTCGAGCATCCCGACCTTGACGCAGCCATCGCGGGCTATGCCGACTTCCTGCGCGACCACGTGGACCTGGCGGCGATCAAGGCCGCCGCGAAGGGCCTTGCCGTTCCACCCGCAACCGCCTTGCCGAAACCGCCGGCGCAACGCATCGCGCTGGCGCAGGACGCGGCGTTTTCCTTTACCTATCCGCATCTGCTGGAAGGCTGGCGCGCTGCCGGGGCCGAGATTCTGCCGTTCTCGCCACTGGCCGACGAGGCGCCCGATGCCGGGGCCGATCTGGTCTGGCTGCCGGGGGGCTACCCCGAGTTGCACGCAGGCAAGCTGGCCGCCGCGCAGACCTTCCGCGCGGCGTTGCGCAAACATGCCGAAACGCGCCCTGTCCATGGCGAATGCGGCGGCTACATGGCGCTGGGCGCGGCGCTGATCGACAAGCAGGGAGAGCGGCACGAGATGGCCGGTCTGCTGGGGCTCGTCACCAGTTACGAGAAGCGCAAGTTCCACCTCGGGTACCGCCGCGCCGTGTTGCAGGCCCCGTTGCCGGGCTTTGCCGCCGGCACCGCCCTGCGCGGCCACGAATTCCACTACTCCACGATCCTCGAACAACCCGACGCGCCCTTGGCGCAGGTGGCGGATGCCGATGGCAACCCGGTGCCGGAGACCGGATCGCAGAACGGCCATGTCACCGGCACGTTCTTTCACCTCATCACCGGAGAGGACGCATGAGCGGTTTCGTCAGTTTCGTGGGTTCCGGTCCCGGCGATCCCGAACTGCTGACCCTGAAGGCCGTGGACCGGTTGAAACGGGCCGATGCGGTACTGTTCGACGACCTGTCCTCGGGCCCGATCCTCGGCCATGCCCGGGCGGGCGCCGACCTTGTCGGCGTCGGCAAGCGTGCCGGCAGGCCATCACCGCGCCAGCACCACGTCAGCCGTCTGCTGGTGGATTACGCCGAAACCGGGCAGCGCGTGGTCCGGCTGAAGTCCGGCGACAGCGGCCTTTTCGGACGGCTGGAAGAGGAACTGGTGGCCCTGCGCGAGGCCGGGATACCCTATGAGATCATCCCCGGCATCCCGTCGGCCATCGCCGCCGCCGCCGCCGCCGGCATTCCCCTGACGCGCAGGCTGACCGCGCGGAGGGTGCAGTTCGTCACCGGCCACGACGTCAGCGGGCAGTTGCCGGACGACCTCAACCTTGCCGCGCTGGCCGATCCGCAGGCCTCGACCGTGGTGTTCATGGGCAAGCGGACCTTTCCGAAGCTGCTGGCGATCCTGACGGCAAACGGCCTGCCCGGCGCCACTCCGGCGATGCTGGCCGAGGGTGTCAGCACTCCGGATCAGAAGATCACCCGCCACACCGTCGCCTCGCTCGCCGAGGCCTTGGCCGACACCTACAGTGACCAGCCGGCGCTGATCCTCTACGGACCGTTGGCCGAAATGGGGGCCGGCCTTGACTGAGCTATGGCTGATCGGCATCGGCACCGGCAACCCGGGCCACGTGACGCTGGAAGGTCAGGCGGCGCTGCGCGCGGCGGCCACCGTGCTGATTCCGCGCAAGGGGCAGGGTAAGGAAGACCTTGCCCACCTGCGCCACGCCATCCTGCGTCAGGCAGGGGCCGAGGCGAGGGTTATCGAATTCAATATGCCGGTGCGGGACGAGGCGCTGCCTTACCAAGACCGCGTGGCCCGCTGGCACGACGCCATCGCCCTGCGCTGGACCGAGGCCCTGCAGGACGCCCCCGAAGGCCCGGTAGCGCTGTTGGTCTGGGGGGATCCCGGTCTCTATGACAGCACCCTGCGCATCTCCGAGCGGCTCACGCCCGCGCCGCAGGTCCGGGTCATCCCCGGTGTCACAGCCCTGCAGGCGCTGACCTCGGCTCATGCGATCCCGTTCAATACGGTAAATGGCGCGGTCGTCGTCACCACCGGGCGGCGCCTGCTCGATCATGGCTGGCCGGGGGGCGCGGACACCGTGATCGTCATGTTGGACGGCGCTTGCAGCTTCCAGAGCCTCGATCCTGAGGGCCTGCACATCTGGTGGGGCGGCTTTCTGGGCATGCCGGAGCAGGTCCTTGTCGCGGGCCCACTGGACGAGGCCGCGCCCCGCATTCTGGCCGCACGTGAAAAGGCCCGAGCAGAACACGGCTGGATCATGGATACCTATCTGCTGCGCAGGACCTGACATCTGTCGCAAGACCGGCGGCCACGATAGCCCACGGTTGACCTTTACCGTACCCAACAAACCGCATCTGACATCGGTTGCCGGTCCGCAATTGGGCCGCGTTTCGTGATTTGCACAAGGGCGTTGGCCCGTTCGATGTCCCGCATGGGTTAAGCCGTGTTCAGCGATGCGGCGGGCTAGCGGACGGTCCAGACTCATCCTGACGCCGTGCATTCGAACGGACGAAACCACACGGCTTGACTTCTCGCGGCAACCTGCACTAGCTTTCGCATTATCGGAATTCAATACCGCATGGTAGAATTAGGGGAGGAGACCCAATGAAGACCCTGCTAGCATCCACCGCAGCTGTGCTGTGTATGGCCACGGCGACGATCTCGTCGGCCGAGACCACGCTGATCCTTGGGGAAGCGGGGCCGAATCGCGGCGCCCGTGCCGAGGCTCTGCAATCCTTTGCCGATGATGTGACCGCGCGCACCGACGGCGAGGTGAAGATCGACATCCAATGGGGTGGCGCGCTTTTCAAGGCCAATGCCGCCGCGCAGGCCATCGCCGACGGCGTGGCCGATCTGGGCACCGTCATCGCGGTCTACTTCCCGCAAGAGATGCTGGGCTACGGCTTTGCCGACCTGCCGATGCGCAACGCCGACTCCTGGGTCGGGATGCGTGCCACGGATGAGCTGATGCGGACGTCGGACGCCATCGCCGCCAACCTGGCGGACCAGAACCTTGTCTATCTCGGCACCTTCACCACCTCCGAGGTCAACATCGCCTGCAAGGACACCGCGATTCGCTCGGTCGACGATATCGAGGGCCTCAAGGTCCGCGGCGTCGGCGCCTATGGCGACACCTTCCGCGACTTCGGCGCAAACATGGTCGCGATGTCGATCTACGACGCCTATCAGGGCCTCGACACCGGGCTGCTGGACTGCTCGCAGGGCTATTCCTACGCCGTCGCGGCGCTGAAGCAGCAGGAAGTCATGACCAGCTACACCCTGCTCGATTGGGGTCAGGTGGGTGCGCTGGGCATCTTCATGAACAAGGACGCCTACGACGATCTGGACGTCGAAACGCAGGCCGCCATGGGTGAGGCCGGCGTCGCCATGGCCGACAAGCTGGGCGAGTTGATCACCGCCGACAACGAGGCCGCCGTGCAGACCATGAAGGACGCGGGCGTCGAGATCATCGAACTGCCTGCCGAAGAGCGTGACAAGCTGGTGCAGCAAGGCCAGCAATATGTCGACGAATGGGTCGAGCGCGCCAATGCCGCCGGCCTCGACGGAACGGCGCTGCTTGAAGAGTACCGCGCCCTTCTGACCAAGTACGCCGAAGAGCGTGACACCCAGGGCTATCCCTGGACGCGCGGGTAGAACCGGGCGCACCTGAGGCTGCGGCGTCCCATCGGGCGTCGCGGCCACTTCCCGAGACATTTACCGGAGGAGACCGATGCTGCGTCGTGTCGAAAGGCTGCTGCTCGACTTGGCCGTCATTGCCGTCATCGGCCTTGGCGTGCTGATCACCGCAAGCGTGCTGCTGCGGATCACCGTCAACTCCGGCATTCCGGACACCATCGTCATGGTGCGCGAGCTCATGGTCGTCGCCATCGTGTTGCCACTGGCCGCCGCCACCGTGGACCGGGCGCATATCGTCGTCGAATTCCTCAGCAACAAGATGCCTGTCCGCGTGCAGGACTGGCTGGTGGTGCTGGGCAGCGTGATCGGACTGTTCGCGTTGCTGCCGCTGATCTACGCCGGCTGGCGCGAGGCCACGCATACGCTGGAAAACGGCGCCTTCTTCTTCGGCCAGCTCAACCTGCCGAAATGGCCCGGGCGGGTCGTCTTTCTGGTGGGCATCTCGTTCTGCTGGCTGCGGCTGCTGGTGATGACCGTCAGCGACATCCGCACCATCCGCGCCGGCGGCAGCATCACCGCCCCCGCCCATGACCATGAGGAGAGCGTCTGATGGACGGCACCCTGATCGGCATCATCGCCTTCGCCTCGGTCATCGGGCTGCTTGCGGTGCGCGTGCCTATCGCCTTTGCGCTGGCCAGCGTGGCGACCGTCGGAACCTTCCTGATGTTCGCCTTCCGCACCGGGGCCTTCACCCCGGACCGCGCCATCAGGCCCACGTCCTCGCTGGTGTTCTCGAATTCCTTCGACCTGATCCATTCCTACGACCTGTCGATGATCCCGCTGTTCATTGCGCTGGGACACATCGCCTATCGCGCTGAAATAACGACGAAAATCTACCACGCTGCGCGGGTCTGGCTGGCGCAGGTGCCGGGCGGGGTTGCCATGGCCTCGGTGGTGGGCTGCGGCGGGTTCTCGGCGATTACCGGATCCTCCATCGCCTGCGCCTCGACCATGGGCCGCATCTGCTCGCCCGAGATGCTGCGCATGGGCTATGACAAGCGCCTAGCCACCGCCAGCGTCGCGGCGGGCGGAACGCTGGGCTCGCTCATTCCGCCGTCGGTGCTGTTCATCATCTACGGCATCTTCACCGAAACCTCGATCAGCGCGCTATTTCTCGCCGGTATCCTGCCGGGCATCATTTCGCTGCTGGGGTTCATCCTTGTGATCTACATCTGGGTCCGCCGCTCGCCCGAGGATGCGCCGCGCTTTCAGGGCACCATCACCATGGGCGACCGGGCGAGGGCGGCGCTGGAGTCTTGGCCCGCCATCGGGCTCTTCGTGATCATCGTCGGCGGCATCTACGGCGGCTTCTTCACTGCCACCGAAGCCGCCGCGATCTGCGTCTCCGCCGCCACCGTGATCGGCTTCGTGCAGCGCAAGCTGACCTTCCGCGGCCTGATCGAGTCGCTGCGCGAAACCTGCATCCAGACCGCCAGCATTTTCCTGATCGCCGCCGCCGCCAAGATCTTCGTGGCCTTCATCGCCCTCACCGGCGTCGCGCCCACAATCGTCAACGCCGCGACCGAGGCGCAGCTGTCGCCGGTCATGCTGATGGCCGCAATCGCGGTGATCTACCTCGTGCTGGGCATGTTCCTCGATCCCATCGGCATCATGGTCCTGACCCTGCCGCTGATGATCCCGCTGGTGGAAACCTACGGCTTCGACCTGATCTGGTTTGGCGTCGTGGTCATCAAGCTGCTCGAGATCGGGCTTATCACGCCGCCCGTGGGGCTCAACGTCTTCGTCATCGCCAATGTGGTCGGCAAGGAGGTATCGATCGACAAGATCTTCTCTGGCATCCTGCGCTTCCTGACGGTTGACGTGATCGTGCTGATCCTGATCATGGCCTTTCCGATCATTTCGCTGCTCATTCCGAATTCGATGTGATCATGGCCCGACAACGCACCGAGGACACCATGGCTGACCCAATCGAGACCGACCGCAGGTTCGCCACCACGCTGGCACGGGGGCTGAGCGTCCTGCGGGCGTTCCGGCCTTCGGACGACGGGTTGGGCAATGCCGAGATTTCGGAGCGGACCGGCCTGCCGAAATCAACCGTGTCCCGCCTGACGTTCACATTGCAGAAGCTGGGTTACCTGAACCACGCGCGGCGGCACGACCGCTATCGCCCGGGCCCGGCGCTGCTGGCGCTGGGCAACATGGCCAGTGCGTCGATTTCCTTTGTCGACCTGTCGTCGCCCCTGATGCAGCGGCTGGCGGACGAGACCGGAACCCTTGCGCTGCTGCTGGTGCGTGACGGCGACAAGCTTCTGATCGTCAAGACCTGGCGACCGCGCGGCGTGGCATCGCTCTGGTTAGAGGTCGGACACCGGCTTCCGTTCAACGGCTCGTCATCCGGGCACGCGCTGCTGGCCTCGACGTCCGAAGAGGGCTTCGCCGAGATCGTGACCACCGCCGACGGTGACCGCGGCCTGACGCCGGAACGCGCGAACGAGGTCCGGCGGACCGCCCACAACCAGCTGGTGACCGCGGGCTTCGTAGTGACCGACCCGGGCGAATATTTCGCGGCCAATATCCACGCGGTCGCGGTGCCGTTCCATTCCCGCGACCTGACGGAGCCTGTGATCTTCACCTGCGGTGCATTGCCAGAGGTGCTGTCGGTGCCGCGGATGCGCTCCGAAGTCGGACCACGGCTGCGCGAGACGGTGCAGGAACTCGAACGGATGATGGGTCTCGGATCTTCCCTGGCCTATCGGGAACTATAATCCGATAAATTCTGCATAGTGGAAATTAGTATTGCATGTTGAAATTTGTGCGGGTTGAGGTATGAAGACAGTGAAGCTGGAAGGAGCGTCGTGATGGCAACCGTGTCCTACGAAATCGAAGACCGCGTGGCAGTGGTGACCGTCGACAATGCGCCGGTCAATGCCTTGTCGCACGCGATCCGCAGCGGGCTGTCGGAGGCCTTCACGCGCTTTCAGTCGGACGCCGCCGCCGACATCGCGGTGATCGTGGGCGCGGGACGCCTGTTCATCGGCGGTGCGGATATCTCGGAATTCGGCAAGACGCCGCAGGACCCGATCCTGCCGGACGTTATCCTCCAGATCGAACAATGCGCAAAGCCCGTGGTCGCCGCCCTTCACGGCATGGCCCTCGGCGGGGGCCTTGAGGTTGCGCTGGGAGCAAACTATCGCCTAGCCATGCCCGGCACCCGGCTGGGGCTGCCCGAGGTCAAGCTTGGCATCATGCCCGGCGCCGGTGGCACCCAGCGTCTGCCGCGCCTCGTCGGGGTGGATGCGGCTCTCAAGATGATCACCAGCGGGACTCCGGTGAGCGCGGAGGATGCGCTGGCATGGGGCCTGATCGATCGGATCGGCGAAGGCTCGGACGTGCGACAGGCCGGCATCGCCTTTGCCCGGTCGCTTCTGTCCGAGGGGGCCGCAGCGCGTCCTGTCAGCGACATCCCGCAGGCCACCGACGACGGCAGCCTGTCGGATTGGCGCGCGAAGCTCGGCAAGACCCTGCGCGGCGAGGTGGCTCCACTGGTCGCGGTCGATGCGGTCGAAGCCTCGGTGACCATGTCCTTTTCCGAGGGGCTGGCGGAAGAACGCCGCCTGTTCAAACATCTGATGCAGACCCCACAGCGCGAGGGGCTGATTCACGCCTTCTTTGCCGAACGCGCCGTGGCGAAAATCCCCGATATCAAGGGCATCGCCCCGCGCGCCTTCGGCCACGTCGGCGTCATCGGTGGCGGCACCATGGGCGCCGGGATCGCAACCTCCGCCGTACTGAACGGGTTGAAAGTGACGCTTGTCGAACGTGACGACGAGGCTGCCGAGAAAGCCCGCGCCACCATCACCCGCAACCTAGACACGGCCGTAAAACGCGGCAAGCTGGATGCCAGGAAACGTGACGCCATCCTGCAAGACGCCCTGCGCACCACAACCGGCTACGGCGCCTTATCCGACGCCGATCTGGTGATCGAAGCGGTGTTCGAAAGCATGGAGGTCAAGAAGGAGGTCTTCACGCGGCTCGACGCGGTCATGAAGCCCGGCGCGGTGCTGGCGACGAACACCTCCTACCTCGACATCAACGAGATCGCGGCCGCGACGTCGCGCCCCGGTGACGTGATCGGGCTACACTTCTTCTCGCCCGCGCACATCATGAAACTGCTCGAGGTCGTCGTGGCCAACAAGACTGCGCCCGACGTGGTGGCCACGGCCTTTGCGCTGGCGAAGAAACTCGGCAAGACGGCAGTGCGGGCCGGGGTCTGCGACGGCTTCATTGGAAACCGTATCCTGTCGCATTACCGCACGGCGGCCGATCACATGGTGCTGGACGGCGCCAGCCCGTTCCAGATCGACCGCGCGCTGACTAATTTCGGCTTCGCCATGGGGCCCTACCAGGTTTCGGACCTTGCCGGCCTCGACATCGGCTTTGCCACCCGCCAGCGCAAGGCGGCGGACGCGCATCCCCGCGATAGGGCACCGACCTTTGCCGATGCGCTCTATCACAAGGGCCGGCTGGGTCAGAAAACCGGTCGCGGTTACTACATCTATGACGAGGGTGACCGCAAGGGCCGCCCCGATCCGCAGGTCGACGAGATCGTCGCCGATGCCCGCCGCGTCGCCGGCATCACCCCGCGCGACTTCACTGACGAGGAGATCGTTAGCCGCTACATGGCCGCGATGGTCAACGAAGGCGCGCGCGTGGTGGCCGAGGGCATCGCGCAGCGGCCGCTCGATATCGATGTGGTGTTCCTCTACGGCTACGGCTTCCCGCGCTGGCGCGGCGGGCCGATGAAATACGCCGACATGCGCGGATTGGACAGCATCTTTGCCGACATCCGCAGCTTCGCAAAAACCGACGATCACTTCTGGACCCCCGCGCCGCTGCTCGAACAGCTGGTCGCCGAGGGCCGCAACTTCGACAGCCTGAACCAGCGCTGAAAGGGACCCCCATGTCACAAGCCGTCATCGTCTCCATCGCCCGCACGCCCATCGGCAAGGCCGGTCGCGGGGCTTTCAACATGACCCATGGCGCGACCATGGGCGGCCATGTCGCCGCCGAGGCCGTCAAACGCGCAGGCATCGACCCGGCGCTGATCGAGGACAGCATCTGGGGCTGCGGCTATCCGGAATACGTCACCGGCGGCAACATCGCCCGCCAGATCGTCATCCGCGCCGAGCTGCCCGTCAGCATCGCCGGCACCACCGTCAACCGGTTCTGCGCCAGCGGTCTTCAGGCGGTGGCGATGGGCGCGCACATGATCGAACGTGAGGGCGTCAAGGCGGTACTGGTAGGTGGGGTCGAGAGCATCTCGATGGTGCAGCCCCCGGTTCGGCTTTCGCGCGAAGCCTGGATCGAAGAGCACAAGCCCGACCTTTACCTGCCGATGATCGAGACCGCCGACATCGTGGCCCACCGCTACAATGTCAGCCGCGACGCGCAGGACGCGCTGGCTCTGCAAAGCCAGCAGCGCACTGCCGCCGCGCAGGAGGCCGGTCACTTCGACGACGAAATCGTGCCGATCACCGTGACGATGGCGAAAAAGGACAGGGCCAGCGGCGAAATCTCCGAGGTTGAGACCACCATCTCGCGGGATGAATGCAACCGTACCGGCACCACGCTGGAGGGCCTTCAGGGTCTCCAGCCAGTGCGCGGCGAGGACCAATTCATCACCGCCGGCAACGCCTCGCAACTCAGCGATGGCGCGGCGGCGTTGGTGATGATGGACGCGGACGAGGCCGAGCGCCTGGGCCTGACCCCGCTGGGCGCGTTCAGGGGTTTCGCAGTGGCGGGATGCGAGCCCGATGAGATGGGCATCGGCCCGGTCTTCGCGGTTCCACGCCTGCTGGAGCGGCAGGGGCTCAAGGTCGACGACATCGACCTGTGGGAACTGAACGAAGCCTTCGCCAGCCAGGCGATCTATTGCCGCGACAAGCTGGGTATCGACAATGAACGCCTGAACGTCGACGGCGGCTCGATTTCCATCGGCCACCCCTTCGGCATGACCGGCGCGCGGATGACCGGCCACCTGCTGACGGCGGGCCGCCGCCGCGGTGCCAAGCTGGGCGTGGTGACCATGTGCATCGGGGGCGGCCAGGGGGCTGCCGGCCTGTTTGAAATCTACTGAGGGAGACGCCCGATGGACCTGAACTACACTGTTGACCAAAAGGCGTTCCGTGACGAGGTGCGCAGCTACCTGTCAGAGCGTCTGCCAGAACGGCTGTCCGAAAAGGTCCGGCTGGGCAAGGTGCTGACCAAGCAGGACCACGAGGAATGGCACGCCATCCTGAACGAAAAGGGCTGGCTGGCCGGCAACTGGCCGAAACAATTCGGCGGCGCCGGCTGGGACGCCGTGCAGCGCCACATCTTCGAAGACGAGATGACCCGCGTCCACGCGCCCCGCATCGTGCCATTCGGCCTCGCCATGCTGGGGCCGGTGCTGCAGAAGTTCGGCTCGCAAGAGCAGCAGGACCACTACCTGCCGCGCATCCTGAATGGTGAGGACTGGTGGTGCCAGGGTTATTCCGAACCCGGCGCCGGGTCCGATCTCGCCTCGGTCCGCTCCACGGCGGAGCGGGACGGCGACCACTATGTCGTCAACGGACAGAAGACATGGACCACGCTGGGCCAGCACGCCAACATGATCTTCTGCCTGGTGCGCACCTCGAAGGAGGGCAAGCCGCAGGAGGGCATTTCCTTCCTGCTGATCGACATGGAAAGCCCTGGCGTCAAGGTGCGTCCCATCGTGCTGATCGACGGCGAGCCGGAGGTGAACGAGGTTTTCTTCGATGACGTCCGCGTGCCGGTCGAGAACCTCGTCGGCGAGGAACACAAGGGCTGGACCTATGCCAAGTACCTGCTGACACACGAACGGACCAACATCGCCGGGGTGGGCTTTGCCGCGGCGGGGCTGGAGAACCTCAAGCGGATCGCCCGCACCGAGCGCGCCGGCGGCCGCCCGCTGATCGAAAACCCGCATTTCGCCGCCCGCATTGCGCGGCTCGAAATCGACCTGATGGCGATGTCCACCACCAACCTGCGGGTGATCTCGAAGGCGGCTGCGGGTCAGGCGCCCGGGGCCGAAAGCTCGATGCTCAAGGTCAAAGGCACCACGATCCGGCAGGAGATCAATGCCCTGACACGCTCGGCCGTGGGGCCCTACGCCATGCCCTTCGTCTCGGAACAACTCGACGGCAGCAACGAGGTGCCGGTGGGACCCGACTATGCCCATGCGGCCACGCCGCAATACCTGAACAACCGCAAGCTCTCGATCTACGGCGGATCGAACGAGATCCAGCGCACCATCATCAGCAAGGCCATTCTGGAGTTGTAAGCATGAATTTCGAACTGACAGAAGAACGCCAGATGCTACAGGACGGCCTGCGCCGGTATCTGCGGGAAAGCTATACCCCCAGCCTGCGCGCCGGGCTGGCGGAGCAGGACGGCGGCTTCGATCGCGGCGTCTGGTCCGGTCTGGCCGAAATGGGCGTGATCGGCGCGCTGTTCACAGAGGACGACGGCGGCTTTGCCGGCGCGGGCTTCGACATCGCGCTGGTGTTCGAGGAATTGGGCCGCGTCGGTGCGGTGGCCCCATTGATCGACACCGCCGTACTCGGCGGCGGGTTGATCGCGGCGCTTGGGACCGACGCGCAGAAAGAGACCATCGACGAATTGATCGGCGGCGCGGTGCAACTGGCCTTTGCCCACGGTGAACCCGCCAGCCGTTATGACTTGTCGCGGGTCGAGACCACTGCTGTGAAGGTCGGGGACGGCTACGTGCTGAACGGACGCAAGGCGGTCGTCGTCAATGCGCCGGTGGCCGACCACATACTCGTCAGCGCACGGACCTCGGGCGAGGCTGCGGACAGAGACGGCATCAGCCTGTTCCTTGTGCCTGCCGATGCGCAGCGCCTGACGCTACGCAGCTATCCGCTGATGTCCGGTGGTGTGGCAGCGGAAATCGAACTGGAGGACGTGAAGGTCGACGCCGGCGCTTTGCTGGGCCGGAAAGGTGCGGCCTATGAGTCCATCGCCGATGCCAATGCCCGCGCCGTGCTGGCCATTTCGGCCGAGGCGCTGGGGCTGATGGAGGCGATCCGCGAGCTGACCACCGATTATCTCAAGACCCGCAAGCAGTTCGGCAAGCCCATCGGCAAATTCCAGGCGCTGCAACACCGCATGGCCGATGTGCTGATCGAGATCGAACAGGCGCGCTCGGCGGTCATCAATCTGGCCGGGCACCTCGACGGGCCAACGGAAATCCGTGACAAGCACGTCAGTGCCACCAAGAACCTCGTCGGCAATGCCGCCAAGCTGGTGGCCGAGGAAAGCATCCAGATGCACGGCGGCATCGGCATGACCGAGGAATACGAACTCGGCCACCTCGCCAAGCGTCTGGTCATGGTCGATCACCGCTTCGGCGACGCACTGCACCACCTCGAACGCTTCATAGCGCTGGCGGTGGCCTGATCCATGGCGGGCGAGTTGATCGAGAACGAGACCGGCACGCAAAGGCTGATCGGCTATGTGCTCGACGTGGGCCAGCCGGACAAACGCGCCCGCTGCATGCTGACGCTGACCGAGATGCACCTGAACCGGCACGGCGTCCTGCACGGCGGCATCGCTTCGGTGATGCTCGACAGCGCGATGGGGGCCACGGGAAGCCTCTCGGTCGATCCGCGTGGTCGTGCGCCGTTCCTGACCATCTCGCTCACGACGCAGTTTGTCGCCCCGGCGCAGGGCGGCTCGGAGCTTACCGCCACCGGCAAGGTCACCGGCGGGGGACGTTCGACCCTGTTCATCGAAGGCGCGTTGCACGACGAGGCAGGCAGGCTGATCGCGACCGCGACAGGCGTCTTCAAACGTGTGCCGCAGGACAAGCTGACCACCGGGGGAGACGCCTTATGACCCTTGCCCGCATCGAGGACCACGGCGACCGGCTGGTCGTCGTCAACATGAACGCCAGCAGGCGCAACGCGCTCTCGCCCGAGTATTACACCGTCCTGCACGAGGCCATGACCCTCGCCACGAAAGAGCCGCGCATCACTTCCGTCATCCTGCGCGGTGAAGGCGGCTATTTCTGTGCCGGCGGCAACCTCAAGATGCTGGCCACCCGCCGCGACCTGCCGCGTGACGAGCGTCTGGCCAGGATCGAGGACCTGCACGACGTGATCCGCGCCGTCATGGCCTGCCCCAAGCCGGTGATCGCCGCCGTCGAAGGCGGCGCCGCCGGGGCAGGGGTCTCGCTCGCCTTTGCCTGCGACATGATCGTCGCCGACCGCGTGGCGCAGTTCACGCTGGCCTACATCAAGGCGGGGCTGGTGCCGGATGGCGGCGTGACAAGCACGCTTGCCGCGCACCTGCCGCGCGCGGTGCTGATGCGCATGGCGCTGCTGGGAGAGCCGGTGACGGCCGAGCGACTGCATGCGTTGGGCGCTATTTCCCAGCTTAAAGCCGCCGATCAGGTCGTGCCCGCCGCGATGGCCCTGTCCGACCTGCTGGCGGCTGGTCCCTCTGTCGCGCAAGGCCGCGTCAAGGCATTGGTCAATGCGGCACATACCACACCCGTGACCGCGCAGATGAATGCGGAACGAGACGCGATGGCCGATGCCGTTGCCGCGCCCGAGGCCGGGGAGGGCATCGCTGCCTTCCTCGAAAAGCGCCGCCCCGACTTCGCCAAGACAAGAGGCCGCACATGACCGATCCGGTGTTCAATACCCCCGTGACGCGTGCCTTCGGCTGCCGCCTGCCGATCGTGGCGGGCGGGCTGATGTGGCTGTCCGATGCGGCCTATGTCTCTGCCGGTGCGCGGGCGGGCGTCATGTCCTTCCTCACTGCCGCCAGCTTTCCCGACCCCGCCGACCTGCGCGCAGAGATCGCGAAATGCCGCAAGCTGAGCGGCGACCGCCCCTTTGGCGTCAACGTCTCGATGCTGCCCAAACTGGTCGAGGGCGAACGCATTGCCGACACCTTCCGCCTGATCGCGGACGAAGGCATCAAGTTCGTCGAAACCTCGGGCCGCAACCCGGAAGCCTTCCTGCCGATCCTCAAGGCCGCAGGGATCACGGTGCTGCACAAGGTGCCCTCGGTCCGCTACGCGGTGAAGGCGCAGTCGGTGGGCGTCGACATGGTTTCCATCGTCGGGGCCGAATGTGGCGGGCATCCGGGGATGGACCTGATCGGCAGCCTCGTGAACCTCGGGCTCGCGGAGCAGAGGCTCGATATTCCCTTCCTGATCGGCGGTGGCATTGGTTCTGGCGGTCAGATTGTCGCCGCGCTGGCTGGTGGCGCCTCGGGCGTGGTGATCGGAACACGCTTTCTGGTGGCCGAGGAGATCTCGGCCCATCCCGGCTATAAGCAGGCGCTGGTCGAGGCCGGCGAGCGCGACACCATGCTCACCATGGGCAGCGTGCGCAACACCATCCGGACGCTGAGCAACGAGACCACCGAGGCCGTGCGCCGATTGGAGACAGAGAACCCGAACGTCGGCATTGCCGAGCTGATGCCGCTGGTGTCGGGGGCCATCGGTCGCAAGGCCTATGAAACTGGCGACGTGTCGAAGGGCATGCTCTCGGCGGGGCAATCGCTGGGACTGACCGACCGCATCGCACCGCTGGCCGAGATCGTCGGGCAGTTGGAAGCCGAGGCCGAGACCGCACTGGCCCGCCTGCGGCTCGCACCTGCCCCCCACCGCGCGGAGGCGCTGACATCATGAGCAATAGTCCCCGTCTCCACCACCTTGTCGAGGACAAGGCGCGCGAATATCCCGACGTGACCGCCGTGATGGACGGCAAGGGCTACAGCCTGACCTATGCCCGATATCTGGACGCAATCGCCGAGGCCGCCGAGTTGCTGAAGGGGCAGGGCGTCCAACCCGGCGACCGGGTCGCCATCGTGGCCGAGAACTGCCTTGTCACCGCCGTCTTCATCTTTGCCGCCAGCGGTGCCGGTGCCTACGCCGTGCCGGTCAACGCCCGCATGACCCCCGCCGAGATCGCCCGCGTCATGGACCACGCCACCCCCCGCGTCACCGTCTACACCACCGAGGTGTCGGCGGAGGCGGCAGCCCATGCGAAAACCGCCGAAGCCACCACTCACGGAACGACTTTCGGTACTTTCGCATGGGCCGTCACCGGACCCAGCAGCCCCGAACCGATTGTCGACGGACCGGACGAGACCGCCGTCCTGCTTTATACCACGGGCACCACCGGCGACCCCAAGGGCGTGATGCTCACCCATGGCAACGTGCTCTTCGCAGGCAAGGCCTCGGCCGAGCTGCGGGGAATGGATCACGGCGACCGGGTTTACGGCGTGCTGCCGCTAACCCATGTCTTCGGGCTGGCCTCGATGCTGGTTGCCGCGACCCACGCAGGCGCGACGGCCCAGCTTGAACTGCGCTTCCGCCCGGAACCGGTGTTCGCGGCATTAATGGACGGCGCGACGATCTTCCCGGCGGTGCCACAGATGCACGCGCTGCTGATGAAATACGCCGCCGATCAGGGAATGGAGAGGCTCGAGAACAGCAAGCTGCGCTATGTCTCTTCGGGCGCCGCCCCACTTGACCCGACGTGGAAGCGCAAGGCCGAGGCGTTCTACGGCCTGCCGTTGCAGAACGGCTATGGCATGACCGAAAGCACCGCCGGCATCTGCGGCACGCGCAATCCCATCGGCCTGCCCGACACCAGCGTCGGCACTGCCCTTCCGGGGGTCGAGATGCGCCTGGACACCTCCGTCGGCGCCGAGACTGACCCGCAGGTCGGCGAAATCCTCACCCGTGGTCCGCATGTCATGAAGGGGTACTTCCGCAACCCGGTCGAAACCGCCCGCGTGCTCGACGCCGAAGGCTGGCTGCGCACCGGCGATCTCGGCAAGTTTGACACGGCGGGCAAGATGCACGTCGTCGGCCGCTGCAAGGAGCTGATCATTCGTGGCGGCTTCAACGTCTATCCGCCCGAGGTCGAGGCCGCGCTGAATGACCATCCCGACGTCATCCAGTCGGCGGTGATCGGCCAGCCTCTCGCCAACGGAGACGAGGACATCCTGGCCTTCGTGCAATGCGCCGATCCGCAGGCGCTTGACCTCGAGGCCCTGGCGGCTTTCGCGGCAGAGCGGCTGGCAGGCTACAAGCGCCCTTCGCGCATCATCCTCGCGACCGAGCTGCCGGCGGCGCCCACCGGCAAGATTCTCAAGCACAAGCTGCTGGCGTTCTTCGCCGACAGGTGACGCGCCAAACGGTTTACAGCCCCCGACGGACGCAGTAGCAGGCACGGCGGCCAGACGGCCGCCTGTCTGCATCCAGTCCGGGGCTCCACGCATGACCATCACCCACCTTGTCACCCATTCCGGCGGATTCCACGCCGACGAGCTTTTGTCGTCGGTCATCCTGACCCGGCTGTTTCCCGATGCCGAAATCGTCCGTTCCCGCGCGCTCGAATGGATCACGCCGGGCGAGGGCCGGATCATCTATGACGTAGGCCGCGACTATGACGCCCAACAGCGGCTTTTCGATCACCATCAGCGGCCCGCTCCGCTGCGCGAGGACGGCCAGCCCTACAGCTCTTTCGGGCTGATCTGGAAGCATTACGGACGCGACTATCTGACGGCCTCGGGCATCCCCGAGGGCGATCTCGACGCCATCCACCACGGCTTCGACCAGAGCTTCGTGCTGCCGGTGGATCTTGTGGACAACGGCGCGCTGGCGCCCGCGACCGCCGGGCAACTAGCCGGGATGACGCTGCCGGTGCTGTTGGAGACCCTGAAGCCGGTGTTTGACGATCGCAGCCCGGATGCCGACGACCGCGCTTTCGCCGCCGCAATGCAGGTTGCGCGCGCCTTTGTCGAGGCCGCCGTGGCCGAGAAAGCCGCAAAGCGCCGCGCCGAGGCCATCGTTATGGAGGCAATTGAGGCGGCAGGGGATGCGCGCATCCTTGAACTGCCGATGGGCATGCCCTTCCGCCCCTCGGTCGAAAAGGCTGGCGCCAATCGCCTGCTCTTCGTCGTGCATCCGCGTGACACCGACTGGGCGGTCAATACCATCCGCAAGAGCGGCCAGAGCTTTGAAGCCCGCGCCGACCTACCCGAAGCCTGGGCCGGGCTGACCGACGCGGCACTGGAAGAGGCCAGCGGAGTGGAGGGAGCGAAGTTCTGCCACAACGCCCGCTTCATTGCTGTCGCTGCCACCCGCGAGGCCGCATTGCGTATGGCCGAGCTTGCCGTGGCCGAGGCTACGCGCACCTGAGCCCAGAGAAACTTTTTGCCGGTCCGGGCGTTTCCTGTGCATTCAGGAGGAAACGTCATGGCTTCACGCGCCGTCTGGAAGGGCCAGTTGCGTCTTTCGCTCGTCTCGATTCCGGTCGAGCTTCACTCTGCAGTGCAGTCGGGCGCAAGGCTGTCGTTCCGGCAGATCCACGGTCCCACGGGCAAGCGGGTGCGCTATGAAAAGACCGTGCCCGGCGTCGGGCCGGTCAAGGCAGAGGATATCCTCAAAGGCTATGAACTGGGCGACGACGAATACCTTCTGCTCGAGAAGGACGAGGTCGACGCGATCAAGCTGGAGACCAAGAAGACCCTCGAACTGGTGCAATTCGTCGGCGCCTGCGAGATCCCGCCGCTCTATTTCGACCGTCCCTACTACGTCGTGCCCTCCGACGATCTGGCCGAAGATGCATACCGCGTGGTCCGCGACGCGCTGCGTAAGTCCGAGAAGGTGGGCCTCGGACAGCTCACCATGCGCGGCAAGGAATACCTCTGCGCGATCAAGCCCTGCGGCGACGGCATTCTGCTGGAAACGCTCCGCTACGCCGATGAAATCCGCAAGGCCGACCCTCTGTTCTCCGAGCTTGAAGACGACCCCGCCGACGACGACCTGCTCGAGGTCGCCGCTCAACTCATCGAGCGCAAGACCGATACCTTCGACGCCTCGGCCTTCACCGACCGCTACGACCAGGCGCTGCGCGATCTGATCGAAACCAAACGCAAGTCCAAGTCGACGCCACGCGCCAAGGTCGGCGACGACGATTCCGCGCCCTCTGGTGGCAATGTGGTCGACCTGATGGCGGCGCTGAAGGAAAGCCTGAAAAAGGACGGCAAGCCGCCGGCCAAACGCAAGACCTCCACGTCACGTTCGAAAGCAACCACGAAGAAGAAATCGGCCTAGATGGGACGTCTCGACCGATACGTCGAGATGCGCGACTTCTCGCAGACGCCGGAGCCCTCCAGCGGCGGCACGCGGCACCTCGCACCGCGCTATTCCGTCCAGAAGCACGACGCCACGCGCCTGCACTTCGACCTGCGGCTCGAATGGGACGGCGTGCTGCTGTCATGGGCCGTCACCAAGGGGCCGTCCTTCGACACCAAGGAGCGGCGGCTGGCGGTTCGTACCGAGGACCATCCGCTCAGCTACATCGGCTTTGAGGGAACGATCCCGAAAGGCAACTACGGCGCTGGCACGGTCATGCTCTGGGACATGGGGCATTGGGAGCCGCTTGATCCTGTGGAAAAGGGCCTCAAAAAGGGCCACCTGAAATTCCGCATTCACGGCGCACGGCTGACCGGCGACTGGAACCTGATCCGCATGAACACCAAGGAAAAGCGCGAGAACTGGCTGCTGGTCAAATCCGATGATGAGGCCGCGGGCGCCCGCGATCCCGTCACCCGCTACCGCCGCTCTGTGGCCACACACCGGACCTTCCGTCAGATCGCCGCCGAGGACGCGCCGCAACAGCCGCACACCGGCAAGGGTCCGAAATTCGCGAAACCCCAGCTTGCCACCCTGTCTGACGATATGGTCGACGGTGACGACTGGTGGCACGAGGTCAAGTTCGACGGCTACCGCGCGCTTATCGCGCTGGGCGCGGGCGGGCCGAAGGTCTTTACCCGCAATGGCAAGGACTGGACCGACCGCTTCGACAGCCTGCTGCCCGCCTTCACCGAAGTCGATTGCGACAGTGCGCTTATTGATGGCGAAATCGTTGCCGGTGCGGGGCTGCAGGGGTTCTCGAACCTGCAAAAGGCGATCACCGCGGGCGGGCCGTTCCGGTTTTATGCCTTCGATCTGCTGAGCCTGAATGGTGATGACCTGACCGGCAAACCTCTGACGGAACGCCGCGCATTATTGGAGGCGCTGCTGAAGCCGCTTCCAGAGCTTGCCCCTGCGCAGCTCTCGCTGGTTATTCCCGAGAACGCCGAAGAGGCGTTCATGACCATCTGCGGGGCAGGGGGTGAGGGCCTGATCGCCAAGCGCATCGACGCCTCGTACCGCAACAGCCGCACCAAGGCCTGGCGTAAGATCAAATGCCAGCGCCGCGATGAATTCGTCATCCTCGGCTGGCAGGAAAGCGACAAGCGCGGCCGTCCGTTTTCATCGTTGGCTCTGGGCGCGCAAACCGGTGACGGGTGGAGCTATCTCGGCAAGGTCGGCACCGGTTTCGATGCCGCGCAGATGGATGTGCTTGCCGCCGCGATGAAACCGCTTGCCCGCAAGACTGCACCCGCCAAGGTGCCGGAACGCGAAGCCCGCGGTGCCCACTGGATCACGCCGAAGCTGGTCGTCGAAATCGCCTATGCCGAGCGCACCGACGAGGGCCGCCTGCGCCACGCGGTGTTCCAAGGGCTGCGCGAGGATAAGCCTGCACGAACCGTCACACTGGACAATGACATGCCAAAAGAAGATCGAACCGAGGTGGCCGGAATCGCGGTGTCTAGCGGTGATCGGCCCGTGTTTCCCGATGCCGCCTTCACCAAGCTCGACGTCGCCCGCTACTACGAGGTCATGGCCGATCGGATATTGGAAACCGCCGCCGACCGTCCATTGTCACTCGTGCGCCTTCCCGAAGGGCTGGAGGGGCAACGCTTTTTCCAGAAACACGCCGGCAAGGGATTTCCAGACGCCATCAAGACCATCGCCATCAAGGAATCCGATGGCGACACCGAGGATTACATGTTCGTCTCGGAAGCCGCCGGTCTTGTGGCTGCGGCCCAGATGGGCACGATCGAGTTCCACATCTGGGGCGCTACCCGGGACAAGCTGGACCACCCCGACCGCATGGTCTTCGACCTCGACCCCGACGAAGGGCTGGACTTCGCGGATGTCAAAGCTGCCGCAGTCGAAATACGCGACATGCTGGACACCCTCGACCTGCCGTCATGGCCGATGCTTACCGGAGGCAAGGGCATCCATGTCATCACCCCCCTGCGCCGCACGGCAGGCTGGGATACAGTCAAGCTTTTCTCGCGCATCTTCGCGCACCTCATGGCCAACCGTCACCCCGACAGATACGTGGCGCAGATGTCCAAGGCCAAGCGCAAGGGCCGCATCTTCATCGACTACCTGCGCAATGAGCGCGGGTCCACCGCCATCACCCCGTTCTCGCTCCGCGCCCATCCGGGTGCCCCGGTTGCCGTTCCGGTCTCGTGGTCCGAGCTTGAGGACATCGATACCGCCCGCGCCTTCGATCTGAAGACCGCGCAGAAACGCGACTGGAGCGCCCTCGACCTGCCCAACCCGATCAGCATCACCGAGGCGCGCATCGCCCGGCTGGAACAGGCCCTCTCCGAGGCGAAACAGGCCTGACCAACTCTTGCCCCCCGCGCCGAAACCCGGCAGATAGGGGACAGCGGTCCCTTAGCTCAACTGGATAGAGCAGCTGACTTCTAATCAGCAGGTTGAGGGTTCGAGTCCTTCAGGGATCGCCATGAACATCGCTACTGTCCACTGTCCGTGGTCGCGATAACGGGCGATGCCCGGACGCTTTGCATCGCGACATTGGCCTATGTGGGGAGCGCCTCCATTTCGCGCTCCGTGACAGCCTTCAAGGCCCGACGAGCTGCGCAGCGTTCGATCCACGCCCGAACAGACGGCTGGTCGGGCTGGGCGTCCGGCAGCCATTGGAAGGGGCTCGACAGCAGCAGGTCGACCGCAGAGTAGTGATCTCCCAGAAGGTAGGGTTGGCGGTCGAGTGCCTCGGACAGGCGGGCGAAGACGGTGTCTAGATCGCGAAAGGTCGCCTGCACGACCGGATGGTCGATCCCGGCCCAGCCGTGAACCAGCACCGGCTCCATCACGCCCTGATAGTAGAACAGCCAGCTCAGGAAGGCGCCGCGCTGCGGGTGACCGACGGAACGTCCCAGTGCGTTGTCGGGAAACCTGTCCGTCAGATAGGCGACGATGGCGCCGCGCTCGCGGATATGATCGTTGCCGTCGGTCAGGTAGGGCACCTTGCCCTCGGGATGCGGATTGCGCGGGTCTGGAGCTCCACTGCCATCCGGGCGCCTGACGGTGACGTCAACAACGTCGATGCGGTCGGAGACGCCCAGCTCCTCAATCAGCGCGAGGATGGATGTCGAGCGGGAATTCGGGGCGTGGTAGAGTGTCAGCATCAGGGCCTCCTTGGCGTTCAGGTGAGAGCCCTTGCCTTAACCACACCCTGCTGACAGATTGCGTCAGCATGGCCCGCACTGATCGCCTGATGCGCCTTATGGATGCGCTGCGCCGCCTGCCGGTACCGGTCACCGCCGCACGGTTGGCGGCCGAAACAGGCGTGTCGCGGCGCCAGCTGTATCGCGACATCGCCACCCTGCGCGCCGGCGGTGCGCTGATCGACGGCGAGGCCGGAGTGGGATATCGCCTGACCGAGGACCCCGCGTTGCCGCCGCAGAGCTTCTCGCAACTGGAAATAGAGGCGCTGGTCCTCGCGGTCGGAGACTTGCGGCGAACCGGCGACACGTCGCTGGAGGCCGCCGGCCGGTTGGCGCTCGCCCGCATCATCGCCACGCTTCCGGACGGCCAGTCGCGGCAGGCCATGCACACTGTGCTGCGCAGCTTCCGGGCGCCCGCAACCCGCGTGGCCGTCACCGCCGACATGGCGCTTCTGCGTCAGGCCTGCTGGGAGGAACTGGCGCTCGATCTCCGGTATCGCGACCTCAAGGAGCAGGTCACCGAGCGCGAGGTCTGGCCGTTGGGTATCAGCTATTCGGACAATACGCTGATGCTGCTGGTGTGGTGCTGCCTGCGGCAGGACTGGCGCGTATTCCACGTCGCGAGGATCGAAAGTGCCTGCCTCAATGGCCGCAGTTTCAGGCCCCGCCGTGTGCCTTTGCTGCGGGACTACGCGGCCCAGCAACAGGACAATTCGGTTGCGTCACAAAAAGGGTAGGGCGCGTTCGGCGCAGCACTCACGTGCCTGCGATCCCGGCTGCTGGATAGGGCCGGACCTAGGCTTTGGTACGGGTTCCTGTCGGGTCATACATCGGTTTCAGGCTGGCCTCCGCGCGGAAACGCCGGCCCGCGACATCGATCTCATAGCTGGAGGCGAGCAGCGCCTCTGCCATCTCGCCTTCGCATGGCACATAGCCGAGTCCGATCGCGCCGCCCAGATGATGGCCGTAGTTCCCAGAGCTCAGATAGCCGACGATCTTGCCGTCCCGCAGGATCGGCTCAGCGTGATACAGCAGCGGCTCCGGGTCGGTCAGGCGGAACTGCATCATGCGCAGCTTCAGCCCCTCTTCGCGCTTGCGGAGAACCGCGTCGCGACCGATGAAGTCTGGCTTCGAGGTCTTGACGGCAAAACCCAACCCGGCCTCAAGGACGTGGTCCTCGCAGGTGATGTCGTGGCCGAAATGGCGGAAACCCTTTTCGATACGGCAGCTGTCCATCGCGTGCAGCCCGCAGAGCTTCAGCCCGGAACCGGCGCCCGCCTCCATGAGCGTTTCGAATACATGGCCGGCCATGTCGGTGCTGACGTAGATCTCCCACCCCAGCTCACCCACGTAAGAGACACGATGCGCCCGGGCCAGCCCCATGCCGATCTCGATCTCGCGGGCGGTGCCGAAGGGATGCGCCTCGTTCGAGAAGGTGTCGGGCGATGCGGCCTGCATCACCTCGCGCGCCTTCGGGCCCATCACGGCAAGGACGGCCTCGCCCGCGGTCACGTCGGTGATGACAACCGCGCGGTCGTTCGCCTGGCGCCGCAGCCAAGTCTGGTCGGCCAGCCGGGTCGCCGCCGGCGTCACGACAAGGTAAGCGGTTTCGGTCAGGCGGGTGACGGTCACGTCTGCCTCGATCCCGCCGCGTGGGTTGAGAAACTGGGTATAGACGATCTTGCCTTGCGCCACGGCCATGTCGGCACCGCAGACATGGTTCAGGAAGGCCTCGGCATCGGGGCCTTCGACACGGATTTTGCCGAAGGAGGACATGTCGTAAAGGCCCACCCCGCCACGGATCGCTTCGTGCTCGGCCTTCTGGTTGTCGAACCAGTTCTGGCGGCCCCAGCTGTACTGGTAGTCCCGCGTCTGCCCGGAAGTGGCAAACCAGTTGGCGCGCTCCCAGCCGGCAAGTTCTCCCATAACTGCACCCTGTTCCAGCAGGTGGGCATGAAGCGGGCTGCGCCGGATGCCGCGCGCGGTGGCCTTCTGGCGGTAAGGGTAATGGTCGGCATACAGCAGTCCTAGCGTTTCGGTGGACCGCTTGGCCAGGTAGGTCTTGTTACCCTGAAAGGGCTGCATCCGCCCGATGTCCACGTCGCCCAGATCAAAGGGCTTCTGGCCATCCTCCATCCACTGCGCCAGCGCCATGCCGGCACCACCCGCCGACTGGATGCCGATCGAGTTGAAGCCGGCGGCCACCCATACATTGTCCATCTCGGGCGCCAGCCCAAGGTGATAGGCGTCGTCGGGGGTGAAGCTCTCCGGCCCGTTGAAAAAGGTGTGGATACCGGCGTCGGCGAGGATCGGCATGCGATTGACCGCCTTCTCGAGCACCGGTTCGAAATGGTCGAAGTCCTCGGGCAGCTGGTCGAACTCGAAGGTTTCGGGGATGCCGTTCAGCGCCCAGGGCTTGGCCACGGGTTCGAAAGCGCCCAACAGGATCTTGCCTGCGTCTTCCTTGTAATAGGCATATTCGTCCGGAACGCGCAGGACCGGAAGCTCGGTCAGGCCAGGCACTGCCTCGGTCACGATATAGAAGTGTTCGCAGGCCTGAAGCGGTATGCTGGTGCCCAGCATCTTTCCCACGGCGTGACCCCACATGCCGGCGCAGTTGATCACATGCTCGGCCTCGATCCTGCCCGACGCGCCGTCCTCACTGGCCCAGTCCACGGCGGTGATGCGGCGACCGTCGCGGGTGACGCTGGTGGCCTTCACGCGCTCGGCGACGGTCGCGCCACGCTGCCGCGCGCCCTTGGCCAGCGCCAGCGCGATATTCGCGGGGTCGCCCTGACCGTCCCTCGGCAGATAGACCGCACCGGTCACGCCGTCGATGTTCACATGCGGGTACTTGGCCAGCACCTCCTGCGGGCCGATCTCTTCAACCTCGACACCGAAGGCGCGCGCCATCGCAGCCTGGCGATAGATCTCTTCCTTGCGTTCGCCGGTCAGCGCCGCGGTGATCGAGCCGACGCGCTTGAACCCGGTTGCGACACCGGTTTCCGCTTCCAACGCGCCGTAGAGTTCCTGCGAATACCGCGCAAGCCGGGTCATGTTCTGGGTCGCGCGCAACTGGGCGATCAGGCCGGCGGCGTGCCACGTTGTGCCGCTGGTCAGTTGCTTGCGCTCCAGCAGCACAACATCGGTCCAGCCCAGCTTCGTCAGGTGATATGCGACGGAGCAGCCGATCACGCCGCCACCGATGATCACTGCGCGGGCCTTGCTCGGGATCTTGTTCATAATGGGTCCTCAGGAGGTGTGTCGGGCAACGCGCCGACAGGGCCGCGTGGCGGAGTGCAAATGGCAAAGGGTGGCCGTGGCCCGCGGCATCGAGATGTCGCGCGGGGCTGTGTCCGGCAGGCCGGTTCTGGACGACCGAAACGAGTGGTGCTCTTTGTCACGTTCCCATTCACCGTCATATGAAAAAATCCGCAATTTTTTCATTATGTCGCGGCTGCGGGGTCTGTTCAAGTTCTCTCTTTGCGAAACGGTTGGGCCGTAAGCGCTATGCTGGACGCGCCGTCAGCGCATCGCCCGAACACAAAAGACCAGAGCTGTCATGGATAGGCTTTGCAGGGGTGAATCACGTCCAGGATCGAGAATCCCTGGATCGTGGCTCCGTCCCGTAACGCAAATTGAGGCAAGGCTGCATCCCGTCATCCCATGGCGCATACACCCGTTTTCGCACACCTCAGTCCCTCTGCCGTACCCGTAAGAACCGAAATATGTTGCTAAATCAGCCGAGCAGTGCTCAGCTTGGCGAAAATGATAAGGGAGGATGTCATGAAGAAAATCACACGGAAGGCTGCCGGTTCGGTTCTTGCCCTCACCGTTTCGGCAGGTGCGGGCTATGCCGAAAATCTCACGCTCTATTGCTCGGCACAGGAAGACTGGTGCCAGCTCATGGCGCGCAGCTTCGAGGACGCGACGGGTATCGATGTCGACATGACCCGCAAGTCCTCGGGCGAGACGTTTGCGCAAATCCGGGCTGAATCCTCGAATCCGAAGGGCGACGTCTGGTGGGGCGGGACGGGGGATCCCCACCTTCAGGCTGCCGAAGAGGGCCTGACGATGGAATACATGTCGCCGATGCGTGACCAGCTTCATGACTGGGCGATCAGCCAGGCCGAAAGCGCCGGCAACAAGACGATCGGGATCTACTCGGGCGCGCTGGGGTACGGCTACAACACCGACCTTCTGGAAGCCAACAACCTGCCCGAGCCGTCCTGCTGGAAGGACCTTCTGAAGCCCGAATACAAGGGGCATGTGCAGATGGCGAACCCAAATTCGTCCGGCACGGCCTACACCACCCTGGCCTCGATGGTGCAGATCTTCGGCGAAGACGAAGGCTTCGAATTCATGAAGGGCCTGCACAAGAACATCAACCAGTACACCAAGTCCGGATCGGCCCCGATCAAGGCAGCCGGCCGTGGTGAAAACACCATCGGCATCGTGTTCATGCATGACGCGGTGAAGCAGGCGGTGTCAGGTTTCCCGATCAAGGTCGTGGCGCCCTGCGAAGGCACCGGCTACGAGATCGGTTCGATGTCGATCATTGACGGGGCTCGCAACGAGGACGAGGCCAAGCAGTTCTACGATTGGGCACTGAGCGCCGAGGCACAGAATCTGGCGCTGCAGGTCAACGCCTTCCAAGTGCCGTCGAACAAGAGTGCGGACACCTCTGAAAGCGCGCCGGACATGTCGACGATCAAGCTGATCGACTACGACTTCAAGAAGTATGGCTCGTCCGACGAGCGCAAGCGCCTGCTCCAGAAATGGGATGAGGACGTCTCGGTACTGCCGCAATAATTGCCTGACGCATTTAAAAAGACATCCCACCCGGTTCTGCTCTTCTGGATCATAACCGGGTGGGTGGGATACCTTGTCCTGCCCTGGTACATGGTGGACGGCGGGCTTTGGTCCTTCGAATGGCTGTTCGACGGCTATCCCTTCGACACCGACTATGCGCCGGCCGCGTTCCTGATCGGGCAGGGCGAAAAGCTCTGGCTGGCACCACTTCTGGTGCCGCTGGCCTTGCCGCTGTTGGCGCTTGGACGCGCCAGGTCAGACCCTCTCCATGCACAGATACTCATCCTGTCCGGCGCGCTCGGATTCGGCTGGCTGATCGCGCAGGGCTTCAGCATCGGCATCCGCGGGTTCAATTATGACTGGCTCGACGCCTTGTTCGGAGAACCCCGGATCCGCCAGTTCGGCATGGGCTATGGCGCGATGATCTGCGCGTCGGCCTTCCTGTTCCTGTTGACCCAAGGCGTCGCCGCGAGGGGCGCGGTCAATGGCGATGTGTTCGTTGTCGGGGCGATCGGCGGCGTGATCACGATCGTCACAGCGTTCGTCTTTTTCCCGATCGCCAAGATGCTGTTCGCCGCCTTCGTGACGGAAGACGGGGCCTATTCACTATCGGTCTTTGTTTCGAAATTCTTCGATGACCGGCTTTGGGGGCTGGGCTGCTTCGCCGGAGCCAAATGCGGGGCGGCCTGGAATTCGCTGTTTCTTGCCGTTCTGGTCGGGTTGATCACGACCGCCCTTGGCCTTTGTTTCGCACTGGTCGTGACGCGGTCCGGCTTCCGGTACAAACGCGCGATCCGTGCGCTGACGGTCCTGCCGATCATCACGCCGCCCTTCGTGATCGGCCTTGCGCTGATCCTGCTCTTCGGTCTTTCGGGGTCCGTTACCGTTTTCGTCTCGGACCTGTTCGGGGTTCAGCCGACGCGCTGGCTCTATGGGATGCCCGGTGTCCTGATTGCGCAGACGCTTGCCTTCACACCCATCGCGTTTCTGGTTCTGATCGGCGTGGTCGAAGGTGTATCACCTTCGATGGAAGAGGCGGCGCAGACGTTGCGCGCCAATCGCTGGCAGACGTTCCGCACCGTGTCGTTGCCATTGATGCGCCCGGGATTGGCGAATGCCTTCTTGCTCGGCTTCATCGAATCCATGGCCGATTTCGGCAATCCGCTCGTTCTGGGCGGCAATTTCGACGTGCTGTCGACCGAGATCTTCTTTGCCATCGTCGGCGCGCAATACGATCAGGGGCGCGCGGCCGTGCTGGCCATGGTGCTCTTGTTCTTCACCCTTTCGGCTTTCTACGCACAGCGCGCGTGGCTCGGGAAAAAGAGCTACACGACCGTCACCGGCAAGGGCGATGCAGGTGTTCACCCCCTGATGCCGACCGGTCTTTCGGTTCCGGTCATGATCATCGCGCTGGTCTGGGCGATGTTTACCGCCGTCGTCTACGCGATGATCGTTTACGGCAGCGTGGTCGAGCTTTGGGGCGTGAACAACTCGCTCACCTTCAAGCATTACGTCACCGCCTTCAGCATCCGGATCGAAGACGAAGGCATCCGCTGGACCGGTGCGGCATGGGACAGCTTCTGGACGACGATCACCATCGCTGCCATCGCCGCGCCGCTGACGGCGGCCGTCGGTCTGGTTACGGCCTATCTGCTGACCCGGCAAAGCTTTGCGGGCAAGAACGCGTTCGAATTCGGTACGATGCTCAGCTTTGCGATACCCGGAACGGTGATCGGCGTCAGCTATATCCTTGCGTTCAACGTCCCGCCGATCGAGATCACCGGCACCGGCGTCATCCTCGTCGTCAGTTTCATCTTCCGTAATATGCCGGTTGGTGTCCGCGCGGGCATCGCGTCGATGAGCCAGCTCGACAAGTCGCTCGACGAGTCTTCCCTGACGTTGGGCGCGAATTCGTGGCAGACGTTCAAGCGGGTGATCCTGCCGCTATTGCGCCCGGCCATCCTTGCGGCGCTGGTCTACAGCTTCGTGCGCGCCATGACGGCGATTTCTGCCGTCATCTTCTTGGTGTCAGCCCGGTATGACATGGCGACAAGCTATATCATCGGGCGCGTGGAAAATAACGACTACGGTCTGGCGATCGCGTATTCGACCACGTTGATCTTCGTCATGCTGGCGGCGGTCGGATTGCTGCAATTACTAGTGGGTCGCGTTCAGATCGGCCGGCGAACCCAGCTTGCGTTGGAGGCAAAGCCATGAGCGAAGCGATCATCAGTTCCAAGGCCGCGCCAGTCCGGTTCGAGAAGGTCTCGAAGGTCTTCGGCAGAGATGTCGTCGCCGTCGACGCCATTGACCTGCAAGTCGACGCGGGAAAGCTCGTCACGCTTCTGGGCCCGTCGGGCTGCGGCAAGACGACGACGCTGCGCATGATCGCAGGGCTCGAGATGGCCAGTTCCGGCCGCATCCTGATCGGGGATCGTGACGTCACGAAGTTGCCGGCGACGGACCGGGACGTTTCGATGGTGTTTCAGTCCTACGCGCTGTTCCCGCATATGACGGTTCTCGAAAATGTCATGTACGGGCTCACCTTCTCCGGCTTCAAGAAGGATGAGGCGCGCAGCCGTGCGCTGGCAGGCCTCGACCTTGTGGGATTGAAGGGGTTCGACAACCGGCTCCCGTCCGAACTGTCTGGCGGGCAGCAGCAAAGGGTGGCGGTGGCCAGGGCGCTGGTGCTTGAGCCACAGGTTCTGCTGTTCGACGAGCCGCTATCCAACCTCGACGCGAAGCTGCGCCGCCAGGTGCGCGAAGACATCCGCGCCATTCAACAGGACCTTGGCCTGACGGTCGTCTATGTGACCCACGATCAGGAAGAGGCGCTGGCCGTGTCGGACGAAATCGTTGTCATGCGAAACGCGGCAATTGCACAGAAGGGTACCCCGCGCGAGCTTTACGACGCGCCGAACGACCGGTTCGTGGCGGATTTCATCGGAGAGGCGAATCTTCTGTCCTGTAACATCGTCTCGGTCGACGGGGATGCTGCAACGATCGAGATAGAAGGCTATCGACACATCCTGCCGTCGCGCGGTCTTCCCCTGGGGCCGGCCAAGCTGGCAGTCAGGCCGTCCCGTATCACCCTGGGCGGCGACAGCGGCATTCCGGCGACGATCGCCAAGGCGACCTATGTGGGGGTTCGCATGGAATACACGCTGACCGGCGCGTTCGGGCAGGTCTTCGCCGTGCACGAGGATGTCGACGAACCGCTTGAGCCGGGTACGTCAGTCCATATGGCCTTTGCCGCCAAAGGTCCGGTTCTGCTGCCGGAGTGATTGCGCGGCGTCGCAGTCACTTTGCCCAGGCGTCATCGACGATAGAGACGAGTTCGGGAAAAACCGCCGGCGTCCCAACCACCACACGGCCACCGGCCCGGATCATCTGATAGGGATCCTGATCCTCGATCTTGCCGCCGGCTTCCTTGATGAGCAGTTGTCCGGCAAGGCAGTCCCAAGCGTTCATGTGCTCTTCGACGTAGCCCAGAAGCCGGCCGGCCGCGACATAGGCCAGCGAAAGCGCACCGCTCGCATTGCGGTGGTACATTGCGCCGCGCTCGATCAGGGCGGCAATGACCGGCAGGACGTTATTCGCCTCGACGCGGTTGGAATACCCGACCGAGACGGTGCCGGCGTCAATGGCCACATCGGCCGCCACGGACATCGCCTTTCCGTTCAACGTCGCGCCCATGCCGCGCTCGGCGACATACATCTCGTCCACGTTTGCATCGTGGATGACGCCGATCTGGGTGCCCTTTTCGGAAACACCGGCAAGCACGATGGTCCAGGCGGGGATGCCGTTGACGAAATTGGTGGTGCCGTCGATCGGATCGATGACCCAGTCGAACCCGCTCGTTCCGCCTTTCGAACCGTGCTCTTCTCCGAAAATTCCGTCCTCCGGCCACGCGGCCGAGATTTCCTGCCGAATGAACGTCTCGACATTCTTGTCGGCCTCGCTCACCCAATCCTGGGCACCCTTGACGTCGACAACCAGATTGTCGCGATCGCGGAAGTATCTGAGCGCGAGGTCTCCGGCGGCGCGGCAGGTTGCAACCGCAAATGCCTTTCGGCGAGAGATTTCACTGTCCAAAATTCCGCTCCCTCGAATGGTGTGAAAGGCACGGTAACGCCAATCGAGTTGAAGCTGAACTGCATTTCACCGCCCGTGCAAATGGCTCGCGCGGCGCCTTTGCACTTGGCGGGAGTCTGATACACCCGCGTCCTGAGCTCAATTTCGGCACATTCGGTCCGCATTTGCAGGCTATTCATGTGTCAGGGAATTGGACGGAGATGCCCCTTGAACATGACCGCTGCTCTCGGATCCGAGACCGGACAAGTCCTCTGCATGACAAGGATCGACAGTCTCGATGGGCTGAACGCGCTGCGTCGCGGTTGGCAACGTCTTGCCGAGATCGACCCGCACTCCGGCATCTTCCTGTCCTGGGACTGGATGCACAGACTGCTCACCGACAACCCCGGATCCTGGCATGTGATGGTCGTGCGCGACCGCTCTGATCATGACGATATCGTCGCCATCCTGCCTTTGCGCCATGCCTTCTACTGGAGCGACAGCGGCGCAGCGTGCCAGACCCGGTATGATGCGGCCGGCCGTCTCGGCCTGAGTGACGCGACCGGGTTCCTGTGCGATCCCGAACGTGAAGATGCCGCCCTCACGGCGCTGGCGCATGGCGTCGCGCGCCTGCCGTGGAAGCGCATGTCCCTGCGCTATGTCTCGGCCCCGCACCGGGGTCGGATTTTCGCCTCGGCACTGGACACCTCCGGTTTCCGGGTCGATTGGCCGTCCTACACCGGCAACACCGAAACCACCAATCAACTCCGGGTGCCGACCGTGGCATTGCCCGACAGCTTCAAGGCCTACCTGCACGGAACCGTGAGCAAGAGCACCCGCAGCAAGATCCGCCGCTTTCGCCGCAAGTATCTGGAGGGCGGACCCTATCGCATCTCTCTGACGACGCCGGAGACCTTCGACAGAAATGCAGACGCATTGCAGCGCCTCTGGCGGTCGCGCTGGGGCGATACACTTTCAGCTTCTGCGTTGCACAGCTATCAGAAAAAGCAGCGTGCACTGCTTGAGAGATGCCAGAGCATGAATGCTCTGTTCATGCCGGTGCTGTGGAACGACACTCAACCCATAGGCATTCTGGCCCGGTTGATTGATCTTCCGCACAGCACCATGATTGGCCTTGTTGCCGCACGTGATCGCCGTGATACGTTGCCCTGCATCGGCTTGCTGTTGAATGCCTACTGCATCGAAGGCGCCATCGGCATGAATTTGACCAGCTACGAGCTGGGTCACGGAAACGAGCCCTACAAATACCAATACGGCGCAGCCGACAAACATCTGGCGTATCTGACCATACGCCGCCGAAGCGACGACCCGTCCGAGGTTTTCGACACAGGTTCGATCGCCCATGCCGCGCGCCGCGCACGCGAAGAGCTTCAGAAGGGCAGGCTTGAGCGTGCCGGAGAAATCCTGACCCAGATCGAGACCGTCAGCCGCCGCTAGAAAAACCTTGAACCCTCACCGCTTGACTGATCCGGTCGCCCGCGAAGACTTCCGGTCTGGCGGTGAGCGACAGCCTTGCGACGTCTTGCACGCGGAAGGTCTTTCCGGCAGACACGACGTCAATAGCAAGCCGTTATCAGATCACGGCGGCGGCCTGCGCAATGGCGCTGTCGCTGCCGGATGACCTTGAATACGGTGTCCCGGCTGGAGAAGGATGCAGACATGGAGCTAATCGCAAAGGCAACCGCGTTGGTGGGCGGCACTGTCGCATTCCTGCGGCGCATGGGGGCGCCCGCGCATCAGGCCGTCGGCGCTGACCCGGACATTCCCGAGGCCCGCAAGCAGGGGATCATGACGCTGAAGATGCCCGTCGCGGAAGGCTGGAAGGATGGCCGCCTGCCGATTTGCGCACCCGGCCTGAAGGTCAATGCCTTCGCCGCCGGGCTGGATCACCCCCGGTGGATCGAAGTATTGCCGAACGGCGACGTGTTGGTGGCGGAATCGAAGGAACAGGCCGGACCGCCGAAGACCCTGATGGATCATGCCGCGCAGGCAACGATGCGGCGGGTCAAGGCAATCGGCAAGAGCGCTAACCGCGTGACACTGTGGCGCGACGCCGACGGTGACGGCACGGCCGAGATCCGCAAGGTCTTCGTCGAAAATCAGAACCAGCCGTTCGGCATGGCTTTGGTTGGCCACAGGTTCTATCTCGGCAATACCGACGGTATCCGCGTCTTCGACTATTCGCCCGGTGACACCGCGCTGTCCGGCGCAGGCGAGAAGCTCGTTGATTTCAAGCCGCACGGACACTGGACGCGCAGCCTGATCGCCTCGCCCGATGGCAAAAAGATCTACGCCGGCGTCGGTTCGCTGTCCAACATCGGCGACGACGGTATGGAGGCCGAAGAGGGCCGCGCCGCGATCTGGGAACTGGATCTGGAGACTGGCGAGGCCCGCATCTTTGCTTCGGGCCTGCGCAATGCGGTCGGAATGGCGTGGGAGCCGGTGACAGGCAAGCTCTGGACCGCCGTCAACGAGCGTGACGGACTTGGCGACGAAACGCCGCCCGACTATCTCACGTCGGTCGCGGACGGGGGCTTTTACGGCTGGCCCTATTGCTACTGGGGCCAGACGGTGGACGACCGTGTTCCGCAGGACCCCGCGATGGTCGCCAAGGCGATCACGCCGGACTATGCCTTGGGCGGCCACACCGCGTCGCTCGGCCTGTGCTGGATGCCCGAGGACACCCTGCCGGGGTTCGGGGAAGGCATGGTAATCGGCCAGCACGGATCGTGGAACCGGTCGAAGCTGAGCGGCTACAAGCTGATCTTCGTTCCGTTCACGGACGGCAGGCCGAGCGGCCCATCTCGCGATATCCTGTCCGGGTTCCTGTCCGAGGATGAAAAGCTGGCCTATGGACGCCCCGTCGGCGTGACCCTCGGGCCGGACGGCAAATCGCTTCTGATGGCCGACGACGTGGGCGACATCATCTGGCGCGTGACGGGCGCCGCCTGAGAATGGGCGCGACGGTGCCTGTTTTGCACTGGCGCGCTGCCGGGGCCAAATAGGGCAGGGCCTGGGATCGGATGCACGTCTGCGGGTTCGGGCCGAAACGCCTTGCCATCCGCTGCGGGCCGGTGGCAACAGAATTCCCTTTCGCTTTGCCCGGTTCTCTTCGCCTCCAGGTCTCCGGCAAACGCACAATCACATGACCCAGCGCACGCCCGTATTTGCCCCGTTGTGATTTTGTCCTGAACATCGCGGGTGCACCCCAAGCATAACCCGCGTTCGTCGCGGCCCCGCCAACCAGAGGCTGATACGTCGCGGACAGGCGCCTAAAACACCATTGTGTCTGGCTAGGGCGGAAATGAAAACTATACCAATCTCTTGGGGACAGAGTCCTTGTGACCCGAATTCGTATGGAGACACCTGTTGCACGACGAGAGACTCGAACGCTCTGCAAGTCCTTCCCAAGAAGGCGAAATGGAACAGCTGATCCGGGCTCATGACTGGGACGCTTCACCTTTGGGGCGGCCCCGCGACTGGCCGCAGGTTCTGCATGTGCTGATCGACCTGATGCTGGCGTCGAGCCAACCGATGTTCATCGTCTGGGGTCCGGAACGAACCTTGCTTTACAACGATGCCTATAGCGAGATCCTGGCGGCGAAGCACCCGTGCCTCGGCATGGCATTCGAACGCGTCTGGAGCGAAATCTGGGATCAGGATCTCAAGCCGATCGTGCAGCGCGCCTACGATGGCGAGGCGCTGCACATGGCCGACATTCCGCTGATGATGCTCCGCAAGGGATACCTTGAAGAGACGCACTTTTCGTTCTCATACACGCCGGTTCGCGGCCCTGACGACACCGTGCAGGGCTTCCTCTGCCCCTGTCTGGAGATCACCGAACAGGTGCTCGAGGAACGCCGGGCGCAGATGCGAATTCAGCTGACCGAAATATTCCGCACCGCGCGCGATCCGGCAACGCTTTGCGTCGATCCCGCCGCGCTGCTCGCCCGCCACTTCGGGGTATCGCAAGGCGCATATGCCCAGATCGACGAGACCGGGGAATACGCGATTATCCATCGCGACTGGAATGACGGAAGCATACCAAGCTGCGCCGGGACACACCGGCTGCAGGAATTCGGCCCTGATTTCATCGCCGACCTGAAGCAAGGCCGCAGCATCGTCATTTCCGACGTCAGCAAGGATCCCCGTACGTCCACACCCGAGGCGCTTCACAACTTCGCGGGACGGGGCATCCGCGCATTCCTGAATATCCCGCACCTGCGCAATGGACAGCTTGTCGCGGTGCTGGCCCTCCATTCGCCGCAACCGACCTTCTGGAACCCCGCCGATGTCGCACTGGCCGAGGAGGTCGCGCAGCGCACGCATTCCGCACTGGAAGCATCCCGCGCCGACGCGGCCCGCCGGGTCAGCGAACAAAGCTTGCGTGAAACCCGTGATGCGCTGGCGTTGGCGACAAAGGCCTCCAGCCTCGGATGGGCAACATGGGATTTTACCAACGGGTCGGCCAGCGTAGACGCTTGCGGCACCGAAATCATGGGCTTCGAGACGGGCGATGTGATGATCGAAGACTGGGTGAATCGGGTTCACCCCGACGATCTTGCACGGTTCGACGAAGAGGTTCGCAATTGTCTGCGCGAGGGGCGGCCGTTCGATTTGGAATACCGCATCCTGCACCCTGACGGCAGCTTGCGGCACCTGCACGGCACCGGCGTCTTCCAGACGGACGAGGACGGCGAACCCGTCCTCGGCACCGGTTTCGTCCGCGATGTCACCGAACGCAAGCGGTCCGAGCAGCGCCAGAACATGCTGATGGCCGAGCTTGACCATCGCGTGAAGAACATCCTCGCCGTCGTGCAGTCGATCGCGCGCCAAAGCCTTGCGCGCGGTCAGGGCGACAAGAAGGAGGCCGCGGACCGCCTGGTCGGACGAATCTCGGCCCTGGCCCAGTCGCACTCCCTGCTGGCTCGCAGCCGCTGGCAGGGTGCCAGTTTCGAAGTGCTGGTCGAAAACGCCCTCGCGCCCTATCGCGGCGAAGGCGCCGAGCGCGTCCACCTTGACGGCCCCGAACTCAAGGTCACTCCAAAAGCGGCGCAGACCCTGACGCTTGCCTTGCACGAACTGGTCACCAATGCGGCGAAATACGGTGCGCTCTCTGGTCAGGACGGCATGGTTGCGGTGACATGGCATCTGGCCGGTGTTGAGGATCGACGGTTGGTCATAGACTGGCGCGAAACCGGTGGCCCGACGATCGAAGCCCCGCCCAGCCGAACCGGATTCGGCGCCATCCTGATTGAGAGCATGCTGACCGCTGATCTCGGCGGCTGTGTGACGCTCGACTATGCCCGTGACGGGCTGCATGCGCTGATAGACCTGCCGCTCGACAATCTGCGGGCCGAGGTTGTGCAGTCCGACCATCCGGTGAACCCGGTCAGGGTCCCTGCGGGGGATCAGGCGCTGCTGGCCGGCAAACGGGTTCTGGTGGTCGAGGATGAACACCTCGTGGCGCAGGAAACCGTCGCGGCATTGCAGACCGTTGGCTGCTCGGTGGTCGGCCCCGTCGCCACGATGGAGGCCGCGCTGACAATGGCGGCGAATGAAAGCTTCGACACCGCGATCCTCGACGTCAATCTGAACGGCGATCTGGTCTGGCCTGTCGCGCGCGTCGTCCAGTCGCGCGGCATGCCGTTCGCGTTTGCCACCGGTTATTCCAGGATTATCGAAATTCCGGCCGAATTGAACGGCACGCCCTGGATCGAGAAGCCCTTTAGCCCGGACCAGCTGATCCAGACCCTTGGAGCGGCGCTGGACGGACACAGCGCGGACTGAGCGGTCTCAGAACACGCGCACGCCCTGGTTCCAGGCGCATCGCGGCACCGGGGTCTGCCCGATCAGCCCGATGCGCAGCAGGTCCCCCCGCAGCCCGGTCTCCAGCCGTCCGCGGTCCTTCAGCCCGGTCACTTCGGCCGGGCGCGCAGTGACCGTCGCCATGGCGCGCGGAAGGTCATTCCACAGCGCGCCCAGCCGGAAGGCCGACAGCAGCAGCGCCGAGGGCACATAATCCGACGACACGATGTCCAGCAGGCCCCGCTCGGCAAGATCAAAAGCAGAGACATTGCCGGAGTGCGATGCACCACGAATGATGTTGGGCCCGCCCATCATCACCGCGATGCCGGCGGCACGGCAGGCCTCGGCCGCATCAATCGTGGTCGGAAATTCCGCGAACCGCGCACCGTGATCCGCCGACCGCGTCACCTGCGCCGCGGTGGTATCGTCATGGCTGCACAACACCGCCCCATAGCGCCGGGCCTCCGCGACTGCGATAGCCTCGTGGCGCTGGCCGTTGCTTTGTTGCAGGTCCATCAGATGCGCCGCGTGATCCTCGAACTCAGTGTCAGTCATGCCCCGCTTCTTGGTGATATGGGTCCTCAGCTTCGCCATGTCGCGAAACTGCCGCTGGCCCGGCGTGTGGTCCATCAAGCTGACAATACCGACCCGGTCCTCCGCCCCGAACGAGGCCATTTCCTCGATCAGCGTCTCCGAGCAGATCTCGGCGCGCAGATGCAGGAAGTGGCTGATCCGCAGGGCCCCCTGCGCGCGCAGAGCCAGCAACTCGGTGGCCACCTGCCGCGCATAGGGTTTGTAACGCGCGCTGCTGTCGTGGATCGAGCCGACGCGCATGGCGTCGAACACGGTGGTGATCCCGGCAGAGGCCAACTGGCCGTCATGCGCAAGTATCGCCGACAGGTGCGGCCAATCGACTTCGGGTCGGGGCTCCAGGTGTCTTTCGAGATTGTCGGTATGCAACTCGACCAGCCCGGGAGACACGAAATCGCCGCCGCAGTCGATGGCTCCGTCCGGCACCCGGTCTCCCTCTTCGATGGCCGAGATCCGTCCGTCTTCGACCGTAATGCACCCCGTCATGACGGCAGCGGGCAGGATAAGGCGCGCATTCGCAAGGCACAGGGTGTCAGTCATGGAGATGTCGGCAGCCTTTGGATGGGAGGATGAAGTTGTCGAACCGTTCATGTCTGGCACGCGGATGTCAATTCTCTGCCGGCGCATCCGCCTTTTTCGACCGTCCGGCACCTACCGCTCGGTAGATAAAACGCCTGTCCCTGCCGCCCGCGAATTCGCGATTTCGGTGCATCATGGGCCTCCTGCGGCGCCCGCGACGGACCCATGGGTGCAAGGACGCGGGCTGGTGACCGGAGGTGGCTTTGTGGGACCCGGGGTCCCATGGTAAAGTTGACGTTAGGTCCGTTGCCGTCAAGCCACAGCCCGTGATCGGCGCCTCTTCAGCCGCGCGGCCTGCCTGCCGCGCGGGCAGAGTCCGAAAAAGCCCCATAATCCTAAGGAGAATCTGGATGTCACCTGCCGGGTCGCGACACGGGCGCGCACTTTATCCACATCCAAATCGCTGTGGATCGTGTTGCAAATGCACGGCTTTCAGTAGGTGAGTGGAAAAAGGTCTTTTTTGGGGCATACCGATCGGGTATCGCTAAAGGCAATGAAATGACGTGGCCCGCAAAAAATAATGAGGCTGCGCGAGGTAGAGCGGTGTTATCATGAATGCGATCGAGTACGTCGTCCGCACGGATGCGGGCGTTATCCAAGGTGATGCGGTGCAGCCGGGGGCTGTTCAGACGCTTGTTCCGGTGCATACCGGAAGTGAAATTTCCTTCAATCTGTCGAAGTCGGACATGCGGGGCTACACCCGCGTCGGCAACGACCTGCACATCGAACTGGCCGACGGCCGGGTGGTGGTGCTTGACAGCTACTTCGCAGCGTCCGCGGACAAGCCACGCCTGTTCATCAGCAGCGACGGCGATCTGCACGAGGTGTTCTTCGTCGATGGCGGCGACGGTGTGCTGTTCGCCGAATACGGACCGACCGCCGAATGGGGCAAATGGTCGCCGGATGATGCTCTGATCTTCCAGGACCGGCCGCAGGTCGCCTCGGTCGAAAGCTACGCGGCTGGCGGAAACGACGTGTCCATGCTGGCCGCGGGCCTTCTGGGCGGCACGCCGCTTCTGGGCGCGCTCGGCCTTGCCGGTGCCACGGCCGTCGGCGCGGCCACGCTTGGCAGTGACGCCGACAGCGGAGGCGGCAGCGGCAGCGGCAGAGACGTCGGCGGCGAAGGTGATGGTGAGGGCGGCAGCGGCGGCGAAGGCCACGGTGGCGGCGGAGAAGGGTCTGGTGGCGGCGGGCCCGTGATGCCGGCCATCGACGACACCGCCATCATCGTCGGCGGTGACGGCGCAACCGAAGAGATCGTGATCACCGGGACCGGGCAGGCCGGCGACGAGGTCAGCGTGACCATCGACGACATCACGCTGGACACCGTGATCGACGGCGACGGCAACTGGTCGGTGATCTTCGACGGCGATAACTTCCCAGACGACGGCATTCATGACGTCGTGGGCGAAATCGCGGTGTCGATGCCGGATGGAACCGAGGTCATTGTCCTCGACGGGCCGGAGGTCACCATCGACCTCACCGGACCTGTGCTTGACGTGACCGGCGGCACCATGGAAGCCGGCGACCTGATCAACCTTGCCAGTCACCCGCAGGGCCTGACCGTGACCGGGACGGGCGAGGCGGGGGCAAGCATCACCGTCACCATCGACGGCGTCAGCCGCGACACCGTGGTGGGCGACGACGGCAGCTGGCAAGTGGACTACACCGCAGATGAGATTGCACCGGGCGAATATCAGACCGAGGTCTTGGTGGTCTCGGCCGACAGCTACGGCAATACCACGACGCTGGCTCAGACCCTGACGGTCGACACCATCCCCAACGACATCACCATCGATCCGGTGAGCGGCGGACTGGTCAACGGCGCAGAGGCCGCTGGCGAAATGACCGTTTCCGGCACCGCCACTGCGGGCGCCACGCTCGAAGTCACCGTGGCAGGCGTCACCCAGACCGTCACCGCCGACGATCAGGGCAACTGGAGCTTCAGCCTTCCGGCCAACAGCTTTGCCACCGGCGAATACGACGCGACGATCACTGCGACGTCGGTCGATGCGGCGGGCAACACCAGCAGCGCCAGCGGCACGTTCGAAATTGACACCTTCGTCGATCCGCTTACTGCCAACGCAACTGGCGGCGCCGATCAGATCGTCAACGCGGCGGAAGCCGCGCAGGGGCTGACCCTGACCGGAACGGTCGAACCCGGCAGCAGCCTGATCGTCACCCTGGCCGGGGTCAGCCAGCAGGCGACCGTCGCGGCCGACGGCAGCTGGAGCGCCAGCTTCGCGCCCGGCGATCTGCCCTCGGGCGAGGTTGATGTTACCCTGGAGCTGGCCGCGACCGATGCCGCCGGCAACACCCGGACCGAAAGCCGGACGGTCCAGTTCGACACCGTCGCAGGCACCCTGACGCTGTCGTCCGACCCGATCGAAGGTGACGATGTGGTCAATGCGGCCGAGGCCTCTGACGGCGTGGTGATCCATGGCACCTCGGACCCCGGCGCCGTGGTCACAGTGACGCTGGCCGGTGTCACCCACACCACCGTCGCCGGCGCAGACGGCACCTGGACCACCACCTATGCCGCGGGCGAAGTCGTGCCGGGCACATATCAAGCCGATATCACTGCCGAGATCACCGACGCGGCGGGCAACCACCTTCAGGTCTCGGACACCGTCGCCATCGACACCGAGGTGGTGAACTTCGCCAATGTCGCGGTGGGCGCGGGCGCCGACGGTGTGGTCAACGCCGCCGAGGCCGCACAGGGCATCAGCGTCACCGGCACCACCGAACCCGGCGGTTCGGTCTCCGTCACCATCGACGGCGTGACCCGCCCGGCGGTGGTGAATGCCGACGGCAGCTGGGAAGCAGTGTTCGAAAACGGCACGCTGGCCTCCGGAGAATACGACACCACCGCCATCGTCGACACCACCGACCCGGCTGGCAACACGGCCCAGCTGACGCAGGTCGTCCACGTCGATACCTACGTCAATACGCTTGACCTGGGGGCGACTTCGGCCGGCGCGGACGGTGTGGTGAATGCGGCGGAACTGGCCTCGGGCGACGCGCTGTCGCTCTCGGGGCAGGTCGAGGCCGGATCGACGGTCTCGGTTCGGTTCAATGGCGCCGACTACCTTGCTACCGTTGCCGGGAACGGCAGCTGGACGCTGGACATCCCGGCAGCCGACGTGGCACAGGGCGACTACGACGCAAGCTTCGTGATCACCGCCACCGACGCGGCGGGCAACACCAGCACGATCACCGAGACGCTGCACATCGACACCGAAGCCCCCGATGCGCCGAACATCGTGACAGTCACCCAGGATGTGAACGGTTTCCCCGGTATCTCGACCGAACTGGCTGAGGATGCGCAAGACATCCTCGCCGTGGCGGCGGACGGTTCCATCACCGATGTGCCGCTGACCGAGATCGACCTGGCCGCCCGGGGAGAAACCGCCTTCTTCTTCGACCAGTCGGTGCCCGATGGGTCAGACCTGATTGTCAGCACCTCGGATGTGGCCGGCAACACCCGGTCGACCTACCTCGTACTCGACGACGGGGCGACAGGGACCGAGGTGACGCTGGATAACGCGGCCCTCGGCGCGCACAACGTCGAAGCGGTCGATCTGGAATTCGCCGAAGAGGCGCATCTGACGCTGACCGAAGCCGATGTGCTGGCTTTGTCTGCGGCGTCCGACACGCTGACCGTCCACGGCGACAGCGCCGACCGGGTGACGCTGACCGGGGCCACATACACCGGCAACGTCAGCGAGGGTGGCGAAACCTATGCCGCCTATCAGCTTGGCGAGGCTACTGTCCTGATCGACGACGACATCACCAACGTGGTGATCTGAACAGGATGACGGGGGCGCGGCAACGACCGCGTCCTCCACCGACAAAAAGACAGAAGCGCGAAAGGCAGTGCGCGTATGAGGCGGGGCAACCATCAGAGGGCACGAGCGGCATTGCTGCTGACAGCGATGCTGGCGGTATCGGGCTGTGGCGGTTTGCAGGCGCGCCTGGGCTTTGGTCCGGGCGGCGACGGCAATGTCGTGAGCCGCTTCCTGCAGGGCGATTTCCTGCCCAAGCCGGTGGCGATCACCACGGAAGAGGCCGCCATGACCCAGGGCGCGCCCTCGACCATCGTGTCGACCCTGCAAGAGCGGCGCAGCATTCTTGATCCGGTGTCGCCCTACGGTCGGGTCTCGGCGGCGGTGATGGCCTCGTCGGCGCGCGCGTCCGAGGCCGACCTGCGCGCTGCCCGGCTGCGGGCGCAGGCGGCAGCCAAGAACTGGCTGCCCTCGATCGGGCCGAACCTGTCGCTCAGCTCGATGGGCGAATTCGTGGCCTCGCTACTGGTCGAACAGGTGCTCTTTGACAACGGCCGCAAGAAGGCCGAGCGCGACTTTGCCGCCCATGACGTCGAATATTCCGCCGTTACCCTGACCGAGGACACCAACGCCCGGGTGCACGAGGCGCTGACGCTCTACCTTGCCGCCGAAGAAGGGCGCGAAACGGCCCAAACAGCCGACCGCTCGCTCGAAGACATGGGCCATTTCGAATGGGTCATGGCGCAGCGGGTCGAGGGCGGTGTGTCGGACCGCTCCGACCTGAACGTCATCCGCCAGAAACTTGCCCAGATCAGGGCCCAGCGCGAGGCCGCACTGGCCGATGCCCGCGCCGCGCTGGCCGAGTTGCAGGCCATGGCCGGGCGTCCGCTCGACAAAATCCGTGGCGTGCCGGCCATGCACGTCGACGCCGGCGAAGCCGAACCGCTCTCGGTGCTCAAGGCCGCCGCCGACCGTGACCGCAAGATCGCCCAGGCCCGCATCGCGCGCGCCGGTCATCTGCCCGGGTTAAAGGCCAGCGGTTCTATCACCGGGTCGGGCAGTACCAGTGGCGGCCTGACGGTAGCCGCCGATCAGCTTCTGGGTCTGGGCACCGGCGCCAGCCTGCAGGCCATCGACGCCGCCAAGGACGCTGCCGAACGCCAAGTCACGCAGGCCGGTGAGGACGCCCGCCGTCGCATGGCCGCGTTGCGCCAGAAGGAAACCGCGCTGGCGCTGCAACTGGTCGAGGCCAACAACCTGACGCGGCAGGCCAAGCGCAACCTCGATCTGTTCCAGGCCCAGTACAAGGGCGGCGCCCGCAAGGTGATGGACGTGGTCGGCGTCTATGAAACCTGGGCCCAGCAGAGCCAGACCGCGATTGCCTTGAAATACGATCTTGCCCGGGTGCAGATCGAGATGGCACGTGATTACGGGTTGCTGGCCGACGGAACCGACATTTGAGCCGCTGGCTGAAATCGGTCGCGCCGAAGATGGCCGCTTTGCGTGCGGTGAAGACCCCTGCGAACACGCCCGGCCCGGCCAAGGCCGATCACGACCAACGCATTCAAAACCGCGCAAAGCTGGCACGGACCTACGCCGGGCTTCTGGGCCGCGAGGTGCTCGCGCTGGACATCGAACAGGCGCTGGCCGGACGCATGGGCCCCGACGGGCAGGTGACGGCCGCCGCGCTGGCCGAAGCGATGGCCTCGACCGGCCTGCTGGCCACGGCACAGTCGACGCAGGCCTTGACGCCTGACCTGTGGCCCGCGCTGGCCGAGATGACCTCGGGGCAATGGGTGCTGGTGCTGGCGCAAGAGGGCAACGGCCTGACGGTTTACGACAGTTCGTGTTCCGGCAACCGCGCCTCGGTTCCGCTGACCGAGTTTCAGGCCTACTTCGCCGGCGAATTGGTTCGCGCCGAAGCGCCCTTGGCAGAGGTCGCGCGTGGCCATGAAACAGGCGGACCCCGGACGCATTGGTTCTGGGGGCAGTTCCCGAAGTTCTCGCGCTATTTTGCCGAAGTCGCGGTGGGGTCGTTCGTGGCCAACCTGCTGGCGGTCGCGGTGGCGCTGTTCTCGCTCCAGGTCTACGACCGCGTGATTCCGCATCAGAGCCAATCGACGCTTTGGGTGCTGGCCGCGGGCGCGGGGCTTGCACTGCTGCTCGAAGCCGGGCTGAAGATCGCCCGCGCGCGGCTGATCGACGGTGCGGGACGCCAGATCGAGATGAACGTGCAGACGCTGCTGATGAACCGCCTTCTGGGGATGCGCTCGGACATCGCGGGGCGCTCGCCCTCGCAACTCTTCGCCTCGATGCGCGAGTTTTCGTCGGTGCGCGAGTTCTTCACAGCCTCGACCGTGGGCGCGGTGGCCGACATTCCCTTCATCTTCGTCTTCCTGCTGCTGGTGGGCTCGATCGGCGGCAGCCTTGTCTGGGTCCTGGTGCTGGGCGGCGTGCTGATGGTGCTGCCCTCGGTGTTCCTGCAAAAGCGCATGATCCGGCTGACGCAGGAAATGCAGGGCGCTTCGACCCGGTCGTCGCGTCTGCTGCACGAAGCGGTGGCCGAGCTGGACACCATCAAGACGCAACGCGGCGAGGACCGGTTTCGCCGCCTCTGGGCTGAGCTGACGGCGCTGCAATCGCTGAAGTCCTCCGATCAGCGCAAGCTGTCATCGACCCTGACCTTCTGGTCGCAGGGCGTGCAGCAGGCAACCTATGTAAGCGCGGTGATAGCCGGAACCTACCTGGTGTTCGCCGGGCAATTTACCGTGGGCTCGATCATTGCCGTCGGCATCCTGACCAGCCGCACGCTGGCGCCGCTGACGCAGCTTGCCGCCACCATGGCACGCTGGGGCAACGTCAAGGCAGCGCTGGACGGGCTCGACACCATCGCACAGGCGCCGCAGGACGCGGCCGACGATCGCAGCTACCTGCGCCGGGACCGGCTCGAAGGTGGGTTCGAGCTGCGCGAGGTCACCTATCGCTATGACGAGGACGCGCCGGCGGTGCTGGACGTCCCCGGCGTCGGCATCCGTCCCGGCCAGATCATCGCGGTGCTGGGCGCAAACGGCTCGGGCAAGTCGACGCTGCTGAAGCTGATGAGCGGGCTCTACGCGCCTACATCGGGCCGCATCCTGCTGGATGGCACCGACATGGGGCAGATCGCGCCCAAGGATGTGCGGCGCGGGGTGGGCTATCTGGGGCAGGAGGTGCGGCTGTTCTCAGGCACGCTGCGCGACAACCTCAACCTCAGCCAACTCGAGCAGGACGATGAAAGGATCTTCGCCGCGCTGGACTTCGCCGGGCTGGGGCAATTCGTGAAGACCCATTCCCGGGGGCTGGACCTCGAGATCCGCGATGGCGGGGCCGGGCTGTCGATCGGCCAGCGCCAGTCGATTGGCTGGGCGCGGTTGTGGTTGCAGGACCCGGTGGTCTGCCTGCTGGACGAACCCACAGCGGCCCTGGATCAGACGCTGGAGAAGACGCTGATCTCGCGGCTGGAGACATGGCTTGAGGGGCGCACGGCGGTGATTGCCACGCACCGCGTGCCGATCCTGACGCTGGCCTCGCGCACCATGGTGCTGCAGAATGGCCGGCTGGCGGTGGACGGGCCCCGCGACAAGGTGTTGGAGCATCTGGCAACGACGCGGGGGACGCGGGCATGAGCACGACGAACCTGGCCGGACAGATGGAGGATCGGCTCCGCGGGCCGTCGCTGACAATCTGGCTCTGTGCCGCCACGGTGCTGGCCTTCGTCCTGTGGGCGGCCTTTGCCTGGATCGACGAAATCGTGCGCGCGGATGGCGAATTCATTTCGTCGTCGCGGCCGCAGATCATCCAGAACCTTGAGGGCGGTATCCTGGCCGAGCTGATGGTGAAGGAGGGCGACGTCGTCATGCAGGGCGACATGCTGGCGCGGCTGCACACCACGCAGTTCCAGTCCTCGGTGGACGACCTGCAGGACCAGATCGCCGCGCTCGAAGTCCGCCGCATCCGGCTCGAGGCCGAACTGGCGGGGTCGGATGCCTTCACGGCCCCCGACGACCTGCTGGCGCGGCTGCCCGAGATGGTGGCCTCGGAGCGCGCCTTGCTGGCAGCGCGGCAGAGCGACTTCCGCAGCCGGCGCGAGGGCGCCAAGCAGGTGATGGATCAATCCGCCAGCGAATTGCGCCTGATGGAGAACATGCTTGCCAAGGAGGTCGTTGCCCTGATCGAGGTGACGCGCGCGCGCAAGGCCCATGCCGACGCCAAGATCCGCTTCGACGAGGTGGTCACCCAGACCGAGCTGGAGCGGGCCGAAAGTTACTCGGAGACGCTGAAGGAGCTGGCGACGCTGAAACAGAACCTCAAGGCGTCGCAGGATCAGCTGAACCGGACCATCCTGCGCTCACCCATGCACGGCGTGGTGAACAAGCTGGGTGTCACCACCATCGGCGGGGTGGTGCGGCCCGGCGAAGAGATCCTGCAGATCATCCCGCTGGACGAGGAATTGTTCGTGGAGGCCCGGGTGCCGCCCGAGGATATTGCCAACATCCGCCGCGGGCAGGAGGCGACGGTGAAGCTGTCGGCGTATGATTACACCATCTACGGCACGCTGAAGGCGCGGGTGGAGTTCATCTCTGCCGATACCTTCAAGGACGACCGCGTGCGCGAGAGCGAACAGGACCCCTTCTACAAGGTCACGCTGCGGGTCGACATGGTCGCGCTGACCGACCGTCAGGCGCAGATCGAGATCCGCCCTGGCATGCAGGCGCAGGTCGAGTTGCACACCGGTGAGCGCACCGTGCTGCAATACCTGATGAAGCCGCTTTACAAGAGCCGCGAGGCCCTGCGCGAGCGCTGAGACCTGTCAAATCGAGCGCCTGCGGCGCACAGGGTTCCGGAGCCTGATCAGATGCGAGCCCGTCATTGCAGAAGTTGCGGTGGCGGCAGGCGCCTCCGGCGGGAGTTTTCCCGGCAAGATGAAGCGATTGGTCAGTTTTCGGTGTCGAGCCAGATGGTGACAGGGCCGTCGTTGGTGAGGCTGACCTTCATATCGGCGCCGAAGCGGCCTGTTTCGGTGGCGACACCCAGCGCGCGCAGTTCCTCGGCAAAGGCGAGGTAGAGCGCTTCGCCCTGGTCCGGCGCGGCGGCGGCGGAAAAGCCGGGGCGGTTGCCGCGGCTGGTGTCGGCGGCGAGCGTGAATTGGCTGATGACAAGGGCGGTGCCGCCAGTATCGGTGATGGCGCGGTTCATCTTGCCGTTGTCGTCGGTGAAGATGCGCAGTTTCGCGACCTTGGCGGCAAGCTTCTGCGCCTCGGCACCGGTGTCGCCCTGCATGCCGCAGACAAGGATCATCAGGCCGGACCCGCATCGGCCGATCACTTCGCCATCGACGGCGACCTCTGCCCCCGTGACACGTTGCAGCAGCGCCCTCATGCCAGTTCCCCGGCCCAGGGCGGGTTTGCTCCGGCGCGGCTGACAGTGACCGCGGCGGCCCGCATTCCCAGATCGATCGCCGGGCGGAAATCGTCGAGCCGCGCGGCGGCGAAGGCCGATTTGGTGGCGAGGTCTTGTTGTTCAAGCCCGGCCAGCATGCCGGCGTTGAAGGTATCTCCGGCACCCACGGTATCGACCACGGTGGCCTTGTGCGCGGGCATGTCGAGCGTGCCATCGCGGGAAATCGCCAGCACGCCCTCGGCGCCGCGCGTCATCAGCACCAGGCCGACGCCGCGATCCAGCAGTGCCGCCGGATCGGTATCCCCGGTGATCCAGGCAAGGTCCTCGTCGGAAACCTTGACCACGTCGGCCTGGCCCAGCATTGCGTCGAGCCTTTCGCGATAGCGGGCCTCGTCGCGGATGAAGCCGGGCCGGATGTTCGGGTCGATCATGATCAGGCGGTCGCCGGCCTCACGCGCGGCCAGCGCCGCATAGGTTTCGCCGCAGGGTTCGACTGGCAGGCTGATGCCGCCGAAGAACAGGGCGGTCACGTCTTCGGGCAGCGCGGGAAGGTCATCCTGCGCCAGCATCCTGCCGGCGGTGTTTTCGTCATAGAAGGCATAGGAGGCATGGCCGTCGGTCAGCGTCACGAAGGCCAGCGTCGTGGGCCGGTCGCTGCGCGGCGCCAGCACGGTGTCCACCTTGGAGGCGACGAGGTCCGCTTCCAGCAACTGGCCGAACATGTCGGTGCTCAGGCCCCCGAAATATCCGGCCGCCGCACCCAGACGACCGAGCGCGATGGCGGTGTTGTAGACCGCGCCGCCGGTATGCGGCGCATAGGCGGGCTCGCCTTGCGTCGATTCGCGGGGCAGCATGTCGATCAGGGCTTCGCCGCAGCAGAGGATCATGTGGAACTTCCCGTCCAAGGGTGGATTGTTTGCGCTAACATGCCGTAAGCTGGCCTGTGGTGCAAGGCTTTGCCGGACCTGTGGCGCAAGGTCGCGGACGCACACCGGCATGAGGGATCGATCTGTGGCATACTAGTGGATGCCGGAGCACCCGCCAACCTTGTGGGCTGAGGGAGCAAGTTGGCAGGGTCCTGCGGCAATCGGTTCGGGATAAGCTTGCACGCGCTGGTGCGCCCGGACGGCGCGCCAGCCTATTGCTGCTGGGTGGTGGCCCAGAGATATCCCAGCCCGGCGGCGATGATCAGCCCAATGATCACGGCGATAGCGATCTTGATCTTGGAATAAGGCCGTTCGCCCTGCACCTGACCGGTGCGCCCATTGACCACGAAGCGGTAGGTTTCGCCGCGGTACTTATAGGCGGCCAGCCAGACCGGCAGCAGGATGTGCTTGAAGGTGATGTCGCTGACTTGGGTATCGATGGCGCTGATCCGCTGACGATCGCCGCCGATGTCGAACTTGACGTCACGCTGGATCATCGCGTCCATGTGGGCACGGGCCTCGGTGAACCCCTCGGAAAGCTCGACCGAATAGCCCTCGGCGCGGAACCCGGCAAGGAACTCGGGGCGGTAAGGCTCCATCGCCGCCAGGTCCCAGGGCTCCAGCGCGTCGGTGTAGCGCTTGGGCAGCGAACGTGAGGCCAGCACCAGCACGTCATCGAAGAACCGCGCCACCCGGCCCGAGACAGAACGCCAGCGCACCTTGGCGACGCGCTGCTGCACCCGCTTGCCGTTGCGGGTGACGGTGCGGGTCTCGTAATAGACGGTGCCGCGCTGGCCCCGATAGCTGCTTTTCGTATCGGCATCGAAGGTCCAGTAGGGGACGTAGATGCCGCTCATCTTCCGCCCCTTGCGGGCGTATTCCTGCAAGCCGTTCGGCGCGAACCAGAGCTTGCCCAGCCAGTCGTTCATCGCCTTGTGGGCGTCGCGTTCGACCAGCGCAAAGGGCAGCAGGCCGCGCGGCTTGATGTGTCGGTGGGTGCCCGTGTCGATCACCACCGGCGTGGCGCAGAACGGGCATTCGCGGGCATGCACCTCGGCGTCGAATTCCACCTGCGCGCCACAGTTGGGGCAGGTCGAAACGCGGGTGACTTCGATTTCCTCCTGCGGCAGGCGCTGCGCGAGCGCGGTCTCGAAGTCCAGCTCCTTCAGCGCGGCACCGCCCCAGGGGCCGGTCTGAATATCCGCGGTGTTGCCGCAATGGTCGCAGGTCAGCCCGCCGGTGGCCGGGTCGAACCGCATGTCGGCGCCGCAGACGTCGCAGGGAAAGCGATGCTCGTCCTCTGGGGCCGGGGCGGGGGGCGGATCGAAGGTGTCGGTCATGCGGGCGGGCTTTCAAGGCTCGGGGCGGAAGGGGGCTCTGCCCCCGGACTGCGTTCTCCCCCGGGATATTTGCAGAACCGAAGAAGGACCGGACGGCTCAGGCGCCGGGCGGTGGCGGCGGCAGGATGGTGAAAAGCTGCGCCAGTTCCCGCACGTCCTCGGCGCGCTTCCAGCCGTCCTGACCGGCGGTCCAGACATAGGTCTCGCGGGTAATCTCACCGTTTGTGGCCATGCGGCCCAGCTTGGCCTTGGAGAAGGGGCCCTTGGTTTCGCCCGCCTCGGCAATGTGCCAGACGTGTTCGACCGGGGGCGGCGGTGGTGCGGCGCGCTGCTGCGCAGGCTGCTGACCCCACGGGCCCGCGTTGCCTGACATCTGGCCTGACATCTGGTTGGCCATCGCCATGCCCATCCCCATGCCAAGCCCGGCACCCATGCCGCCGCCACCGTTCGGGTTCGAGGCCGCCTTGGTCATCGCTTCGGCCGCCGAATACTGGGTGAACTTGCCCAGATCACCGGCCAGCCCCATCGAGGTGCGCTTGTCCAATGCCTCTTCCACGGCGGGCGGCAACGAGATGTTCTCGATATAGAACTCGGGGATCTCCAGCCCGTAGCCGGCGACGATCTGGCTGATCTCGGCGGCGATCATCTTGCCCAGGTCGGCGGTGTTGGCGGCCATGTCGAGCACCGGGATGCCGGAGCCTGCGATCACGCGGCTGAACTCCTGCACGATGATGTTGCGGATCTGGAAGCTGATCTCGTCCATGGTGAATTCGCCGTCGGTGCCGACGATCTCGGTCATGAAGAGCGCCGGGTCCTTCACCCGGACCGCATAGGTGCCGTAGGCGCGGATGCGGGTCGGGCCGAACTCGGGGTCGCGCAGCATGATCGGGTTCTTGGTGCCCCATTTCAGATCGGTGAAACGGGTGGTGTTGACGAAGTAGATCTCGGACTTGAAGGGCGACCGGAAACCGTGATCCCAGTGCTGCAGCGTCGTCATGATCGGCATGTTGTTGGTCTCGAGCATGTAGAGCCCGGGGGTGAACACGTCCGCCAGCTGCCCTTCGTGCACGAAAACCGCGGCCTGGCCTTCGCGGACCGTCAGCTTTGCGCCGTACTTGATCTCGTGCCCGTGGCGTTGGAACCGCCAGACCATGGTGTCGCGGGTGTCGTCGGTCCAGTGGATGACGTCGATGAACTGGCCGCTGAGAAAATCGAAAATACCCATCGGGTCTCTCCCTTGGTTACGTCGGTCCGCCGATCAACTCGTCGGCAATCGTTTCGACAATCGGTTTTGCCTGTTCCCAGGTCATGCCGGCGCGGAGCCTGCGGTCGTAGAGCATCTTCAGCAGAAGCTCGTCGTGCGAGGTCAGCAGCGCGAATTCGTCGTCGTCGTTGAAGATCGACGGCCGGGCGCGCGGGCTGTCGTTCGCCAGCCCCAGACCCTGCGCCAGCTCTTCGTGCACGCAGGACTTTCGCAGAAGCGACGGGTGCTCGGTACGGATGAGCGCGATGGCCTGCGCATATTCGTGACCGCCGGGCTGCGACGAGAAGGCGATCACCAGGCAATGGATCGAGCGCGGCAGATCTCGGAAAATCCCCAGCGCGTTGTCATTGATCCCCGGCACTATGGCCTTGATCCGGGCGGGCAGGGTGCCGGCATCGTCCTCGGACATGTAGAGAACGTGATAGTTCGGATTGGCCTGCGACATCGAGATCGGGTGCCCGCTGAGACGTGACAGCCGCGCCGCATAACGTGCCACCTCGCGCCGGTCAGTGGCTTTCTGCGCCTCGGACGCGCCCGAACCATGCTCGACCGCCATGCGGATGGGCTGGCCCCAGCGTTTCAGGCGGCTCTGCGATTCGGACGCAGCGGTCAGCCCGCCGCCGCGTTGGTATTCGTCATAGAAGGCGATGCGCTCGAAGTTCTCGATCAGCATGCGGCGGCTGAACTGGGTATCCGGTCCGCCACCGTCGGTGCGCAACAGTCCCTGCGCCACCAGCTGCGTCTCGACCTTGCCGTAATAGGCGGCGAGTTGCAGACTGCGTTCGGAGGGTTCGCTGACCGCCGCCGGCGGCGGTGTCGGCGTGACGGGACGCTCCGGCGGCACGGGCACTGGGTCAAGAGGTTCACAGGCGGCGAGGAAACCCGCGCCGCTTGCAATTGCCAGCCATGCCCGCCATCCGCGCATTCAGGTCACGCCGCCGGAACGGACGTGCCGGCGGTATCGCCCAGCCCGGTCTTCTTGGCCTTGGCCGAGGCCAGCGTGTCGCGCAGTTCGGCCTCCATCTTCTGAAGCTCTTCCTCGGCCTTGGCCCGCCGCGCCTTGCCTTCGTCGGCGATCTGCAGGCTTTCCTGAATTGTGCCGATCAGATCGGCATTGGCCTGCTTCACCGCTTCGATGTCAAAGACACCGCGCTCCATTTCCTCGCGGATCACCTTGTTGCTTTCGCGGAGGTTCTTGGCGTTGGCGGTCAGCAACTCGTTGGTCAGGTCGTTGGCTTCGCGCACCGCGGCTGCCGCCTCGGACGACCGCTGGATGGTCACCGCCTGCGCCAGCTGGGTTTCCCAAAGCGGCACGGTGTTGACCAGGGTAGAGTTGATCTTTGTCACAAGGCTCTTGTCGTTTTCCTGCACCAGCCGGATCGAGGGCAGGGACTGCATTGTCACCTGCCGCGTCAGCTTGAGGTCATGCACCCGGCGTTCAAGGTCATCCCGCGCGGCGCGCAGGTCGCGCAGCTCCTGCGCCTTCATCACCTGTTGATCCTCGGGCGCGGCGTTGACTTCGGCCTCCTTGGCCGGAATGTCCTTGCTGTCGAGCTGCTTCAGCTTCTCCTCGCCGGCCGCGATATAAAGCGCCAACTCATCGTAGAAGGCCAGCGTCTTTTCATAGAGCATATCCAGCGACTTGATGTCTTTGAGCAGTTTGTGCTCATGGCTCAGAAGGTTGTCGGTGATGCGGTCGATCTGGTCCTGCACCTCTTCAAAACGGGCGGTGAACTTGGCGAAGGGCGCGGCCTTGCCCAGCAGCTTTTCCCACCACGAGCGTTCCCGACGCACGTCCAGTTCAGAAACCGAGAACCCCCGGATCGTCGTCACGATCGAACGCAGGGAGTCGCCCGCAGGCCCGACATCCTTGTTGCGAACGTCCTGCAGCATCGACTGGCTGATTTCCTGCAACTCGGCCTGCGCGGCCGAACCGAAGGACACGATGGAGTTGGTGTCCTCCATGTCGATCTCGTCCATCCGCTGGCGGATCTCCGTGCTCAGGTCGGGGTCGGCTTGCTCCAGCGGCACGATGGCGTTTGCCTCCTTGGGTTCGGGCAGTACCACGGCGGTGACCTGTTGCACCTGCGCCAGATCCTGCTCTGCCTTCTGTCTCACGTTCTCGGACATGTCTTCCCTCGCTTTCCGGGCTCAGTCGAGCCGCACCCCTTCACGCTGCAACCGGTCGCGCAGCACGTCGATTTCGATGGCCAGGTCCGCGTTGCTGTCGTCCAGCAGCTTGCGGGTCTTGGCGGTGTAGTTCTCTTCCAGATCAGTCAGCAGCATCAGGTAATCCGATTTCGCCGCTGCGTCGCGGTCGCGCCCATAAATGTCGGCGAACTTGATCGTCGCGTCCCGCGCGCCCATCAGGTAAACGCCCAGGTAGCGGCGCGCCGAAGTCAGATCGCGCGGATCCTCCTCCACCGTGCGCAGCATTTCCCGAACCGTCTGCTGAAACCGTTCCACCCGCGCCTCGAGACGCGGATCCTCGGCGCGGCGGATGGCGGCCCGCATCGCTTGCAGATGCGCCTCGGCCTCGTCGATCACGCGGGCAACACGGTCCTGCTGGAACTCGTCAACGCCCTCCAGCGCCTTGTTTCTCAGGGGGTCCGGCCCGAAGGCGGTGATGTGCAACGCGGCCGCGATCACCCCGTAGAGCGCGCTTGCGGTCAGGCCCAGATCCTTGGACAGCCCGGCCAGCACCATGCCGCCGCCAACCAGAAACGACCCGAGGATCTTGCGCGGCAGGGCAGGGCGCCGTGCCACCTTGCGTTCGTGATAGGCCGCCTCAGCCTTCAGCCCCTCGCGCGTCAGCCAGGCCGCCAGTGTCCACACCGCCGCCCCGGCCAAACCCAGCGCCAGTCCCTCGGGGCCGCCGCCGAAAGAGGTAAAGGCCAGCAGCGCGCCGGGAGCGAACAGCAGGTTCGACCGCGCGCCGGTAGGGCTGACCGTCACCCGCGGATGTTTGGTGTCCCGGCCCTGCGGGGTCTTGCCCCCGGGGCTGTAGGCGCCGCCATACCGTTGTGCCATCAGTCCACCCCCAGCCAGCCGACGGTGACGCCGCCCATCACCGCCAACAGGCAGACATAGGCGATCTTCTGAACGTTGGTCAGCTTGCCCTGTCGGCTGTCTTTGCCGCTTGACCAGACGGCGACGACAACCGCGCCCACGGCGACGACGACCGCGGCCAGCAACAGCAGCGTGACGATCCGGATCATGCTCACTTCCCCTTTGCCTTCGCACGCAAGATAGGTCATCCGCACGGCCGCCGCCAGTGGCGTCCTGACCCTGATGCTCGCAAGCCCCGACAGCAGGGCCCCGGAGGTCGAAACCGGTCGGGTGCCGCGCTTGCCATCTACAAGGGGTCAACGGGTCGGTCCGGGTACCGGTTCCGGCGCCTGTCGCGCATGCGCGGCAAACTGCGCCGGTCAGCGCCGTTTGCGCGGCGGGCGCGTCACCTTGGGCCGGTCGGGTTTGGCGCCCTCCAGCCCCAGTTGATCGCGCAGGATGCGCGGCCGCACCTCCTGCACCTCGCCGGGCTTCAGCTGGCCCAGCTGGAACGGGCCATAGGACACCCGGATCAGGCGGTTGACGCTCAGGCCGATGCTCTCCATCGCGCGGCGGATCTCGCGGTTCTTGCCTTCGCGCAGCCCGACGGTCAGCCAGGCGTTCGCGCCCTGCTGGCGATCGATCGAAACGATCATCGGCTGGTAATCCGTGCCCTCGACGTTGATGCCCTTGCGCAATGGCTCAAGCGCCGCATCGCTCGGGCGGCCCTTGACGCGCACCCGGTACTTGCGCATCCAGCCGGTCGAAGGCAGCTCCAGCTTGCGCTTCACGCCGCCATCATTGGTCAGCAGCAGCAACCCTTCCGAGTTCAGGTCAAGCCGCCCGACGCTCATCACCCGTGGCAGGTCTTCCGGCAGATCGTCGAAGATCGTCGGCCGCCCCTGTTCATCCTTGTGCGTCGTCACCAGCCCGGTCGGCTTGTGATAGAGCCAGAGGCGCTCCGGTTCGGGCGCGTTCAAGGATTTGCCGTCGACCTCGACCTTGTCCGCATCGGTCACGTTCAATGCTGCCCGGTCGATCTTCTTGCCGTTGACCTTGACCCGCCCGGCCTCGATCATGCGCTCTGCTTCGCGCCGCGACGCAATGCCGGCGCGGGCGATGACCTTGGCGATGCGGTCGCCCTGGGGTGTCTTGTCAGCCATGGCCGAGCCTTAGAGCGTTGTCATGGGCCGCGCAAGCGGGCAAGAGGGGCCATGGTGTTCAGATCGCACATGGAAACGGCATTGTCCGAGGCCCGCGCCGCCGCGTCACGCGGCGAGGTGCCGGTGGGCGCGGTGCTGGTGGATACGGGCGGCCGGGTGGTGGCGCAGGCCGGCAATCGCACGCGCGAGCTGTCCGACCCCACGGCGCACGCCGAGATCCTCGTAATCCGCGCCGCCTGCGCCGCGCTGGGATCCGAACGCCTCCCCGGCCACGCCCTCTATGTCACGCTGGAACCCTGCGCCATCTGCGCCGGCGCTATCGCCGCCGCCCGTATCGCCCGTCTCTACTATGGTGCCTCCGATCCCAAGTCGGGCGGGGTCGCCCATGGTGCGCGCGTCTTCACCCACCCCCAGGCGCACCATGTCCCGGAAGTCTATGACGGGATCGCCGCGGGCGAGGCCGAGGCGCTGCTGAAGGCTTTCTTCCGGGGCCGCCGATGACCCGCCTGATCCTGTTCCACAAACCCTTTGGCGTGCTCAGCCAGTTCACCGACAAGGGCACCGAGAGCAGCTCCCGCGCCACGCTGTCGGATTTCATCGACGTGCCCAAGGTCTATCCCGCCGGCCGGCTCGACCGCGACAGCGAAGGCCTTCTGCTGCTGACCGACGATGGCCGGCTGCAACACCGTATCGCGCATCCCAAGGCCAAGCAGCCCAAGACATACTGGGTGCAGGTCGAGGGCCTGCCCGACGACGCCGCACTCGACGCGCTCCGCCGGGGCGTGACCCTGAAGGACGGCAAGACCCGCCCCGCCAAGGTCCGCCGCATCGACCAACCCAGCCCGCTCTTTCCCCGCGACCCGCCGGTGCGGTTCCGCAAGTCCGTCCCCGATTGCTGGATGGAGCTGACCATCACCGAAGGCAGGAACCGGCAGGTCCGCCGCATGACCGCCCACGTCGGCCACCCCACGTTGCGCCTGATCCGCGCGCGGATCGGGGAATGGCACCTCGGCGGTCTGCGGCCGGGCGAATGGCGCGACGGCCCGTAGGCCGGGCTTCAGCCCGGCACCCCCATCACACCCATTTCGCCAAGGGCGGCAGAGACATCAGCACCGCGTCCGGATCGTGCCCGGTGGCCAGCCCGAATTTCGTCCCCCGGTCATAGACCAGGTTGTATTCGGCATAGAGCCCGCGGTGGATCAGCTGGGCCTCCTTGTCGGCGTCGGTGAAGGCGATCATCCGCCGCTTCTCGACCAGCGGCAAATAGGCCGGCAGGAACGCCCGGCCGATGTCCTGCGTCAGCGCGAAATCCGCCTCCCAGTCGCCGGTGTTGCGGTCGTCCATGAAGATGCCGCCGACGCCGCGCGCCCGCTTGCGATGCGGGATGTAGAAATATTCGTCCGCCCATGCCTTCAGCCGCGGATATTCCGCCTCGCCGTGCGGGTCGAGATGCGCCCGCTGCACGTCGTGGAAATGCGCCGTATCCTCGTCGTACTCGATGCAGGGGTTCAGATCCGACCCGCCGCCGAACCACCAGGCATGCGGCGTCCAGAACATCCGCGTGTTCATGTGGACCGCTGGCACATGCGGGTTGCGCATATGCGCCACCAGCGAAATTCCCGAGGCCCAGAACCGCGGGTCTTCCTTCATCCCCGGCAGGCCCTTGCGCGCCGCCATTGCGTTCTGCGCCGCATCGCCCAGCTCGCCATAGACGGTGGACACGTTCACGCCCACCTTCTCGAACACCCGGCCGCCGCGCATCACGCTCATCAGCCCGCCGCCTGCGTCCGATCCGTCGTCGGCCACACGCGTGGTCTCCGTCACCTCGAACCGGCCCGGCGCCATCTCGGTGAACGGGCCCTCGTCGTGACTGTCCTCCAATGCCTCGAATGCTGCCACGATCCCGTCGCGCAGGTCGCGGAACCATGCCGCCGCGCGGGCTTTCTCTGTCTCGAAGTCGTCCATTCCAGATCCCCTTACTGCGCTCACCCCGGGCCTTCTTCCGTTCGCAATTGCTTTCGGGGGTGAGGCCGCGGGCCAACAGGGCAGACAGCCCCTCGACCCGCTCAGCCCGAATTCGCTCGCGCGATCAATGCGCCGGGGCGCCCACGGGGTCAAGCAAGGTCCGGCCGCCGTCTACGGTGATGATCTGACCGGTGACAAAGCCCGCGCCCTCCGAGGCCAAAAACTGTGTCGCCTCGGCGACCTCACCGGGGGCGGCGATCCGGCCCAGCGGCGTATGTTCCTCGATATCCTCACGATACTCGCTGTTGTCCTTCAGCGCGCCCTTCAGGCTGGCGGACATAACCGACCCGAAGGCCACCGCGTTCACCCGGATGCGGTTGGGGGCCAGGGCAACCGCCATCGACCGCGTCATCTGGTCGAGCGCGGCAGTCGAGACCGAATAGCCCAGCAGTTCGGGATGCGTCCGCCGCGCCGCGATCGACGACATGTTGATGATCGAGCCAAGCTGCCCGTCCTCCTGATCCTCGCCCTGCTTGATCATCCGCTTCGCCACCAGCTGCGACAGCCGAAGCGAGGTCATGAGGTTCTGCTGCAACAGCTGCTCGACACTCTCGTCGTCCATGTCCAGCGGGTCCGAGGTCATGATCTGCCGGCTGCCGTTTACCAGGATATCGACCCGGTCGAAGGCGTCGATGGTGGCCGACAGCAGATTGGCCAGCGTCAGGCGCTGTCTCAGGTCGCCGGCAAAGTACCGCGCGGGACCTTCGTCGGCGGTGCTGCCCAGCTCATCCTTCAGCCGGTCCTCGTCCATGTCGGCAAAGACCACATTGGCGCCCTTGTCGAGGAAGTGCCGTCCGATGGCCAGCCCGATGCCGTTGGCCGCACCGGTCACGATGGCGGTCTTGCCTTCGATCGAGAAACCCATGTCTCACTCCTGATTCCCTGAACGCCAGCCTAGCGAGGCTCACCGCTTGCCGCGAGTGGGTCTCTGGCCCGTCAGGATCTTGAACCGATTGTCGCCGGCCAGTTCCTCGACAGCCGCGAAACCGGCCTGAAGCGCGGCCTCATAGGGCAGATGGCGGTTGGCGACAAGCACCAGCCGACCCGAGGGCTTCAGGATCCGCGTTGCCGTGGCAATGAACGCCAGCCCCAGGTCGGGCGCGCCCTTGCGGCCCTGATGGAAGGGCGGGTTCATGATCACCGTGTCGAACTGCACCGGAGCCTGCCACCGGGTGACATCGGCCCAGTGAAACCGGGCGCGTGGGTCGGCCACATTAACCTTCGCGCAGTCCAGCGCGGCGGCGTCTGCTTCGACCAGGTGCAACTCCTTGACGCGCTCATCCTGCAGCACCGTCGCGGCCAGATACCCCCAGCCGGCACCCAGATCGGCGACGTACCGGCCAAGTCCCTTCGGCAATGCTTTGGCCAGCAGGGCGGATCCGGGATCGACCCCATCGGCCGAGAACACGCCGGGCAGGGTGCGAAACCCGTCCGCGTCCAGCGGCGCGGCCTGCCAGTCGTCGAATTCCCGCGCCGCCTGAAACCAGAACGCGCGGCCATGCGCCTTGGTCATCTGTCCAAGAACATCGACCCGTGCCCGGCATGCCTTGAACAACGGGTCCACCCCGTCGGTCTTCTGCCCATCGACAACGATCAGCCCCTCCGGGCATGCCGCCACCGCCTCGGCCACCAATGCCCGCGCCAGCGCCTTGGCTCGCGGCACGATCACCACCGCCGCGGCCAGCGGCCCCTCGGCCTCGGTGCGGCAGTCAAATCCCTGCAAGGCCCCATGCACCACCGCGTCGCGGCTCACCACCTGCCAGCGCTCGCGGGGCAGGGCGCTCAGGTCGGTCTCGCTCGTCGGGCCGAACACCGCCACCCGCCCGGTCTCGGGCAGGCCGGCTTCGGCCAGCGCAAGGGATAATCGTGAGGATGCCATGAACGAACGACGCGGACCCCGCGTCTATTCCTTTTCCATGGTGCATTGCAGCGGATGCTGGTGCCGGCGGGCGAAATCCATCACCTGCGCGACCTTGGTCTCGGCGATCTCGTGGCTGAACACGCCGACCACCGCGAGGCCCTTCTTGTGCACCGTCAGCATGATCTCGAAGGCCTGCGCGTGGTTCATGCCAAAGAACCGCTCAAGCACATGCACAACGAATTCCATCGGCGTGTAATCGTCGTTCAGCAACAACACCTTGTACAACGGAGGTCGCTTTGTCTTCGGACGCGTCTTGACCTCGACGCCGACATCACTGTCGCCGTCCTTGTCCTGCGACACCGGCGGGCGGGCCATCTGAAAGATCGTCTCGGTCATGGTCTGCGTGTCGCGTCCAATAGGGTCATCGGTCTATCCGGACCTTCTATATAACGTCGGAGCGAATTGAGAAAAGAGCAAGTCGTCGCATCACACGCGTTTCCCGACATGGACTCACCGCGCGGCAGGACCGCCGAAGGCGCGTCACAATCAGCCACAAAGGCGCCACAAAGCTGACACAATCCCCTCTATTGCGTCGCCCCTTTTTTCGGTCGCAACATATGGGCCGCCCGTTAGGCAGAAAGATGAAATATCTAGTGTGGTTAAGGGTTTGACGCGCGAAGCTGATATGGTAGCGTGATCTTAATAATAAGCCGACCAGAATACTGGCGGCACGAGGCAGAAGGCAGTGTGTATCGTGAAGGTCCGGAACGTGGAGTCCGCCCGCCTGGGCGTAATGGTTCTTGCAATCCTCTGGCTGTGCGTGGTGCTTCCGCTCAGCGTGGCGGCCGCCCCCTACGCGGCGATGGTGATGGACGCCAGGTCCGGCAAGGTGCTGCATTCCGAAAACGCCAACACCCGGCTGCATCCGGCCTCGCTCACCAAGATGATGACGCTCTATGTCGCTTTCGAAGCGGTCCAGAACGGCGAGATCTCGATGGATACTCTGGTCACCATCTCGCCCAAGGCCGCGTCCGAGCCGCCCTCGAAGCTGGGCCTGCGGTCCGGACAAAAGATCAAGCTGCGCTACCTTGTGCGCGCGGCGGCGGTGAAATCCGCCAACGACGCCGCCACCGCCATCGGCGAGGCGATCTCAGGATCCGAGGCCGCCTTTGCCCGCCGCATGAACCGCACCGCGCAACTGATGGGGATGAGCCGGACCACCTTCAAGAATGCGCATGGGCTGACCGAAAGCGGTCACCTCAGCACCGCGCGTGACATGACCGTTCTCGGGCGTCACGTGATCTATGATTTTCCGATGTACTACAACCTGTTCTCGCGTCAGTCGGCCGATGCCGGCGTGCGCCAGGTGAACCACACCAACCGCCGCCTGCTGAGCAGCTATACCGGTGCCGACGGCATCAAGACAGGTTATACACGCGCCGCCGGCTTTAACCTCGTGGCCTCGGCCGAGCGCGGCCGGGAGCGGGTGATCGCCACCGTGTTCGGCGGCCGGTCAACCACCACCCGCAACGCCCGCGTGGCGGAACTGCTTGACCTCGGATTCCAGCGCGCACCAACCCGCGTGGCGCTGTCGCGTCCGGCCAAGCCACGTTACCTCGGCAACAAGGGCCTGATCTCCGGCGGCTCGGACGTGGCGATTGCCTCGACGGTGGCCACCGGCGCGGCGGTCAAGCTCGCGGTCAACAGCAGCATCCGTCCGAAACAGCGCCCCGCGCCCACCATCAAGATCCCAGAGGCCATCGTCGTCGCCGCGATGGAAGAAACCGTCACCGAGGCCGCAGCCGAAGCCACCGCCGAAAAGATCGCCAAGGCGTCGCTCTATACCGGCAACAACCCGGCGACGCCGGCCATCCGCCCCGCGGCACGCCCCACCGATTTGGTTCTGGCCAGTGCCTCTGCCGTCAAGCCCGCCGCCGCCGATCCGATCGTCCGCGAGCAGGTTCAGGAAATCATCACCCGCGTCTCGACCTCGGGTGGCCGCCATTGGGGCATCAACATCGGCCGCTATGGCTCCCATTTCGCAGCTGAAAAGGTGTTGCTGAAAACCGCCCTGACCGAGATGTCGACACTCGACGGAGCGCTGCGCAAGGTCAACAAGCGGTCGAACGGTTTCGATGCGAACTTCATGGGACTGACCCGCGAAACCGCTGACCTCGCCTGCCGCCGTCTGCAGGCCCGGAACATATCATGCTTCATGATCGGACCGTCCTGACCGCCTGAAAGGGGCCACAGGCAAGGCCAAGTCATGTGGATAACCATGAATTCGTACGCTGTAGCAGAGGCTTAGCGGCCTCGGTTCATAAGGTAAACAACCTGTCGGTCTCCGCGCTTGCGAGGGTGCTAGGCAGGACGATCCTTGATATCAAATATAGAACCATTGGGGCGCGTTAAGCGGCATATATTGCTCGATTTCATGTCTATATCGAACTTTTCGAAGATCTTCCTGTCCCTGCGAAAGGGTCTAAAAAAGTCAGCAAAGCAAACCGCCGAAACACACGGTCAAATCCGCGCCGCGCCGCAATTGTATCCCCTGAATCATCCACAGACCCACCCGACGGGCTGATTGCCCCTCTGACGGATCACCACAAATTCAGAGCGTTACAGCCATCTCTTGACGTCCGTCCCGACAGCCTCGGCAACCGTGGCAAACCCATCCTCTCGCAGCAGGGTTTCCAGCCCGCGCGCGATGTCCTCCACCAGCGACAGCCCGCCAAATACCAGCGCCGTATACAGCTGCACCGCGGTCGCCCCCGCGCGGATCTTGGCGTATGCCTGTTCCGCCGAGCCGATCCCGCCGACCCCCACCAACGGGATGCCCCCGCCCGTCAGATCGTAAAGCCGCGCCAGGACCCTCGTGGAGCGGTCGAAAAGCGGCGCCCCGGACAGCCCGCCCTGTTCGCCGCGATGCGCAGAGACAAGCCCGTCCCGCGAGAGCGTGGTATTGGTGGCGACGATCGCGTCCAATCTGGCCGCCAGCGCAACCTCGGCGATTTCCGACAACGCCGCATCGTCCAAATCCGGCGCGATCTTCAGGAACACCGGCACCCGCCGCGCAAGCTCGGCGCGGGCCGCCATGACCCCCTCCAACAGCGCCATCAGCGCCTCGCGCCCCTGCAGGTCGCGCAGCTTTTCGGTGTTGGGCGAACTTACGTTGACGGTGACGAAATCCACGTGCGGCCCGCAATGGCGCAGCACCTGCGCGAAATCCGCCGCGCGATCCTGTGACGTCTTGTTGGCGCCTAGGTTCAACCCGGTCACCACGCCCTGCGGGCGCTCTGCCAACCGTGCGCCGATGGCTTCCATCCCGTCGTTGTTGAAACCGAAGCGGTTGATGGCCGCCCGGTCCTCGGTCAGGCGGAACAGCCGGGGCCTGAGGTTGCCGGGCTGGGGCAGGGGCGTCGCCGCGCCGACCTCGAGAAACCCGAAACCCGCCCGCGACAGGCCCGTCAGCGCGGTCGCGTTCTTGTCGAACCCGGCCGCAAGCCCCACCGGGTTGGGCAGGTCCAGCCCCGCCAGCCGCACCCGCAGCCGCTCGGAGGTGATAGCACCGGGCGCAGGCGTCACCCCTATCTGTAAGGCGCGAATCGCCAGCCCGTGCGCCGCTTCGGGATCGACGCGATAAAGCGCTGTCAGCCCCAGCCGCTCGATCAGCTTCACGCCATGTCCTCCGGAAAGGCGTGGCCGGTTTCCGTCAGGGGCAACGCCCGATCCCACAGCACATCCGCCCGACGCAACTCCCGGTACAGGTGCGGAAACAGCGCGCCGCCGCGCGACGGTTCCCACTTCAGGTCGTCGCCCAGCATGTCCGGGTCGAGGCCGAGCAGAACCAGCCCGTCCTCGCCGGCGAAATGTTTCGCCGCGGTCTCGCGCACCTGCGCCGCGGTCGAAAAATGCACGTAGCCATCGGCGACGTCGACGGGCGCGCCTGGGGTTGCCCCGTCACGCTGCAGGGCGGCCCATTCGTCGGCGCGGAATATCTTGTAGATCAGCATGGCCGTCCTATCCCGCGCCACAGTCCTCCGGTCAAGGGGCTCTGTCATGCGCCTGTCACGGCACGGGCCCAATTTGACGACGGACGCGACGGCAGGGCCCGACGCAAGTCTTTGACAACCCCCCGGTCCCGTTGCAGCATCGCGTCATAAAACAACGGAGAGGTTACACCTATGTCTGTTCGCCTGATGACGAGCGCCGCCGCCCTTGCCCTGAGCGCGGGGGTCGCGAGTGCCGAGTACTCCCTGACCATCCTGCACACCAACGATTTCCACGCCCGATTCGAACCGATCAGCAAATACGACAGCGGCTGTTCCTCCGAGGACAATGCCGCCGGCGAATGCTTCGGCGGCTCGGCGCGTCTGGTGACTGCCATCAACGAAGCCCGCAGCCGGTCGAACAATTCGATCCTCGTTGACGGCGGCGATCAGTTCCAGGGCACGCTGTTCTATACCTACTACAAGGGCAAGCTGGCCGCCGAGATGATGAACAAGGTGGGCTATGACGCGATGACCGTCGGCAACCACGAATTCGACGACGGGCCCGAAGTGCTGCGCGGCTTCATGGACGCGGTGGACTTCCCGGTGCTGATGTCCAACGCCGATGTCTCAGGCGAGCCGCTGCTGGCCGACGTGATCCAGAAATCGACGGTGATCGAGCAGGGCGGCGAAAAGATCGGCCTGATCGGCCTGACGCCACAGGACACCGACGAACTGGCCAGCCCCGGCCCGAACGTGATCTTCACCGAGCCCGCGGGCGCCGTGCAGGCCGAGGTCGACAAACTGACCGAAGAGGGCGTGAACAAGATCATCGTGCTCAGCCACTCGGGCTACAACGTCGACAAGCAGGTGGCCGAGAACACCACCGGCGTCGATGTCATCGTCGGCGGCCACTCCAACACGCTTCTGGGCGACATGGAAGGCGCGGCGGGCGCCTATCCCACCATGGTCGGCGACACCGCGATCGTACAGGCCTATGCCTACGGCAAGTTCCTGGGCGAGCTGAACGTGACCTTCGATGATGACGGCGTCATCACCGAGGCCAAGGGCGCGCCGCTGATCATGGACGGCAATGTCACCGAGGACGAAGAGACCGTGGCGCGCATTGCCGAGGCCGCCAAGCCGCTGGACGAGATCCGTAACAAGGTGGTGGCTGAAACCGCCGAGGCCATCGAAGGCGACCGCTCGGTCTGCCGCGCGATGGAATGCCCGATGGGCAACCTTGTGGCCGACGCCATGCTCGACCGGGTCAAGGACCAGGGCATCGAGGTCGCCATCGCCAACGGCGGCGGCATCCGCGCCTCGATCGACGCGGGCGAAGTGACCATGGGCGAGGTGCTGACCGTGCTGCCGTTCCAGAACACGCTGTCCACCTTCCAGGTCAGCGGCGCCACCATCGTCGAGGCGCTGGAAAACGGCGTCAGCCAGGTTGAGGACGGCGGCGGCCGTTTCCCGCAGGTGGCGGGGATGAGCTTTGCCTTCGACGCCTCGAAACCGGCGGGCGAACGGGTCTCGGACGTGATGGTGGGTGGTGAACCCATCGACATGGAAAAGACCTATGGCGTGGTGTCCAACAACTACGTCCGCAACGGCGGCGACGGCTACAAGATGTTCACCGACGCGGCCAACGCCTATGACTACGGCCCCGATCTGGCCGACGTGACGGCGGAATATCTGGCCGCACAGGGCGCGTTCAAGCCCTACACTGACGGTCGTATCACCGTGAAATGACCCATCGGGGCGGCGTCTTAGGTCGCCGCCCTTGCAACCTTCGGGGGCCCGGCGCATGGACCATCCGCTGATCGACCTGATCGATGCCCGCATCCGCGAGGCCGAGTTGCGCGGCGAGTTCGACAACCTGCCCGGCGCCGGCAAGCCGCTCCCGCACGAGGACGATCCCGAGAACGCGCTGCTCAACCGGCTGGTCCGGGAAAACGGCGGGGTGCCGGAGTTCGTCAGCCTGTCGCGCGAATTGTCCCGCCTGCGCGCAGAGCTGCGCGAGACCGGCGACCGCACGCGGCGGCGCGATATCCTGAAGGAAATGTCGCTGATGGAAGCCAAGATCGCCATGGCACGCCAGGCTTACAGGTAGCGCTGAAAATCTCTTCGAAGAGATTTGCAAAATCCGTCGACAGATTTTCCACCGCGCCGCGGCAATTGCCTTGCATCGCTGCGAACCTCCCGGCAAACCCGATCCGAACAGAGCCGAGGTCCCCATGGTCAGCGTCAGAGAACATTACGAGGCCTATCCCTATCCCGAACGCGACCCCGAGGACGAACGCAAACGACTGATCACCGGCTCGCCTTCGCACCCGGTGGAACTGGATCATTTCCTTTTCGCCGGACGGCGCGACTGGTCACAGCCCCTGCGGGTACTGGTGGCCGGGGGCGGCACCGGCGACGGGTTGATCCAGCTGGCCCACTACCTGACCGCTGCGAAACGGACCTACCAGATCACCTATGTTGATCTCTCCGAATCCGCCCGTGCCATCGCCGAAAAACGGGCGCAGGTGCGGGGCCTCAAAGGCATCACCTTCCACACCGGCAGCCTGCTCGATGCGGCCCAATACGGCCGGTTCGACTACATCGACTGCTGCGGCGTGCTGCACCACCTGCCGGACCCGGACGAAGGCTTTCGCGCGCTCCGTGCCGCGCTGGCCCCCGGCGGCGGCATGGGCTTCATGGTCTATGCGCCCCATGGCCGCTCCGGTGTCTACCCGCTGCAAGAGGCCTTCGGCGCGCTCTTTGCCGACCTGCCGCCGAAGAAGCGGCTGAAGGCGGCGAAGGCGGCCTATGCCAAGCTGCCCGAGGGCCATTCGTTCAAACGCAACCCGCACCTGACCGACCATCAGGTCTCGGACGCCGGGTTCTACGACCTGCTGCTTCATGGGCAGGACCGCGCCTATGACGTCACCGCTCTAGTGGCGACGCTGCAACGCACCGGATGGACGCTCGCTTCCTTCACCACGCCGGCATATTACGATCCGTCTCGCTTCGCCCCGGTGCCCGACGGCATGGACCCGGTCGCCCGCATGGCGCAGGCCGAGAAGCTCTGCGGCGCCATGCGGCTGCACGTGGCCTATGCGGTGGCCGATGACGCGGGCGAGAACCGGATTGCCGATGGCGGCTGCCCCGACCTCGTGCCGCATCTGATCGGCGTCGCTCCGGCGGCACTTGCCAAGGCCGTCTCGGACGGCCGCCCGGTGCCGGTGAAGAAGGGCGGTGAGCGCATCGAACTGCGGCTGCCGCGCGATGCCGCGCCGCTGCTTGCGGGGATCGACGGTCGCCGCACCCTGTCCGAGATCGCGCAGGCAAGGGGGCTGGCGCAGGACAAGTTCACCCGCCTTTGGACCCGCGCGGCGACGCCGCTGACCGGCTGGGGCTTGCTTCTCTACTCCGGCCTTCTACGCTAGGAGCATGTGCGGACGTTTCGCGGTCACCCTTCCACCTGACGCCATGGCGCAGCTCTTTGATGCCATCCCGGCCAACGATTTGCCGGAGGTGCCGAATTTCAACGTCTGCCCGACCACCCAGGTCGCCACCGTCCGCGCCGGGGATGACCGTCGCCTGCTGGCGCCGATGCGCTGGGGCTTCCTGCCGCATTGGTACAAGACGCCGACCGACGGCCCGCTTCTGATCAATGCCCGCGCCGAGACCATCGCCGAGAAACCCGCCTTCCGCGCCGCGTGCCGAGAGCGGCGCTGCATCGTGCCGGCCAGCGGGTTTTACGAATGGACCAAGGACGCCGAGGGCATGCGCCTGCCGTGGTACATCCGGCGCAGTGACGAGGCGCCGATCGCCTTTGCCGGCATCTGGCAGGACTGGGCGCGCGGCGACGACGCGTTTCGCACCTGCGCCATCGTCACCACCGCTGCCAATGACGCGATGTCGGCGATCCATCACCGAATGCCAGTGATCCTCGAGCCCGAGGACTGGCCGCTCTGGCTGGGCGAGGACGGCAAGGGCGCGGCGGCGCTGATGACGGCGGCAGACAATGACGTGCTGCGGTTTCACCGGGTCGATCCGAAGGTGAATTCGAACAAGGCGCGCGGCGCGGACCTGATCGAGCCGGTATAGGCGCGGCGACTGGCGGAAATCCGGACTGACCGACTCGCGCGAAAAGCGCTATCATGGCGGCGTTTTCATCTTCAGAGAGTATTCGCCATGTCCATTACGCTTGATATCCAGCAGCCGCAGCCGTTCGACCTTGTCGATTCGAAAATCCTCATTGCGGGCAATGCCGCCGCGTTCGAGGGAACGCTCAGCATCACCGTGTCGGAGGGCCACGACGAATTCTCCTCCTTCACCCAGGTCGGATCGCTGGGCCTGCGCCAGTTTCAGGGCTTCATCGACATCCCCGGCACCAACGCCTTTCAGCTCAGCCGGCTGTTCCTGACGCTGTCGGACGACACCGGCAATGAAAATGGGCCCTCGGTGGTGATCCCGGTGCTCTTCGGTCCGAAGATCCTGCCGGGCTACAACCGCTGGGTGCCCTACACCGTGCAGCCCGGCGACACGCTGACCAAGATCGCGCAGGATCAATACGGCAACAGCAACTTCCAGCCGATCTTCGAGGCCAACCAGAACACCATCGCCAACCCGAACCTGATCTTCGTGGGGCAAGAGCTGCGTATTCCGCGCAACGACTGACCTCGGCCTATTCCGCCGGGGCCGCCACCGCGAAGCCGCTGAACACGGTTTCGCGCCCCGGCTCGGGGTGGCGCGGAATCAGCAGCGCCAGCAAGAGCGAGCCACCGGCGATGCCCGCCGCGCCCATGAAGACCGCCGCCGGCGAAATCAGCCAGAGATAGCCCAGCAGCGCCGGCAAAAAGACCGCGGCGATGTGGTTGATGGTAAAGGCCACGGCGGCGGTGGGGGCGATGTCGCGGGGATCGGCGATCTTCTGGAAATAGGTCTTCAGCGCCAGCGCAAGCCCGAAAAACAGATGGTCGATCACATAGAGCGCCGCCGCCAGCGTCACACCCCACCCGAACACATAGATGCCGCCATAGGCCAGAAACACGCCGGCCAGCCCGGCGTATTCGAAGGTCAGTACCGCACGTTCCCCGAAGCGGCCCACTGCGTGGCCCATCAGCGGCGCGAACAGGATGTTGGCGACCAGCGTGATCAGGAACAGCGACGTGACCTCGTGGACCTCGAAGCCGAAGCGCTCGACCAGCATGAAGCCGGCGAAGACCACGAAGATCTGTCGCCGCGCCCCGCTGAGGAATTGCAGCGCGTAGTACAGCCAGTAACGCCGCCGCAGAACCACCGCCTTGATCTGCGGATCGGGGGCCTCGAACCGGGGGTAGGCCGCCATGCAGAACACGGCCAAAGCGGCGGTGATCCCGCCTGCGATCATGTAGACATGGGTATAGGTAAGCCCCAGTGCCTCCCACGTGATGACGATGGCGCTGTAAGCCACCAGCGTCGCTGCCGATCCGGCGGCCAGCAGCAGGCCCAGCAGCCTTGGCGCCTGTGCCTTGGGCAGCCATTGCAGTTGCAGCGACTGGTTGACCGTCTCGAAATAATGGAAGCCGATAGACGACAGCATGGTGATCGTCAGGATCCCCGCCAGGGACGGATAGAAGGCGGTCAGCGCCGTTGCCATTCCGAGAAGCAGCAATGCAACCAGCCCCAGCACCTGCTCGTGCAGGAAGACCAGCAAGGCGATCACGCCCACCGCCAGAAAGCCCGGAACCTCGCGCACCGTGTGCAGCCAGCCGATGTCCGATCCGTCGAAACCCGCGACCTCGATGACGAAATTGTTCAGGAGTGCCGACCATGTGGCAAAGGCAATCGGCATCGCCATTGCCATGACGAACAGCAGCGTGATCGGGCGGCGCCACAGCGGCAGCGCGCGCGCCTGGGAGAGAGGAACGGAACCTACCATCTGGTATCCATACGCTGGAACCGGGATCCGGTCGAGAGGTCTGCGTGCGCACAGTCACCGTGCGCCGGTGCACAGCAGTGGTTTATTCCGCCGTCCCGGGGTGTTACCAGAGGCCATGCTGAGTGCCCAAGACATCGAACCGCTGTTCACCCGTGCCGACGGGTCCTATCATTTCGCCCGCTGGGGACGGCCCATCGCGCCCATCGTCTTTGGCGTGACCGAGGGCACGCTGCCGGTGATCAAGGGCGCGCTCGAAGCGGTGGTGGCCATGGCCGGGCATCAGATGGCCGAGACCGACCCGGAACTCGGCTCGAACTGCATGTTCTTCTTCTTCCGCGACTGGGATGAGCTGACCGAGGTGCCCGACCTCGACAAGCTGGTGCCCGATCTCGGCCCGCTGGTGACCCGGCTCAAGGCGGCTGAGGCGAACCAGTACCGGGTGTTCCGCTTCGACGAGGCAGGCGCGATCAAGGCCTGTTTCGTGTTCCTGCGCATGGACGAGGCCCTGGGCGCGATGGCGGCGGAGGACCTCGCGCTGGGACAGGTGGTGCACGTCATGCTGCTCTGGGCCGAGGCCGCCTTCGCCACGACCTCTCCGCTGGCGATCGTGGGCGACAAGACCGTGCTGAGGCCGGAAGTGGGCGCGGTGATCCGGGCCGCCTATGACCCGGTCATGCCGGCGTCATCGCAGGACGGGACCCATGCCCTGCGGCTTGCGGCCCGGGTCGGTATGGCGCAGTAGATTTGTTTCGCGCGCGAAACATTTCGTATTTACAATTGGTTAACAGTTTCCAGGGCGGCGCGTGCCGACACGGGTGCGGCGCCCCGTGAGGCGCCGCTGGCATGCTGTTACCTAGTCGTCGTGCTGGCCCGGCGCATAGTCTTTGCCGTTGGTCCGGCCGTCGAGGTTGCGGTCGTCTCCGACGCTGGCGGAATAGCCGGGCGAATAGTCGCCGCCGTTGGCTTGACCGTTGCCATTGCGGTCGCCGATGTCGTCGGGGTTGTTTTTTGCGACCTGTCCCGGGGGATTGCCGCCTTCATGCAAGGCAAGCGCGGGGCCCGCGACGGCCATGATGCCGAGTGCAAGAACGAAATATTTCATAGTCTACTCCCTTTTTAAAAAATGACCGTGGCGTCGGTCATGGGGGAGTTACGTAACGGGGCGGTAAATAGTTTCAACGTCCGCGCCTGCGGGGGTCTCGGCGGGAATTCGAAGCGCCCTAGGCCACCTGTTGCGCGCCTGTCGCAACGGTTTGCCTGTCGGCAAGGGGCCAGTCGGCTATCAGGTCTTTCAGCAGGGGAAAGGCGGTGTGCATCTTATCCATTTCGGCCGCCTGCACGATGTCTTCGGAAAATTGCGCCCGGCTGTCGTTGCTGTCGTGCACAGCACGGATATAGGCCGGCTGGCGCGAATAGATCACCCGGCAGGGGCGGCGTTCGAGGATCTTCTTATGGGCGATGCCGAAGGGCTGGCGGCGGCTGGCCGTCGGCGCGACACATGCCAGCCCGAGGTTGGTGGCCGCGTTCAGCCGGTGGCGCAGCGACATCTGCCCGTCGCGGAACACCGCCGAGATGCCCCGGGCATGGGACAGAAAGCAATATTCCTCGCCGGGGGCGCGGAGCTTCTTGGCCGCCAACGCCTCGGCGCGGAGCCGGGCGGTGAAATCGGCGGAAACCGCATCGTCGTCGTCCAGCACGATCTGGCAGGTCCAGGGATCGCGGGCGAAGGTCCGCTTGCGGTATCTCTGGAAGCAGTCGCCGGCACTGGCGGGCGGCTCGAAGATCACATGCGCCCGGTCGCCCAGCACATCGCCGCAGACCTGCCGCAGACGGTTGGCATGGTGCGCGGGCAAATCCTGAGCGGTCAGCACGATCAGCGCAAAGTCGGTATCCGTCTGATCGGCCAGCGACCGCAGGGCGATCCTTTCGAGGAAGTAGTGGCGACTGTCGAGGCGTGCGTCATCAAAAAGCTGCGCCTTGTCGGACGAGGCCGCCGATCTCCAGCCGGACTGGCCGAAGTAGGAATACCGCATCTCGTAGATCATGTGCATTGCTCGCGCCTCACGCTTCAACTTTTGGCAAAAGTGTAGCGATCGGGCGCGTGGCGGCCAAGCAGAGGACGGAGGCCGGGCCGATTGGCGGCGGCGCTGTTGCGGAATCGTCGTCGCTCAGCCGTGTGGCGCGGTTAGCGGCCAGTCCGTCATGAGGTCATGCAGCAGTGGAAAGGCCGTGTGCACAGCCGCCATCTGGTCGGGCCTGACGATCCGGTCGCCGTATTGCGCGCGGCTGTCGTTGGCATCGTGCACGGCGCGCCGATAGGCCGGGGTGCGGGAATGGATCACCCGCACCGGGCGGCGGTCCAGCATCTGCTTGTGCGCGAAGTTGAAGGGGTTGCGGTTGGTGCCGGTGGGCGCCACGAGCGCCAGGCCGAGGTTGGTGCCCGGGCTGTTGCGATGGCGCAGCGACAGGGTGCCGTCCAGCATCAGCGCGGTGAGGCCGCGCGCATGCGACACGATGCTGTAGGCTTCGCCCGGTCCGCGCAGGTCACGGGCGGCGGCGGCCTCGGCGCGCAGGCGGGTGGTGAAATCCACGGCGAGGGCGTCATCGTCGTCGAGCACGATCTGCGCGGTCCAGGGCCGGGCGGTGTGGTGCTGCCTCAGGTGACGGACGAACCAGTAGCCGGCCTTGTGCGGCGGGCGTCCAATCACCTGCGCCCGGTCGCCCAGGAGGTCGCCACAGGTCTCGCAGAGGCGGGTCAAGTGGGGCCGGGGCAGGTCGTCGGAGGTCAGCACGACAAGGGCGAAATCGCGGTCGCTCTGGTCGGCCAAGGACCGCAGGGCGAGCTTTTCGAGGAAGTAATGCCGCGTCTTCAGACGGGCCGCGTCGAAGAGTTGCGCCTTGTCCCACGCCGCCGCCGATTTCCACCCTGAGGTGCCGAAGAAGGAATAGCGCATCTGATAGATCATCTGCATCGGCGGTCTCTGCTGTGGCAGGGCTGCTTGCGCGCCGTTCCGGTTGCTGGTTTGACTGGGTAGCGACAACCCCTGAAGGAACCCTTGATGAGCCACGACTTCACCTGCCGCGTCTATTACGAGGACACCGACATGGCGGGCATCGTCTATCACGCCAATTTCCTGAAGTTCATCGAACGCGCGCGCAGCGAATGGGTCGAATCGCTGGGCATCGACCAGCGGGCGATGAAGGACCGCGACGGCGTGGCCTTCGTGGTGCGCCGGATGGTCTGCGACTACCTGCGCCCCGCCCGTTACGGCGAGACGCTGCGCGTCGAGACCTGCCCCGAACAGGTCACCGGCGCGCGGATGGTGCTGCGTCAGGTGGTGTGGCGCGATGAAGACAGGCTGTTCGAGGCCTCAGTGACGGTGGTGGTGCTGGGTCCGGAGGGGCAGGCCCTGCGGTTGCCGCAGGAGATCCGCAAGCGGGCGTTGGGCGCGGGCTGATCGGCGCTGGCGCCTGCCGGGGCGGGGCAGTAATGTCCGCCCATGACTCTGCCCGCGCTGACATTTTCCGAAGATCAGGCCGATGCCTATGACCGTGTGACCGAGGCCCTCCGGGGTGTCGGCGTCGATGTCGAGGACGGCGTGCTGAAACCCCCGCGCGACGGCCGTTCCGGCGTGATGGCGGTGACCGGCAAGGCCGGGTCGGGCAAGACGCTGCTGCTGGCGGAGCTATACAAGGCGCTGAAGGACGCGGGCGTCGACGTGGTGTCGGGCGATTGGGAGGGCAAGCGCCGCAAGGACCGGCGCACGCTTGCGATCCTCGCCCCCACCAACAAGGCGGCCAGCGTGCTGCGCATGCGGGGCGTGCCGGCGACCACGATCCACCGCATCCTCTATACCCCGGTCTACGACCCCGAGTATGAGCGTATCGCCGAATGGCTGGCGGACAAGGGCGAGCGGCCCCAGATCGAGGGGCTGACCGAGGCGGCGCTGGACCGGGCGCATGCCTTTTATCAGTCGAACAATTCCATTCCCGGCGCGCTGGCGGCGGCAGGGCTGCGCGGATCGGACTTCATCACCGGCTGGAAACGCCGCGACGAGGAACTGGACATCGGCTTCGTCGACGAAGCCTCGATGCTCGACGACAAGCAGTTTGAGGACCTGCGCGAGATCTTTCCGACGCTCTTGATGTTCGGCGATCCGGCGCAGCTGGCGCCGGTGAACCAGTCCGGCACTATGGTGTTCGAGAAGCTGGACGAGGGGCAGGTGATGCACCTCAACCGCATCCACCGGCAGGAGGCCGACAACCCGATCCTCGATCTGGCCCATGCGCTGGCCGATCCAAGCCTCGAATTCCATGACTTCGAGCAGATGGTGGAGGACAAGGCCCGCACTGATGACCGCGTGGTCTGGGGCCAGCGGGTCGAGGTTGACCTGATGGCGCGCTCGCCTGTGCTGGTCTGGCGCAATGCGACGCGCATCCGTCTGATCAACGCCTTCCGCAAGGTGCACGACGCCCCCGACGACCGGCTGCTGGAGGGCGAGCCGCTGATCTGCGACGGCATCGAACTGCCCCTGAAGCACCGCAAGAAGCGGCTGGACCTTGAGGCGCGGGGTCTGATCAAGGGCGCGCAGGTGATCTATCTGGGCGAGGGACGCAAGCCCGGGTTCTCGCGCCTGCACGTGATGGGGGCGGAAGACCCGCGCGTTTCGGCCGCCTCGATCGTCAAGATCGAGAAGCCCGACGAGGAAGAGCCCTTCATCCCTTTCGCCGCCCGCATGGGCGCGACGTTCCTGCATGGCGCGGCGGTCACGATCCACAAGGCACAGGGAAGCCAGTGGGACGCGGTACAGGTGTTCGCGCCGGACCTTTTCGTCGCCGCGCGGATGGGCCGGGTCGAGGCCGGGCAGCCGCTGTGGAAGCGGCTGGCCTATGTGGCGATCACCCGTGCGCAGGAGCGGCTGATCTGGGTGGTCCGCAACCGGCTGGCGCGGCCGACCTACGAGCTGCGCATAGACGACCTGCCGGTGCCGCAACAGGCGCTGACGCTGGAGGTCGAAGAGGGCTAGTCCGGGATGCGCCCGGTCAGGAGGTTCCGGCGCGGGCGCCGGGACGGGCATCGCCTGCCTGATGACCCTGCGTGTTAACGGTAACTTTGCCTCTGCACATTCGCCGCCGGCACGGTTAGGATCGCCCGAAACCGCGACCGAGAGGGGAGACAGGCGCATGACCCACATACTTGCAATCGATCAGGGCACCACCTCGACACGGGCCATCGTGTTCGACGAGACGCTGACTATCGTCGCCTCGGCGCAGGAGGAATTCGAACAGCACTTCCCCGACAGCGGCTGGGTCGAACACGCGGCCGAGGACCTGTGGAACACCACCGTGGCGACCTGCCGTGCGGTGCTGCAGAAAGCCGGGGTCGCGGCCGGGGACATCGCCGCCATCGGCATCACCAACCAGCGCGAGACGACGCTGGTCTGGGATCGCAAGACGGGCGAGCCGGTCTACAAGGCCATCGTCTGGCAGGACCGACGCACCTCGGCGCTGTGCAAATCGCTGAAGGAAGAGGGCTTCGAGGAAGTGGTCACCGACCGCACCGGGCTGCTGCTCGATCCTTATTTCTCGGGCACCAAGCTCAAGTGGATCCTCGACAACGTCGACGGCGTCCGGGCGCGTGCCGAGGCGGGCGAACTGGTCTTCGGCACCGTCGATACCTGGCTGGTGTGGAAGCTGACCGGCGGCAAACAGCACCTGACCGACGCCACTAACGCGGCGCGCACCATGCTCTATGACATCCGCAAGGGGCGCTGGTCGGCCACCATCTGCGACAAGCTGGGCATCCCGATGGAGATGCTGCCCGAGGTGCGCGACTGTGCCGCCGATTTCGGCGCGACCGAGGCGGAACTGCTGGGCGCGTCGATCCCGATCCTAGGCATCGCGGGCGATCAGCAAGCGGCGACCGTGGGGCAGGCGTGCTTCAAGCCGGGCATGTTGAAATCGACCTACGGCACGGGGTGCTTCGCGCTCCTTAACACCGGGGATACTCCGGTCCGGTCGGAAAACCGCCTGCTGACGACGATCGCCTACCAGCTTGACGGAAAACCGACCTATGCGCTGGAAGGGTCGATCTTCATCGCCGGCGCCGTGGTGCAATGGCTGCGCGACGGGTTGAAGATCATCGGCTCGGCCGGTGAGACGCAGGGGCTTGCGGAAAAGGCCGATCCGCAGCAGCAGGTGGTGCTGGTGCCAGCCTTTACCGGGCTCGGCGCGCCCTATTGGAACGCCGAGTGCCGGGGCGCGATCTTCGGCCTGACCCGCGCCTCGGGTCCGGCAGAATTCGCCCGCGCGGCGTTGCAGAGCGTCGGCTTTCAGACACGGGACTTGTTGCAGGCGATGACGGCGGATTGGTCCGGCGACAGCAACACCGCGCTGCGCGTCGATGGTGGCATGAGCGCATCGGACTACGCGATGCAGTTTCTCGCCGATATCATCGACGCGCCGGTCGAACGCCCGGCCCAGCTTGAGACAACGGCGATGGGCGCGGCCTGGCTGGCGGGCCACAAGGCGGGTCTCCTGCCGGGGATGGAAGAGTTCGCCGCCGGGTGGCAGGCGGATGCACGGTATGAGCCGGACATGGAGGCGGACCGGCGCGACGCGCAATACGCGTGCTGGCGCAAGGCGGTCGAGGCCACCATCGGCTACGCGTCCTGAGGCTGCGGGCAACCCGGTCCCGCACTTGGTCCGGGACCTCCACGTAAGCGCCACCCAAGAGGCCCCGGATCAGGTCCGGGGCACGGGTGCGCGTGACCGCAGGGGGCGCGCACTGACGACGAGTACTTCAGGGATGAGATGGAGCGGGCGACGGGAATCGAACCCGTATCATCAGCTTGGAAGGCTGAGGTCTTACCATTACACAACGCCCGCCCGCTCGTTGCCGGTGTTAGGACATGGGGTTTTGGGGGTCAAGCGCGATTTGCCGAGACTCCGGTTCCCTGAGGGCCGGGATTTCTCAGGCGGTGGGTTGCAGCGCGGCGAGGGCTTTGCTCACCCGGTGGTGTAGGTCCTGGCAGACCGGCGACTTGCCGTCGCGATCCTGCAATTCGCATGCCAGTTCCCGGCGCAGTTCCTCGAGGGTTCGGCGGGCAGTGCGTAGCTTTTCATATTCGACCATTTCGGGCCTCCTTGATCCGGTGACGGGTTCAGGGGCGTGTCGGACCGATGTGCACGACGTCGGCACCTGAACCATCGTGTCATGAGGAAAACCGTTCCTCCGCCCGGTTGTTCCCGGTGACGGACCGCGCCGCATGACGACCAGCGAAGTACCGCGCGGCATTGGTGCCGTCGGCAGAGACCGACACACAGTATGACAGATCCATGGCGCAGATGTCGGGAGACGCCCTTGGCGCGAAGGGTCAAAATCGTGGGGTGTTCAGGAAGAAGTGGCAGCCCGTAGGGGAATCGAACCCCTCTTTCCAGGTTGAAAACCTGGCGTCCTAACCGATAGACGAACGGGCCACTCTGGGTCGCTGCGGGGGCGGATCGTCTCCAACCCTGCGGCGTGAGGCGGGTTCTAAGAAAACCGACGGATATGCGCAAGGGGAAAATTCAAAAAATCGCTGCACGGTCGAAAAAATCCACCCGAATGGCGATCTGTCTGGCAAGCGGTTGATCGGTAAGGAAAATTCTGTCGGCGCTAGTGTATGTCGGCCACCGGAGGGCGCGACGGGGGCCGGGCCCTGCAGGGACGGGGTGCCTCAGCCTTCGGCGCGGGCTGCATCGTCGAGGCGCAACTGTACCTTTTGCCGACCGCCCCAGGTGTTGATGTCGAGCTTGCCGGCGAGATGGAAGCGCGCGCCGCCATGGTTTTCAAGGACCGCGCCCAAGGGTCCGTCGTAGGCGCCGAAGGCGATGGCGTCGAGGGGGGGCACGACGCCGTCGGTGAAGCTCAGCCGCAGGTGGCTGTCGCCCGCCCGCTTGGCGAAACGGATCGCCATGTCGGGGAAGGCAAAGCGTGGACCGGCGGCCGAGGCCCCATAGGGGCCGGCGGTCTCGAGCCGCGTCACAAGGTCGGGGGTGGCAGCGCCGGGCATCAGCGCCCCGTCAAGGCGCAGGTCTACCGGGCCGGCCTGTCCGGCACCCTGCCGGGCCAGCAATGCGCTCAGCCGTTCCATTGCAGGCTCCAGCTGCGCGCGGCTCAGGCTGAGGCCCGCCGCCATCTTGTGGCCGCCGCCCTTCTGGATCAGCCCCTCGGCGGCCAACTTCTGGATCGCGGCGCCGAGGTCGACCCCGGCCACCGACCGGCCCGAGCCCTTGCCATCATCGCCGTCGAAGCCGATCACCACGGCGGGGCGGTTGGTCAGTTCCTTCAGGCGCGAGGCGACGATGCCCACCACGCCCGGGTGCCAGCCCTCACCGGCGGCCCAGACCAGCGGCGCGTCGAGACCGCGCCCCTCGGCCTGGTCGAGCGCGGCAGCGCGGACCGCGGCCTCGATCTCGCGACGTTCGCCGTTCAGCTGGTCGAGCCGCTCGGCCATGGCGCGGGCCTCGTGGTCATTGCCGCAGCACAGCAGCCGGGCGCCAAGGTCCGCCGCGCCGATGCGGCCGCCGGCGTTGACGCGCGGGCCAAGCACGTAGCCCAGGTGATAGGCGGCGGGGGCACAATCCAGCCGTGCCACATCTGCCAGCGCCACCAGCCCGGGGCGTTGGCGGCGCGACATCACCGCCAGCCCCTGGCGCACCAGTGCGCGGTTCACCCCGGTCAGTGGCGCCACGTCGGCCACTGTCGCCAGCGCCACAAGGTCGAGCAGGGCCATCAGGTCGGGGCCGCGCTTGCCGGCCTCGCGCAGCTGCCGGCCGGCTTCGACCAGCGCAAGGAACACCACGCCGGCGGCACAGAGGTGCCCAAGTGCGCCGTCTTCGTCCTGGCGATTGGGGTTCACCACGGCCAGCGCGTCGGGCAGCGTCTCACCGCCCAGGTGATGATCCAGCACCACCACGTCAGCGCCCGTCGCCGCCGCAATGGGGCCATGCGAAAGCGTGCCGCAATCGACGCAGAGGATCAGGTCATGGTCCTTGGCAAGTGCCGCCATGGCCGGTTCATTGGGGCCATAGCCTTCGTCGATGCGGTCGGGGATGTAGAGCGTCGCCTCGCGTCCGAAGTGCCGGAGCCAGTCGATCAGCAGCGCCGCCGAGGCGCCGCCGTCGACGTCGTAATCGGCAAAAACCGCAATCCGCTCGCGCCGGTCCAGCGCCCGCACTAGCCGGGCGGCGGCTGTCTCCATGTCGCGCAGGCTGCGCGGATCGGGCAGCAGGTCGCGCAGGGTGGGGGCGAGGAAGCCCTCGGCCTCGTCGACCGCGACGCCGCGCCGCGCCAGCACCAGCGCCAGCGCGCGGGGCAGGGCGGTCGCCTGCGCGATCATGTCGGCCTGTCGCTCGACCTCGAGCCCCGGCCCGATCCAGCGGCGCCCGGTCAATGAGGCGTCGACGCCGAGAAAGGCGCTCATGTCCGGGCTCCGAGGATGTCCGAAACGCTGCGCGCGGTGACGAATTCGCCGTGCAGGTGCGAAACAGCCATGGAGTGGATGTCCTCGGCAGAGGGATGCGGCAGCCCCGGCGACCAGCCGGTATCGGCATTGCCTGCAAAGGCCGCGCAGGCGTCATGCGCCAGCGTCACCCGGAAGCCGAGATTGGCGGCCATCCGGGAGGTGGTCGAGACGCAATGCGGCGTGGTCAGACCGCAGATTACCAGGTGACGCGCGCCTTGCCCGCGCAGCGTGACCTCCAGTTCGGTGCCGATGAAGGCGGAGTTCACCGATTTCTCGTGCTGGGTCTCACCGTCGCGGGGGGCGAACCCCGGCAGGAACCCGGTGCCTTCGCCGCTGAGGGGGCTGCCGTCCTCGACACTCAGATGCCGCACGCAATGCACCGGCCAGCCGCGGTCGCGCGCGCGGTCCAGCAGGGCAAGCGCCCGGTCTTCGGCATCGGGATTGTTGCGCGCCCCCCAGACCGGATCGCGAAAGCCCATCTGGAAGTCGATTGTCACCAGCGCGGTGTCCGCCATCACTCCTCCGGGTGGCGATAGATCATGCGCCGCACCGATCCGGTCTTCGACCGCATCAGCAGGGTCTCGGCGGTGGTCCAGCCGGGTGTGCGCTTCAGCCCCGGCAGGAGCGAGCCCGAGGTGACGCCGGTGGCGGCGAAAATCACGTCTGCGGTGACCATGTCGTCGCGGGTGTAGACCCGGTCGAAGTTGGTGATGCCGGCGGATTTGGCGCGGCCCTTCTCGTCATCGTTGCGGAACAGCAGCTTGCCGAAAATCTGTCCGCCCATGCATTTCAGCGCGGCGGCGGCCAGCACGCCTTCGGGGGCGCCGCCCGATCCCATGTACATGTCGATGCCGGTCAGCTCGGGTTCGGCGCAATGCATCACGCCGGCAACGTCGCCGTCGGTGATCAGCCGGATGGCGCAGCCGGTGGCGCGCAACTCCTCGATCATGTCCTCGTGGCGCGGGCGTTCCAGCACGCAGACGGTGATGTCGCGGGTCGAGCAGCCCTTGGCGGCGGCCAGTGCCGACACCCGCTCGGACGGCGACATGGTCAGTGTCACGACGCCCGGCTTGAAACCCGGCCCGATGGCCAGTTTCTCCATGTAGACGTCGGGCGCGTGCAGCATCGAGCCGCGCGGGCCCATGGCGATCACGGTCAGTGCGTTGGGCATGTCCTTGGCGGTCAGCGTGGTGCCCTCCAGCGGGTCGAGCGCGATGTCGACCTCGGGTCCGGTGCCGCTGCCCACCTCTTCTCCGATATAGAGCATCGGCGCCTCGTCGCGTTCACCCTCACCGATCACCACGGTGCCCTGGATGTCGAGCTGGTTGAGCTGGTCGCGCATGGCGTTGACGGCGGCCTGGTCAGCAGCCTTCTCGTCTCCGCGACCGATCAGCTGGGCCGAGGCGATGGCCGCCTGTTCCGCCACCCGTGCGAGGCCGAGCGAGAGCATGCGGTCATTGAAATCGGTGGGGGCCATGGGGAAATCCTTTGTGCAAGACGGTTGCCTGTTGACTACCTTGCGGGGGGACGGGGCCGCAAGGGGCTAGCGGCGCTAACAATCCGCCGGGTAGGGTCGTATGCGGCCCGAAGGGCGTCCGGGCGGGCGTTGCGAAAGGGGGCGCTGCCTCCTCGGAGTATCTTTCCGGCAAGATGAAGGAGAAGCGAACGCCTGGTCTTCATCTTGCTCGTAAACTCTGGGGGGTCTGGGGGGCAAAGCCCCCCAGCCGGTCGACGTGCGCAGGCACGGCGAAGAAATTGCGGCCATGTTCCGCCCCAGGCTGGACCCACGGGACCGGGTCATCTCAGGCAGCCGAAAGGTAGGGCACCGGGTGTCAGACGCTTTCGATCCGCAGCGCTACCGGATCGCCCAGCACCACGCCGGTTTCGGCGATCGCCTCCATCGCCTCGTTCAGCGCGGCGCGCTGGGTCTTGTGGGTCACGATCAGCACCGGCGCGGCCTCGTCGGCATGGCCATACTGGCGCATCCGGTCGATCGACACGCCCGAAGCCCCCAGCACGGTGGCCACCTTGGCCAGCGCACCCGGTTTGTCCTGCAGCGTCATGCGCAGGTAATAGGGCGCGGGCGTCGCGCTTTGGGCGGGCGTGGCTTCGGTCAGCGTGCTGGCCGGCTGGCCGAAGGTCGACACCCGCAGGCCACGCGCGATGTCCATCACGTCGCCCATCACCGCGCTGGCAGTCGGGCCTTCGCCGGCGCCGGGGCCGCGCAACACCACCTGTTCCACCGCGTCGCCCTCGATCACCACCATGTTGGTGCCGCCCTCGAGCTGGCCCAGCGGCGAGGACGCCGGCACCAGACAGGGCGACATCCGCTGCTCAAGCCCGCGTCCGGTCATCTGGGCAACGCCCAGAAGCTTGATGCGATAGCCCATGTCGGCGGCGGCACGGATGTCCTCGATCAGGATGCGGCCGATGCCTTCCAGTTCGACCGCGCCGAAGTTGACCTGCGTGCCGAAGGCGATGGCCGACAAGATCGCCAGCTTGTGGCCGGCGTCGATGCCCCCCACGTCAAGCTCGGGGTCGGCCTCGAGATAACCCAGCTTGTCGGCCTCGTCGAAAACCGTGTCATAGGGCAGGCCGGCGCTCTCCATCCGGGTCAGGATGTAGTTGCAGGTGCCGTTCATCACCCCCAGCACGCGCGTCACCTCGTTGCCGGCAAGGCCCTCGGTCAGCGACTTGACCACCGGGATGCCGCCCGCGACAGCGGCCTCGAACCGCAGCACCCGGCCATTGTCCTCGGCCAGCTGCGCGAGGTCCTGACCGTGCAGCGCCAGCATCGCCTTGTTGGCGGTGACCACGTCCTTGCCGGCCTTCAGCGCAGCCTCGGTCGCGGCCTTGGCGGGGCCGTCGGGGCCGCCCATCAGCTCGACGAAGACATCGACATCGTCGCGAGTGGCCAGCGCGACGGGATCGTCCTCCCAGTCGTAATGGCTGAGGTTCACGCCGCGGTCCTTGTCGCGAGTGCGGGCCGATACCGCGGAGATCTCGATCTTGCGCCCCGCGCGTGCCGCCAGCAGGTGCGCCTTTTGCCGCACGATGCGGACGGTGCCGGTGCCGACCGTGCCGAGCCCGGCAATTCCGAGGCGCAAGGGTGTGGTCATGGACGGGTCCTCCGGCAACAGATGCATGTTGGTGCCGCGATGTAGCGGCAAGCGGAGCGGCGTGCAATGGCGGGCAGGGTGGAATGGGGAATTAGGGTGGCGAGCGTTCGTGGTGCCTCCGTCCCGGATCAGGTCCGGGACGCGGGCGCTTCCGGCGGCACCCTCACCGGACCCCGCGCGCCATCCGCGCCCGTGTTGCCTGGTCCACCACCGGCCCGCCCAGCCGTGCGGCGCGGGCCTCCAGCGCCCGGATACGCGCCAGCAGCGAGGCCTCGACCGTCAGGGTCTCGGAACTGGCCGGGATCGCCCGCAGTTCCTGCGCGGTCAGCAGGCGGGGATAGGCCGCAGCCTCGACGCCCGGTCCCTCGGCGGTGGTAAGGTCCGGAAAGTCGGAACACCCGGCCAGGGCAATGCATAGGCTGTACCGGATCAGGCGCATGACGGCTCCGAAAATAGGACGTGTCCCGTTGTGACCGATGCGGTCGCGCAGGGCAAGGATTGGCAATTGATTTGAACAAATGTTCAGTTCTATTATGTGGCATGGCACGCACACAAGGTTCACACTCCGGCATCACCGGCCCTCGCATCCTCGACGCGGCAGAGAAACTTTTTGCCCGGCACGGCTTCGCAGCGGTCTCGATGCGGCAGATCGCCGGCGAGGTCGGCGTACAGGCCGGCGCCCTCTACAATTACACGCCCGACAAGCAGACCCTGCTGTTTTCGCTGCTCAAGGGGCACATGGACGACCTGCTCGAAGCCTGGGCGAAGGAGCCGCGCGAACAGGACGTGCTGCGCCGGTTGCGGACCTTCACCCGATTTCACATCCGCTTCAACGTCGAGCGCCCGGCGGCGATCTTCATCTCCTACATGGAGCTGCGCAACCTCGAGCCCGAGAATTTCGCGGTGATTGAAAGCTTGCGGCGAACCTACGAGAACGAGCTGGAATCGATCCTGCGCGCCGGCGTGGCCGAGGGCCGGTTCGAAGTGCCGGACCCGAAGATCGCCACCATGGCGGTGATCGCCATGCTGACGGGCGTGAACACCTGGTATCGCGCTGCCGGGCGGCTGACGCTGGACGAGGTGCAGGAGATCTACTGGGACATGGTGCGCCGCACGGTGGGGGCCGCCGACGTCACCCGGTAGGCCGGGCTTCAGCCCGGCACGGCCATCGCCGGGCTGAAGCCCGGCCTACAGCACAGAACGAGGTCAGCGCCTCACGTGCCCCGCCGCTTGGCCCGCAGGGTCGGGTCGGCCTCGCGCGGGTCTTCCGGCCAGGGGTGGCGCGGATAGCGGCCGCGCATGTCGCGGCGCACGTCGGCATAGGAGGTTTCCCAAAAGCCGGGGATGTCCATCGTCGTTTGCACCGGGCGCTGCGCCGGGGACAGCAGTGTGACCCGCAGCGGCTGTCCGGCCACCGTGGGATGCTGAGTCTGGCCGAACATCTCTTGCAGGCGCAGGGTGATCTCGGGGTGCTCGCCGGAATAGTCGATGGGGATCTTGCGGCCCAGAGGCGTGGTGAAGGCCGCGGGCACCGCGCGGTCCAGCGCCTGCTGCTGGTCCCAGCTCAGCCGCGCCAGCAGGGCGTCATGGATGTCGAAGCCCTTCCACTGCTCGGCGGTCTTCACACCGGTGAGGTAGGGCAGCAGCCAGTCGTCCAGCGTCTCCATCAGTGCCGAGTCAGAGGCATCGGGCATGTCGAGCCCGCCGGCCCGCGCCACGGCGATCCGCGCCCGCAGACGCGCCGCCCCCTTCGACACCTTGAGCCCGAGATCGCGGACCCCGTCCAGCATCGCCCGGGCCACCGCATCGGCAGGGACGTCCTTCCAGATGCGGTCCTGAAGCACCACCTGTCCCAAGCCTTCCTGCTGCCGGGCCACCACCCGACGGTCGCGCCGCGACCACGCGCAGACGTCCCGCCAGCCGATCTGTTTGGCGAAAAGCGCCCGAACTTCCGGCTCGGTGATCGGCATCGCCTGGCGGATGCGGGCCTCGCGCGGGTTGCCGTCGGTGTCGGTGACGACGATCAGGCGCTGACCGGCCAGCGGGTCGGCCTCGTCCATGACCGCGCCCTTGCCGCCCGAGAGCACGTAGCGCGGGGCGTCGCCCTTGCGCCGCAGGCCGATGCGGTCGGGATAGGCCAGCGCGGCCATCTGGGCGGCACTCCATGGGGCCGTCGAGGCGGGCGCCTGTCGCCCCAGCCGTTTCGCCTCTTGCCGGATTCGGTCGAGGGCAGGGCGGTTCACCTCATAGGGGCGCCGGGCGCGAAATCCCTTGGCGTCGCGCAGGGCCTCGAGCCTGAGCGACAGGTCCACCGGTGCACCGCGCAGCGGATCGCGGTCGGCCAGCAGCGCGGCCAGCGGCGCGGCCTCCGGTCCGGCCTCGGCCAGCATATGCGCCAGACGCGGATGCAGCGGCAGCGCGGCCAGCCTGCGGCCGTGCGGTGTGATGCGGCAGTCGTGGTCCAGCGCGCCCAGCATCCTCAGCAGGGCCTGTGCTTCGGCCCAGCTTCCGGGATTGGGCGGTGTCAGCAGCGACATATCCTCGACCGCGCCGCCCCAGAGCGCCAGTTCCAGCGCCAGCCCCGCAAGGTCGGCCACCTCGATCTCGGCGGGGGCGAAGGCGGGCAGTGCGCCCTCTTCGCCGCGTGTCCAGAGCCGGTAGCAGGTGCCTGGGGCCACCCGCCCGGCACGACCGGCGCGCTGCGTGGCCTCGGCGCGGCTGACCTTTTCGGTCACCAGCCGGGACATGCCGGAACCGGGATCGAACCGGGCGCGGCGCGCGCGGCCGGCGTCAACCACCACGCGGATGTCCTCGATGGTCAGTGAGGTCTCGGCGATCGAGGTGGCCAGCACCACCTTGCGGCCCTGCGCCTCGGGCCGGATCGCGGCGCGCTGCTGGTGAAAGGGCAGGGCGCCATAAAGCGGGCGGATGTGGCACTCCGCCCCGAGCCGCCCCTGCAACAGGCCCTCGCAGCGCCGGATCTCGCCTTCGCCGGGAAGGAAGACCAGCACGCCGCCGTCGGTCTCCGCGACCGCCTGCGCCACAAGGTCGGCGCAAGCCTCGGCGATCCGGGCCTTCGGCGCCAGCGGCTTCGGCAGCCAGCGGGTCTCGACCGGAAAGCTGCGCCCTTCCGATGTCACCACCGGGGCATTGCCAATCAGCTCGGCCACCGGCCCTGCGTCCAATGTCGCCGACATCACCACCAGCCGCAGGTCGTCGCGCAGCGCGCCCGCGATTTCGAGGCAGAGCGCCAGCCCGAGGTCCGCATTCAGCGACCGTTCGTGAAATTCGTCGAAGATCACCGCGCCGACGCCGGCAAGTTCGGCGTCGCTCTGAATCATCCGGGTCAGGATACCCTCGGTGACCACCTCGATCCGGGTCTTGCGGCTGACCTTGGCCTCGCCGCGGATGCGATAGCCCACCGTTTCGCCGGCCTGTTCGCCCAGCGTCTCGGCCATTCGTTCCGCCGCCGCCCGCGCGGCAAGCCGGCGCGGTTCCAGCATGACGATGCGGCCCGCGACCAGCCCGGCCTCGAGCAGGGCCAGAGGCACCCGCGTCGTCTTGCCCGCACCCGGCGGCGCCTGCAGGACCGCGCGGCCGTGCGCGGATACCGCCGCCAGTAGGTCCGGCAGCGCATCGTCGATGGGAAGGGGGGATCGGCGCGGGGTCACGCCCGCCTTATCGCCGAATGAGCAGCGCCCGTCCACGCAGAGTTTGCGCCTCGATCCGGCTCACCTTCCAGCGCTTGCCGTCGGGCGCATAGGACAGCGTGAACGAAAACTCGCGCCCCTCTTCCAGCTGACCCCTGGAAAAGCCGCCCTCGCGGATGTAGCGCCCCTTGCAGGTCACGATGTCGCTGCTCCGCCGCGCCCCGGACGTGACCATGCGCACCCGGCGCTGGCCATCGAAAGAGGTTACGTCGAGCTTGCAGAGATCATCTCCGGCGCGGTCGCGCAGCAACTGCCAGAAGGCCGTCATCGGATCGAGCGTGCCTTTCTGCGTCGCCGGGTCCAGCCAGTGATCCTTGCGCTTGTCATTGCCCTGCGGCACCGGCACGCCGCCCTGATACCGGATCTCGGTGTCGTCGTCGCGCTTCGACGAGCGCACCTTTTCGGTGTAGACCGCAGGCTGATACCGGTTGCCCGCGACCGCGCCCTTGACCGAGGTTTCATAGCGGAAATCCGCGAATGCGGCGATCAGGCCGGAGGAATTCACCCGGCCCGTCGCCGCATACTGCCCGCCTTCCTCTGTCATGCCGTAGGTCAATTCGCCGGCCTTGAGCCCCAGCACGTAGACGTCGAAGCGCCCGTTTTCGCGCAGCGGTTCAGCCGCCGTTGCCTGGGACACCGCCAGCCCGAATGTCAGCCCGACGGCGAATAGAAGGGTCCTCATCTGCTGCCCGATCCTGCTCTGCCTGAATGGATTGCCCGAGGCGTGATACCCCGTTGCTCTGGACTACAGAGCCAGCGGAGTGCAGAAAACGCCAGACAGGGGCGACGGCCGGGCGGCGACGCGCGGGACCTTGCCCAAAGCCGGGCCGTGGTTGTGCGGAAACATGCCGGTGGCGAAAATGTGAGGGGCGGATGGACATCACGGGGCTTGCAGAGCGCATCATCGCGGGCGAACGGCGCGCGCTGGCACGGGCGATCACGCTGATCGAAAGCGGGCGCGAGGATCACCGGGCCAAGGCGACCGAACTGATGGAGGCGCTGCGCGGGGCCGACCGGCAGGCGCTGCGAATCGGGCTTTCGGGGACACCGGGGGTGGGCAAGTCCACCTTCATCGAAAGCTTCGGGCTGATGCTGACCGCGCAGGGCAAGCGCGTCGCGGTGCTGGCGGTCGATCCGTCCTCGGCGCGGTCGGGAGGGTCGATCCTTGGTGACAAGACCCGGATGGAGCATCTGAGCCGCGATCCCAACGCCTTCATCCGGCCGTCGCCCAGCCAGACCCACCTTGGCGGCGTGGCGCGGCGCACGCGTGAAGCGGTGGCGCTTTGCGAAGCGGCGGGCTTCGACGTCGTGCTGATCGAGACCGTGGGCGTAGGCCAGTCCGAGACGGTGGTGGCCGAAATGTCGGATCTCTTCCTGCTGCTGCTGGCGCCCGCCGGCGGCGACGAATTGCAGGGCGTCAAGCGCGGCATCATGGAGATGGCAGACCTGATATTGGTCAACAAGGCCGATGGCGACCTGAAGCCCACCGCGATCCGCACCTGCTCCGACTATGCCGGCGCGTTGCGGCTGCTGCGCAAGCGCCCGCAGGACCCCGAGGGCTTTCCCAAGGCGCTGACGGTTTCGGCGCTGGAAGAGCAGGGCCTGCAGGCCGCCTGGGACGAAATGCAGACGCTGGCCGAATGGCGCCGAAGCCACGGCCATTTCGACGGCCGCCGCGCCGAGCAGGCCCGCTACTGGTTTGCCGAGGAGGTGCGTCAGGCGCTGCTGGCGCGGCTGGACACGCCTGACGCCCGCGCCGCGATGGACCACCTGTCCGAGCAGGTGGCGACGGGTGAGACCACCCCGGCGCTGGCCGCCCGCGAATTGCTGTCGCAGCACCTGGGGTCATGACGCCCGAGCGTCTCTTTGACGGCGATCTGATCCGCGCGACGGTCTTCAACCCGGGGCAGGAGCGGCTGTTCGTCAGCTTCCGCCAGCGGCTTGACACGCCCGGCGCCTTTGCCGAACCGCGCCCGGTGCGCAGCTTCACCGGCAAGGGCATGACCCATCTGCACCTGCAGGCGCGCTGGAACGACTGGTACGTCAACAACGAGACCGAGGCGCTGGAAGCCGCGCTGTCCGACTTCGCCGAAGGCTTTACCCATGCCTGTGCCATGGGCTTCTCGATGGGCGGCTACGCGGCCCTGCGCTTTGCCGGGGCGCTGCGGCTGAGGCAGGTGATCGCGGTGTCGCCGCAGTATTCCATCGCGCCCGAACACGTCGGCTTTGATCGCCGTTACCGCGACTGCGCCAAGGGGTTCGACGCGGCGCTGGGCGATCTCTCGCGGCGGGGCACCGACCTGCAGGGCGTGATCCTCGCCGACCCGTTTCGCCCGCTCGATATCCGCAACGCCGAGATGATCTGCGCCGCCTTTCCTGCCTTGCGGATCGCGCGCCTCGCCGCCGGCGGACACCCCGCGACCGGCGTGCTGGGCGAAGGTGGCCGATTCCCGAAGCTGCAGGCCCAATTGACCAAGCGGAGGGTACCGTTGCGCCGGGTCATCATGTTGCACCGCAACGCGCGCCGGGGCAGCGCAAAATACTGGCGTCATCTGGCGGCGCAGGCCCGCAAATCCGGCCGCGCGACCCTTGCCGCCACCGCCGAGGCGCGCCTTGCGGCCCTGGGCGAAAACCCCGGCGTAACATCACCATCAGCCCCTTGACGATCCCTCGTTCGGCGCGTAATAGCCTGCAAACCAGATTCCGGGCGCCCGTGAGCGGCGCCCTTGATATTTGCGGGGCGCGTGCGGGCATAGGGTCCGATGTCCTGCACCAGAGACGAGGATGATCACATGTCGCGCCGCTGCGAACTGACCGGAAAAGGCCCGATGACTGGCAACAACGTCAGCCACGCCAACAACAAGACCAAACGTCGCTTCCTGCCGAACCTGAACGACGTGACCCTGCAGTCCGAAACCCTGAACCGCGGCATCAAGCTGCGGATCAGTGCGGCGGCCTTGCGGTCGGTGGATCACCGTGGCGGTCTGGACAAGTACCTCGCCAAGGCGAAGGACACCGAGCTTTCGGACAACGCGCTGAAAGTGAAGAAGGAAATCGCCAAGGCGCAGGCCGCCGAGGCGTAAGCCTTCACGATTTGCGGCAGTCTCGATGACAGCCCGACCCTCGCCGGCCCACCCGGCGGGGGTCTTTTGCTTTCTGCGCCCGGCAAGGTTTCCGCCTGTGCGTCAATCTCATAAATTCCAGCGAGTTACGCTGCGTTCTTCATCGAATCTATGCGGACGTATAGCAGCGTTTACCTTATGAGCTTTTGCGACGCTGCCGGGCGCGGGCTAGAACGTGATGGCTCGTCGAGTGATCCGTTTCGCGGCACCACCCCTGGAGCGGTCCAAGGCCAGAACGGTCGAGCCATTCCCTGCTCCGGACCGGGTCACTCACGGCACTTCCTCTGGACACGCAGAGCGCGGGACAGGCTCATCCAGCCTGCCCGCGTTTTGTACAATTTGTACAAAAGTACCCCTGGTTTTGTACAAAAGCCCCCTGGCGGTTATTTCGCCTTTTGCGCGCCGATGTTGAGCGGCTTGCCGAGGTTGGAATTGGCGGTGGCGCTGACCTTGGGCTTTTCCTGCTTCGGCTTCTTGGCTTCGCGGTTGCCCTTGTTCTTGCTCTTGGACATTTGGTGATCTCCGATGGGTTGCCCTTGGCGGGAATCGCCGAGGGGTCGTCGCATCGTCAGGCGATCAGGGTTGCCCGCTGGGACGGGGCGATGATCCTTGGGAAGCGGCAGGGGGTGAGTCGTCTCACCAAGCCTGCGGAGTGCAATGTATGCTTGCGCGAGGTGTCCGGCAAGAGGGATGCTGTGGACCGTCCGGACTCCTGTGGGCGGTTCGGTGTGTCCCCGGCCCGGAATCAAGGCGAAGCCGCCGGGCCAGCGCCTGCCCGCCCCAACCGGGCTGGCGCTATGGGGAGGCTGGGTGGCAGGGTCTGAGCGATGCAGTTGAAGGCGGTATAAAGCGTGCCTCATGAGCGTTGCAGCGCCATCCCGCGGGCAGGCGCTGGGCCAATCAAATACAACGAGCCTTGACTTGTTATATAACAGATATTATATAACAAGCATCCGATGACGGACTATCATCGGACAAACCTAGAGTTCGATTTCAGATCGAACTCCTCACTGGAGCATTAGGAGCAACACATGATGTGCAGAAAAAGAGGACAACTCGCGATCAGAGAGCAGGCCGCCCTGGCCTGGCGCTAGTATGATCGCTGTTGGGCAATTCCAAGAAGAAGTTCTGAGGGCCGTGAGGTGCCTCGGGAGCCAAGCATATGGGATGAAAATCCGTAACTTCTTGGAAGAAAAATCAAAAGACAGGGCTATTCATATGCCACAAGTTTACGCAGCGCTGAGCCGCCTTGAAGCTCTAGGGTTGGTGAACTCGCATCTGGATAGTCAGGGTTCTGCAGGCCGTAGAGGCCGTACGCGTCGCATATACGAAATTAATGCGCACGGCCTGCAGTTGATCAATGCACGCGGACGGCACTCTCAAGGCGGAGGGCCAAAGGAGCCCGACCTTTATGCGGAGAGCGAAGCGCCCGCCACGGCCTAAAAAGTGGACGATGGTTGTTATTGGAAGCTGTAAGTTTCTACATGATGATCGGGACGAAATCCTCTTGAACTTCCGCGCGGAGTATCGAGAGAAGTTGAAGGTCGGTCGGCGGCGCGCTGATCATTTTGCTAAGGCAGAGGCTTTGCGAATGCTCCTAGCAACCACAAAGGAACTTTGTGTTAGGCTGGGAATAATTGGGAAGCAGATCTGGCTTGGATGACATTGCGCGGGCGAGGATCGGAGTAGTCAAAAAGGCCAGACGTAAAGTCTGGCCTTTTTTAGACATCCAACTCCTCAACGAACTTCGCATTCGCCTGGATATACTCGAAGCGTTTCTCCGGCTTCTTGCCCATCAGACGCTCCACCAGATCGCCGGTCTCGCCGGGTTCGTCCTCGTCTATGGAGACGCGGATCAGTTTGCGCGTCGCCGGGTTCATGGTGGTGTCCTTGAGGTCCTTGGCGTCCATCTCGCCCAGGCCCTTGAAGCGTGACACCGCGATCTGGCCCTTGCCGCCGAGACCTTTCTCCATCCAGATGTCGCGCTCGCGTTCGTCGAGGCAGTAGACGCGTTTCGCGCCTTGCGTCAGGCGGAACAGCGGCGGGCAGGCGAGGTAGAGGTGGCCGGCGTCGATCATCGGGCGCATCTGGGTGAAGAAGAAGGTCATCAAAAGCGCCGCGATATGCGCGCCGTCGACGTCGGCGTCCGTCATGATGATGATCTTTTCGTAACGAAGATCGTCGATGTTGAAGCGCGTGCCGAGACCGACGCCAAGCGCCTGCGTCAGGTCGGAGATCTCGGCGTTGGACCCGAGCTTGGAGGAGGCAGCCCCCAGAACGTTCAGGATCTTGCCGCGCAGGGGCAGCAGAGCCTGGGTCTTGCGGTCGCGGGCCATCTTGGCGGAGCCGCCGGCGCTGTCGCCTTCGACGATGAACAGTTCCGTGCCCTCGCGCGAGGTGGCGGAGCAGTCGACCAGCTTGCCGGGCAGGCGCAGCTTCTTGGTGGCGGTCTTGCGGGCGGTCTCTTTTTCCTGACGGCGGCGGAGGCGTTCCTCGGCGCGGAGCACGAGGAAATCGAGGATGGCGCCGGCGCTTTTGGTGTCGGAGGTCAGCCAGTGGTCGAAGTGGTCGCGGACCGCGCCTTCGACCAGTTTCGAGGCCTCGGTGGTGGCGAGGCGGTCCTTGGTCTGGCCGACGAACTCCGGCTCGCGGATGAAGCACGACACCATGGCGCAGCCGCCGGTCATCAGGTCGTCGCGGGTGATCTGCGCGGCCTTGCGGTTGTTGGACAGCTCGCCATAGGCGCGGATGCCCTTGAGGATCGCGGCCCAGAAGCCGGCCTCGTGGGTGCCGCCCTCGGGCGTGGGGACGGTGTTGCAGTAGGAGTTGATGAAGCCGTCGCGCGAGGGGGTCCAGTTGATCGCCCATTCGACCTTGCCGGGGGTGCCGAACTTTTCGCGGAAATCGACCAGCCCGGCGAAGGGCTTGTCGGCGTAGGTGGAGGCGCTGCCCAGCGTTTCGGTCAGGTAGTCCGAGAGGCCGCCGGGAAAGTGGAAGGTGGCCTCGGTGGGGGTTTCGCCGTCGTCGATGGCGGATTTCCAGCGGATCTCGACGCCGGAGAAGAGGTAGGCCTTCGACCGCACCATCTTGAGCAGGCGGGCGGGCTTGAAGCGGTGCTTGCCGAAGATCTCCTCGTCAGCGTGGAAGGTGACGGTGGTGCCGCGCCGGTTGGGGGCGGCGCCGACCTTGGCGATCGGGCCGAGCGGGATGCCGCGCGAGAAGCGCTGTTCGTAGAGCTCCTTGTTGCGGGCGACCTGAACGACCATGCTATCGCTGAGCGCGTTGACCACCGAAGCGCCGACACCGTGCAGGCCGCCCGAGGTCTCGTATGCCTTGCCCGAGAACTTGCCGCCGGCGTGGAGGGTGCAGAGGATGACCTCCAAGGCGCTCTTGTCGGGGAACTTGGGGTGCGGGTCGATCGGGATGCCGCGGCCGTTGTCGCGGACTGTGAGGGCGTAGTCCTCGTGCAGTTCGACCTCGATGCGGTTGGCGTGGCCGGCGACGGCTTCGTCCATCGAGTTGTCGAGCACCTCGGCGACCATATGGTGCAGGGCGCGTTCGTCGGTGCCGCCGATATACATGCCGGGGCGTTTGCGGACCGGCTCCAACCCTTCCAGCACCTCGATGTGGCTGGCGTCGTAGTCGGAGTCGTTCACCGGGGTGAGGAGGTCGTCGGCCATGTCCACTGCTCTTTGTCTGCTCTTGATTGGCGGCAATTATGGCAGAGCGGGCGGGGCGGGGGAAGGGTGTGGATATCTTCGGCCCGGGCCTTGCGGATCGGGCGCGGATGGCCATGAATGCGGGCCTCAAGGGAGGAGATCGTCATGCGCATCGCGTTTACCGGAGGCAGCGGCAAGGCCGGCCGTCATATCGTTCCATGGCTGCGCGAGCGGGGGCACCGGGTGCTGAACCTCGATGTCGCGGCACCGCAGGAGCAGGACAACCTGTCGGTGGACCTGACCGACAGCGGGCAGGTGTTCAACGCGCTGTCGAGCCTCTCGGGCTTTGATGAACTGGACTTGCCGGAAAAGCCCCGGTTCGACGCGGTGGTGCATTTCGCGGCGCTGGCGCGGATCCTGATCCGGCCCGACAACGAGACCTTTCGCGTCAATACGCTGTCGACCTACAACGTCATGGAAGCGGCGGTGAAGCTGGGAATTCCCAAGGTGATCTTCGCGTCGTCGGAGACCACCTATGGCGTCTGTTTCGCGCAGGGCGAGGTGATGCCGGATTATCTGCCGGTGGACGAGGATCATCCGACGGTGCCGCAGGACAGCTATGCGATGTCGAAAGTCTGCAACGAGGCCTGCGGACGGTCGTTCCAGGCGCGGTCGGGGATCGATGTCTATGGCCTGCGCATCAACAACGTGATCGCGCCGGAAGAGTATGCCAGCGACTTCCCGGCCTTCATGAAGGAGCCGGAGCTGCGGCGGCGGAACATCTTCGGCTATATCGACGTCCGCGATCTGGGCCAGATGGTCGAGCGCTGCCTGATGACCGACGGGCTGGGCTATGAGGTCTTCAACGTGGCGAACGACGACCTGTCGGTGGGGCTGACCAACGCCGAGGTGCGCGCGCGGTTCTATCCCGGGGTGCCGGTCACGCACGAGATGGGCGAACACGAAACGATGTATTCCAATGCCAAGGCGAAGCGGATGCTGGGGTTTCAGCCCCGGCATTCATGGCGCGATGTGCTGGGATAAGGGGCGGCCCCTGATGCCCGTGGACCACACGGGCAGGGCGCGTCGATCCTGCGCTGGCGGCCCTGCCGTCACGGGAGGGTCCATTCTTTTTGCCAAGGGCCGCATAAGTGCTAGGCTCTTTTCAGCGAGAGGGAGGAGCGGACGCGAATCGCAGATAGTTTAGAGCTAAACTATCTGCCATGCGTCTGGTGCATGAAGGCTATGCGTCTGCGTGACTACGTGGCGGAAACCTCTTGTGCTAAAGCCTCCCCAGACTGTTGAAAGCCTGACGCCAGCAATGGCGCATGTCGGAACGCCGGCGCTACGGAGGAGTAGTTTAGGGCTAAACAATCGCGCGATGGTCCGCGCAAAGAGGGAAGAGGATATATGACCGACCAATCCCAAGACATCGACCCGATTGAATCCCAGGAATGGCAGGACGCCGTTCAGGATGTGATCGAACGCGACGGTGCGAACCGGGCGCATTTCCTGCTGGACAAGGCGGTGCAACAGGCTCGTGCAGCCGGGGCAACGCTGCCGTTTTCAGCCACCACGCCCTATCAGAACACCATCCCCGTCGACGATCAGTACGAGTTTCCCGGCGACATGGAGATGGAGTGGCGCATCCGGACCATCAACCGCTGGAACGCCATGGCGACGGTCGTGCGGCGCAACAAGGTCAGCAGCGAATACGGCGGCCACATCGCCAGCTTCGCGTCCTCGGCGGCGATGTACGACATCGGGCTGAACCATTTCTGGCGGTCGAAATCCGCGATCCACGGCGGCGACCTGGTGTTTTTCCAGGGCCACGTGATCCCCGGCATCTACGCCCGGTCCTTCATGGAAGGCCGGATCAGCGAGGAGCAGCTGGAGAATTTCCGGTCGGAAGTGAACGGCAACGGTCTGTCGTCCTATCCGCACCCCTGGCTGATGCCGGATTACTGGCAGTTCCCGACCGTCAGCATGGGGCTTGGCCCGCTGATGGCGATCTATCAGGCGCGGTTCATGAAATACATGCACAACCGCGGCCACATCGACATGGGCGATCGCAAGGTCTGGTGCTTCCTCGGTGACGGCGAGATGGACGAGCCGGAATCGATTGGCGCGATCCACCTGGCTGCGCGCGAAAAGCTGGACAACCTGATCTTCGTGGTCAACTGCAACCTGCAGCGGCTGGACGGTCCGGTGCGCGGCAACGGCAAGATCGTGCAGGAGCTGGAAGGCAACTTCCGCGGCTCGGGCTGGAACGTGATCAAGCTGCTCTGGGGCAAGGGCTGGGATCAGCTGCTGGAGAACGACACCACCGGCAAGCTGCGCCAGTTGATGGATGAAACCGTCGACGGCGATTACCAGACCTTCAAGTCGAAGGACGGCGCCTATATCCGCGAGCATTTCTTCGGCAAGTACCCGGAAACGGCGGCGCTGGTCGAGGACTGGACCGACGATCAGATCTGGGCGTTGCGCCGGGGCGGGCACGATCCGCAGAAGGTCTATACCGCGTTCAAGAAAGCGACCGAGACCAAGGGCCAGCCGACCTGCCTTCTGGTCAAGACGGTCAAGGGCCATGGCATGGGCTCGGCCGGTGAGGGGCAGAACACCACCCACCAGCAGAAGAAGATGAACGAGGAGCAGTTGCGGGCGTTCCGTGACCGGTTCCAGATTCCCGTCAGCGACGAGGATGTGGCGAAGGCGCCGTTCGTGGCGCTGAACAATTCGCAGAAGGCGTATCTGGCGGATCGCCGCAAGGCGCTGGGCGGGGCGTTTCCGAAGCGGACAAGCGATGCGCCGAAGCTGGAGATCCCGGAGCTTGCCAAGTTCAAGGGCCAGCTTGAGGGCACCGGCGAGCGCGAGATTTCCACCACGATGGCGTTCGTGCGCATCCTGACGACGCTTCTGCGCGACAAGAAGATCGGCAAGCAGGTGGTGCCGATCGTGCCGGATGAAAGCCGGACCTTCGGGATGGAGGGGCTGTTCCGCTCGGTGGGGATTTATAACCCGCTGGGGCAGAAATACACGCCTCAGGACGCCGACCAGATGTCCTATTACAAGGAATCGGAGTCGGGTCAGGTGCTTCAGGAAGGCATCAACGAGGCCGGCGCCATGGCCGACTGGATCGCGGCGGCGACGTCCTATTCCAACCACGGCGTGCCGATGATCCCGTTCTACATCTATTACTCGATGTTCGGGTTCCAGCGGATCGGCGACCTGGCCTGGGCCGCCGGCGACAGCCGGGCGCGCGGCTTCATGCTGGGCGGCACCGCTGGGCGGACCACGCTGAACGGCGAGGGGCTGCAGCACGAGGACGGCCACAGCCATATCCTGGCCTCGACCATCCCGAACTGCATCACCTATGACCCGACCTTCCAGTTCGAGGTTGCGGTGATCGTGCATCACGGACTTCAGCGGATGTTTGTCGATCAGGAGGACGTGTTCTTCTACCTGACCCTGATGAACGAGAACTACAGCCATCCCGACATGCCGATGGGCTGCGAGGAAGACATCATCAAGGGGCTCTACCGCTTCTCGAAGACCGAGAAACCGGGCGAGAAGCACGTAAATCTCATGGGTTCCGGGACGATCCTCGTGCAGGCGATGAAGGCGGCGGAGATGCTGAAGGAAGACTTCGGCGTGACCTCGGACATCTGGTCGGCCCCCAGCTTCAACGAGCTGGCCCGCGACATGCAGGACTGCCTGCGCCACAACCGGCTGAACCCGCTGAGCGAGGAAAAGGTGCCGTTCGTCACCGAGCAGCTGAGCAAGGCGCAGGGTCCGATCGTCGTCGCCACCGACTACATGAAGAACTATGCCGAGCAGATCCGCGCCGCGGTGCCGAACCGCTATACGGTGCTGGGGACGGACGGTTTCGGCCGCTCGGACAGCCGCGTGAACCTGCGGCGCTTCTTCGAGGTGGACGCCAATCACATCGCCGCCGCGGCCATGGTCGACCTCTACCGCGAAGGCGCGGTCAGCGAGGACGACGTGCAGAAGGCGCTGAAAAAATACGAAATCGACGGCGACAAGCCGAACCCGCGTCTGGTGTAAGCGGGAAGGAGGAACAGTATCATGGCAATTGAAGTAAATGTCCCCGATATCGGCGATTTTTCCGATGTCCCCGTCGTGTCGATCCTCGTGGAAGTGGGCGACACCGTCGCCGAGGAAGACCCGCTGCTGGAGCTTGAATCCGACAAGGCGACCATGGAGGTGCCGTCGCCGGCCGCCGGCAAGGTGAAGGAGATCAAGGTTTCCGAAGGCGACAAGGTGTCTGAAGGCACGCTGATCGTGGTGCTGGAGGGTGAGGCCGGCGGTGCCGGTGACGCGCCGAAGGAAGAGGCCAAATCCGAGGCGCCGAAGGCCGAGGCGCCTGCCGCTGGCGCCGTGCCTGCGCAATCGACCGCGCCGGCCCCCGCCGCCGTGACCGATGCAGGTTTCGGCAAGGCGCATGCCTCGCCGTCGGTGCGCGCCTTTGCCCGCCAGCTCGAGATCGACCTGGCCAAGGTCAACGGCACCGGGCGCAAGGGCCGCATCCTGCGCGAGGACGTGACCAAGTATCTGAAGTCGTCTTCCGCCCCGGCGGCGGCGGCCTCGGGCGGTGCACAGGGCGGCATGGGCATCCCGCCGATCCCCGCCGTGGACTTTTCGAAGTTCGGTCCGGTGGAAGAGGTGGAGATGAGCCGGATCAAGAAGATCTCGGGCCCCGCGCTGCACCGGTCTTGGCTGAACATCCCGCATGTCACCCACAACGACGAGGCCGACATCACCGAGCTGGACAAGTACCGCAAGGAGATGGACACGCAGGCCAAGGAAGAGGGCTATCGCGTCACGCTGCTGTCGTTTGTCATTAAGGCGTCGGTCTCTGCGCTGAAACAGCACTGGGAGTTCAATTCGTCGATCCATCCCGACGGCGACAAGCTGATCAAGAAGGATTTCTACAACATCGGCTTCGCCGCCGATACGCCCAACGGGCTGATGGTGCCGGTGATCAAGGACGCCGACCGAAAGGGGTTGGTGGAGATCTCGAAGGAGCTGATGGATCTGTCCAAGGCGGCACGCGAAGGCAACCTGAAGTCCAAGGACATGCAGGGCGCGACCTTCACCATCTCGTCGCTGGGCGGCATTGGCGGGACTTCGTTCACGCCGATCGTGAATGCGCCTGAAGTGGCGATCCTGGGCCTGACGCGGTCCAAGATGGCACCGGTCTGGAACGGCGAAGAGTTCAAGCCGCGCCTGATGCAGCCGCTGTCGCTGTCCTATGACCACCGTGCCGTCGATGGCGCGCTTGCCGCACGGTTCACCGTGACGCTCAAGACGCTGCTCGGCGATATGCGCAAGTTGATGTGGTAAGGAGAGGTGACGATGGAAGTCAAAGTACCCGATATCGGCGATTTCTCTGACGTGCCCGTGCTGACCGTGCTGGTCGCGGTGGGTGACACGGTGGCCGAGGAAGACCCGCTGATCGAACTGGAAAGCGACAAGGCGACGATGGAAGTGCCGTCGCCTGCCGCCGGCAAGGTGGTGGAGATCAAGGTCTCGGAAGGCGACAAGGTGTCCGAAGGGACCGTCATCATGGTGCTGGAAGGCGCCGATGACGGAAGCTCGGACGATGCGCCCAAGGAAGACGCGGGAGGTGCCGGATCAGGTCCGGCACAGGGCCGGTCTTCTCAGGCGGAGGCCCCGAAGGCGATCGAAGCCACGGGATCGGCGTCCGGCAAGGGCGACATCCATGCCGAGGTGGTTGTTCTGGGCTCCGGCCCCGGCGGCTATACGGCGGCTTTCCGCGCTGCCGACCTGGGCAAGAAGGTGGTGTTGATCGAGAAGTATCCGTCCTTGGGCGGGGTCTGCCTGAACGTCGGCTGCATCCCGTCGAAGGCGCTGCTTCACGTCGCCAAGGTGATCACCGAGGCCGAGGAGATGGGCGCGCATGGTGTGTCCTTCACCAGGCCCGAGATCGATCTGGACGAACTGCGGGCCTTCAAGGACAAGGTGGTCGGTCAGTTGACCGGCGGCCTGAAGGGCCTGTCGAAAGGCCGCAAGGTCGAGGTGGTGCAGGGCTACGGCAAGTTCACCGGGCCCAACATGATCGAGGTCGAGGGCGACGGTAACAAGAAGACCGTGTCCTTCGATCAGTGCATCATCGCCGCCGGGTCCGAGCCGGTGAACCTGCCGTTCATTCCGCATGACGACGAGCGGGTGATCGATTCCACCGGCGCGCTGGAACTGAAGGACATCCCCGAGCGGATGCTGGTTCTGGGCGGCGGCATCATCGGGCTGGAGATGGCCTGCGTCTATGACGCCTTGGGATCGAAGATCACGGTCGTCGAACTGATGGACCAGATTATTCCGGGTGCCGACAAGGACATCGTGAAGCCGCTGCACAAGCGGATCGAGGGCCGGTACGAGAACATCCTTCTGAAGACCAAGGTCACGGCGGTCGAGCCCGGCAAGAAGGGGCTGAAGGTCACTTTCGAGGACGAGAAGGGCAAGACCAGCACCGACACCTTCGACAAGATCCTCGTCGCGGTGGGCCGCAAGCCCAACGGCAAGCTGATCGACGCCGAGAAGGCGGGCGTGGCGGTCGATGACCGTGGCTTCATTGCCGTCGACGGGCAGCAGCGAACCGGGGTGAACCACATCTTCGCCATCGGTGACGTGGTGGGCCAGCCGATGCTGGCGCACAAGGCGGTGCACGAGGGCAAGGTCGCGGCCGAGGTCTGCGCCGGGCAGAACCGCTACTTCGACGCGCGGCTGATCCCCTCGGTGGCCTATACCGATCCGGAAGTGGCCTGGGCCGGGATGACCGAGACCGAGGCCAAGGCGCGCGGCATCGCCTATGAGAAGGGCGTCTTCCCCTGGGCGGCCTCGGGCAAGGCGTTGTCGAACGGGCGCAGCGAGGGCATGACCAAGCTGCTGTTCGATCCGGAAGACGACCGGGTGATCGGCGGGCTGATCGTAGGCACCAACGCCGGTGATCTGATCGCCGAGGTGGCGCTGGCAATCGAGATGGGCGCGGATGCGGTGGACCTCGGTCACACCATCCACCCGCACCCGACGCTGTCGGAGACGGTGAATTTCGCCGCCGAGATGTTCGAGGGCACGATCACCGACCTGATGCCGCCGAAGAAGCGGAAAAAGCACTGACCGGGATTTGGCCGGGGTGTGATCGAAACAAGGGAAGGACCGGGTGCAGCACCCGGTCCTTTTTGTCTGCGCGTGGCGAGGTGTGGCAGGCGCGGTGCCCGTCCGGGTAATGCGTCGCCGTTTAGCAGCGTGACGATGTGCTAAAGGTGCGAGGAGTGGGCCGTCGTGGTTAATCGGCGCGGCTGGGTTGGCCCTGAGCCGACCTCGGCGCTCCGCGCGGCGAACGGCAGCTTCGAGCCCAAAGTGTCGAATGCTGCAAGGCGCACGAATGTCTGCAATGCGCCTTGCGATCAGGTTTGAGGCTTGCGCACCTATTTCAGCAATGTTTCTGCTGCCAGTCTCCCAAAAGCATTCGCGGCCTTGGGGCTTGCACCCGTAACTAGACGACGATCAATATGGCATGATGCATCTGCTTTTGTGTTGGTGATCTGCGCGCCCAGAGCAGTTAACTTCTCACACACCCACCACGGCATCGGACCTGGCAAGTAGCCGATCATGGGGGTTTGTTTGTCCACTGAATCTGGGAACACGGTCATCTTGTACCCGTCATACAAGAACCCATTTTCAGTTTTGGCGGCCAATAATGCGGCGGGGCCGTGACACAGTGCTAACGTGAATAGATCCTTATCATGCGCCCAGTGCAGGACTTTCGCCACGTCGCCATTGTCGGGTAGCCCGAGCATCGCACCGTGGCCGCCTGGAATGAATACAGCGGCATAAGAGGCCGCATTTTCCATGTCGTTCGCAACAAAACCTGCAAGGCTGCCAGGATTTGAAAAGGCATCTGCATAATCACGATACAGCCGTTTGACGTCTGCATCATTTGCAGGCATCGCCCATTCCTCGATCGCCACCGGAGCACCGGTTGGCGTCACCACATCAATTTCAAAGCCTGCATTTATCAGATGAAGCATTGGCAGGCCGATCTCGACCGGATGGTTGCCCGTCGAGAATTTTTTGCCGTTGGCCATCGTCATATTGCGCTCTTCGGTACAAACCATCAGCACGCGGTTTTTGCCGCCCTTGTAAGGCGTGGCATAGGCCCCACCGTCATAATCCGTGGTGGGCGACGTTCCCAATTTGATCGCCAAGGGGGATGGGCTGAACGCGCCGTCAGCGGTAGGCCGAGGTGTCGCGCGGAACAGTTTGCGCAAGATTCCCATATCAGTTGACCTCGGTGACGATGGTGTCGCGCGATTTGCGGACTTTGCCCATCGGCAGCAGCCAATCACCACCTTCGTCGCGATACCCCAGCGGCATCAAAACGACGGATCGCAAGCCTCGTTCTTTCAAGCCAAGGATCGCATCCACGGCTGCAGGATCAAAGCCTTCCATGGGTGTGCTGTCGACCTCTTGCTCGGCGGCTGCGACAAGGGCGATGCCGAGAGCGATATAGGCCTGACGGGCGGCATGCGCGTAGTTCACTTCGGCGTCGCGGGGCAGGTAATTCGCCTTGAGGTTATCGTAATAGCCGTGGATCAGAGGAAGATCGCCTCGGGCCGCAACATTCAGATCAACGACGTTGTCGATACGCTCGGCGGTGTAATTATCCCAGGCCGCAAAGACCAGAAGGTGCGAGCCGTCGGTAATCTGCGCCTGTCCGCCAGCTGCCTCGGTGATTTTGCTGCGAATGTCAGCGTTCGTGACCACGATCAGTTCAAACGGTTGCGTGCCGCTGGATGTCGGGGCCATGAGGACTGCCTCGACAATGGCATCAACCTTTTCCTGCGGGACGGCTTTGGTCGCGTCCATCTTCTTTGTGGCGTAGCGCCAGTTCAAAAGGTCGTTGAGTGGCTTCGCGGTCATGGATCTCATCCTATTGTCAGCGCCCTGTTTGAGCGGTATATATTTGTGACTGACTATCTATGAGGTACCAGAATGGGCCGCAAGAAGGCACATTTCTGAACCTTGGTCACAAGAAGGGAACCGAACATGCTGGACGACAAACAATGCCCTGACTGCAAACGCATCAACGAGGTGCTGTCGCGTGTAGGGGATCGGTGGAGCGTGCTTGTCGTGATCTCTTTGGCCGAATACGGGACGCTGCGGTTCAATGAACTCAAGCGCAACCTCGGTATTTCGCAACGGATGCTCAGCCTGACCCTGAAAGAGTTGGAACGCGACGGCCTTGTGAACCGAACCTATTACCCAACGATCCCGCCAAAGGTCGAATATAACCTCACCGAAATGGGCCAGTCGTTTCGTGAGCCGGTTAGTGCGTTGGGCATTTGGGCACTGGAAAATCTATCCAGGATCGATGTCGCCCGCGAAACCTATGACGAGGCCGTTGGGAAGTAGGCAACCATGCGAAGAGCCGTGGTCGCGTCGAAGAAAGCAGACATTGGTGTTGGCGCAGCGAATTCACACATTGTCCGCTGAGCTGACCTTCGCCCGAATTGCAGCAAAGGTCAGCTCCCCGCCCATGCTGATAAAGCTGCAAGTGGCCCAGCCGTCGGCCTCCGATCGATCATGCTGCGATGCAGCGCGTCGAGGCTGTCAGGTGCGGGATTTTTCGAATTCGGACCAGGCTGCGGCGAAATCCTCGAAGGTGAAACCCGTCTTGCGGGCCGCCTCCAGCACGATTTTTTCGGTGTCCAGAAGCTTCCGGATCGCGGCTTCCAGATGGTCGAACACCTCCGGCGGGATCACCAGCGCGCCGTGGCGGTCGGCGTGCACGAGATCGCCGTTCGTCACGGTCATGCCGAAGATCTTCACCGGGGTGCCAATTTCCTTCACATGCACGAAACCGTGGCTCGGCCCGATCGAGCCGGCCACCACCGGGAAGCCCTTGGGGCAGTCGCCAAGGTCGCGCATTACGCCGTTAGTCAGCGCGCCGGCCATGCCGAAACCCTTGTGCACGGTGGTGTTGATCTCGCCCCAGTAGGCGCCGATGCAATCGGGGAAGTCGGTGTCCTCGACCACCGCCACGCTGGGGCCTTCGCCCGCGGACATGTGCCTGTAATAGGCCATGCGGCGGTCCCTGATCACCTCCGGCGCTTCCTCGGGCGGGGTCAGCGCGGCGATCTTGGCGGTCCGGGCAAAGCCTACGATGGCGGGGTCCTCGGGGGCCGAACATAGCATGGTGCCCCGGGTGAAGTCGTTGAAGCCGCGCTTGCCTTGCGCCACTTCGATGGCGTTGCAGACGGTGGGCGTGTCGACGCTTTGCAGGAGTTTCAGCAGGGACGGGGTCATATATCCTCCAGCCAGCGGGCCAGCGCCGCCGTGGTCTGTTCGGGTTGTTCCAGCACCGGCAGGTGGCCGGCATTTTCGATGATCTCGAAACGGCTGCCTTGCAGCAGGCTGTGCATCAGGTCGTGCCGGTGCAGCGGGCAGAGCGCGTCGTCGCGGCCGCAGAGCACCAGCGACGGGCCGGCGTAGCGGCGCAGGGTCTCCGTCTGGTCCGGGCGGTTCATCAGGGCAACGGACTGGTTCAGAAAGACCTGATCGCCCAGATCCATCGCCATCGCCATGCAGAGGTCGAGGATCGCACCCTGTCCCGGCCCGTCGGCCAGGTAATTGGGCTTCATCTCCTCGCGCATCACCCGCCAGAGCCCGCCGTTGCGGACAGACTCCATCTGCGGTGCGCGGCGGGCCTGTATCGCCGGCTTTTCGGCCAATGGGTTGGTGTCCAAGAGCGCCAGCCCGGCCACCCGCTCCGGTGCCTGCCGCAGCACCTCCATCGCGACGATGCCGCCCATGGACAGGCCGGCCAGCGCAAATCGGGGCGGCGCGTGTTCCAGTACGTCGGCCGCAAGTTCCTGCACCGAGGCATGGTCGCCGATGGGGGCGCACATGACCCCACGCGTGCCGGAGAAGGCCGCGATCTGCGGCTGATACAGCCGGGCATCGCACATCATGCCCGGCAAGAGCAGCAGCGGGGTCACGGACGCCCCGACGCGAGGTTCGCGCCTTCGCAGAGCGCGGCCAGCTTGGCGTAGGCGATGTCGGGGTCCACCGCGCCGAAGCCGGCAAAGGTGCCGAAGCCGCAATCGCTGCCGGCGATCACGCGGGTCGCGCCGACGATATTGGTGAACCGTTCGATGCGCTGCGCCACCAGTTCGGGGTGCTCGACGAAATTGGTGGTGGTGTCGACCACACCGGGCACGAGGACTTTATCGTCCGGGATTTCGGCCTTGCGGTCGCGGAACACGGTCCATTCGTGCGCGTGGCGCGGGTTGGAGGTTTCGAACAGCAGATACTGCGCCTTGGCGCGCATCAGGGTGGAGAACACGGTGTCCATGGGAATGTCGCAGCAATGCGGGCCTTCGTAGTTGCCCCAGCAGATGTGGACGCGGACCTTTTCGGCCGGCACGTTTTCAAGCGCGTGGTTCAGCGCTTCGACATGCATGGCCGCGACCTTGAGGAATTCGTCATCGGAGAGGTCGTTGAACAGCATGTGGCGCGACAGGGCGAGGTCCGGGCAGTCGAGCTGCAGGTCGAGGCCGGCCGCCACGATGGTTTCGTATTCGTCTTTCATGGCATCCGCGAGCGCCGCCAGGTAAGCCTCGCGGCTGACGTAGAAGTCGTTCTGCAGGAACAGCGAGATCACGCCGGGCGAGGCGGCGTTCATGAAGCCGCGGTCCGCGCCGTGGTCGGCCATGGCGGCTTTCAGGTTGGCGATGTCCTTCTGCAATTCCCCCTGACCCTTGGAGCGCACCTCGCCGGTGCACATCGGGCGGGCGTATTGCGGCGTGCCGCCGTCATCGGCGAGCCGCTTCAGGAAGCCGGGGAACATCTTCAGGTCGGTCGGCGCATTGCGCGGGCTGTCACCGGAAAAGCCGGTGTAGCGGTCCTTGACGTAGGTGGCGTAGGAGATTTTCGAGGTCTCGCCGTCGCTGACGATATCGATACCCGCGTCCACCTGTTTCTTCACGGTGTCGCTGACCGCTGCGGTCATGCAGGCGTCAAATTCGGCCTGATCGTAAGGCTTCTCGTTCTCGCGCGCGAAGATGAAATCCACCACGTCCTGGCTGCGCGGCAGCGAGCCTACATGCGTTGTCTTGACCAATGAACTTCTCCTTTATTGCCTGTGATGACGTATGCCCCCGGTGCGCCGCATGATGCCGCACCGGGGGCGCGCTTCGTATTAGCCCTGCCAGGTGGCGCCGGCCGGGTCGTCGGTCGCGGTGATCCGGTAGAGCCCGGCCTCGCCGGTCATCGAGGGCGCGGCAAGATAGCTTTCGCCGGGCAGCACGAGTGCTGTGTCGCCGACCGAGATCGTGGTTTCGACATCATCGATCCTGATCCGCCAGTGGCCGCTGGCCGGCATCAGCACGACCGGTTTCGCCGCCTTGACCGGCGCGTCCTCGGCAGAGCCGCGGCTCAGGAAATCGACCTCGAAGCCCGGCCTGTCCTTCAGCAGTGCATCCTCACCGATCACCTTGGCCGATTTCTTTGCGCTCAGCGCCATCAGATCCCAGTAGCGGGCGACATGGCCGGGGAGGACGTCCTCGACCGGTACTTCCGGGAAGGCCTTCAGTTGCTCTTCGCCCAGCACCGGCATCGGGTTCACGTTGTGCGGCAGGCTTTCGCCCTTCTTGCTGTCGTAGAGCACGCCGTTTTCACCCAGCATAAGCCCGTGCGCCTGTGCCTCTTCGATGACATGCGGTGCCCATGTGACGCCGCCGCCGGCATCGTCGCCGCCGAGGATGGCCATGATCATCCCGTAGTCCTGACCGACGTTTTCGAAGCCGCGAAAGATGCCGGTGGGAATGTTGAAGATATCGCCTTCCTCGGCAATGAATTCGCCCGCGGTGCCGTGCAGGCCCCAGAAGAACCGCCAGCGGCCCTTGGCGACAAAGAACACTTCCGCCGTGGTGTGACTGTGCAAGGAGTTGCGGCATTTCGGCGGCTGGCCGGCGGCGCCGATGTTGAAGCCAATCTTGTCGGTGATGTGGACGTGCTGATCGGGGCTTTCGGACACCCCGCCGCCGATGATGGTGAAGTTTTCCTTCTGATCGGACCCGGGTGTATGGGCGTCGATGAAGGCGGTCTTGCAGGGTTTCAACTCGCCGTAGCGGACGATGCGGGACTGGATGGAGCTCATGAAACTGTTCCTTGGTTGGAGACGATGTGAGAGATGCGAGGCCTCCCTCGTCCCGGCGGGCGGTTGTTCAGCCGGCGCGCCCGCAGCGAGGCGCGGTGCACGTGCGAGCGCCGCGTTCCCTGCCGGTTGTCCAGCTGATATGACCCGCAGGACAGCACCCTTTACCCGGTCTGAAGCAGGATCTGTTTCCAGATCGAGGTTTCATCGAAGATGCAGAATTCGCGACGCAGCCTGGGATCACCGCTGATCAGCGCGCCAAACTCGGCGTGGCATATGCCCAAGACATAGACCTCGGCGCCGGTGGGCGTGCCGAAGCGGCCCCAGCCGTCGTGCTTTCCGGTAAGGCTCCAGCGGACCGCGGCGCGGGGCGGCATATCGGGGTCGCTGCGGCCAATCTGGTGGTGGATCTCGAACCTTGCACTCGGGAAGGACGCGCGCAGGCCCATCCAGAAGTTATCGACCGCGCCGTAGGAATGGCCGGTGACGCCACCGGGGTATTCGGCCTGCACCGCGCGGTCGTAGTCGCGCTCGATCGTGGCAATGTCGGCATTCATGATGCGGGTCAGGATTTCGGCGTAGCGCTGGCCCCATTCATTGTCATTGCCATGGCCCTTGTAGGGGCCTTCCTGATCGGTCGCCGGGGTCAGCGGCTTCACGCAGTTTTCCGGCCCGCCTTCCGTTTCGATCAGATCGGCGGCATAGGCTTTCGGGTCCCAGCCCATCTGGCGCACGATGGCGCCCTGATCGCGGATCAACCATTCGTCGTTGATCTGGTTATCGATCGCATGGCAATCGGCCAGGATACGATAGGTCAGCTTCTTGCCGGTGGCCGTGCCATAGACGCCGTCGCCCAGGTGGGTGGCGGTCGACAACAGCCGGTGCGACGAGAGCATGCCTTCCTCCGGCGTGCCGGACCAGATCACATCCTCGCCCAGCAGGGTGCGGTCGGGGAACTCTGCCAGCGTGGCCATGGTGGCGCCGATCACTTTCTGGTTGCCCACCACCACCGAGCCGGGCGAGCGCACCACGATGTCGTCACTGTAGTAGTGGTGCAGGGTGGCGAGGCCGCGGTCTTCCCAGATCTCCTTGGTGATGCCGATGATGTAGTCTGGAAAGTCTTTGAATTTCGGGTCAAAACCCTTCATGTATTCCATCCTTCAGGTATGCGGGCGGAGCCGCGAACTATCAGTGGCCCGTCGATCTCGACCCGGCGCGGCCGGGAGTCGGGGTCTTCGATCTTGCCGAGGAGAATTTCGACGGTTTCCGCCACCATGCGGTTGGCAGGCTGCCGCATGGTGGTGAGGTTGTACGTGGGCCAGGCGGCAGCGGTGACATCGTCGTAGCCAATGACCGAGACGTCATCCGGCACCTTGAGGCCAAGTTCGAAGCGCAGCGTGTCCATCACGGTAATGGCCATGTGGTCATTGGCGACAAAGACCGCTTCGGGCGGATCGTTCGCGAACATCCGGCGGGTGGCGTCCTGGGTCTGTTCGGTCACGAAATTTCCCACCTCGCGGGCATAGAGGGCGACGCCGGCCTTTTGCAACACGGCGCGGAAGCCGGCCTCGCGGTCGCGCTGGGTGGAGGCGCCCTCCCATCCGGCGATATAGCCAATTTTCCTGTGGCCGCCCGCCAGCAGGAATTCGGCCGCCTTGCGCCCGCCGGCGATATTGTCGGAGGTCACGGCCGACATAGACGGGTCGTCCTGCGCGCGGTTGAACAGCACCATCGGCACGCCTGCCGCCTGACAGCGGGCGGAGAGGTCCGACGAAAGCGCAACCGAGGCCGCGATGATGCCGTCGACCTGAAAATCGAGGATTTCCTCGACCACGCGGTCGACGTTGTCCGCGGTGTTCGAGGCCAGAAAGACCAGCACGTGATAGCCGCGTTCCTGCAGCGCGTTGGTCATTTTTTCCAGCGCTTCGGGGTAGAACTGGTTGTTCAGATAGGCGACCACCAGACCGATGATTCCGCTTTTGCCGGACACCATGGCACGGGCCAGCACGTTCGGCCGATAGCCCAGCTCCTCGGCTGCCTTGCGCACCTTCTCGATGGTCTTCTTCGAGGCGGAGGCGCCGGGGGTGAACACCCGGCTGACCGCGGATTGGCTGACCCCGGCAAGGCGGGCGACATCAAGGGAGGTGACCTTCTCTGCCATCAGTCCGCCGTCCAACCTCCGTCCACCATCATCGCCGTCCCTGTCACCAGCGACGCGGCATCCGAGGCGAGGTAGGCCACCGCGCCCATGATATCCTCGACCTCGCCGGGGCGGCCGAGCTTAATCTTGTCCAGCACCCAGGCGCGCTTGTCCGGGTCGTCGAAGGTCGACCGGGTCAGGTCGGTGAGAATGAAGGTCGGGCAGATCGTGTTGACGCGGATTTTTGCAGACCCGAATTCCAGCGCCATGGCCTTGGTGAAGCCTTCGACGGCGAACTTGGAGGCGCAATAGACCGCGCGCTCGCGGCCGCCGACATGGCCCATCTGGCTGGAAATGTTGATGAGCGAGCCCGGCCGGCCGGCGGCGAGCAGTCCCTTGGCGACGGCCTGTGTGAGGAAGTAGGCGCCGCGGACGTTGACCGCCATCACCGCGTCGAAGTCTTCCGGCGCGGTGTCGGTGGCCTTGCCGTGGCGGGCCAGACCCGCCGAATTGACCAGGATGTCGAAGGGGCCGTTTTCGGCCACCGCCTCGGCCGTTGCTGCAACATCGGCGACATCCAGTTTCAGCACGCGGGCGGTCCAGCCACGGGCCGTCATCCCGGTCGCGATGTCCTGCAGCGCGTCGGTGCGGCGGGCGGCAAGCGTGACCTCGGCACCCTGTTCCGCCAGAGCCACGGCGCCGGCCATTCCGATGCCGGAGGAGGCGCCCGCCACAAGCGCGTGTTTGCCGTTCAGGCTGAAACTGGGGGTGCTGGGAAAACTGGTCATGTCATACCTCGCCGACAGGGAATGGAATCTCGCCTGACACGCGGGCCTTGTTGAATTCGCGCAGGCGCGCGAAGACGTCTACGCCCAGCTGCCGGTAGACGTCCAGCAGGTCGACCGTCACCCAGTTCTCGCGGATGCGGCCGTTTTCGAGACGCCAGAAATCCAGCGAGCGCAGGGTGATGCGCTGGCCGGACGGCGCGATGCCCATCCAGCCGTCGTGGGTGACGGTCTGGATCATGTCGGGCCAGCCGGTCACCGCGGCGTAGTCGCCATCGCCAAAGAAGTGAAAGGTGATGTCTTCGTCGTGTTTGCCGCGGTCGGGCATGCCGTTCAGGAAGGGGATCTGGTGCCAGTTGCGGAAGCCCGCGATGCCGCGGGCGGTGCCGATGCCTGCGGGGCCGTACCAATTCATCCGTTCGTTCCAGAACCTTGGCATCTCCATCACCTCCGGGCCGCCCTGGCGCGGGTGCCTTTGAAGGTGCTCCAGCATCGCGAGGATATGCGCGCAGGAGGCCTGCGACTTCTGCGCGTCCCGCGGCCCCGGCACGATGCCATCCTGCGTTGCCGGGCCGGGGATGCAGAATTCCCGGCCGAGCGAGGGCGCCATCGGCCAGGCCCCGGCCTGCATCATCACTTCGGGAATGTCCCAGATGGCCTGAATCTCGACCACGCGGCCATCCTCGAAGCGGTAGAATTCGTGGAAGCGCATGTGGGTCAGGTGGCCGGTCGGGGGGATGTCCAGCCAAGGCCGCACGAAGGTGCCGTGGTAGTGGCCGCCGCAGCCGATCCAGTCGCCGCCGTGTTCGGTGCGCCCGCCCATGACGATCCAGTCGCGGCGCTCAAGGTCGGGCATCGCGGTCAGCAGCGGCGCATAGCAGGCATCGTAGAGTTCCACAGCACCGGTCAGATTGCCGAACGGGTGGCACATCTGCACCACCGCGTCCGGCGCCAGCAACGCTTCCAGCGCGGCGCGCACGCCCGTTTCGCTGAAATCGCGCATGGCCTTCCGTAACGGGGCGATCTGCGCCTTGTTGCTGCTGTGGACGTCCATGGTTACTCGGCGGCCATGCCATAGGGCACGTTCTTGCCGCCATAGCGGCGGACACGGATGTTGCACTGCTCGGCATGGCCGACAAAGCCTTCCAGCATGCAGAGGCGCGAGCCGTATTCGCCGATCATCGTGGCGGCCTCGTCGGTCGTGACCTTCTGATAGCTGTGGGTCTTCAGGTACTTGCCCACCCAGAGCCCGCCGGTGTAGCGGCCCGCCTTCTTGGTCGGCAGGGTGTGGTTGGTGCCGATCACCTTGTCGCCGTTGGCGACATTGGTGCGCGGACCGAGGAACAGCGCGCCGTAGGAAGTCATGTTCTCAAGGAACCAATCGTCACGGTCCGTCATCACCTGCACGTGCTCGGAGGCGATATCGTTGGCGACCTCGAGCATCTCTTCATAGGTGTCGCAGACGATCACCTCGCCGTATTCCTCCCACGAGACCTTGGCGGTGCCGGCGGTCGGCAGGATGCCCAGCAGGCGGTCGATTTCGCTCAGCGTCGCCTCGGCCAGCTTGCGCGAATTGGTGAGCAGCACACAGGGTGAGTTGTAGCCATGCTCGGCCTGACCCAGAAGGTCGGTGGCGCAAAGCTCGGCATCGGCGGCGCTCTCGTCAGCGATCACCATGGTCTCGGTCGGGCCTGCGAAAAGGTCGATGCCGACGCGGCCGAACAGCTGGCGCTTGGCTTCCGCCACGAATGCGTTGCCGGGGCCGACCAGCATGTGCACGGGGTCGATGGTTTCGGTGCCGATGGCCATCGCGCCGATCGCCTGAATGCCGCCCATCACGTAGATCTCATGCGCGCCGCCGAGGTGCATGGCGGCGATCACCGCCGCGTTGGGCTTGCCGTTGAAGGGCGGCGTGCAGGCGATGATGCGCGGCACACCGGCGACCTTGGCGGTGGCGACCGACATATGTGCCGAGGCGACCATCGGGAACTTGCCGCCGGGGACGTAGCAGCCCACGGATTGCACGGGGATGTTCTTGTGGCCGAGGATCACGCCCGGCAGGGTCTCCACCTCTATATCCAGCATCGAGTCGCGCTGGGCCTGGGCGAAGTTGGTCACCTGCTCTTGCGCGAACTTGATGTCTTCCAGTTCGCGCTCGGTCAGCGAGGCGATCAGCGTGTCGATCTCCTCTTGGCTGAGGCGGAAGCTTTCCGGGCTGTAGTTGTCGAACTTTTCGGACAGGTCGCGGACCGCGGCGTCGCCGCGGGCCTCGATATCCTTCAACGTCGCTTCGACCACGGCGCGGGTCTTGGCGTCATCCTCGGCACGGTCTGCTTCGGGCTTGCCGCGTTTCAGGTACTCGATGGTCATTTGTGCAATCCTCGAATTGGGGTGGCGGGGCGTGGCCCCCGCCGGGAAGGGTCAGTGCGCGGGGCGCGGCGGTGTCTTTTCGCCGCGGTCAAATGCTTCCCAGCCTTCGCCGTTGAACAGATCAACGCCGAGCTGGGCGGCGACATGGGGAAAATCGACGTTCACCCAGTTGTCCACGATCTTGCCGTCGACAACTTTCCAGAAGTCCATGTAGCGAATCTCGATCCGCTTGCCGGTGGCGGGGATGCCGAGGAATTCGCCCGAGTGGGTGGCCTCCTGGCGGCCGAAGGCGGCGGCCCATTCGCCCATGTAGAGGCGGGCCTCGTCGATGCAGACCTTGTCGGAAAACGCCGCCTGAAAGGGGCGCTGCCAGTTGTCCTGGAATTCCTTCAGGCCGGTCTTGGTGCCGCAGCCCTGGTTGCCCATCCAGCGGAAGCCTTGCGAGAAGAATTCGCCGATGTCGCTGATGCGGTGGTCGTTCAGCCCGTCCACCATGTTTTCGATCACGGCGCGGGTTTCTTCGGTCTTGCTCATGTCCGTGTCTCTGGTCAGCACGGCCTGTTCGGGGCGGGAACCTTTCATGGGTCAGTCCTTTGTTCGGGTTGCCAAGGGAAATTCGGGGCAGTCGGGGAGGATCATCCGGCGGTCAGAAAATCCCTTGGCATCCGGTTGAGCGCCGGGTGGCGCCCAACAGCGTTATGTCTGGCAGACGAGCTCATGCGGCCTGTTCGGAGAGGTCGGCGAAAACATCGTATCCAAGCTGAAGCAGCACGTGCGGGACGTCGACGAACACCCAGTTTTCCACCAGCAGATCATCTTCGCGCCGCCACCAGTCACAGACGCGCATGAACACGCGTTCGCCGCTGGCGGGCTGTTCCAGAAGCGGTTTGACGTTCACCCCTGTCAGCGCGGGCCAGCCGCCGGAACAGGTGTAGTTTCCGTCGCCATAGCGGGTGAAATGGCGGGTCATGCCATTGCCCTTGGAGCCACCGGACCAGCCTTCGAACGTGGCCTCGAAGGGCACCTGGAACGACGCGAAATGCTCGACCCCGATGAACGAGCCGAAGGCGCCGGGGCCGTACCACATCATGTTTTCGTCCCAGTAGGGGCGCCAGGCTTCGTCTTCCGTTGCCAGTTTCAGCAACATGTCCGACACGATTTGATAGCTCTTGTCCGAGGCCGCAGGGTCTTGCGAGCCGGTCATGACGCCATCCTGCGTCGCGGGCCCTTGGATCAGCCCGGTGTAGCCGCGTTCAAGCCCCGGCCCGGTGGCAATGGGCCATTGTCCGCTTGCGATCATCAGTTCGGGGATGTCCAGAAAGACGTAGCTTTCCACCGCCTGGCCGTTTTCCATCCGGTGGAATTCTCCGAACCGCAGATAGGCCAGCCGGTCGGTCGCGCGGATGCCCAGCCAGTCGCGCGCGAAATGGCCGACGTAGTAGCCGGTGGCGCTGATCCAGTCGCCATCCTCGAACTGGCCTGCCATGACGATATCGTCGCGACGATAGAGCCCGTCGAAAGCGGCCTGAAGCGGTACCAGAACAGCCGCGTGATATCCGGCGCCATTGCCGGTGTTGTTGAACGGGTGCACGACGTTGATGTCGGCGGTGTCTGCGAAGAACCGCGCGGCGGCCTTGGCGAAATCACCGGGGCGGCGCTGTGCGGCCGAGTATTGCAGGTAGGGGGTGCGGTCGGGGGTACCCATCTGGGGTTCCTTTCAGGAGTGAATTCGATTTGCCTGCGCGGTGCGGGCGCGGGGGCCTGCACGCATCAGGGCAAATGGAATTCTCCCGGCCCGTCTGGCGCGCGTTGCGGCCAGGGCGAGGGCGGCCGAGACAAGCCTCGCCTGAACGGACTGGGGATGGGTGCGTCCCACGGGGTTACCCTTTCACCGCGCCGGCGGTCAGGCCGCCGACGATCTGGCGCTGGAAGAACATCACAAGGATGAACAGCGGAACGGTGGCCGAGACCACGGCGGCGACGGCGAACATCACGTTGCCTTCGGTCTGCGTGGTCCCAAGGAAGGCCGCGATGGCAGGCACCATCGTCCGGTTGCTTTCGGACAGCAGCATCGCGCCCACCGCAAAGTCGTTGTAGGCCAGCAGGAACGAGAACAGCCCCGTCGTGATGACACCCGGCCACATCACCGGAATGATCACCCGGCGGAAGGCCTGGAACTGGTTGCACCCGTCGACCTTGGCGCTTTCGTCCAGCTCGCTGGGGATGTTCTTGAAGAACGAATGCAGCATCCAGAGCGTGAACGGCTGGTTGATCGCCACGAGCACGATGATCGTGGTCGGCAGGATGCCCCAGATGTTCCATTCGAAGAAGGGCAGCAGATACCCCGAGACAAGCGTGATCGGCGGCATGGCACGAAAGATCAGCGCCGTGATCAGAAGCCAGAAGGTGTAGTTGTAGGTCGACCGCGACAGGGCGTAGCCGCCGAGTGTCCCGATCGTCAGCGAGATGGTGACGACAAAGAAGCAGACGATCCCGGTGTTCAGCACGTTGCGCCAGAATTCTTCCTGTATCCACGCGCCCTCGTACCCGGTTGTGGTGAAGGGCGAGCCATAGACCGCCTCGGTCCGGGCGCCGGTGATGGCGTTGGTCCAGTCCGCGATCGAGAAGAAGTCGAGCTCTACCTTGAACGATCCCCAGACCGTCCAGAAGAACGGAAATGCGGCAAGGATGAACCAGAAGAGCACGAACACGGACGAGGCGATCCGAAGCCCCTTGGGCATTCTTTGTGCGCGGCTAGCCATGTTATCGTGCTCCTTTGAAATCGCGCCAGGTGCGGACAAGCACGGGCGAAAGAAGAATGGCGACCCCGATTATCGTGATCACGGAGGTTGCGGCCGCCGAAGACAGTTGCCGGGTCTCGCCGCCGAGGTCGTTGAAGATGAACGTGCTGAGCGATTGCGCATGTGCGCCCGCGCTGAACCCGATGATCGGTTCGAACACCTTGAAGTTGTCCATCAGCTGGATCAGCGCAACGAACGTGACCAGTGGCATGAGATGGGGAACGACCACGAACTTGACCTGCTGCCAGCGCGTCGCCCCGTCGATCTGGGCGGCCTCGATCTGGTCCTGCGGCAGGGTTTGCAGTCCGGCGTAGAATACCACGAAGGCAAAAGGTGCGGCGTGCCAGACGCCATAGACGATCAGCGCCACCCACATCAGACCGGTCGAGGCCTTCAGGCTGAAATCCGGGTCTCCGGCCAGGTACAAGAGGGCGTTGCCGATGATGCCGCGGCTGTCGATCATCCAGAACAGGATGAGCGAGCCGATCAGCGGGGTCACGATCATGGGCAGGAGCGAGAAAAAGATCATCAGCCCCTTGAGGTGCCGATGCAGGGAGTTGACCGCCAGGGCGATCATCAATCCCAAAATGATGGTCAGCGGGGTCACGACGAATGTGAATGTCAGCGTGAAGGCCATCGCCCGGTAGAAGGGCAGGTTGCCAAGTTCGGAGAAGAAACCGCTCCAGGTGTCGTTCGTCAACCAGATCTGACCGACTTCCTCTATCGCGAGGTGGCCGCGGTTGAAATAGATGTCCAGTCCCACAAACCGGCCCAATGGCTTCTCGGCACGAAGGGCGGCTGTCGCCTCCTGGTCGATGGTGGTCTCTGTCGTGCATCCGATGAGCGGGGTGCAGTTTTCGACCTCCATCAGAACTGCCGGGTGCGGGGCAAAGATCGATTGGGTCACCGCCGAGACAATGGGCATCGCGATGAACAGCAGCATCGCAAGACCTGTAGGCAGGAAGAACCAGAGAAATGTCTTGTGGCGCATGTCGCGATCCTTGCATCGGGTTGCTTGTGCGGACGCCGTTCAGGGACGCCCGCACAAGGCACGTCTTATTGGAGGTAGCCTTGCTCGGTCGCGGCAGCGCGATAGGCAGCTTCGACATCGGCCAGCGCCTGCTCGGCGGATTCCTTGCCTTGCATGAAGTCCGAAAGTTCGTTGCCGAGAGCGGTGTGCATCAGGCCCATGTAAGGCAGCATCGGATAGGGCGGTGTGCCCATCTTGGCCGCAGCGAACACACCCTGGGAATCATCGCCCGGCTCGTAGCCTTCGATCAGCCAGACCGCCAGCGGTGTGGTCTCATCATTCAGCATTTCCGGGCGGATACCGTGTTTCATGGCGATGAACGTGGCTTCGGCCTCTTCATCCGAGATGTTCTTGCCGACTGTCCAGCCGTCCCACCACAGGGTCGAAGCAGGGGTCGAACCGCCGCCGACCGTCAGCGGACCCGCGATAGCGTGACCGTCGATCACTTCCTGCAGAACGCCTTCGGTCGAGGTCTGCTGCGACGCGCGCGATCCCCACATGTTCATGATCGCCACGTTTCCTGCGCGGTATTCGGCGTTGGTGGCGTTGGAATCGTGGGTCAGGAAGTCGGGGTTCATGTATTCCGACAGCGCCTTCATCATGTTGAGGGCGTTGACGCCGGCCTCGGTGTTGACGTTCGGCTCGGCAGTTCCGGGTTTGAAGTGGCTGCCGCCATAGCCAAGGAACATGTTGTTAAATTCCTGCGCCAGGTTCCAACCCGAAGCGTAAGCGCCACCGACCGGGTTCTGCATGATGCCCTGCTCGCGAATTGCCTTGGCCACCTCGAGCATTTCCTCGTAGGTGGTCGGCACTTCGACGCCGGCCTGTTCCAGCACATCCTTGCGGTACATCAGGTGCTGGGCATTGGCCATGAAGGCCACCGCCATGATGTCGTCACCGATCTTGATCAGCTGTCCCGGCTGCAGATCCTGACCATGTTTTTCAACCAGATCATTGAGCGGGCGAATGACATCTTCGTTCATCAGCGCCACGATCGAGCTGTTGGCGATGATGGCCGTCGTGTATTCCGACGGATTGCCGGACAGGCCGGCCACGTTGATGGTCTGGTGCTCGGACGTCAGGTTGGACTCGACCGGTGCGCCGGTGCATTCCTTGGCAGCCGCAGCGACGGCCTGAATGGCCGCGAATTCGTTGCCGACGATGTTGACCCGTGCCCCGATTTCACAGGCAGAACCTGTGCTTGCTGCAAAGGCGGCCAGTGATCCGGCCAATGCGATTTTCTTTAGATACATTCGTATTCCTCCCTTAGAGAATGGGTGCATCTTCGAAGTCTGCACCCTGGTTTGACCCGCTTTGACGGGTGTGGATTCCGGTTTTCAGCCCTTAAAGGCGCGCCCCGGTCTGTGCGTCGAACAGATGGCAATGCTCATTCGGGATCGCGATCGAGATCGGATCGTCGATTTCGGCCCTGAAGGTCTTGTCCGCCTTGGCGCTGACCAGGGCCCCGCCGATCCGGACCGAGATCATGGTCGCGTCGCCAAGCAGTTCCATCGTGTAGATCGGCGCATTGATCTGGCCTTCGCCGGTGGCGGCGATCGCCGCATCCTCTGCGCGGAAGCCGAGCGTCACCTTGCCGTCAGGCGCGTTCAGACCGGAGATCTGGGTGTTGGGTGCGGTGAAGGTGCCGTTCCTGATGTCGCCGTCCACCAGATTCATGGCCGGGTTTCCGATGAAGCTGGCGACAAAGGCATTTGCCGGGGTGTCGTAGATCTCGGTCGGGCTGCCGACCTGCTGCACGACGCCCTGCTTCATGACCACCACGCGGTCGGCAAGCGTCATCGCTTCGATCTGGTCGTGCGTCACGTAGATCGTGGTCACGGCGAGTTCGTGGCTGAGGTTCTTGATCTGGGCGCGGGTGGACACCCGCAGCTTGGCGTCGAGGTTGGACAGCGGCTCGTCCATCAGGAAGACGTTCGGCTCGCGTACGATGGCGCGCGCCAGGGCCACGCGCTGGCGCTGGCCGCCGGAGAGCTCGGCCGGTTTGCGGTGCAGGAAGTCGTCCAGTTCGACCATGGCGGAGGCGCGGCGCACCTTCTCGTCATGGGTCGCGGTGTCGATGCCGCGGACCTTGAGCGGGAAGCGGATGTTTTCGTAGACGTTCATGTTGGGATAGAGTGCGTAGGACTGGAACACCATCGCCACGTCGCGGTCCTTGGGCTCCATGTCGTTGACGCGCTGCCCGTCGATCAGGATGTCGCCTTCGGAGGCATCCTCCAGCCCGGCGATCATGCGCATCGTGGTGGTCTTGCCGCAGCCCGATGGCCCCAAAAGCACGAGAAACTCCTTGTCGGCGATGGTCAGGTCGAAGTTTTCGACACCGATGAAAGAGCCCCAACGCTTGCCAACATTTCGAAGTTGTATCTCGGCCATGAATTCCCCCTGACGGCCCTGTCCAGCCATCCTTGCATACGTTTGCAAGAGGGTAGACTTATAGGTGACATTTTGGCAAGACTTTTTTGCAGGCGTATGCAAGGAGCGACCGTCCATGTTTGACTTTTCAGCGGAAAAGCAATTGATCAGAGACCTTTACGCTGAACTGGACGGGTCAGATCCGGGGCAGGAGAGCGATATCCTCGCGCAGCACTATGCGTCGAATCATAAATGGCGCGGCTTCCATCCGTTCGATGAGCAGCAGGGCGCCGAGGCTGTGGCCGAGGTGTTCTGGACCCCTTTGCGCGGGGCGCTGAAGCACATGCAGCGACGCGAGGACATCTTCATGGCCGGCGCCAACGAAATGGACAGTTTCGGGTCTGTCTGGGTGGTGTCCATGGGGCATGTGATGGGGCTGTTCGATGCGCCCTGGTTGGGGATCGCCCCGACCGGCAAGATGGCGTTCCTGCGCTATTGCGAATTCAACCGGGTGGAAGACGGCAAGGTCACTGAGACGGCGATGTATTTCGATATCCCGCATCTGATGATTCAGGCCGGATTGCAGCCCTTCCCGCCGCAAACCGCGGCGCATCTGGTCCAGCCGGGGCCGCTGACGCACGACGGGTTGATGTTGACCCCGCAGCCGCCGGAGGAAGGCGAAAAGACCCTTGCCGCGATCAACGCGATGATCTCCGACCTCGGCCAGTGGAACAGCGGGCTGACCCTTGAGGACGAGCTGCGCCGGACCTGGACCGACGACATGATCTGGTGGGGCCCGGCGGGGATCGGCGCGACCTACACGATCGAACGCTATGCCAAGCAGCATTCGGGGCCGTTTCGCGCGGGCTTCACTGACCGCTCAAAGACCAAGCATATCTGCCGCATGGCCGAAGGCAGCTATGGCGGCTTTTTCGGCTGGCCGAATTTCACCGCTCGCGCGACTGGCGGCTTCATGGGCATGCCTGCCACTGGCAAGCCGGGCGAATTCCGGGTGATCGACATCTACCGGCGCGAAGGCGACAAGCTTGCCGAGAACTGGATTTTCATCGACCTCCTGCACTTCTGGCACCAGCAGGGCGTCGACATTCTTGGGCGCACCACGGGGATCGCAGGCACATGAGGATCGACGCGCACCATCACCTCTGGAATTTGCAGCAGGTTCATTACCCTTGGCTGATGGAGAAGGGCGCGCCGCGGTTCTTTGGCGATCCCGCCGCGATCCAGCGTGATTATCTGATCGATGAATTCCGCCGCGACGCGGAAGCCCGCGGTTTCGCTGGTTCGGTGCATATTCAGGTGGGGGCGGCTGATGGCTGGCAGGAGGCTGAATGGGTGCAGACCGTTGCGGATGACAATCCGGACTGGGTGATGGCGCAGGTGGTGTTCTGCGACCTGACCGCAGCAGACCGCAAAGGGCAGCTTGACCGTTTTCAGACGCTTCCAACCGTCCGTGGCGCTCGCCAGATCGTCGGCCGCGCCCCGGGTGAGGACGCAAGAACCGGCACCAACGCGCTGCTGGACGATCCGCGCTTCGTTGGCGGCCTGCAGGAGCTGGGCCGCCGCGGGCTGTCCTTCGACCTGCAGCTTCTGCCGGAGCTGATGGAAAAAACCGCCGCGGTTCTGGTGCGGGCACCGGACACCAAAGTGGCGCTCTGCCACGCGGGGTCGCCGCATGACCGAAGCGCAGCCGGAATTCGAGACTGGGCCAAGGCGCTGGCATCGCTGTCGGCGCTGTCCAATGTCTTCTGCAAGCTCTCGGGCCTCGGCATGTTTGACCATGGCTGGACCGCCGAGACAATCCGCCCGGTCGTGGAGACCTGCCTGGATCAGTTCGGACCGGAACGCTGCATGTTCGGGTCGAATTTTCCGGTCGACAGCCTGAGCTCGGATTACGAAACGCTTGTGACGGCCTATGACGCCCTGCTTCCGGAGGCGGCGAAACCTGCGGTCTTCGGATCGACGGCCGCGGGGTTTTATGGGCTGGACCGGTGAACGGCGGAGGTGTTCAGAAAGTATCTGCCGGTCGCTGTTCGCGATGGTCGCGTGTGTGCCGCGCTGACGGCGCGGTGGAGATTTTGGGCTTGCCCGGAGATACTCAGCCCCGGGCTCTGCAGGCATTTTGATTATCCGCGCAGGGCCGGGAGACCGATGCCTGTACCTTCGAACCCGCCGTCGACGGCGATGCATTGCGCGTTGAGATAGGCGGCCTTTTCCGAGCAGAGAAAGCAGATTACCTCGGCCAGTTCGCGTTCGCTGCCGTAGCGATTGAGCGGGATGGCGTCGTGGTAGGCGGCGATGATCTCGGGCGAGTGCACGGCCATCGACAGCTTGGTCTTGACCGGGCCGGGGGCAACGACGTTGGCGCGGATGCCGTATTCGCCCAGTTCGACCGCCTGTTGCAGGGTAAGCTGGATGACGGCGGCTTTGGAGGTGCCATACGCCACCCGCAGGGTCGAGGCGCGCAGGCCGGAGATCGAGGCGATGTTGACGATGGCGCCACGGGTCTTCTTTAGGTCCGGGATCGCGGCCTGGGTCATCAGGAAGGGGCCGTCGAGGTTGACCTGCATGACGCGGCGCCAGCGGTCGAAGGTGGTGTCCTCGATGGGGCCGAAGTCGGCGACGCCGGCGTTGTTGACCAGCGCGTCGAGCTTGCCGAAGTGGGCCACGGTTTCGGCGATGGCGCGGGCGGCATCTTCGGGGTTGGAGACATCGGCGTGAACGGCCAGCACGTTGTCGAGATCGGCGCAGACCTTTGTGAGTTCGGGCCCGTCCCAGTCGAGCAGGGCGACGCGCCAGCCGTCTTCGAGAAAGAGTTGTGCAGTGGCCAGCCCGATGCCTCGGGCCGCGCCGGTGACGAGTGCGACCTTGCCTGTCATTGAAATCCCTCCGGTTTGGCGCCGAGACTGGCGCAGAACCGGAGGGGAGGGAAGTGGATCAGGCCTTTTTTCAGGCGACGTTTTCCAGCGTGACCCGCGGCGTGACGCCCAGAGCGAAACAGACATCGCGGGTCAGTTCCGGGCGGTTGAGGGTGTAGAAGTGCAGGTTCTCGACCCCCTCGGAGACCAGCCTGTCGCACATCTCGGCGCAAAGCGCGGTGGCCAGCAGGTCTTCGCGACCGTCGCGGGTGGCCTTGTCAAAGGCCTCGTCCAGCCAGGCGGGGATCGGGGTGCCGCAGCGGGTGGCGAAGTTGCGGATGCCCTTCCAGTTCTCGATCGGCAGGATGCCGGGGATGACGGGCGCGGCGATGCCGGCGGCGGCACAGCGGTCGCGGAACCGCAGGAAGGTCTCGGTTTCGAAGAAGAATTGCGTCAGGGCCTCATCTGCACCGGCGTCGATCTTGCGCTTCAGCCAGTCGACGTCGGCCTGTTCGGTCGCGGCCTCGGGGTGCTTGTCGGGATAGGCGCCGACGCGGATGGTGAAATCGCCGGCGTTTTTGAGCGCGGCGATCAGTTCGCAGCTGTCGCGGAAGCCTTGCGGGTGGGCCTCGAACCCGGCGGCGCCCTTGGGCGGGTCGCCGCGCAGGGCGACGATGTCGCTGACGCCGGCCTTGGCGAAATCGGCGGCGATGCCGAGGGTTTCCTCACGCGAGGCATTGACGCAGGTGAGGTGGGCCGCGACCTTGAGGCCGGACGATTTGTGCAGCGTGGCAACCGCGTCGCGGGTCAGTTCGCGCGTGGTGCCGCCGGCGCCGTAGGTGACCGAGACGAAGCGCGGTTGCAGGGGTGCGAGCACCTGAACGGTGTCCCAGAGGCGGAACGACGCCTCGAGGTCGCGGGGCGGGAAGAATTCGAATGAAACGGCGGGAACTGTCATGGTTACTGATTCCTGATCCAGGGTTTCCTCCTTGTCGCAAATCATCGGATGTGAGACAAACTCATAAATCTCATCACCATTATGAGTCAGACGGTAGGTCCCATGCATATCGAATTTCGTCACCTGCGCACGATCAAGGCCATTCACGACGCCGGCGGGCTGGCCAAGGCGGCCGATCAGCTGAACATCACGCAATCGGCATTGTCGCATCAGATCAAGGGGTTGGAGGACCAGGCGGGGGTTGAACTGTTTGTGCGCCGGTCAAAACCGATGAAGCTATCGGCGGCGGGATTGCGGCTGCTCAGAGCGGCAGAGACAATCCTCCCGGAGATCGAGAAATTGCAGGATGAGTTTAGCGGCCTGCGCGACGGCAAATCCGGGCGGCTGCATATCGCGATCGAGTGCCACGCCTGTTTCGAGTGGCTCTTTCCGGTGCTCGAGGCGTTCCGCAAGTCGTGGCCGGACGTGGATGTGGACATCAGGCCCGGGCTGGCCTTCGATGCCCTGCCGGCGCTTCAGAAAGAGGAGGTGGACCTTGTGGTGTCGTCCGACCCCGAGAGCCTGCCGCATGTGGAGTTCACCGAACTGTTCGACTATGCGCCGGTGTTCGTGGCGTCCAAGGCGCATCCGCTGGCTGCCAAGGCGTTCATCGACGCCGAGGATTTCCGCGGCCAGACGCTGATCACCTATCCGGTGGAGCGGACCCGGCTAGACGTGTTTTCGCAACTGCTGATCCCTTCACGGGTGGAGCCCGCAGCGATCCGGCAGGCGGAGCTGACGGCGGTGATCCTGCTTCTGGTGGCGTCGAACCGGGGCGTATCGGTGCTGCCGGACTGGGTGGTGCGCGAGGTGAAGTACAATTCGGACTACGTGACGCGGCCTTTGACGCAAAAGGGCATTACCCGCACGCTTTATGCCGCGACGCGGGTCGACGATGTGGCCAAGCCCTACATGCAGGAATTGATCGCGCTCGCCCGGTCCGAGGCGGCGCGTCTGCAGGCAGCTTGACGCGAAAACGGCCGCGCCGGTCCCGGGGGTCGCTTTCCCGGGCCTTCGGGCTGTCCTCGCTATGGTAAAGGTCAGGCGAGTTTGAGATCGGAGGCCATCTGGCGGCCGTCGCGGCCTTCCTCGAGCTCGTATTCCACCTTCTGATTGTCCGCCAGCCCGGTCAACCCGGAGCGTTGAACCGCTGAAATATGCACGAAGACGTCTTTGCCGCCCTCGCTCGGTTCGATAAATCCATACCCTTTCGTGGTATTAAACCACTTCACGGTGCCGCTTGGCATGTCCGCGTCTCCTTCAACTAACTTGCCGGACCACCCCTGCGGGCCCGGGTCTTGTGCGGCACCACCCGCCTCTCAGGCCGAGGCAGTCGGCTGATCGTCGAAGGTCACGCAGGGGAAGGATTACATGGGTTTGTAAAAAATCAAGGATTACGCGCTGGCGGCTGCGGGCGTGAGTGATAATTTGCGCATGCAATCATGGGGGGCAAGATGCGTCTGTACGGGCTGAAGACCTGCGATACCTGCCGCAAGGCGTTGAAAGAGTTGGAGAATGTCGAGTTCGTCGATGTCCGGGGCGCAGGTGTGCCTGCGGAGACGATGGCGCGGGCGTGGGAGCGCTTTGGCGAAAAGTTGATCAACGCGCGGTCGACAACGTGGCGCGGATTGTCCGAGCAGGAGCGCGCGACGCCTGCTTTGCAACTGCTGAGCGCGCATCCGACGCTGATGAAACGGCCCCTGATCGAAGCGGAAGATGGCCTCTATCTGGGCTGGGGGCCCGAGGTGCGGGCGGCGCTGACCGGCTGAGCGGGCTTGGATCCGGCGCTTGGCGTGACTAGGTGACACGCAGGCAGAGACAGGAGATGACATGCGCAACGCGGCCCTGACCCTTGGTGTGATCGGCGGGGTGATCGCCATGATCGTGGGATTTTTCAGCTACGGTTATACCGAGGCGGTGCATCGCTTCGGCGAGATCGAGGGGCTGGCGGAGCAGGTGAGCGATGTCGAATTGATCCGCGCGGCGGCGGTGGTGTCGCCGATCCTGGCGATTGCCGGTGGCGCGATGGCCAAGGCGCGGGCGCTGTGGGGCGGCGTGCTGATGCTGCTGGCGGCCGGACTGATGTATCACGCGCTGGGCTTCAACGTGTTTACCATGTTCCCGATCTCACTGGTCGGGTTGGGCGGTTTGCTGGCGGTGCTGGCCGGGCGGCCGGACGAACCGAAGGCGCATTTCTGAGGTGACGACCGGTCCGAAGCTGGGTGCGCTAGCGGTGCTGGTCGAAGACGGCAGGGTGCTGCTGGTCAGACGTGGCGCGGGCAAGGCAGATGCCGGGCTTTGGGGGTTTCCCGGCGGTCATGTAGAACCGGGCGAGACCGTGGCCGAGGCCGCCCTGCGCGAGTTGCGCGAGGAATGCTGCCTGTCGGCCAGGGCCGGGCGGGTGCTGGCGCATCTCGACCTTATCCGCCGCGACGACGCGGGGGCCCTGCTGTTTCACTATGTCCTGATTGCCGTGCTCTGCGACGCGGCGGAGGGTGTGCTGGCGGCTTGCGACGACGCGGAAGCCGCGGCGTGGCATCCGGTGGGCGACGTTCTGGATGGTGCGGTGCCGTCGAGTGCGGATGTCGCGCGGGTGGTGCGGGTGGCGCTGGGCGAGGATGGGTGAAGATCACCCGGCACCGGTCACGCTTCCTTGGGTCGGCCCAGCACTTCGCGGCTGAGCATCCAGTCTAGCGACAGGACGCCCGCGCCCTTGATGACCAGCACCAGCAGCAGGAACACCCAGAAGGCGCGTTGGTCGAGGATTGCCGCGTCCGGCACGCGGTCGAACCATGTGCCCAGCGTTTCGGGATGGGCGATGCCGCCGTGGCCATAGAGGTCGGTCAGGCTTTGCACGGCGATGAAGCCGATCATGCCGAGCGCCGCAAGCCGCGTGGCCAGCCCGATGACGATCAGCAGCGGCAGGATGAATTCGGCCCACATGCCGGCCACCACCACCAGCCAGTGAAAGACGCCCAGCTGGCTGACGTCGTAGCCGACCGCCTCCATCTGCCGGGGAAAGATCTGCGCGTAGGCGCCGGTCGACGGTTGCAGGAAGCCCAGCACCCCGTCGCCCAGCTTGGTCAGGCCGGAGTTCCAGAAGTACATCAGAAGCACCGCCGCGAAGATGAACCGCGCCAGAAGTGGCAGCAGGCCGGAAAGGCTTCGTTCCAGCGCCTCGAAGATCATGTCGTGCAGGTTCACAAGGGCGGTCATCGCGTGTCCTCCGTTACGGCCGTCAAAGCATTGCCCGCGAGCAGCAGCGTCAGCACGCGGGAGAGGTCGAAGTTTTCGGTCTGCGCGGCCTCGAAGGCGGCGCCGAGTATCTGGCCGTCCTGAATGGCGTGCAGGAAGGCCGCGCCGCCGGGGGGCAGCACGTGCGGTTCTGGGTCGAAGCCGGGGCGCAGGATCAGGGCGTCTTCGGCCCCGCCTTGCGGTTTGGGGCTGTCCGGGACCATGTTGTAGCGCCAGATCGACACCACCGGAAAGCGCGAGCGGAGCACCCGGACCGAGGGGGCCAGCGTCAGGCGGGCGGCCATCAGGGCGTCTGGCGCCAGCGCCAGGGCGTCGGGCGTCACGGGGGCGGCATCGGCGGCGTGGTAGCTTTCGCGCAGGGCGTATTCCAGCCGGGCGACATCGCCGAGGTAGGGGTATTTGCGCAGCGCGTCGATGCCGTCGAGGAAATCCGCGAAGCCGGCGCCATAGAGCATCATGCGCGGGCTGTCGGGCGGGGTGGTCCGCAAGTGGCGCGCGGCGAGGGTTTTGAAGTTGGTCTCTCCGAGCAGTTTCGCCACCGCCGGGAAGCCGGTGGCCAGCGCATCGCCCAGAGCGGTAACGATGTTGTTGCGGTAGACGTTGTAACGGCGGCCGGCGGGGTTGCCGTGACCGTCGTGAAGACCGTCGGGCCCCGGCTGCGCGGCATCCAGCAGCCCGGCGCGGAAATCGGCCTGACCGGTCATGCGGGCACCCGGGCGAGCGCCCCGGCGGCGCGTTCCGCCTCGGATCGGAGCACGGGCCAGTCGGGCACGTCGTTGTCCCATTCCACCAGCACCGGGCGCGCGCCGGAGCGCGCCAACGTGTAATCGAGCAGCGCCCAGACCGGATCCACCACCGCGCGACCGTGGCTGTCGATCAGGAGCGGCGCGCCGTGGTCGTCTTCGTCCTCGTCATGGCCGCCGAGGTGGATTTCGCCGACGCGGGCCAGCGGGAAGGCGTCGATGTAGCCCTGCGGCGAGAATCCGAGGTTGGTGGCCGAAACGAAGACGTTGTTGACATCGAGCAGCAGCCCGCAGCCGGTGCGGCGAACGATCTCGTTCAAGAAGGCGGGCTCGTCCCAGGTGCTTTCGGCGAAGGCGAGGTAGGACGAGGGATTTTCCAGCAGCATCTGGCGGCCCACGGCCTCTTGCACTTGGTCAATATGGGTGCAGACCCGGGCGAGGGTGGCGTCGGTATAGGGCAGCGGAAGAAGGTCGTTGAGGAAGTGGCTGTCGTGGGTCGACCAGGCGAGGTGTTCGGAGAAGCTGGCCGGTTGCAGCCAGTCGCACAGGTGCCCGAGGCGGGCGAGGTGGTCTTCGTCCAGCGGCATCTCGCCGCCGATCGACAGGCCGACGCCGTGGACGGAGATGGCGAAACACTCGGACAGGGCCCGGAGTTGCGCCAGCGGTCGGCCGCCGTCGCCCATGTAGTTCTCGGCATGGATCTCCAGCCATTCGACAGGAGCGGCGCCGTCAATGATCTGGGTGTAATGTTGCGGCTTGTAGCCGACGCCGGGCGCGGCGGGCAGCGACGGATGGTTGTGGCTGGCGTCCATGGCGGCGTCCTTGGTGGCAGGATGGGTGCCGTGCACCCACCCTGCAATTCGGTCTCAGCTTTCCGGAATGTCGCGTTCCAGCGCTTCAAGCGATCCCATGCGCAGGCTGCCGTCGGCCATCTCGGGCAGTTCGATGTCTGCGCAGGTGCCGGCGTCGACCAGCGTCCATGCGTTGCCCTGATAGTCCACGGTCGAGGTGCCCGCGCAGGTGGTGCCGGGGCCGGCGGCGCAATCGTTCTGACCGGCCAGCGACACGCCGTAGCACTTCTCTTTTTCCTGGGCGGTGGCGGTGGTGGTCTGGGCGGCCAGAGCGGCTGCGACAGCGCCTGCGACGGCAGCGGTTTTCATGATGTTCGACATATGGTGCATCCCTTTTGGTCTTTGATCTCAGATGGTTCGTCCAAGGCCGCCCCTGCGGCGGCTGAAACAAGACTACGCCCGGTGGGGCCTGCCGATCACTTCACAGGCCCGTTGATCACGGATGCGTAACCCGACGTCAGGCGCATGTGATGCCGCGAATGCGAGGATAGCGCGAAAAGCCTTTGAAATCAAAGAGGCGCGTCACCTGCCATGTGACGCGCCGCGGGGTTCCAGCGCTGGAATGTTACAATTGGTTGCAAAGCGCGTTTAAACCGGGCCGCCCGATCACGGGACGGCCCGGAATGTTACAGCTTTACGCCGCCGGGACACGGTCGGGCGGCAGCGCCTGGGTGGCGAGGTCCTGAACCACCTCGTCCAGCGCCGCGACGCGGGTCTGTTTCTCGCCAAGGCGGCGGACGGTCACGGTGCGTTCCTCGACCTCGCGCGCGCCGATGGCGAGGATCACCGGGACCTTGCCGAGCGAATGCTCGCGGACTTTGTAGTTGATCTTTTCGTTGCGGGTGTCGGCCTCGGCGCGGACGCCCTGAGCTTGCAGATTGGCCACTACCTCGGCGACGTAGTCGTCTGCGTCCGAGACGATGGAGGCCACCACCACCTGCCGCGGCGCCAGCCAGAACGGCAGCTTGCCTTCCCAGTTCTCGATCAGGATGCCGATGAAGCGTTCAAAGCTGCCCAAGCACGCGCGGTGCAGCATGTAGGGGCGGTGCTTGTCTCCATCCGCGCCGATGAAGCTGGCGCCGAGCCGTTCGGGCAGGTTGGGATCGACCTGAAAGGTGCCGCATTGCCAGACCCGGCCGATCGCGTCGGTCAGGTAGAAGTCAAGCTTGGGGCCATAAAAGGCGCCGTCGCCCGGCTCGAGCGTGTAGTCGCGGCCCACCGCCTTGATGGCGTTCTCCAAGGCGCCTTCGACGTAGTCCCAGCTTTCGTCCGAGCCCACGCGCTTTTCCGGGCGGGTGGCGAACTTGATCTCGAATTCAGGGAAGCCCAACTCTTCGTAGATGTTGGCGAGGAAGTCGATGAACTTGGCGCATTCCTCCTGGATCTGATCCTCGGTGCAGAAGATATGGGCGTCATCCTGGGTGAAGCCGCGCACCCGCATGATGCCGTGCAGCGCGCCCGAGGGTTCGAACCGGGCGCAGGAGCCGAATTCGGCCAGCCGGAGCGGCAGGTCGCGGTAGGACTTGAGGCCCTGGTTGAAGACCTGCACGTGGCAGGGGCAGTTCATCGGCTTCAGCGCGTTGATCCGCGTCTGTGCCTTGTCCTTCACGGCGGCATCGTCGTTTTCGCCGTCGCGGCTTTCATCGACCTCGACGAGGAACATGTGGTGCTGGTATTTTTCCCAGTGGCCGCTGGCCTCCCACAGCTTGCGGTCGACCACCTGCGGCGTGTTGATTTCCCTGTACCCGCCGGCGCGTTGCTTGCGGCGCATGTAGTCCTGAAGCTGGGTGTAGATGGTCCAGCCGTTCGGATGCCAGAACACCTGGCCGGGGGCCTCTTCCTGCATGTGGAACAGGTTCATCTCGCGGCCCAGCTTGCGGTGATCGCGCTTCTCGGCCTCTTCGAGGAAGTTGAGGTATTTGCGCAGCTGGTCCTTGTTCTGGAAGCCGACGCCGTAGATCCGCTGAAGCTGGGCGTTCTTGCTGTCACCGCGCCAGTAGGCGCCCGACACGCGCATCAACTTGAAGGCATCCGCCGGCACCTGACCGGTGTGCGCCAAATGCGGGCCACGGCAGAGGTCCTGCCACTGCCCATGCCAATACATGCGGATCGGCTGACCGTCGTCGGGAATGGCGTTGACCAGTTCGACCTTGTAGGGCTCGCCGTTGGCTTCGTAATGCGCGATGGCGTCCTCGCGCGACCAGACCTCGGTGCGGACGGGATCGCGGGCGTTGATGATTTCGCGCATCTTCTTTTCGATTTCGCCCAGGTCTTCGGGGGTGAAGGGCTCGGCGCGGTCGAAATCGTAGTACCAGCCGTTTTCGATCACCGGACCGATAGTGACCTTGACGTCGGGCCAGAGCTCCTGCACCGCGCGGGCCATGATATGCGCGAGGTCGTGCCGGATGAGCTCCAGCGCCGGGGCCTCGTCCTTCATGGTGTTGATCGCGACATGCGCGTCTTCGGTGATAGGCCACTGAAGATCCCAATGCGCGCCGTTGACGTTGGCCGATACGGCCTTCTTGGCGAGCGAGTTCGAGATATCGGCAGCCACATCCGCGGGGGTCACGCCAGCGTCGTACTGTCGTGCATTGCCATCGGGGAAAGTCAGGGAGATTTGAGCCATATCGGCCTCCTCGTCGGTTTGGCGCCTACAAAACGCCCGGTTGCGGGTATGTGGTGGGGTCGTGTGGCCTCTGCGCGGCTTTGTGTCAAGTCCGAACCCTTGGCGGAGCGATGGCAACCGGCCGCTGGCGGGGAGCGCCGATCCATGGATGGATCGGGTCTGATCCGTTGACGGATCACGGAGCGTCAGGTCGGGGCGGCGAGGCGGCGGAATTGATCGCTGAGGGATGCGGCCTATCCTTGACGGATCACCATAGGGGATCGGGACCATAGCAGAGCGCATCTTTCATCGCATCGCGGGCGAAAGCACCGGCGATACCGAGGCCCGGAACGGGTTGCGCCACATCCTGGCGCTGACCGCGTCGAAGCTGGCGGACGGGCTGGTCGATCCGAAGCTGATCCTGTCGTGGCTGCTGACTGCGCTGGGTGCGCCGGCGGTGCTGATCGGCCTGCTGGTGCCAATCCGCGAGGCCGGTGCCCTGCTGCCGCAAATCCTGCTCTCGGGCTGGCTGAGGCGGCTGCGGCGGCGCAAGTGGTTCTGGGCGGCGGGGGGCGTCGGGCAGGGGGTCTCTGCGGCGCTGATCGCGCTGGCGGGGCTGACGCTGACGGGATGGGCCGCGGGGCTGGCGGTCTGCGGCGCTCTGGCCGCGCTTGCCTTGTCACGCGCCGCCTGTTCGGTCAGCTACAAGGACGTGCTGGGCAAGACCGTCGGCACGTCGCGGCGCGGCAGCGTGACCGGCGCGGCGGGCAGTGTCTCGTCGGCTGGGGTGATCGTGCTGGGCGTGCTGTTGCTGACCGGGGTGTTGACCGAGCGGATCGCGGTGATCCTTGCCATCGCGCTGGCGGCCGGTCTGTGGATGGTGGCCGCGCTGGTCATGGTGCGGCTCGAGGAAGACCCGAGCGAGACCGAAGCGGCGGTGCTGCCGGACCTGTCGCCTCTGCGCGAGGACCGGCAGTTGCAGGTCTTCATCCTCGTCCGGGGACTGCTGGTGCCGACCGCGCTGGCGCCGCCGTTCTTCGTGCTGCTGGCGGCGCACGAGGCCGAACTGGCGCTGGATCGGCTGGGCGTGCTGGTGCTGGTGTCGGCGCTGGCCTCCTTCGCCAGTTCCTATTTTTGGGGCCGCATGGCGGACTGGTCGAGCCGCTTGGTGCTGATGCTGACCGGTGTGCTGGGGGCAGCGGCGATGCTGGCGGCGGTGGGCTTCGCCTGGACCGGGGTGGCGCAGACCGTCTGGGCGATTCCGGCGACGCTTTTCGTGCTGATGCTGGCCTATCACGGCGTGCGGCAGGGCCGGTCGGTCTACCTTGTGGACATGTCGCCGCCCGAGCAGCGGTCGACCTATGCGGCGCTGGCCAATACCGTGATCGGCACCATCCTGCTGGTGACCGGTGCGCTGGGCGGCGCGGCGGCGATGATCGGACCCGAGGCGGCGCTACTGGGGTTCGCGGTGCTCTGCCTTGCGGCCAGCGGGGCGGCGCTCTGGCTGAACGAGGTCGAGACGCGGGCGTGACACCGTAGGATGGGTGCTGAGCACCCATCCTACCCCGGTTGCGCTGATCCGCGACCCCCGGCACTATCGCCGCCGGACACCGCACAGGAGACCCCATGCCCCAGACCCATGAGACCGCGCAAGGCCGCCGCATCGCCTATTACAAGACCGCGGGCGACAGCCCCACCATCGTCTTTCTCGGCGGCTACAAGTCCGACATGACCGGCACCAAGGCGGTCTGGCTGGAAGAGCATTGCCGCGCGCGGGGTCTGGCCTATCTGCGGTTCGACTATTCCGGGCACGGGCAAAGCTCGGACCGGTTCGAGGACGGTTGCATCGGCGACTGGGCCGAGGATGCCGAGGCGGTGATCCGTGCCACCTGCGACGGGCCGCTGGTGTTGGTGGGCTCGTCCATGGGCGGCTGGATCTCGCTGTTGCTGAGCCGGCGGCTCGACAACGTCGCGGGGCTTGTCACCATCGCCGCCGCGCCGGATTTCACCGAAGACGGCTTCTGGGCGGAGTTCAGCGACGACCAGAGGGCGCAGGTCATGGAGCAGGGCTATTACGACCGGCCCTCGGAGTACGGCGATCCCTATCGCGTCACCCGGCGGCTGATCGAGGACGGACGCCGCCACCTCGTGCTGCGGTCACCGCTGGCGCTGCCGTTTCCGGTGCGGTGCCTGCAAGGAACCGAGGATAACTCGGTCAGCCGCGACACCGCGTTGCGCCTGCTGGATCATGCCGACAGCCCGGACATCGCGCTGACCTTTCTGAGGGGGGCGGATCACAGTTTCTCGGCGCCCGACTGCCTGCCGCTGATCGCCGGCGCGCTGAACGCGGTCATGGGCCGGCCCAAAGGGTAAGCCCGAAAGGCCGCGGCGCATTCAAAGGCGGCGCGGGAGATCCCGTATCAGGCCCGGGACGGCGTCGGAGCGATGGAGGTTGGGCCTGACGCGGCGGACCTCAGACCCCGATGTCCGGGCCGAGGCACATCATCGGCTTGTCATCCTGGTTGGCCTCGTAGAGCAGCGTGCCCTGCGGATCGTCCTCGAAGCGCGCCAGCAGGCCCCCGCCCGGGCTGCGCTCGAAATTCCAGCACTGCGGTTCGGGGGTGTCTTCGTAGACGAAGCAGATCATGCCGCGGCTGTCCTCGTACCAGTAGCCATCGCGGCAGCGCCCGTCGAGAAACGACCAGCGCACGCGGCGGTTCTCGCGGTACTCCTCGACCCCGTATTCGCGCCCGTCCGACCCGAAATAGAGCGTCTTGCCGGTGGTATAGGCCTCGAACTCGGCCGCCGACATGCCGGCGACGGCAGGGGTCGCCACCGCAAGCGCAAGCAAGGTGAACAGATGCTTCATCATGTCCCGACAGTGGCAGAGGCGCGGGCCGCGGGGCAAGTCACAAATCCGCAACTTCCCGACCGTTGGCCTGCCAGTGCGCGGCGCGCGGGTCCATGATCTGCCGCCAGCGCCGCGGCCAGAGCGCGAGCAGCGCCATGACCGGCAGGGCGTAGGGAAATGTGGGCATGGCACGATCGTCGAGCTTCAGCCCGGGATAGGCGACACGGGGCCGGACGTGGTGGTCGGAATGGCGCGGCGCGTTGAGCATCAGCGCCGACGAGAACCACTGCGGCGCGTTCCAGCTGTGCTGTGGGCCGCAGGGCTCGGTGCGGCCCTGCGCGTCGGTCCGGCGCGACAGCCCATAGTGCTGCACGTAGTCCGTCACCAGCAGCTGCGACTGGGTATAGGCCGCAAGCGCCAGCAGCGACACCGCCCCGGCCAGCCCGCCGATCAGCATTGCCACGGTCAGCGTGGCCAGCGAGATCAGCGCATAGATGCGATAGGGATGCAGGCCGGTTTTTCCGACGCGGGCCCTGCGCGCGGTTTCGGCCTTACGCCCGGCGCGGTATTCGCCGCGCACGGCACGCCAGGCGAAGCGGTAGAAGCTTTCGCGCCCGCGCGGTGTATTGGGGTCCGCGGGCGTGCCGACGTGGACGTGATGCACCAGCGGATGCGCCGAGGCATGGTGGCCATGAAACACCGAAGCATAGACAGTGACGCCCAGCCGTCTGAGCCTGCGGTCGGCGCGGTGGATCAGCTCGTGCGCAATGGAGTTGCTGACCTGCCCGAAGAACAGGCCGAAGGCGAAGAAGCCCGCGATCCGCGCGTCCCAGGGCGCGCCGCTGCCGCCCGAGACCAGCCAGACCGCCAGCGCCAGCAGCGGGAAATGCGCCAGCCCCAGCATCACCGACAACACGGTGCCGGCGGGAAGCTCCGCCCCCGGATCGGCGGGCGCCGCCATGGCGCGCAACTGGTCCAGCCCGAACACCAGCAGCGTCAGATAGGCCAGCGCCGCCCAGATCCAGACGCCGCCTGCCAGCGCCGCAAGCGCGAGCAGCACGACCGGGGTGAGCGTTGCGGCGGCAAATCGGATCAAGATGGCGTCTCCGGGCTGAGTCGTGCCGCAGATACGTTAGGAACTGGGCCGACCGAGGGCAAACCGATCCTCACCCCCGCCTGATCCTTCTTCTGGCCGACAATATCCCGGAGGTCTGGAGGCAGAGCCTCCGGGGCGCGCGCAGCGCGCCACCCCCCGGCGACGCGCGCAGCCGCGGCGCAACCCTCAGGCTCGCGACAGCGTCTCGACACAAAGCACCGTCGGCAGGTGCCGCGCCACCTCGGACCAGCTTTCGCCCGCGTCACGGCTTGCGAAGACCGAGCCGGAGTTGGTGCCGAAATAGACGCCGGCCGGGTCGCCCGCGTCCACTGCCATGGCCTGGCGCAGCACGGTGAAGAAGCAGTTTTCCTGCGGCAGCCCCTTATGCTTTTTACGCCAGCTGTCGCCGCCGTCGACGGATTTCCACACCGCCGCGCTGGCCTCGGGCGGATAGCGCCCGGCCATGTCGCCGTTCAGCGGGAGGGTCCAAATGGTGCGGGCCTCGCGGGGATGGACGCAGATCGGAAAGCCGAACTTCGAGGGCAGCCCCGCGCTGATCTCGTGCCACGACCTGCCGCCGTCCTGCGAGCGGAAGACGCCATGGTGGTTCTGCTGGTAGAGCAGGTCGCCGTTGGCACCGCCGGCGCGCACCATGTTGTGCACGCAAAGCCCGGTCTCGTCGCCCTGCCCGGCGGCGGGGTGGGGGTCCTCGGGGGCGGGGCCGTCTGCGTTCGAACGACGGTTGCGGCGCTCCCAGCTTTCGCCCCCGTCTTCGCTGGCGAAGACCCCGGCGGCGGAGATCGCCAGCCAGAGCCTGCCCGGCGTCTCGGGGTCGGTGACGATGGTGTGCAGGGTCAGGCCGGCGGCGCCCGGCTGCCAGTCCGCGGCGGAGGGATGCTCGTTCAGTGCCGGCAGCTTCTGCCAGCTGGTGCCGCCATCGTCGCTGGCAAAGAGCGTCGCGGGCTTGGCCCCGGCATAGAGCCTGCCATGGGCGTGTTTCAGCGACCAGATCGCCGAGACCTCCTTGCCGAAGGGCGCCGGGGGCGGCGGCGTCATGCCGAATTGCGCCGCCGTGTCGGGGTCATTGCGCAGCCAGTCGTCCAGCTCTCCGTCGGACAGCTTGCTGAGCGACCATGTGTCTCCCCCGTCAGTGGAGCGCCAGACGCCGGCGCCGGTCCAGTCGCCGCCGCCGCCGGCCCAGAGGGTGCCGGTTTCGGGATCGCCTGACAGGTGATTGATCGGCCAGCCGTCGCAGAACGGGCCACGCAGCGACCAATTTTCACGGTCCGGAGTGTCGAGCAGGAAGGCGCCCTTGGTGGTGCCGATAAGCAGGGTCATGGAGGTCATGGCAAACAGACCTTTGCAAAGACGGTGACGTCCGCGAGGGTATCACGGGGCAGGGAAGTTGCCGAACGCAATTCTTCGGCCAGCCTGATCCCTCACCGGGTCAGTCCCGATCCGGCGACGGATCGGCGCCCGCCCGGGTGAAGGCGAGGCGGCTGTGATGGCGATAGGTCTCGCCTGGCTTCAGCAGCGCCTGCGGTGCCCAGCTCTGGTTCGGCGCGTCGGGCCAGGCCTGCGGCTCGAGCGCGAGGCCGGCGTGGGGCCCGTGGCTGCGCCCCGCCAACCCGGTCTGGCCGGTGCGGTCCAGCGCCGCGCCGTCGTAGACCTGCAGGCCCGGCTCGGTGGTCGACAATTGCATCGACAGCCCGTCCACCGAAAGCGTCGCCGCATGGGTCAGGGCGCGGCGGGCCTGCGCGAGGCAGAAGTTGTGGTCCAGCGGCCCCGTCACCGGCTTCGACGCGCGGAAATCGAGCCCGCCCGCCACTGGCGACCGGCGGCCCAGGGGGATCTGACGCTGATCCACCGGCAGATAGCTTTCGGCCATGACCGAGAGCCTGTGATCCGAGACATCCCCGGCACCCGACAGGTTGTAATACGAATGATTGGTGAGATTGCAGTAGGTCGGCGCATCGCAATTCGCTGTCAGTACGATATCCAGCGCCGCACCACGGGTGCGGTAGGTGCAGTGCGCCTCGAGCTTGCCGGGAAAGCCCATGTGGCCGTCCTCGAGCATGATCGCGAGCGTCAGGTGATCCGGTCCGTGGTCGACCGCCTGCCAGCTGAGCGCCTGCACGCCCTCGGCGCCACCGTGCAGGCAATGGCCTGCCGGGTCGTTGCGGTCGAGTTCGCAGACCTGTCCCTCCAGCGTGAAGCGGGCGTCGGCGATGCGGTTTGCGCAGCGCCCGACCACCGCGCCCAGCTTGTGCGGATTGCGGGCATAGTCCATCGGATCGGCATATCCCAGCACCAGCGGCGGCGCATGGCCGGCGAGTCTCAGGTCCTGCAGCACTGCACCTAGCGTCAGGACCCGCGCCTGCAGTTCGGCGCTGCCGATGCGGAAAACCCGGAGTGGTTTGCCATCGGGCGCGGTGCCGAGGGTCTGGGGCGCGGGCGGGGCCATGGCGGTCTCCTTCGGCTTGCAGGAAACGCCAGCGCTGCGCCCGGGTCAATGCGAAAGCCGGGCCTACTTGGTGAGGATCAGCTTGCCCGCTCTGGTGATGCGCAGGGTGTAGATCATGCCATCGAGACGGATGCGCGCGGTGCCGCCGGTGCCGACCAGCAGGCGGGCGTCATAGACCGGACCCGCAGCGGGAATTTCCTCGGCCGTCAGGGACTGCAGTCTGAGCGAGATGGCATTCATAACCGCGCCTCCAGCAGGTCGAGCAGGCGCTCCAGCGATGGCCGCGACGACCGGCGGGGAGCGAGGGAAATGCCGTTGTCCGCCCAGGGCGGCGGGACGAGCGTGATCCGGCGGCGTTCGTGTGGCATGGGATGTCTCCGGTTGCGGTGGGAAACCGGGCTTTCCAAGTCTGGATGGCTGGGTCTTGCGAATAACCTGACTGAATCTCTCGGGTATGTCAAGCCAGCCCTTTAGACGGGCCGACCATTGGTGGCGGCGCGTCGTCCGCCACTCGTTTAAGAAAACTCCGGGCTCCTCGCCCCAGCCTGTCGGCCTGCACGGACGCTGCGAGTCTTATCAATCCTCGGCCGAAAGCTCTTCGAGGATGGGACAGTCGGGGCGGTCGTCGCCTGCGCAATGCTCGACCAGGTCCGAGAGGGTTTCGCGCATACGGGTGAGGTCGGCGATCTTGCGGTCGATTTCGTCCAGATGGCCGCGCGCGATCTTGCGGACATCGGCGGAGGCGCGCTGCTTGTCGCCCCAGAGCGCCAGCAGGGCGCGGCAGTCCTCGATCGAGAAGCCGAGCGCGCGGGCACGGCCGAGGAAGGCCAGCTTGTGCACGTCCGATTCGCGGAAGGCGCGGTAACCGTTGGCGTTGCGCAGCGGTTTGACCAGTCCGATTTCCTCGTAATAGCGGATGGTCTTGGCGGGCAGGTCCGCGCGGTCGGATACTTCGCCGATGTTCATGCGATGGCCTCTTTGGTCCGGTGTGGTGTCGTGTGGGCTGGGCGGGATGTCTTTCGGCCGATCCAGCGCAGGCGCAGCGCGTTCGAAAGCACGAAAAGGCTCGACAGTGCCATGGCGCCAGCGGCCAGCGGCGGCGACAGCATCGGCCCGCCGAAGATCGCCAGCACGCCGGCGGCGACGGGAATCAGCAGCACGTTGTAGCCGAAGGCCCAGCCGAGGTTCTGGCGGATGTTGCGCAGGGTCATGCGCGACACGCGCAGCGCGTCGGTCACGGCGCGCAGGTCGCCGGACATCAGCACCACGTCGGCGGCCTCGATCGCCACGTCGGTGCCGGTGCCGATGGCGATGCCGACATCGGCATGAGCCAGCGCGGGCGCATCGTTGATGCCGTCGCCGACGAAGGCAACCGGACCGGGCAGGTCCGACAGCGCCGCGACCTTGCCGTCGGGCAGCACGCCGGCGCGGACTTCGTCGATGCCCAGATCGGCGGCGATGGCACGGGCCGTGGTTTCGGCGTCGCCGGTGATCATGGCGACCTTCAGGCCCATGTCATGAAGGTCTTTGAGCGCTTCGCGGGTGCCGTCCTTGACCGGATCGGCGATGGCGAAGACGGCCTCGGCCCTGCCATCAAGGGCGAGGTGGATGGTGGTCTTGCCCTGAGCGGCGAGGGTGTCGGTCGGCGGGGTCTCGATGCCTTCGGAGGCCATGTAGCTGGCGGACCCGATCAGGATGCGGTGACCCTCGACCGTGGCGGCGAGGCCCTTGCCGGTGGTTGTGCCGAAGTCCTGCGCCTCGGGCAGTTCCAGACCGCGCGCCTCTGCTGCGGCGACGATGGCACGGGCGAGGGGGTGTTCGGATTGCGCCTCGGCGGCGGCGGCAAGGCGGAGGAGTGTGGCCTCGTCGCCCGTCGTCACGATGTCGGTGAGGGCAGGCTTGCCCTGGGTCAGGGTGCCGGTCTTGTCGAAGGCCACTGTGCGCACCCCTTGCAGCGATTGCAGCGCATCGCCCTTGCGGAACAGCACACCCATTTCGGCGGCGCGGCCGGTGCCGACCATGACGGAGGTCGGCGTGGCGAGGCCCATGGCGCAGGGGCAGGCGATGATGAGCACGGAGACGCCGGCGACGAGGGCATGGCTCATCGTGGGTCCGAAGATCAGCCATGCGAGGGCGGTCAGGGCGGCGACAACCATCACTACGGGCACAAACCAGGCCGTGATGCGGTTGACGAGGGTCTGGACCGGCAGGCGGGCGGACTGGGCGCTTTCGACCATGGCGATGATCTGTGCCAGCACGGTGTCGCCGCCCACCGCGGTGGCGCGGAAGACAAGTGCGCCGGTGCCGTTGACGGTGCCTGCGGTGACGTCATCGCCCTTCTCCTTGGCAACGGGGACCGGCTCGCCGGTGACCATGCTTTCGTCAATCCACGACTGCCCCGAAGTGACGCGGCCATCGACGGCGATGCGGCCCCCGGGGCGGACGTGGATGCAGTCGCCGCGGGTGATTTCGGCCACCGGGACCTCGGAGACCTTGCCATCACGTTCGACAAAGGCGGTGTCGGGTGCCAGCGTCATCAGCCGTCGGATTGCGGCGCCGGTGCGGCCCTTGGCGCGCGCTTCCAGCGTGCGGCCGAGCAGGATCAGGGTGACGATGACGGCGGCGGCCTCGAAATAGACGGCACGGGACGCTTCGGGAAGGAGACCGGGCAGGAACAGGGCCAGCGAGGAATAGAGGAAGGCGGCAGTGACGCCCAATGCCACCAGCGCGTTCATGTCGGGCGCGCGGCGCAGCAGGCCCTTGTAGCCCAGTGTCATGATCTCGCGGCCGGGGATCACGAGCACGAGCGCGGTCAGGACGAACTGGATCAGCCAGCTTGCGGTCTGGCCGATGGTGGCATTGATGGCATGGTGGATGGGAGGGTAGGCATGGCCGCCCATTTCCATCAGGAAGACCGGAAGGGTCAGCAGGGCAGCGGTCCGGAACCGGCGGCGCTGGCGGGTGGCCTCTTGGCCTTGCCGGTCCTCGGCGGGCTTGCTGGCGTCCTTGAGCCGCGCGGTTTTGCCAGTGCTGGCGACCGCTTCGATGAGGGCCTCGGGGTCGCGCAGGCGGGTGTCGACCTGCGCTTCGCCAGATGCGAGGTTGACGCGGGCGGAGGTGACGCCAGGGGTTTTCAAAAGCGCGGATTCCACGGAGGCCACGCAGGAGGCGCAACTCATGCCGTCAATCTCCAGCTTGACGCGGTGGTTGCGGGGGCCATAGCCAACCTTGTCGAGCGCCTCGAGCGCGGCGGTCCGGGCGGCAGGGTCGGCGGTGGTCGCACGAGCGCTTTGATCGGCGAGGTTGACGCTGACGTCGGTCAGGCCCGGGACACCGGAAAGGGCGGTGTCGATCCGTGTGGCGCATGATCCGCAGCTCATGTTGTCGATCTCGACCGTGAAGGTCCGGGGTGTGTTATCTGTCATGATCCAACAGATAAGGGTTCCCGTCACGGGAAGGTCAAGGGTTTAATGGTGAGAGGTGCTCATATGCTGTGGGGACAAGAGCCGTCATTTGGAAATTAGGGTGACTTCCCCTTCTACTGATATCCGTCTGGGTCTTTGGGGGCGTTAAGCAATGTGCCTTCGAACGCGTCGAGATCATCAGTCAATTGCAGCCATGGCAACTTGCTCTGCTTGTTGACGTGAAAAGTCGGTTTGAAATCTTCCGGGTTTTCGAGCGACGCAGCATAAAGGTGCATACGACCCGGATAGTGATCGGCTTCGAATCCCATGGGTGACCCGCACGCCCCGCAAAAGTGCCTGACAACGCCTTTGGAACTTTCATAAATACGGGGTTTGTCACCGGTCCACCTAAAGCGTTCCATCGGCACACCGAACCACGCAACCACCGGCGCGGCACAATTCCGACGGCAGTCATCGCAGTGACAGTAACATGCCCTTAATTGATCACCTTGGTAGACCCAGCGTGTTTTTCTACACAAGCAGTTTCCACGCGTCGCCATCCTATTTTCCTCCAAACCTCGGGAAACATAGGACGCAGGCGGCTCTTGAGATGGAGACTTTTGGACGTTTCATCAGCAAAAAACGTCGCAGCTCAGGTCCAATTTGGGCTCAGTGCTGTCATCACTCGGACATTGCGGCGTGTCGTGACGCGCCACACTGGGGTCCACCGGTTGGATCCCGGCCTGCCTCGCTGCGACTTTAGCCCGCCGAAACGGCGTGCGCGCAACGGCGTCAGGCCACCGCGGCCAGCAGGGTGCGGGCGTAGGCGGTCTGGGGGGCGTTGAAGATCTGGTCGGCGGGGCCGGCCTCGATCACGTCGCCCTGTTTCATTACCATGACGTGGTGCGACATGGCGCGAACGACCTTGAGGTCGTGACTGATGAACAGGTAGGCGAGGTCGTATTTGCGCTGCAATGCGCGCAGCAGGTCGACGATCTGCACCTGCACCGTCATGTCGAGCGCGGAGGTCGGTTCGTCCAGCACGACAAGCTTGGGCCGCAGGATCATCGCGCGGGCAATGGCGATGCGCTGGCGTTGACCGCCCGAGAATTCGTGCGGATATCGGTCCATCATCGCGGGGTTGAGGCCCACCTCCTCCATCACCTCTGCCACCTTCTCGCGTCTGGGACGCTTGTCGCCGCGGTCGCCGTGAACGCCCAGGCCTTCGGCGATGATTTCGGCGCAGGACATGCGGGGGGACAGCGAGCCGTAGGGATCCTGAAAGACGATCTGCATCTCCGAGCGCAGCTTGCGCAGGTTGCGGGTGTTCAGTCCGCGCAGGTCGCGACCGTCGAAGGTGATCTGCCCCTCGGACGGGATCAGCCGCATCATCGCCAGCGCCAGCGTGGTCTTACCAGAGCCGGATTCGCCCACCAGACCGATGGTCTCGCCAGCGCGGACCTTGAAATTGGCGTCGTTGACCGCCTTGACGTGGCCGACGGTGCGCTTCAGCAGGCCCTTCTGGATCGGGAACCAGATCTTGAGGTTTTTCGCCTCGGCCACGACGGGGGCGCTCGGCTCTACCGGGTCGGGCTGGCCGGTGCTTTCGGCGGCGAGCAGCTTTTGGGTGTAGGGATGGCGCGGGTTGGCGAAGATTTCCTCGGTCCTGCCGGTTTCGACGATCTCGCCGTCCTTCATCACGCAGACGCGGTCGGCGATGCGGCGGACGATGCCGAGGTCGTGGGTGATGAACAGAAGGGAGAGGTTTTCAGCCTCCTTGAGATCGGCCAGAAGGTCGAGGATTTGCGCCTGAATGGTGACGTCGAGCGCGGTTGTGGGTTCGTCCGCGATCAAGAGGTCAGGGCCGTTGGCCAGCGCCATGGCGATCATGACGCGCTGGCGCTGGCCGCCGGAAAGCTGGTGGGGGTAAGCGGTGAGGCGATCCTCGGGGTCGCGGATGCCGACCTTGTTGAGCAGGTCGATGATGCGGCGGCGGGCCTCGTCGCCCTTGACGTTCTGGTGCAGCTCCATCGACTCGCTCAACTGCTTTTCCAGCGTGTGCAGCGGATTGAGCGAGGTCATCGGCTCCTGAAAGATGAACGAGATGTCGTTGCCGCGGACGTCGCGCAGGAGCTTGTCGGAGGCGCCGATCATCTCGGTCCCGTTGTACTTGACCGAGCCGTCGACTTCGGCCGAGCCGCCGAGGAGCGAGACGGTGGACAATGCCGTCACCGATTTGCCGGACCCGGATTCGCCGACCAGCGCCACGGTTTCGCCCTTGGCAACCTCGAAGGACACGCCCTTGACGGCGCGGGTAGTCTGGCCGTCCTGACGGAACGAGACGTTCAGGTTCTTCACGCGAAGCAGGCTCATTGGAAGGTCTTCCTCGGGTCGAAGGCATCCCGGACGCCCTCGAAAATGAAGACGAGCAGCGAGAGCATGACGGCGAATACGGTGAAGGCGGTGAAGCCCAGCCACGGCGCTTGCAGGTTCTGCTTGGCCTGCAGGGTCAGTTCGCCCAGCGAGGGCGACGACGAGGGCAGGCCGAAGCCGAGGAAGTCGAGGCCGGCGAGCTGGCTGATGGTGCCGGTGACGATGAAGGGCAGGAAGGTGACGGTGGCGACCATGGCGTTGGGCAGCATGTGGCGGAACATGATGGTGGTGTTGGAGACACCGAGCGCCTTGGCGGCGCGGACGTATTCGAGGTTTCTAGCGCGCAGGAATTCGGCGCGGACGACGCCGACGAGGGCGGTCCAGCCGAACAGCACCATGAGGAAGACCAGCAGCCAGAAACTTCGCCCGAGGATCGCGAAGAGGATGATGATGATGTAGAGGCTGGGGGTCGAGCTCCAGATCTCGATGATGCGCTGGAAGATGAGATCGAGCCAGCCGCCGAAGTAGCCTTGCAGCGCGCCGGCGATGATGCCGATGACGCTTGCCAGCACGGTCACGATCAGGGTGAAAAGGATCGACAGGCGGAAGCCGTAGATGATGCGGGCCAGCACGTCACGCTTGGTGTCGTCGGTGCCCAGGAGGTTCTGCTCGTTCGGGGGCAGGGGGGCGGCGCCGGAGCGGTCGACGGGCGTGTCGTAGCTGTAGGGGATGGGCGGCCAGAGCGCCCAGCCTTCGACGAAATCGCCCGAGGGGGTGTCGCCGGTGTCGATGCGTTCGATCAGGCCTTCGGGGTCGTCCCAGCATTCCTCGAGCCCGCCGGAGCGGATCAGGCATTTGACCTCGACATCGCGGTAGACGGCCTCGGTCCGGAAGTCGCCGCCGAACGCGGTTTCGGGATAGAAGTTGAAGACCGGGGTGAAGAACTCGCCGCGGTATTTGACGAGGATCGGTTTGTCGTTGGCGAGGAACTCGGCGAACATGGCGAGGCCGAAGAGGATCAGGAAGATGATCAGGCTCCACAGCGCGCGGCGGTTGGCCTTGAAGTTGCGCCAGCGGCGTTTGTTGATGGGGGAGAGGGTCATGGTTAGAGCCTCCCGCCGGTAGCTATTCGCGAGACAAAAGTAGCTGAGAACCGCCCGGCGCGCATGCGCCCTGCCCGACCTCCCCCCCGGGAGGGCAGATTCCGACATATGTCACATTTGGTGCAGGTGGGGTTACTGCGAAGCATTTGCCTCATGTAGCTGATAGGCCCTCCCGAGGTCGGGCAGGGCGCATGCGCGCCTGATGTTGCGATTGAGTGCATGGTCAGCCCTCCCGCTTTTCGAAGTCGATGCGGGGGTCGACGAAGACGTACATCAGGTCGGACAGGATGCCGACGACCAGCCCCAGCAGGCCAAAGACGAAGAGCGTGCCGAAGATCACCGGGTAATCGCGGGCCACGGCGGCCTCGAACCCCAGACGGCCGAGACCGTCGAGCGAGAAGATGGTCTCGATGATGATCGAACCGCCGAAGAACACGCCGATGAACACTGCAGGAAAACCCGCGATCACGATCAGCATGGCGTTGCGGAAGATGTGGCCGTAAAGGACCTTGCGCTCTGACAGGCCCTTGGCGCGGGCGGTGATGACGTATTGCTTCTTGATCTCGTCCATGAAGCTGTTCTTGGTGAGCAGCGTCAGCGTGGCGAAGGCCGAGATCGTCGAGGCCAGCACCGGCAGGGTGATGTGCCAGAAGTAATCGACGATCTTGCCGCCGAGACTGAGGTTCTCGAAGTTGTCGGAGGTCAGCCCCCTGAGCGGGAATATCTGCCAGTAGGAGCCGCCCGCGAAAAGGACCAGCAACAGGATCGCAAAAAGGAAGCCGGGGATGGCGTAAGCGACGATGATGATACCGCTCGTCCATGTGTCGAACTTCGATCCGTCATGCACGGCCTTGCGGATGCCCAGCGGGATCGAGACGATATAGGCGATCAGCGTTGACCAGAGGCCCAGCGTGATCGACACCGGCATCTTTTCAAGCACCAGTTCCATCACCCCGATCGAGCGGAAGTAGCTTTCGCCGAAGTCGAGCCGCAGGTAGTTGCCCATCATGATGCCGAAGCGTTCGATCATGCCTATGGGCTGTTTCACGCAGCCTTCGACATCGAGATCCGGTTCGCCCTCGAAGCCCGGTTCGCAGACGATGCGGGCGAAGCCGAAGTCCACCTCGAGCTGTTCGATGAAGCCCTTGTCCAGCCCACGCGCGCCGACATAGGCGCTGTCGGAGCCGAAGGTCTCTTCGCCCACGTCCTCGCCACCGCCGGAGAAACCGCCGAAGACGTCGCCCTCGCCCTGTACGCGGGCGATCATCTGCTCGACCGGCCCGCCGGGGACGAATTGCGTCAGCGCGAAGTTGATCAGCATGATCCCCAGCAGCGTGGGAATGATCAGCAGCAGCCGTCGGAGGATATACGCGCCCATGGGTTACTTCAGCGCGCCCTTGGCTTTCAGATCGGCGAATTTCTCGTCGTTGAACCACCAGAAATCTAGTACGCCCAAGGCATAGGGGGGCAGGGTCTCGGGACGTTCGAACATGTCGTAGTAGGCGACCCAGTATTCGGGGACAAAGCCGTCGTGGGTGACGATGCGTTCGTACCTGAGCGCCCGGTCGAGTGCCTTCAGCGCGGCGATCTCGTCCTCGCGGTTGTCGGTGTCGAGCGCGGCCTGAATGATTTCATCCACCAGCGGGCTGCGCAGGGCGGCCCCGTTGTAAGACGAAACTTCGGCGGTTTCCGACCCGAACAACTGGTTCAGCCCGGTGCCAGCGGCGGCGAAGGTCAGGTAACGGGTGTGGATCAGGTCGTAATCCTTGTCGAGGAAGCGCTGCTGGCCCTGCGCGCTGTCCACCGCGTCGGCGGTGACCGAGATACCCCAGGCGTCGAGCGTCTGTGCGTAGGTTTCGATGATCGCCTTGCGGGTGTCGTCCCAGCTGGAGAGCACCAGGAAATCGAGCGTGAACGGCTTGCCCTCGGCATCGACCATGCGGCCGGAATCGTTGACCGTGTAGCCTTCGTCGGCCAGCAGCTTCATGGCCTTGCGCTGGTTGCGGCGGTCGTTGGGGCTGGCGGGGTTTGAGGTGTGGGGCATGACCGGTTCCTCGGTCAGCATCTCGGGCGGCACGAGGTCGCCAAGGGATTCCAGCAGCGCCAGTTCCTTGCCCTCGGGCACGCCGACGGCTTCCCATTCCTGTCCCTCGACAAATGACTTGCGCTGCGTGGTCAGGCCGAATTGCAGCGACTCGCGGACCCATTCGAAGTTGAAGGCCAGCGACAGCGCGTGGCGGATGTTGCGGTTGTCGAGCGGCGCGCGCAGGGTGTTGAAGATGATGCCTGAATTGTTCGGCGCGGTGCCATCGGGGATCTCTTCCTTCACCACGTAGCCGTTGTTGAGCGCCGGGAAGTCGTAGCCGGTGGCCCAGCGCTTGGTCGAGCCTTCCGTGCGGAAGGTGTAGACGCCGGCCTTGAACGCCTCGAACTCGGCGGCGTCGTCGGCGAAATACTCGATCCGCACGCGGTCGAAGTTGAAGCGGCCGATGTTTGCGGGGTGGTCCCAGCCCCAGTAGTTGGGGTTGCGTTCGTAGACCACGTAGCGGTTGAACTCGTAATCGCCGACCTGGTAGGGGCCCGAGGCCATGGGCGACTGCACCGAGGGCTCGTCAAGGCGTTCGCCGGTTTCCTTGTACCATTCCTCGGAGAAGATCGGCGTGCCGCCGACCTGAGAGATCAGCGAGCGGCGCGAGATGTCGTCGGCGAAGGTGTAGCGGACAGTGAGGTCGTCGATCACCTCGACCCCGGTTATGCGTTCCTTGACGGCGCGGGCGTAGGAGCGGATGCCCTGTTCGAGAAACAGGTTGTGGGTGAAGGCCGCGTCCTGGGCGCGCAGGGGTTCGCCATTGCGGAAAGTGACGTCGTCACGCATGTGGAAGACGCACCAGGTCTTGTTCTTCGGGTATTCGACCTCGCGCGCGATCAGGTTGTAGCTGTCGGTGATCGAATCCGCCGGCAGCCCGCCGCCCCACGGCATCTCGCCGAACATCGCCTCGGCCACGACGCTGGAATTGCTTTCGGCGTTGCCGCGCCACGCCCAGCGGTTGAACCCGTCGAAGGTGCCACGTGAGGACAGCGAGATCTGCCCGCCTTTCGGCGCATCGGGGTTCACGTAGTCGAAATGCGGGAAATCCTTGGGATACTTCAAGTCGCCGTAGAACGAGTAACCGTGGCTGATGATGGTTTCATCGCCCTCCGCGGTCTGGCCAATCACCCGCGTGCCCGGCAGCGCGGCGCCCAACGCCGAGGCGCCCAACAGGCCCAGCGCGCCGCGGCGCGTGAAGTTGAACCCGGTGCGCGGAATCAGAAGATCTCTGGTCATGTGGTCGCTCCTCTCGGGCCCGTGAGCGCGGGCCGGCATCCTGCTCTGTCGGCTTCGTACGCTAAGGCGCTGCGAAGGGGGCAATCAAGTCGATACTTCGTGAATGTAGGTGAAGTTGCGGCGGGGCAAGGGAAAAGCGTATTGAGTGAGGCGGGCGGAGCGATGGGCCTGTCGGCCGAGGGTGAATGCTCGGGCGGGTAGAACTGCACGCTGAGCCACGCATCGCCGGGCCGAGGTGTGGCGAACCTATTTCAATGGGAGCCACTTGATGGCTGTGGTTGCGGTAGACCATGAGATGTTCAGGCGTCCATCGACGATATCGCCGTGCCTTGGAGCGGCCCGGCAATGCGGGGCGGCTTCGCCGCCGTTAATCCGCTGGGTGTGTCCCGGAGTCCTTGCAGGGGGCGGACGGGCCAGCATTCCAATGAAATAAGGCCGCCGCACCGGGGTGCAGCGGCCTTGTAATTCGCAAAGCGACGGAATCAGCCGTCGATGCTGTCGAGCCACGCGATCAAGTCGGCGCGGTCCTCGGCCTTCTTGAGACCTGCGAAGGACATCTTGGTGCCGGGCGCGTAGCCCTTGGGATCCGCGAGGAAGCCGCTGAGGTTCTCGGGCGTCCAGACGTCGGCCACCGCAACCAGCGCACCGGAATAGCCGAAACCGTCGACCGAGCCGACCTCGCGGCCAACGACGCCGTAGAGGTGCGGGCCGGTGCCGTTGACGCCGTCCTCGACCTTGTGACAGGCGCGGCACTTGCCCCAGACGCGTTCGCCCTTGGCGGGATCGGCCGCGGCCAGCAGCTCTTCGAAGGGCACGCCGGCCTCTTCTTCGCCACCTTCGGCCTCGCCGGTATCGATCACATAGGCCTGTTCGGCATCGCCATGGCCGCCGCCGTGATAGATCAGTTCGCCGGCCCACTTGCCGAGAAGGAAGATCAGGAAAGCTCCGCAGAAGCCGCCCAGAATCTTGGTCGAGGTCATTGTATCCATGTCACGCAGTTCCTTACGTCCGGTCCTTGGGCGGGGTCTTACGTCTTTCCCCGGGCTGTCGCAAGGTATAGAAACCGCGACGAAACGCCCGGGCGGGGCCGAAATTACGGAAAAACATCATGACAGCACGTATCGCGTTTCAGGGCGAACCGGGGGCCTACAGCGACGAGGCCTGCCGCGACGCGAGACCGGACATGGACCCCCTGCCGTGCCACTCCTTCGAAGAGGCGATCGCTGCTGTACGCTCGGGCCAGGCGGAACTGGCGATGCTGCCGGTCGAGAACACCACCTACGGCCGCGTGGCCGACATTCACCGGCTGCTGCCGGCCAGTGGGCTGCGGATCGTGGGAGAGGCCTTTGTGCGGGTCCATGTCAGCCTGATGGCGCACGACGGCGTGCAGATCGAGGAAATCGACACCGTGCGCGCCCACCAGGTACTTTTGCCGCAATGCGCCGACTTCCTGAAGCGCTACGGCATTCGCGGCGAGGCGGCGGCGGACAGCGCCGGCGCGGCGGCGGAACTGGCGGCGAGCGGCGACCGGCGCTCGGGGGTGCTGGCCTCGGACCTCGCGGCCGAGATCCACGGGTTGCACATCCTTGCGCGGCATATCGAGGATCACGCCCACAACACCACGCGGTTCCTGCTGATGGGACGCGAGCCGGACATGCGCCGGCGCGGCGATCACGGGATGCTGACCACCTTCGTCTTTCAGGTGCGCAACATTCCGGCGGCGCTTTACAAGGCGATGGGCGGCTTTGCCACCAACGGCGTCAACATGACCAAGCTGGAAAGCTACATGGTAGGCGGGTCGTTCACGGCGACGCAATTCTATGCGGACATCGAGGGGCATCCGGACGACGCGGACGTGCAGCGGGCGCTGGAGGAGTTGGACTACTTCACCGACATGTTGGAAATCCTCGGAACTTATCCACGCGATCCTCGGCGGGACTGAGGGGCAAAATCCATCGACGGATTTTGACAAATCCGTTGACGGATTTGGCACCGTCAGATCAGCAGGCCGGCGGCGCCCTCGTGACGAAGCAGCCAGATTTTGGTTTCGACGCCACCCGCGCCGGAATAGCCGCCAAGTTTCTGCGCGCCGAGAATGCGGTGGCAGGGGATCAGCACCGGGATCGGGTTTGCGCCGCAGGCCTGACCGATGGCCTGTGCCGACGCGCCCAGTTCTTTGGCCAGATCGCCGTAGGTCCGGGTCTCGCCGAAGGGAATGCACTGCATGGCTGCGCAGGCGCGTTTGACGAGGTCGCTGCCGTCAGGCGCGAGGGGCAGATCGAAGCCTTTGCGAGAGCCGCTGAAATAGCCCGCAAGTTGCGCCGCCGCCTCGTCGAGCAAAGGGGAGGTGTCATGCCCGCCGTCACGCCATTCCAGCGCGCTGATCGCGTCGCCGGTCTGGCGCAGGGTCAGGCGGCCCAAAGGGGTATCGAGGCTGCGTTCCGGCATGGACACAGATTGGCCCCTGCGGGACAGGGGCGCAATCCGGATCCTGCGTTCTGGTCTCAGGCGACCTTGAGCTTGTCCTGGGTCAGGGTCTCGAAGTCGCGGGCCGAGTGACGTTCGTGCAGTTGCATGGCGGGGTCGCCGCCGGTGCGGTTGACCATGCGGCCGCGCTGAACGGCGGGCCGTGCGTCGATCCGCTTGGCCCATTCCACCACGTGGGTGTAGCTTTCGACGTCCAGGAATTCGGCAGCATCATAGAGGCGGCCCAGCACAAGCTGTCCGTACCACGGCCAGATCGCCATGTCGGCGATGGTATAGGTGTCTCCGGCCATCCAGTCGTTTTCAGCCAGGTGGCGGTCGAGCACGTCCAGTTGCCGCTTGCTTTCCATGGCGTAGCGGTTGATCGGGTATTCGTACTTCTCGGGCGCGTAGTTGTAGAAATGGCCGAAGCCGCCGCCGAGGAAGGGGGCGCTGCCCATCTGCCACATCAGCCAGGACAACATTTCCGCGCGATGTTCGGGGGCGGTCTGGAAGGCCCCGAATTTCTCGGCCAGATGCATCAGGATGGCGCCGGATTCAAACACGCGGACGAGTTTGTCGCCGGAACGGTCCATGAGCGCGGGGATCTTGGAATTCGGGTTGATGTCCACGAAGCCCGAACCGAACTGGTCGCCGTCGCCGATGCGAATGAGCCAGGCGTCGTACTCGGCGTCATGGCCCGCCTCGAGCAGCTCTTCGAACATGATGTTGACCTTCACCCCGTTCGGCGTGGCCAGCGAATAAAGCTGGTACGGATGTTCGCCCACGGGCAGTTCCTTGTCGTGGGTGGCACCAGCGATGGGACGGTTGGTGGAGGCGAATTCGCCGCCATTCTCGGCGTCCCACGTCCAGACGGCGGGCGGGGTGTAGGTGGGGTCGGACATTGCGGAAGGGCTCCTTTTGCCTTTCCGGCCTACTTAAGGCGCCTGTGGCCAATGCCAACCCGTTTAGCGCCGCACAGGGGATGTGCGCGGCGTCACATCAGGCATTCGCGGCACGGTAGCCGCTCTTGCCGGCGTCCTGTGCCTTCTGCATGGCGGACTTGGCCTCTTGTGCCGTCAGCAGCTTGGTCGTCGCTCCGCCGGACATCGCCCCGGTCGCACCCACCGCCATCACGGTGGCGGCCGCGGTCTGGTCATCCGGAGCCTCGAGCAGCGCGACCACGTCCTCGCGTCCGAAGCAGAAGAATAGGTGGTGCAGCTTGCCGCCCATGGCCTCGATCAGCTTGCGGGCCTCGGCCTCGCGGTCCTGCGGATTGTCGACCATGTGCTTGATGGAATCGGCCGAATAACGGCCTTGGAACATGTAGAAAGGCATTGCGAAATCTCCCTGAATGACAATCGCGGGAGGAAGGGCTGAAAATGGAACGACATGAAAAATGACGGGCCGACGAACGGCACCGGAACATCCCCCTCCGCGCGGGGAGCATAGCACAGCGGGCGGGAAAAATCCCCGCCCGCGCGCATTTCGTCAGCCGGTCGTCAACCCAGCGCCGTGTTGCAACGCTTGCAGGTGGCCGGGTTACGATCTCGTGTGAAGCGATACCAATTTCCAGCGTTTTTCCTGTTCATCTTGTTCGACGACGCCTTCGGCTTCCAACATAGAGAGCACTGTGCGTGAAATGTGGCCGACATGTTCAACGTGACCGGCATAAATCCCGAGCGTCTTCCCAATATCGACATTTCTAAGACCATCCTCGGGGCCTTCTTCCAGCACGGTTCTAACCGCCGACTTGATGTCTGAAATGGCGCGTTGAGCTTTGGCGTAGGCTTCATCTACTCGTGACATGTTCATTCCTTGTGTCTAAAGACTTGCTAGCTCAGCGCCGCGTCGCACCGCTTGCAGGTGGCCGGGTGCGCGTGGGTGCCGACGTCGGGGAGGATCTTCCAGCAGCGCTGGCACTTCTCGCCCTCGGCCTTTTCGAACACCACGCCCACGCCTTCGACCTCGGGCAGGCGGAAGGCTTCGCCGGGCACCGGATCCGCCGTGAGGTACATGCCCGAGGTGATGCAGATGTCGTCGAAGCTGACGGACTTCAGCGCCTTGAGCATCTCGTCGTCGCGCACGTGGACCACCGGCGCGGCTTCCAGCGAGGCGCCGATCACCTTATCGGTGCGCTGCACCTCGAGTGCGGCCGTCACCACCCGGCGGGCGCGGCGCACCATCGCCCATTTCGCCGCAAGCGGTTCGTCCAGCCAGTCGGCCGGCGTGTCGGGGATGTCGGTCAGGTGGACCGAACTGTCTTCGCCGGGGAAGCGTTCCAGCCAGACCTCCTCCATAGTGAAGACCAGCACCGGCGCCAGCCATGTGGTCAGCCGGTGGAACAGCAGGTCCATCACCGTGCGCGCGGCGCGGCGGCGCGGCGTGTCGCCGTCGCAGTAAAGCGCGTCCTTGCGGATGTCGAAGTAGAAGGCGCTGAGTTCGACGGTGGCAAAGTTGAACAACTGCTGGAACACGCCCTGGAAATTGTACTCGGCATAACCCTTGCGGACCATGTGATCGAGTTCGGCGAGGCGATGCAGCACCCAGCGTTCCAGTTCGGGCATCTCCGCCGGTTCGACGCGGTCGCCTTCCTCGAAGTGCGCCAGCGCTCCCAGCATGTAGCGCATGGTGTTGCGCAGCCGGCGGTAGCCGTCGGCCACGCCCTTGAGGATTTCCGGCCCGATGCGCTGGTCGGCGGTATAGTCGGTCTGGGCAACCCAGAGCCGCAGGATGTCGGCACCGTACTGGCGCACCACCTCGTCGGGGACGATGGTATTGCCCAGCGACTTGGACATCTTGTTGCCCTTCTCGTCGAGCGTGAAGCCGTGGGTCAGCACGCCGCGATAGGGCGCACGGCCTTTGGTGCCACAGGATTGTAGCATCGACGAATGGAACCAGCCGCGGTGCTGGTCGGTGCCTTCGAGGTAGAGATCGGCAATGCCGTCCTCGGACCCGTCCTCGCGGTCACGCAGCACGAAGGCATGGGTGGAGCCGCTGTCGAACCAGACGTCGAGGATGTCGAAGACCTGTTCCCAGTCGTCGGGGTTGTGGTCCGAGCCGAGGAAGCGTTCCTTGGCGCCTGCCTTGTACCATGCGTCAGCGCCTTCGGCCTCGAACGCCTCAAGGATGCGGGCGTTCACCGTTTCGTTGCGCAGAAGGTAGTCGGCGTCGGTGGGCAGAGCGCCCTTCTTCACGAAGCAGGTCAGCGGCACGCCCCAGGCACGTTGCCGCGACAGCACCCAGTCGGGGCGCGACTCGATCATGCTGTAGAGACGGTTGCGGCCCGTTTTCGGCGTCCATGTGACCAGCTGATCGATCGAGGTCAGGGCGCGTTCGCGGATGGTCTTGCCATAGGTGTCCTGACCGTCGCCGACAGCGCGGTCGATGGCGGCGAACCACTGCGGGGTGTTGCGGTAAATCACCGGCGCCTTGGAACGCCATGAGTGCGGGTAGGAGTGCTTGATCTTGCCGCGCGCCAGCAGGCCGCCGACCTCGACCAGCTTGTCGATGATCTTCTTGTTAGCGTCGCCTTCGCCGCCCTTGCGCGACAGGATGTAGCTGCCGCCGAAAAACGGCAGGTCGGGCCGGAAGGACCCGTCGTCCATCACGTTGTAAGTGATGACCTGTTCCAGCATGTTCAGATCACGGTAGAGCTCGTATTCCTCCATCCCGTGCGAGGGCGCGCAGTGGACGAAGCCGGTGCCTTCCTCGTCGGTGACGAAATCGGCGGCGCGGAAATCGCGGGGGTCGTCCCATTCTCCGTTCGCGCCCTCGGCCCCGGCCAGCGGGTGGGCGAGGGTCATGCCGGCCAGCAATTGCGGCGGCACGTCGCGGACCCGCCGGTACATGCTGTCGTTGAGCCGCGCCCGCGCAAGGACATCCTCGGCCAGCTTGTCGGCGAGGATGAAGCGGTCGCCGACGGAGGCCCAGCATTCGTCGGGCGTGCCCGTGACTTCGTAAAGGCCGTAAGTGATGTCCTGTCCGTAGACGACCGCCTTGTTCGACGGGATGGTCCAGGGCGTGGTGGTCCAGATCACCACCTGGGCACCGATCAGGTCGTGGGCCACCTGTTCCTCGGCTGCCATGATGGCGCTGCCTTCCTCGATGCCGGTCTCTTCGCCGGCCAGCGTCAGGTCGGGAAAGTCGAGGTCGGTGACGCGGAACTTGACCCAGACGGTGAAGCTTTCCTTGTCATGGTATTCGACTTCGGCCTCGGCCAGGGCGGTCTGTTCGATGGGCGACCACATGACGGGCTTGGAGCCCTGATAGAGCGTCCCGTTCATCAGGAATTTCTGGAATTCCTCGGCGATGACACGTTCGGCGTGGAAGTCCATGGTCAGGTAGGGCGCAGGCCAGTTGCCGGTGACGCCGAGGCGCTTGAACTCTTCGCGCTGGATGTCGATCCATTCGGCGGCGAAGCGGCGGCATTCCTGGCGGAAGTCGATGACGTCGACCTCGTCCTTGTTCTTGCCCTTCTTGCGGTATTGCTCTTCGATCTTCCATTCGATGGGCAGGCCGTGGCAGTCCCAGCCGGGGATGTAGCGTGCATCGCGGCCCATCATTTGTTGGCTGCGGACAACCATGTCCTTGAGGATCTTGTTGAGCGCGTGACCGATGTGCAGGTGGCCGTTGGCATAGGGCGGGCCGTCGTGCAGGGTGAAGGGTTTGCGGCCGTCACCCTTGTCGCGCAGGCGGTCGTAGATGCCGATCTTCTGCCAGCGGTCGAGCCATTCGGGCTCGCGCTTGGGCAGGCCCGCGCGCATAGGGAAATCGGTCTGCGGCAGATTCAGGGTGTCTTTGTATTCGGGCGTGTCGGCGCACATGTCGGGCGTCCTTGTCGGATTTTTTGGAGGTCTCGGGGTGGGTGCGGCGCGGCGGGCCTGACGCCTTTGTCCCGGCGGCTCGTGCTGTCAGAGCGCCGGGCATATAATTCGGATGATGATCGCGAATTGTGCCATGTCGGGGTCGCTTATAGGGGTGGGGGAAACGGGCGTCCAGAGGCCATCCGGACACGCGGAAAGGCCGGCCAGGGTGGAGCGATGCGCCATCCAGGCCGGCCCAATCTTGGAACACGCATCGGACAAGCCAACGCGGCAGTTAGGTCATAGGGCCTTGCGGCCCGGCAAATGCGTTGTAAAAAAGTCGCCCCCCTAGAATATCGCGGCAGGTGCGACAAACTGGCACCGAATCTGAAGCCCGGTAAACTTGAAATTCGTGAATTCGCGCTGGATTTCGTGAATGCCCTGGGGTCAACTGATCACGATGCGCCAAAGTTTAGCGAATATTATCGGTTCGGTCGGGTGGGAACGTAAGATTCTCGCATTCCTGATCGGCGTGTTGGTGCTGGCGTTGACCGGTCCGTTCGGCACTTACGCGTCCATGGGGTTCTATGAGCGGCTGGTATTCTGGCTGATCGTATTTACCGGCGTCGGCCTTTTCATGCACATATTCATGGTGACGTCGCTCAGCAGCCACATACTGCGCGGCTTGCCGCGATTGCTGCGGCTGGGTGTGGGGGCCGTGCTGGGCGCGTTGCCAGGTGCGGCGGTGGTGATCTTCGTGCATGGCGTTTTTCGGCCGCCGCTGCTTTCGGCCGAGGCGCTGCCGGTGCTTTGGGCGCAGGTGGCGCTGATCGGCTGGGTTGTGGGAATTCTCGAGTTCTACGACTTCGGCCGGAAGGCCCCCGACACGCAGACGCCGGCACGCGCCCCGTTTCACAAGCGGCTGCCGCCAGAACTGGGCGACGATATCGTGTCGATCTCTATGCAGGATCACTATGCCGAGGTGACGACGACCCTTGGCAACCACATGGTCCTGATGCGGTTGTCTGATGCGATGGCCGAGTTGGAAGGTATGCCAGGGGTACAGTTGCACCGCTCGCATTACGCGATGGTTTCGCATTTGGTGCGGCTGCACAGAAAGGGCGGGCGGCAGTTCGTGGAACTGTCGGACGGACGCACGCTGCCGGTCAGTGCGAGCCATGCCGAGGAAGTCCGACAGGTCATGTCCGCGGAGGCGGCCCAGACGCAGTGAGCGCCCGCGGCAGGCCGATTTACCGATCGACAGCGGAAGGACCGCAGGGGCAGAATCATCGAATGACGCCGCGTGCTTGCCTCCGGCCCTGCTTGCGGGTCACGACGGCGGTGACCCTGTACTTATGTCGCACCCCGGCCGGGCCGGGTGTTAGCGTCGCAACCTTGTGCTGATTTCCGGGCGGATGACCGAAGGTCAGCAGCAGGCTGATCGGCAAGCCATTGATATCAGGCATTTTAAAGGGGACATTCGCCCAATTTTACAACTTTTCACCTGAGGCTGTAGATTTATTTACAAAGAAATCCTTTGCGGTCCGTGAGGATGGTCACTTCCGCGCAATATTCTGTAAACTTGCCGCAACGTTGATCTGCCGGGCAGGCGGAGGAGCCTTTTGCCCCGGAATTCAAAGAAAAAGGGGGGAATCATGCCCAACGATCTATCCGCACGCCCGTATCACGTCGACGCCGCCACGTATGACGAGATGTACGCCGCTTCGATCAAGGATCCGGAAGGATTCTGGGCGGAGCAGGGCAAGCGCATCGACTGGATGAAACCCTATTCGCAGATCAAGGACGTGAGCTTTGCCCCCGGCGATATCCGCATCAAGTGGTTTCACGACGGTACTCTGAACGTCAGCGCCAACTGCATCGACCGGCATCTGGAGACCCGTGGCGACCAGACGGCGATCATCTGGGAACCGGACGATCCCGAGGAAGCGGCGCAGCATATTTCGTACCGCGAACTGCATGCCAACACCTGCAAGATGGCCAATGTCCTGAGCGATCTGGGCGTGACCAAGGGCGACCGGGTGGTGATCTACCTGCCGATGATTCCGGAAGCCGCCTATGCGATGCTGGCGTGTGCGCGGATCGGGGCGATCCATTCGATCGTCTTCGCCGGCTTCTCGCCGGACGCGCTGGCGGCGCGGGTCAACGGGTGCGACGCGAAGGTCGTAATCACCGCGGACGAGGCGCCGCGGGGCGGGCGCAAGACGGCGCTGAAGGCAAACGCGGACAAAGCGCTGGCCAACTGCGGCGACAGCGTGAAGTGCCTTGTGGTCAAGCGCACCGGTGGCGATGTCGCCTGGAACGACGCGCGCGACGTGGATTGCAACGCCAAGGCCGCGGAGGCGTCGGACAGCTTCGCCCCTGTGGAGATGAACGCCGAGGACCCGCTGTTCATCCTCTACACCTCGGGGTCGACCGGCCAGCCCAAGGGCGTGGTGCATTGCTCGGGCGGCTACCTTGTCTATGCCGCGATGACGCATGAGATCGTCTTCGATTACCACGATGGCGACATCTACTGGTGCACGGCGGACGTGGGCTGGGTGACCGGCCACAGCTATATCGTCTATGGCCCGCTGGCCAACGGCGCGACCACGCTGATGTTCGAGGGCGTGCCGACCTATCCGGATGCCTCGCGCTTCTGGCAGGTCTGTGACAAGCACCAGGTCAACCAGTTCTACACCGCGCCGACGGCGATCCGCGCGCTGATGGGGCAGGGCGACGACTTCGTCAAGAAATGCGACCTGTCCTCGCTGCGGCTGCTGGGCACCGTGGGCGAGCCGATCAACCCCGAAGCCTGGAACTGGTACAACGAGGTGGTAGGCCATGGGAAATGTCCGATCGTCGACACCTGGTGGCAGACCGAAACCGGCGGGCACATGATGACCCCGCTGCCCGGCGCACATGAGTTGAAACCGGGATCGGCACAGAAGCCGTTCTTTGGCGTCAAGCCGCTGGTTCTGGAGCCGACCACCGGCGAGGTGATCGAAGGCAATGGCGTCGAGGGCGTGCTGGTCATCGCCGACAGTTGGCCGGCACAGATGCGCACCGTCTGGGGCGACCACGAGCGCTTCGAGAAGACCTATTTCAGCGACTACAAGGGGTACTATTTCTCGGGTGACGGCTGCCGCCGCGACGAGGATGGCGATTACTGGATCACCGGGCGGGTCGATGATGTGATCAACGTCTCGGGCCACCGGATGGGCACCGCCGAGGTCGAAAGTGCCTTGGTGGCGCATCCGAAGGTATCGGAAGCGGCGGTCGTCGGCTATCCGCACAAGGTCAAAGGGCAGGGCATCTATTGCTATGTCACGCTGATGTCCGGCGACGAGCCGTCCGAGGACCTGCGCAAGGAGTTGCGCAACTGGGTGCGGCAGGAGATCGGACCGATCGCCAGCCCCGACCTGATTCAGTGGGCGCCGGGCCTGCCCAAGACACGCTCGGGCAAGATCATGCGCCGCATTCTGCGCAAGATCGCCGAGAACGACTACGGCGCGCTGGGCGATACCTCGACGCTGGCCGATCCGTCGGTCGTCGACGACCTGATCGACAACCGCATGAACCGGGACTGAGGTGATGGACGCATCTGTTCAGACCCGCCCCGCCGTTTACATCCTGCTGGGGCCGCCGGGCGCCGGCAAGGGCACCCAGGCGCGCAAGCTGGAAGAGACGTTCGGGCTCGTGCAACTATCCACCGGCGATCTGCTGCGTGAGGCGGTTGCCGCGGGCACCCCGGCGGGCCAGCAGGCCAAGGCGGTGATGGAAGCCGGCGAGCTGGTCTCGGACGAGATCGTCATCGCCATCCTGCGGGATCGTCTGGCCGAGGGCGACACCGGTCGAGGTGTGATCCTCGACGGCTTTCCACGCACCACGGTGCAGGCCAGGGCGCTGGACGGGCTGCTGGCGGAAAGCGGCCAGCAGATCGACGCGGCGATCTCGCTTGAGGTCGACGACGCGGCGATGGTCGAGCGTATCTCGGGCCGCTATACCTGCCCCGATTGCGGCGAGGGCTATCACGACAGCTTCAAGCAGCCCGAAACGCTGGGGGTCTGCGACAAGTGCGGCGGCACCGAGTTCAAGCGCCGCGCCGATGACAACGCGGAAACCGTAGCGCAGCGGCTGGTGGCCTATCACGCGCAGACCGCGCCGCTGATCGACTATTACGAAGGCAAGGGCGTGCTGCGGCGCGTCGATGCCATGGGCGGGATCGGCGAGATCGCCGGATCGCTCGGAGAGATTGTCGCCGCGACCCGCTGAGGGCCACGGCGACGACCACCCAGGACTTCATGGGTCGGGAAACACGCGGGAGGCATAGGCCGCCCGCGAATGGGGATCGTATGTCCGTGGCCATGGTGGCAGGACAAGTATGAGAGGGGAGGAACCGACATGTCGGACAACTCTGAAAGCTCGGGCTACTGGCAGGCGAACATCCGCCTTGTCACGATCTGCCTGATTATCTGGGCCATCGTGTCCTTCGGCTTCGGCATCCTGCTGCGCCCGATGCTGGCCGGCATTCCGGTCGGCGGCACCGACCTGGGCTTCTGGTTCGCGCAGCAGGGGTCGATCATCGTCTTCCTGGCGCTGATCTTCTTCTACGCCTGGCGGATGAACAAGCTCGACCGCGAACACGGCGTCGACGAGCAATAAGGAAACAGGATCATGGATCAGTTTACCATCAACCTGCTGTTTGTCGGCGCGAGTTTCGCGCTCTACATCGGCATCGCGGTCTGGGCCCGGGCGGGTTCGACCTCTGAATTCTATGCCGCCGGACGGGGCGTGAACCCGGTCGTCAACGGCATGGCGACGGCGGCCGACTGGATGTCGGCAGCCTCGTTCATCTCGATGGCCGGCCTCATCGCCTTTGTCGGCTATGACAACTCGACCTTCCTGATGGGCTGGACCGGCGGCTACGTGCTGCTGGCGCTGCTGCTCGCGCCCTACCTGCGCAAGTTCGGCAAATACACGGTGTCCGAATTCATCGGCGACCGCTTCTACAGCCCGACAGCACGGCTTGTCGCCGTGATCTGCCTGATCGTCGCCTCGGTGACCTATGTGATCGGCCAGATGACCGGTGTCGGCGTGGCCTTTGGCCGCTTCCTTGAGGTCAGCAACACCACCGGTCTGCTGATCGGTGCGGTTGTCGTCTTCGCCTACGCGGTGTTCGGCGGCATGAAGGGTGTGACCTATACCCAGGTGGCGCAATACTGCGTGCTGATCATGGCCTATACCATCCCGGCCGTCTTCATCTCGCTGCAATTGACCGGCAACCCGATCCCGGGTCTGGGCCTGTTCGGCGATCACACCGCTTCCGGTGAGCCTCTGCTGCAGAAGCTCGACCAGATCGTGCGTGAACTGGGCTTCTCGGAGTATACCGCCCACAACGGCGACACCTTCAACATGGTGCTGTTCACCCTGTCGCTGATGATCGGCACCGCCGGTCTGCCGCACGTCATCATGCGGTTCTTCACCGTGCCGAAAGTGTCGGACGCGCGCTGGTCGGCCGGCTGGTCGCTGGTGTTCATCGCGCTGCTCTACCTGACCGCTCCGGCTGTCGGCGCCATGGCGCGGCTCAACATCACCGAGCAGTTCTGGCCGAATGGCACTGACGGTGCGGCGGTGTCGGTCGAGACCATCGAGTCCGATCCCGCCTATGCCTGGATGGGCACATGGCAAAAGACCGGCCTTTTGGGCTGGGAAGACAAGAACGGCGACGGTCTGATACAGTACTACAACGACGAAGACGCTGCGATGCAGGAAAAGGCGGCGGCCAATGGCTGGACCGGCAACGAGCTGACCAAGTTCGACCGTGACATCCTGGTGCTGGCCAACCCCGAGATCGCGAACCTGCCCGCATGGGTGATCGGTCTTGTGGCGGCGGGCGGCCTTGCGGCGGCGCTGTCGACGGCGGCGGGTCTGCTGCTGGCAATCTCCTCGGCGGTGTCGCATGACCTGCTGAAAGGCCAGCTGACGCCCAACATGTCGGAGAAATCCGAGTTGATGTCGGCACGGATCGCAATGGCGGTTGCCATCGCGGTGGCCACTTACTTGGGCCTCAACCCTCCGGGCTTTGCGGCGCAGACCGTGGCACTGGCCTTCGGCCTGGCGGCGGCGTCGATCTTCCCGGCGCTGATGATGGGCATCTTCTCGAAGCGGGTGAACAACGTGGGCGCGGTTGCGGGCATGCTGGTCGGCCTGATCGCGACGCTGATCTACATCTTCCTGCACAAGGGCTGGTTCTTCATCCCCGACACCAACAGCTTCACCGACGCCGATCCCCTGCTGGGCACGATCAAGTCGACCTCGTTCGGTGCTGTCGGTGCGATCCTGAACTTCGCGACCGCGATCATCGTGTCGAAGCTGACCGCGGCCCCGCCGAAGCACATCCAGGAGCTTGTCGAAAGCGTGCGCGTGCCACGTGGTGCGGGTGCGGCTGTCGAAGGCCACTGAGCGTGACCGCCGGACCGGTGCTGCCTCATGGCGCCGGCCGGCCCACTGCGGCGCGTCCCCCTCCGGACGCGCCGTTTTTTTGTATCCATGGCTTGATTTGCCTCAATGCCACGGGCTTTTCTTTCCGCCATGACGGGCCTGGACATCGGAGACAGTTTGCATGCGCCCTGAGCTGAACGGCACCGAAGGCTTCCTCCGCTCGGTCCATCCCTACGACGCGCTCAGCCCGTCGCGGCTGGCGCAGGTGGCGCAGGCGGTGAAGACCCTGTCGTTCGCGGCGGGAGAGGGGATCTATGGCTACGGCGCGGCGTTGCCGGGACTTTACCTGATCGTGTCGGGTACGGTGACGATCCGGGATGGCAATGGCGTGCAGGTGTCGGAACTGGGACCGCGCAATTCCTTCGGCGAGCGCGGGTTGCTCAAGGATGGCCGATCGGTGACGCAGGCCGAGGCCAAGGCCGAGACGCAACTGCTGCTGCTGCCGATCGCGGTGTTCGAAGAGTTGCTGCGCGACGAACGCGCTTTCGCCCGGTATTTCGACCGGGCAAGACCGCGGCGCGCAGGCGGTCAGGATTTGGCCGAAATGCGGGTGAGCGACCTGATGGCGGCCGATCCGCTGTCCTGCCTGCCGGAGACCAGCGTGCAGGAGGCGGCGTCGATGCTGCGCGCGGCGCGGGTGTCGTCAATCGGCGTGGTCGAGGGGGGGCAGCTGACCGGCATCCTGACCACGCGGGATTTCACCACGCGGGTGCTGGCCGAGGGTTTGCCTGGAACCGTGCCGGTGTCCGAGGTGATGACCCGCGATCCCAGTTCGCTGAGCGTGAACGACCTTGGCTCGGACGTGCTGCAACTGATGCTCGAGAAGCAGATCGGCCACGTGCCGGTGACGGAGAACGGGCGCTTTCGCGGCATCATCACCCAGACCGATCTGACGCGGTATCAGGCCGTGGGATCGGCGGTAATCATCAGCGACATCGCCCATGCTGAAACCGTGGAGGACCTTTGCCGCTTCACCGCGCTGATCCCGCAACTGCTGGCGCAACTGGTGGCCACCGGCAAACCGCACGACGTGGTGACGCGGCTGATCACCGATATCGCCGACGCCGTGACCCGGCGGCTGCTGGCGATGGCCGAAGCGGAGCTGGGCGCGCCACCGGTGCCCTATCTCTGGCTGGCCTGTGGGTCGCAAGGCCGGCGTGAGCAGACCGGGGTGAGCGATCAGGACAACTGCCTGTTCCTGCACGATGACGTCCAGCCCGAGCATGACGCCTATTTCGCGGCGCTGGCAAAGAGTGTCTCGGACGGGCTCGATGCCTGCGGGTATTTCTTCTGTCCCGGTGACATGATGGCCACCAACCCGCGTTGGCGTCAGCCGGTGTCGCGCTGGCGCAGCTACTTCCGTGGATGGGTGGCGACGCCCGACCCGATGGCGCAGATGCTGGCCTCGGTGATGTTCGACCTGCGGCCGATCGCGGGCGACCGCCGGCTGTTCGCGGACCTTCAGGCCGAGACGCTGGAGATGGCGGCGCAGAACTCGATCTTCGTGTCGCACATGGTGGCGAATTCGCTGAAGCACGTGCCGCCGTTGAGCTTGTTGCGCGGCTTCGCCACCATCCGCTCGGGCGAGCACAAGGATACCATCGACCTGAAGCACAACGGCGTGGTACCGGTGGTGGACCTGGGACGGGCCTACGCGCTGCAGGGGCGGCTTTCGGCCGTCAACACCCGCGCCCGGCTGATGGCGGCGAGGGAGGCGGGGGTGATCTCACAAACCGGTGCGCGCGACCTGATCGACGCCTATGACCTGATCGCGCAGACGCGGCTGGAACATCAGGCCCACCAGATCAAGCACGGGCTCAGGCCCGACAACTTCATGGCCCCGACCAGCCTGTCGGATTTCGAACGCGGCCACTTGCGTGACGCCTTTGTCGTCGTGCGCACCATGCAATCCGCCATCGGCCATGGCCGCGGCACCCTGGGATAGACGCTCATGTTCTACGAACTTCTCGCCACGATTGTTGCAGGTTTTGTCGGGGGCGGGCTGGTGTATCTGGCCAGCCGCCTGACACGCGGCTTCGTGCCACGGTCGCTGGTGCTGGTGGTGGCGGCGCTTGCCATGCTCGGGTTCTCGATCTGGAACGAATACAACTGGTTTCCGCGCAGCCGCGCGCAATTGCCCGAGGGCGTCGCGGTGGTGGCAGTGAGCGAAAGCCAAGCCTGGTATCGGCCCTGGACCTATGCCACGCCATTCGTGAATCGGTTTGCCGCGCTGGATACCAATTCGGTCCAGCGCAACGAGCAGGTGCCACACCAACGCATCGCCGATCTCTACCTGATGGAGCGCTGGCGCACGGCGCTGGGTGTCAGGATCGCCGTCGACTGCGAGAAGCCGGGTCAGGCCCGGCTTGACGACGTCACCTATGGCGAGGGCGGCACGATGGTGAGCGACCGGTGGGAGGTGCTGGACGCCGACGACCCGCTGATCGAGGCGGCCTGCGGGTAGATGACGATGGAGGGCGCAAACATCCTGCTGGTGGAGGACGAACAGAACATCGCTCTGGCGCTGAAGTTCCTGATCGAACGGATGGGCCACAGGGTGACGCATATCGACGACGGAGCTGCCGCACTGGCGCAGGTGGAGGCGCTGGCGCCGGACCTCGTATTGCTTGACGTGACCTTGCCGGGGGCCTCAGGGTACGAGATCTGCCAGCATATCCGGGCGTGCCGGTCTCTGGATGCGACGCGGGTGCTGGTGCTGACAGCGCGCGGCGCGGATATCGAACGCAGGAAGGCCCTGGCGCTTGGGGCTGACGGGTTCATGTCGAAACCCTTCGAGATGTCCGACCTTCAGGCGCGGGTGAGCGACCTGCTGGCTACTCCGCGGGAGGTGTGAATGGCCGTGTGCGACGCTCCACCGCGGGTTGATGGCGATCAAGCCGTGCCGCAGCGCCGGGCCGTCCCTCGGACCCGGGATATGGCATCTGCTCGCGCTGCGGATCGGGGCCATGCGGCAATTGCCGGGCATAAGTGGCCGCTGCCGACGTCGGGTCGCCGCACCGGGGCTGGCCGTTGCACGGCTTGGGCACAGTTGGCGGGGGGCTGACCATGTCGCTCCGTCTGCGCTTGTTTGTGGTGTTCGCGCTGCTGGCCTTCGGCGCGGTAGTGCTGATCGCGGGCGGTCTCTGGCTGGGCTGGTCACGGTCGGAGCCTCGGTCCGATCCGGCAGGGTTCATCCTCGGCGGTGCGGCGGCGGGTTTCGCGGTGCTGGGGCTGATGACTTGGGTGTGGCGGCATCTTGACGAGACCTTCGCGCGGCCGGTGCAGGCGCTTGCCGCGCGGCTGCGTATCATTGCCCATGCCGATGATACCCCGGCGCCCGAGATGACACCTGCTCCCCTCGGCGACCTGATCCCGGCGGCCGAGGCCATGGCCGACCGGCTGACCGCCACCCGTGGCGACCTTGCCGAGGCGATCGAACGCGAGACCACGCGGCTGGCCGAGGAGAAGACCCGCCTCGAGACCCTGCTGGCCGATGTGGATGCCGGTATCCTGCTGTGTTCCGACGACCATGCGGTGGTGTTCTACAACTCCGTGGCCCGAAAACTGCTGCAAGGCGGCAATGCGCCGAGGCTCAACCAGAAAGTCACCGGGTGCCTGCGCGAAGGGCCGTTGCTGCACGCCTATGAGCGGCTGACCCCGGATGGACCGGGCGAGACCCAGTTCCTCTGTGCGACGCGGGACGGCGCGGCGATGTTCTTTGCTACGATGCGGCTGGCGCCGAAGGGCTATGTGCTGACCCTGCGCGACGTGACCGCCGACATCGGGCTTCACGCCGAGCGCGAGGCGCTGCTGGCCGAGATGGTCGAGGACATGCGGCGCAAGGCGGCCAACCTCGATACGCTGTCGCGGCTGCGCGAGGGAGACGATCCGCTGGAACTGGCCTTCCTGCAGGAAACGCAGGACCTCGCGCGGGCGGTCGATCGCTTCGGAGCGCGCTACAACGACGGCGCGGGCAGCTGGTGGCCACGGTCCGTGATCGACGCGCAGGATCTGATGGACAGTCTGGGCGCACGGCTGCGTGGCGTCGGGATCACGGTGACGACCGAGGCCGAGCCGCTGAGCCTTTCCTGCGATGGCTTCATGGTGGTCTCGCTGCTGGCGCAGTTGTCCGAACGGCTGGCGGCGGAGGGCCGCGGTGTGGCGCTGCGGCTGAAGCTGGCGGCAGACGAGGAGGGTGACGCGCTGGTGACGCTGGATTGGCAGGGTCCGTCGGTGGCTCTGGCCGATCTTGAAGGCTGGCTGACCGAGCCGCTGGACATCGGTCAGGCGGAACTGACCGGGCGCTTCGTGCTGGCGCGGCATCACACCGACATCTGGCCCGAAGCCGGGGCGGGCGGCAGCAACCGCCTCTGCCTGCCCCTGCCGCAGGGGCTGGGCGCCAGCGATCACGATCTGCGCGACGCGGTCTACGACTTTTCGCTCTTTGATCGGGCGCGGGGGGCGCCGCTGGCCGAGATGGCGCTGGACGATCTGACCTACGTGGTCTTCGACACCGAAACCACCGGCCTGCAGCCGGGGCAGGGCGACGAGATCGTGCAGGTCGCGGCGCTGCGGGTGGTGGGCGGCAAGATGCAGGAGGCCGAGCGGCTGGACATGCTGGTCGATCCGGGGCGGCGGATACCCGAGGCCGCGACCCGGATCCACGGGATCACGCAGGATATGGTGCACGGCGCGCCCACGATCGACGCTGCCGGGCAGGCGCTGCACGATTTCGCCGAGGGCGCCGTGCTGGTGGCGCATAACGCGCCCTTCGACATGGCGTTCCTGCACAAGCATGCCAACCGCATCGGCCGGCGCTTCGACCATCCGGTTCTGGATACCGTGTTGCTTTCGGCGGTGCTCTTCGGGATCACCGAGACCCATACGCTGGATGCGCTCTGCGACCGGCTCGGGGTCGTGATACCGCCGGATGAACGGCACACCGCGATGGGCGATACGCGGGCCACCGCGCGGGTTCTGGTAAAGATGCTGGAAATGCTGAAGGGGCAGGGGCTGACCAGCTTCGGCGCGGTACATGACGCCATGCAGAAACAGACGCGGCTCTATCGGCGCTGATCTGGCGGTGCGCCTGCGGCGCGCCGGTTGGTGCGGTTGGGGGTCAGCCCCCAAACCCCCGGGATATTTTTGAACCAGAGAAGTAACGGAGCTTCTAGGCTGATCGGCAAAGCTTGCGCGGCGGAACAGGCGGTGACGCCGATGGCCGCAACCGGAGAAGCCCCCTGCGTCCGTAATGGCGCAGGGGTGGACCCGGGATCATCTGTCTCTGGTCTGTATCCCCGCCGGAGGCACGCATGTTCCGGCGGGGCATTGGCCTCAGGCGGCGTCCTGCGTCTTGGTGAACCGGCCGTAGAAGCTCTGGTTTTTCGCAGCCATCTCGCGCAGCAGGTCAGGGCAGGCAAAGCGCTTGCCGTGGGCCTCGGTCAGCTGGTCGCAGCGCTCGGCCGCGTAGGGCGCGCCGATCATGTCGAGCCATGAGAACGGACCGCCCGACCACGGCGCGAAGCCCCAGCCGAGGATGGCGCCGACGTCGCCTTCGCGGATGTCTTCCAGTACGCCTTCTTCCAGAGCGCGGACCGCCTCAAGCACCTGGGCGAACAGCAGGCGGTGCTGCACCTCGGTCAGATCGGGCTGATCCTCGGATTGCGGGAAACGGTCCTTGATCTCCTGGCTGAGACCCTGGCGCTTGCCGGCCTCGTCGTAGTCGTAGAAGCCCTTTCCGGCCTTGCGGCCCAAGCGGCCCTGCTCTTCCATCCAGAAGATGATCTCGTCGACCTCTTCATCCGGGTAGGCATCGCCCATCGCGGCCTTGGTGGCGCGGGCGATCTTGGCGCCGAGGTCGATCGAGGTTTCGTCGACCAGTTGCAGCGGACCCAGCGGCATGCCGACCATCTTGGCCGCGTTTTCGACCAGCACGGGCGAGACGCCTTCCTTCACCATGCGCATGCCCTCGTTGATGTAGGGGATGATGCAGCGGTTGGCATAAAAGAAGCGTTCGTCGTTGACCACGATCGGGGTCTTGCGGATCTGACGCACGTAATCCAGTGCTTTGGCCACCGCGCGATCGCCGGTCGCCTTGCCCTTGATGATCTCGACCAGCAGCATCTTTTCGACCGGCGAGAAGAAGTGGATGCCGATGAACTGCTCGGGCCGCTTCGACGCCTTGGCGAGCTGGGTGATCGGCAGGGTCGAGGTGTTCGACGCGAAGATGCAATCCTCGCTGATGACCTCTTCGACCCTGGCGGTGACCTCGGCCTTGATCTTGGGGTCTTCGAAGACCGCCTCGATGATCAGGTCGCAGCCTTCAAGCGCGGCGTAATCGGTGGTGGCAGTGATCAGCGAGAGGGTGGCCTCTTTCTTCTCTTCCGTCACCTTCTTGCGCTTGATGCCCTTGTCCATATAGCCGGCGGTATAAGCCTTGCCCTTGTCCGCCGCTTCCTGCTTCTGGTCGATCAGCACCACTTCGATGCCGGCCAAGGCCGAGACCAGCGTGATACCGGCGCCCATCATGCCGGCGCCCAGCACACCGACCTTTTTCACCTTCTGGTCGGGTGCCTCGGGACGGTTGGCGCCTTTATCAAGCGCTTCCTTGTTGATGAAGAGCGACCGGATCATCGCCGCCGACGAGGGGTTCATCAGCACGTTGGTGAACCAGCGGGCCTCGACCTTGAGCGCGGTGTCGAAGGGCACCAGCGCACCTTCGTAGACAGCCGACAGCAGGGCTTTCGCGGCGGGATAGACGCCCTTGGTCTTGCCGTTGACCATGGCGGAGGCGCCGACAAAGGTCATGAAGCCCGCCGGGTGATAGGGCGCGCCTCCGGGGATTTTGTAGCCCTTCTCGTCCCAGGGTTTGACGAACTTCGGCTCGGACAGAATCCACTCCTTCGCGGCGGCCAGCGGGTCTTCGGATACCTCATCGATGATGCCGGCCATCTTGGCTTTCTTCGGGTCCGACAGCTTGCCCTCGAGCAGGAAGGGCGAAGCCGCCATGGCGCCCATCTTGCGCACCAGACGCGTGGTGCCGCCGGCGCCGGGGAAGATGCCGACCATGATTTCGGGCAGGCCGATCTTGGCCTTCGGGTTGTCAGCGGCGAAGATGCGGTGGCAGGCCAGAGGGATTTCCAGCCCGATGCCCAGCGCGGTGCCGGGCAGGACCGCGGCGACGGGCTTGCCGCCCTTGTTCTTGTCGTCCATGCCGCCACGCTCGATCCGGCGGAGGATGGCGTGCATCTGCATCGTGCCCTCGAAAAGGCCGCGGGCCGGATCATCGCCGGCGCTTTCCTTCATCTTGGCAATGACGTTGAGATCCATGCCACCGGCGAAGTCCTTCTTCGCCGAGGTGATGATGACGCCCTTGACGGCATCGTCGGCCAGCGCGGCTTCGACATGGCCATCCAATTCCCTGAGGCCGTCGAGCGACAGCACGTTCATGCTTTTGCCCTGCACGTCCCAGGTGATGACGGCAATGCCATCGGCGCCGGTCGTCATGGTGAAATCGGTCATTCGCGGGTCTCCCGTTCAGTATTTTGCGTGTCCGGCCTGTGCAGGCGGAAGGTTTTGTCTTGTATGGTGGCCCGGCCAAGGGTCCAGTTGATGTGGCCGAGCGAGGATCGGATGGCGCCGATGCGCCAGCCTGCGTCGGTGTCGCGCAGGACGAATTGGGCGCGGAACGGCTCGACCGCCAGCCCGCCATGGGTGAAGAAGGTGTTCAGCGTCGTGACCTCGACCCAGTCGGCAGCGATCTCGACCACCGAGACCACGTCGCGGCTGATATCGGTGATGCGATGGATCTGCATCGACGAGACATAAAGCTGCAGGTCTTGGCGCAGGGCCTCCTCGGTGGCGATCGCGTAGGGCTTGCCGTCACGCGGCTCGATCTGCACCGGCAGGCGGAACGCGCTGCGATAGAGATCGAAGTCGTTGCCCAAAAGCGCGCCGGTCAGCCGCTCGCCCAACTCTGCGAATGCCAGGTCCACGATCAGCCTCCTCCAGCTTCCAGCGTGCTGCCGCCAGACGCTTCGTCGCGCAGCCGTTCATGGCCGAGGATTGTCCGAGTAGGGTTACCAATTGGTGAATGGCCGCCGATGACCCGCCCGGGGGATTGCCTTGACGCCATTCCCCCGGCGCGCGCGATTTCCGCGACCCCGCCACTGCGCGCTGCGACCGTATCATGCAGCCCTGCGACGCCGGGCCTCAGGGTTGCCCCGGAAACCCGGCCGCAAGACGGCTGCAAGTTGTCGGCCGCGCTGCGCACGCCTTATACCCGTTCGATGATCGTGGCCGCACCCATGCCGGAGGCAATGCAGAGCGTTGCCAGCCCGGTGCCCTTGCCGGTGCGTTCCAGCTCGTCCAGCAGGGTGCCGATGATGATCGCACCGGTGGCGCCTAGCGGGTGCCCCATGGCGATGGAGCCGCCGTTCACGTTGACCTTGTCATGATCCACGTCGAAGGCCTGCATGAACCGCAGAACGACGCTGGCGAAGGCTTCGTTAACTTCGAACAGGTCGATATCGCTGATGCTCATGCCGCTGTCGGCGAGGATCTTCTCGGTCACCGGCACCGGGCCGGTCAGCATGATCGTGGGATCGGTGCCGATCTTGGCAGTGGCGCGGATGCGGGCGCGGGGTTTCAGCCCGTGCGCCTCGCCGAACTCCTTGTTGCCGATCAGCACGGCGGCGGCGCCATCGACGATGCCAGAGGAGTTCCCGGCATGGTGGATATGATTGATCCGCTCAAGGTGCGGGTACTTGAGCAGCGCGACGTTGTCGAAGCCCGGCATGGTCTCGCCCATGTCCTTAAAGGCGGGCTTGAGCGAGCCGAGGCTCTGCATGTCGGTGCCCGGACGCATGTATTCGTCACGGTCGAGGATCGGCAGGCCGTTGACGTCGCGCACGGTGATCACGGACTTGACGAAACGCTTGTCCTCCCAAGCGGCGGCTGCGCGCTTCTGGCTCTCCATCGCCAGTTGATCGGCGTCATCGCGGGAAAAGCCGTACTCGGTGGCGATGATGTCCGCGCTGATGCCCTGAGGCACGAAGTAGCTTTCCATCGCGAGCGAGGGATCGACGGCAATCGCCGCGCCGTCGCTGCCCATGGCGACCCGGCCCATCATCTCGACCCCGCCTGCGATATAGGCGTTGCCGGCACCGCCGCGCACCTGGTTGGCGGCAAGGTTGACGGCCTCCATGCCCGAGGCACAGAAGCGGTTGATGGCCAGGCCCGGGATGCGTTCGTCCAGGTTCGAGGCCAGCACGGCGGAGCGCGCAAGGCAGCCGCCCTGTTCGCCGACCTGGGTCACATTGCCCCAGATCACGTCCTCGACGGCGTGACCGTCGAGCCCGTTACGCTCTTTCACCGCGTTCAGGGTCTGCGCCGAAAGCCGCAGCGAGGTGACCTCGTGCAGCGATCCGTCCTTGCGGCCCTTGCCGCGCGGAGTGCGAAGCGCGTCGTAGATATAGGCGTCTGTCATGGTGTCCTCCTCAAAGTCCCCGGTCGGCAGGCGAGCCGGGCATCAGTTCATAGGGGTGCTTCCACCCCGGTGTCTCGGAAAGTCGGGTGAGCCAGGCGTCGATATGGGGCCAGTCGGCCCGGTCAAAGCCGAAGGGCTCGGGGTAATAAAGATAGCCGCAGCACGACAGGTCGGCATTGGTGATCCCGTCACCCACGACCCAGTCACGGCCCTCAAGATGCGCATTCAGCACCTCGTAGGCGGCTTTCAGGCGTCCCTGCTGGAAGGCGATGACCGGGGCGGGGCGCTTATCCTCGGGGATGAAGTTCATCAGGAAACGGGTGGCGCCGGCCTGGCCCGAGAGCTTGTGGTTGTCCCACAGCACCCAGCGCATCACCTCGCGCGCCTCCGACGCGTCGCGACCGCCGAACTTGCCGGTCTTCTCGGTGACATACATCTGGATCACGCCCGATTGGCTGAGCCGGGTGTCGCCGTCGACGAGCACGGGCACTTCGCCCATCGGGTTGATGTCCCTGCGGTATTCCGGGGTGCGGGCCGCGCCGTTGAAGAAATCGACAAACACCGGTTCCCAGTCGAGACCGGAGAGTTCAAGCGCCAGCGCGGCCTTGTAGGCATTGCCGGATTCGCCGAAGCAGTGAAGTTGCATGGTCATGTCTGTCCGTCCTGAACCCGTCGTTTCTGGCTGGTGTCGGAGTGGGGGTTTCACACCCCCACACCCCCGTGGAGTTTACCTGGCAAGATGAAGAAGCAGGTCTATTCCTCTTAACCCGGTGTTAAGCATGATCCGTCCATTCTTGATGCGCGTCGCAAACTGGAGAGTTGAGGGGCGTGCAAGGTGAAGCTCCGTCATCGTGCCCGCGTTCCGCGTGGCGGTCGGTCATGATGGCGGAGTGGGCCGCTCCAGCTTCATCTTGCAGAATAAACTCCCGCCGGAGGCTCCCGCAGCCCGCAACCCGCGCCTTCATTGGCGCGAACATGCCGCCGGTCCGTGTCACCTTTTCCGTGCCTCCAGTTCCGAGTTGAACAGCCGTAGCCGGTGGGTCAGCGCCTCGTCGTCGGTGATGCTGTCGAAGTGCTCGAAAACGAAGGACATTGCCTCGCCCTCGTCCAGTCCGGCAGCCTCGGCAAAGCGACGCAGCCGGCGATAACCGTCCTCGGTCATCGCCGCGTTGAACCGCCGCGTCAGGCGAAAGCGTTTCGGCATCGGGTTCTCCTTCGGTAGGATGGGTGCTTGCGCATCCATCGTGCCTTCAGAACCGCGCCTCTGCCAGCCCCATCACCGGCTCGGCGCCGGTTTCGATCCGCGCCAGGTGAACCTTGGTCATCGGCAGTTGCCGCGCCATGTAATAGCGTCCGGTGGCAAGCTTGGCTTCGTAGAATTCGGTGTCCGACGCGCCATCCGCCAGCGCCGCCAGCGCCGCCTTGGCCATCCGGGCCCACATCAGCCCGAGGCAGACGTGACCGAAGAGGTGCATGAAATCATAGGAGCCGGCCAGCGCCGCGTTCGGGTTCTTCATGCCGTTCTGCATGAAGAACATGCCGGCGGTCTGAAGGTCCTTCGAGGCGGCCTTGAGCGGCTCGATGAATTCGTTCAGGCCCTCGACCTCAGCGTTCTCCTTGCAGAAGGACTTCACCATCTCGAAGAAGCCCATCACGTGCTTGCCGCTGTCGGCGGCCAGCTTGCGGCCGACCAGGTCGAGAGCCTGCACGCCGTTGGCACCTTCGTAGATCATCGCGATACGGGCGTCGCGGGCGAATTGCGACATGCCCCATTCCTCGATGTATCCATGGCCGCCATAGACCTGCTGCGCACCCACGGTGCAATCGAAGCCCTTGTCGGTCAGGAAGCCCTTGATCACCGGCGTCAGCAGCGAAATCAGGCCGTCGGCCGAGGCGTCGCCGTTGCGGTGCGCGCGGTCGATCAGGCTGGCCCCCCAGAGACCGAAGGCCCGGCCACCTTCGACAAAGCTCTTCTGGTCCAAGAGGTTGCGGCGGATATCTGGATGCACGATCAGCGGATCGGCCGGCCCGTCGGGGTTTTCCGCCCCGGTCACGGCACGTCCCTGAAGCCGGTCCTTGGCATAGGTCAGCGCGTTTTCGTAGGCCACCGCGGCCTGTCCCAGCCCCTGCAGGCCCACGGCGATCCGCGCCTCGTTCATCATTGTGAACATGGCCCGCATGCCCTTGTGCTCGGTGCCCAGAAGCCAGCCCTTGGCGCCGTCATAGTTCATCACGCAGGTCGAGTTGCCGTGGATGCCCATCTTCTCTTCGATCTTGCCGACCGAGACGCCGTTGCGCTCGCCGAGCGAGCCGTCTTCGTTGACGATGAACTTCGGCACGATGAAGAGTGAAACGCCCTTGATGCCTTCGGGGCCGCCCGGGATCTTGGCAAGCACAAGGTGGATCACGTTCTCGGACATGTCATGGTCGCCGGCGGAGATGAAGATCTTCTGGCCGGTGACGGCATAGGAACCGTCGTCCTGCGGCTCGGCCTTGGTCCGCATGAGCCCGAGGTCGGTGCCGCAATGCGGTTCGGTCAGGTTCATGGTGCCGGTCCAGTCACAGGTGACCATCTTCGGCAAATAGGTGGATTTCTGTTCGTCCGTGCCATGCGCATGGATCGCGGAGTAGGCGCCGTGGGTCAGGCCCGGGTACATCTGGAACGCCATGTTCGCGGCGGTCAGCATTTCGCCCACCGCCGTCTGCACCAGGTAGGGCAGGCCCTGACCGCCATACTCCGGATCGCAGTCCAGCGCCGTCCAGCCGCCCTCACGCAGCTGGTCGAAGGCCTGCTTGAAGCCTTTCGGCGTGCGCACCACGCCGTTCTCCAGCTTGCAGCCCTCGGTATCGCCGACCACGTTCAGCGGTGCCAGCACGTCCCGGGCGATCTTGCCCGCCTCTTCCAACACCGCGCCGGTGAAATCAGCGTCAAGATCGTCATATCCGGGGACGTCTTGTTCGGACGCTTTCAGAACCTCGTGCAGGACGAATTGCAGGTCCTTGGTCGGCGGGGTGTAGCTGGGCATGCGGGTCTCCGTTGGTATTCTGCGGCGGCCGTTATTCAGCCGCCTTTTTCGTCTGGTTCATCGAGGCGAGCATCTTTTCGCCCCAGTTCAGCTGTTCTTCGAGATCGGCGATATTGGCCTCCATCTCGTCGCGTTGCCGCCGCATCTCGGCCAGCCGGAGCTGCGCCTTTTCGTACACCATGCGCAGCTGGGTCTGCTGCTGGTCGCCGATGTCGTAGAGATCGAGCAGCTGCCGGATCTCTTCCAGAGCGAAACCGAAGCGCTTGCCCCGCAGGATCAGCTTCAGCCGGGCCCGGTCGCGCCGGGTGAACAGCCGTTTCTGACCGTCGCGGATCGGGAACAGCAGTTCCTTCGCCTCGTAGAAACGCAGCGTCCGCGGGGTCACTTCGAATTCATCGCACATCTGGCGAATGGTCATGGTCTTGTCGTTGTTGTTCTGCACCTGGGGTCTCCTTGTTGTCCCCAAGTCAGTTACAGCGGCATCGACTTCCTACAATGCCGAAAACGGATAGTGTAACTCATACGCTACGTCATTTTTCCGTTGACGTAACATCACTGCGCGTAAACATTCCAAATTGAATATATATTTCTTCTGCAACGCAGAGATCAAAGCCCTTTGAGAGCCTATCTTACGGGGAAAGTTCGGCCGCCGTGCGATCGCGCAAATCCTTCAGTTCGCGCATCGCCTCTTCCAATTGGGCCTTCTGTTCGGTCAGCGCGGCCATCTGCCGGTCGGCCATGTCGATGAATACCTGCATCTGCACGTCGGTGCCCTGGTGATCGTAGATCAGCAGCCATTGACGGCAATCCTCCAGCGAGAATCCGAAGCGGCGACCCCGCATGATCAGCTCCATCCGGGCAATTTCGCGCGGTCCGTAAAACCGCGACCGGCCCTCGCGTTCCGGGGTGAGCAGTTCGATATATTCGTAATAGCGCAACGTCCGCGGCGTGACGTCGAATCTCGCGCACATCTCTTTAAAGCTCAGCCGTGTCTCGCTCATGTCTCGCACCCCGTATTCAGGTTCGCCGCCACCCGCCGGAGCGTCACCGAGATGTGCATCCCGGTGACATGGCGGGCCGTTTGCCGCAGCCGTACTGGCAGACTAGGCAATGCACCGCGGGGGTGCAACGGGGCGCGCGCGGGTCGGGTGACTTGCAACCTGCTGCGGGCAATGTGCATAACGAAACCGCAAGTGGAAGGACGCCCGATGCCCGTCGACAAGAAAGATTTCGCCCGCAAGTTCATCGAGCAGATCCCGCATTCGCGCGAACTGGGGATGCAGGTGTCAGAGGTGGGCGACGGAACCGCCACAATGACCATGGACTACAGCGAAAGGCTGGTGGGCGATCCCAAGACCGGCGTGATTCACGGCGGCGCGGTTTCGGCCCTGATGGACACCTGCTGCGGCACCGCCGTGGTGGCCCATCCGGACGTGCCCGGCCCGACGGCGACCATCGACCTGCGCATCGACTATATGCGCGCCGCCACCCCCGGGCAGACCATCACGGCCAAGGCTGAATGCTATCATGTCACCCGCTCGGTGGCTTTCGTGCGCGCCACCACCTATGACGAGGATTTCGACCGTCCGGTCGCCGCCGCCACCGGCACCTTCACGGTCGAACAGAACAAGGCAGAGCGCTGATGCATCAGGATCGCCGAGAACCGCTCCAGCAGGTCAAGCAACGCCGTGACGCCGCGCTGAACGCGCTGGCGGGGGGTATTCCCTATGCCCAGTACCTTGGAATCACCTTCGACCGGCGCGGCGACGAGCTGACCGCCGTGCTGCCCTACGACGACAAGCTGATCGGTAATCCGATGCTGCCCGCCCTGCATGGCGGCGTCACGGCGGCGTTTCTCGAGGTCACCGCCATCGTCGGCCTGTCGTGGTCCTACCTTTGGGAGGACATGGAATCGGGCGTGCTTACGTTTGAGCAGATGCAGGCGGGCGATTTGCCACGGCTGCCCAAGACAATCGACTTCACGGTGGATTACCTGCGCTCGGGCCTGCCGCGCGACAGCTATGCCCGGGCCAAGGTCACCCGGTCGGGACGGCGCTATGCCAGCGTCTTTGCCGAAACCTGGCAGGACAACCGCGACCGGCCGCATGCGCAGGCGACCGGACACTTCCTGATGCCGGCGCGTGGCTGAACCGGCACCCCTGACCCACCGACGCGTGCTGAAGATCGCCGTGCCGATCATGCTGGCGACGGTGACGGTGCCGATCCTCGGCGTGGTCGACACCGGCGTGGTGGGACAGATCCCCGAGCCCGAACCGATTGCGGCCGTGGGCGTCGGCGCCATCATCCTGTCGGCGATCTACTGGATCTTCGGCTTTCTGCGCATGGGAACAACGGGGCTGACCGCGCAGGCGGCGGGGCAGGGCAACGACGCCGAGGTGGCGGCGCTTCTCACCCGTGCGCTGATGATCGGCCTCGCTGGCGGCTTCGGCTTCATCCTGCTGCAACCTCTGCTCTACCGTGCGGCCTTTGCCATCTCGCCGGCCTCGGAGGAGGTCGAGACACTGGCCCGTGGCTACATGCAGATCCGCATCTGGTCGGCCCCGGCCGCCATCGCCATATATGGCATCACCGGCTGGCTGATCGCGCAGGAGCGGGCGCGGGCGGTGCTGGCGCTGCAATTGTGGATGAACGGCGTCAACATCGGGCTCGACCTGCTGTTTGTGCTTGGGCTGGGATGGGGCGTCAACGGGGTGGCCTTTGCCACCTTCATTGCCGAGTGGAGCGGGTTGGCGATGGGCCTCTGGCTCTGCCGCGCGGCCTTTGCGCATCCGTCTTGGCGCGACTGGGCGCGGGTCTTCGACCGGGTTCGCCTTAAGCGCATGGCCGCGGTCAATACCGATATAATGATCCGTTCGCTGCTGCTGCAGGCGATCATGGTCTCTTTCCTGTTGTTCGGTGGCCATTTCGGGGACACCACGCTGGCCGCCAACCAGGTCCTTTTGCAATTCGTCTACGTGACCGGCTATGCGCTCGACGGCTTTGCCTTTGCCGCCGAAGCGCTGGTGGGCCGCGCCTTCGGGTCACGGGCCGTCGCCCGTCTGCGCCGCGCGTCGCTGTTGGCAAGCTTCTGGGGGCTGGTGCTGGTGCTGCTGCTGGCCGTAGCCTTCCTGACCCTCGGCCCGACCATCGTCGACACCATGGCCAAGGATCAGGGTGTGCGCGACACGGCCCGCCAGTATCTGCCCTGGATGGTGCTGGCCCCGCTGACCGGGCTGGCAAGCTGGATGCTGGACGGCATCTTCATCGGCGCCACCCGGTCTGCCGACATGCGCAACATGATGGCCATTTCGACGGCCCTCTACTTTGCCGCGGTCCTCGCGCTGATGCCGCTGATGGGCAACCACGGGCTCTGGCTGGCGCTGCATGTGTCCTACATCGCACGCGGCCTGACCCTGCTGCTGCGCTACCCGGCGCTGGAACGCGCTGCCGCCAATCAGCCCTGATCCGGTCCGTCCACCGATCCAAAACCACTTTGCGGCAAGGCCGTCATCCTGCGGCGGTCTCGCGGATAACCTGCTCCAGCTTCTGCAACAGCACCCGGTTGTCGAAACGCGCCTCCGCCACCTGCCGCGCCTCGAGCGCCATGCCGTGACGGCGCGGCGTTTCCATCGCGGTCCGGATGGCCGTGGCGAAGCCGGCTTCGTCGTGTTCATCGACCAGCCAGCCGGTCACGCCATCGTCCACGGCTTCGGGGATCCCGGCGTGGCGCGTCGAGACCGTCAGACAGCCGCAGGCCATCGCTTCCTGGATCGCGGTGGGCAGGCCCTCGGTATTGCCATTGGCGGCGGTGATCGAATGCTGGAGGAAGAACTCGGTCTTGGCCAGCTTTTCGCGCACAGCGTCATGTGGCAGGGCGCCGTGGAAGGTCACCTTGCGCTCGGCTCCGGCTGCGGTGACAAGCGCCTGCGCCGGGTCGAGCAGCGGCCCGTCGCCGATGAAATCGAGATGCGCGTCTTCCATGCCCTCGGTCGCGGTCAGGAACGCCCGCAGGGTCACCAAGGGCGCCTTCTTCTCCACCATGCGTCCCACGGCAAGACAGGATCGGGGCACCTTGTCGCCGGGACGGAACAGCCGGACATTCACGCCGGAGGGGATGACGTGGGCATTGTCGTGACGGATGCCGCGCGCCGCCAGATTGTCGAGCAGGAACCGCGACACCGAGATCACCCCGGCCAGCCTGGGCATCAGTTTGGCATAGGCACCGGGTATGTTGCTTTGGCTGAGCGCCTTCGAGGCGTCGGTGCCGCGAAAGTAGGAAAAGCAGGGGATCCCCATTTCGTTCGCCAGCGGCGCGATGACCAGGGCCTGGGTGCCGAATTCGGCCAGGATAACCTCGATGCCATGGCTTCGCAGGAACGCCCGCAACTCTGCCTTGGTCCGGCCGTAGGGGGGGCGCCCGGTGCCGTGCCGCAGGCGGTTGACTGCCATGGCAAAAGGCGCCGCCACCCGGTCCCCGAGGGGCGTCACCCGTCCGCGCCGGTTGAAGAACGGCACGTCATAGGGGTTCTCGCCATGGTATCGCCCACAGACCACCGCCGTCGCGCCGCCGAAGATATGCTGGATGTGGCGGTTGATGAAGGTTTCGCCGGGCAGATGGTATTCCCCGGTGACGATGCAGGTCCGCATGGGGCGGCGCTCCTTTGGTTTGGGCGCCTGCCTAGCAGCGCCCCGTCGCCCGGGCAAGCGTGGGCGGCTCAGGCGTTGAACAGCGTCCCGACGAAATAGGCGATGCCCGCCGCCACGCCGCCGATCAGAAGGGTTTCACCGCCCGAGGCCCACCACGAGGCCAGCGACCAGCGGCTTTTGACCGCGCCGATGAAGAAGAACACGCCAAAGGTCAGCACGGCGGACAGCGCAAAGGCCTGCGGCAGGCCGAGGAGGAAGGGCAGCAGCGGGATCATGCCCGCGGTGAGAAAAGCGAAGAAGGTGACCAACGCGGCATGAAGCGGATGCGGCTCGACCTCGGTGACGCCGTATTCCGCCTCCATCATCATCGCGATCCAGCGTTCGCGGTCGCGGCTGATTTCCTCGGTTGCGGCCTCCAGGGTCTCGCCGCTCAGACCCTTGGCGCGCAGGATCTCCTTCAACTCCCGCCGCTCGCCCTCTGGATAGCGGTGCAGGTGGTGCTCTTCGACGCGGCGCAGGCGGCGGGCATTGTCCAGTTCGGCCTTGGTGCCAGAGTAGTTGCCCGCCGCCATGGAAAAACCGTCGGCGAGCACGTTGGCCAGCCCCAGTGCGACGATCACGAACGGCGACAGCCCAGCGCCTGCAACGCCCGCGACGATGGCGAAAGTGGTGACCGAGCCGTCGATGGCACCGTAGATCGCATCGCGCAGGTGGCCCGCGTTGCGGCTCTGGTTCAGCCGCGCGCGAATTTCGGTCTCGCTGTGCCCGGGCAGGGACATGGATTTCCTTCCAATGGGTTAAGAGGCGGACTTGAACAAGCCACCAAGCGCGCTTTGGATGATGCGGCGGACAGATGGGCGGGTGTTGCGCAGGAAGGGCACCGGGCGACAGACATCCATTGCCGCGACACCGACCCGTGCGGTCAATGCGCCGTTCACCAGACCTTCGCCGAACCGGCGCGAGACCTTGGCCAGCACCGACCCGCCCAGCACCGGCTCGATCAGGTCGTCGCCCACCGCCACTGCGCCGGTCGCCACAAGATGAGCCATCACCGCCCGGGTCAGCCGCCATGATCCGAGCGTGCCGGCCCGTCCGCCGTAAATCTCGGCTATCCGCCGGATCATGCGCAGGTTAGAGGCCAGCGCCGCGACCACGTCGGCCAGCGCCAGCGGCACCACCGCCGTTACCGTCGCCACCTGCCGCGCTGCCGCCTCGACTTCGCGGCGGGCGGCCGCGTCCAATGGTGCCATCAGGTCCAGTTCAATCTCGCCCAGCATAGTCTCGACGTCGAAGGAATCTTCCATCCCTTCGCGCAGCTTCTCACGCCCCCAGCGGGTATCCTCGCGCCCCGAATAGAAGCCGATCAATTCGCCGGCCAGCGCCCGCGCCGCTTTTACATCGCTCTCGGCCAATGCCCGGTCGGCCTTGATCCGCAGCCTGTCGATCCGGCGCAGCCGTCCGAAGGCGGAAAGTTCCTTTAGGCAGATCAGCAGCGTGACCAGCAGAAGCAACCCGATCAGCCCGGCGATCAGGTAGCCCAGCACCGGCTGCCGTTCGATCATGCCCCAGGCAAAATCCCAGGCCGCGACCGAGATTATCGCGCCGATCACCGCGCCCAGCAGCCCCCAGAACCAGCGTGCCAACCGCGACGGCGGACGCGCCGCCAGCGTGGCGGCGGTCTGCATCGCCTGACCCTGTGGCGACGGCGTGCCGAGATCGGGCACCGGCGGTGCCTCGGAGGGCGAGGGCGCGGGATCTTCGAGGTCGATCAGCACCGGTCCCATGTCAGGGCCTTTGCGCGGGCTCATGTGGATGTCTCCCAGACAAATCGGATATCGGGAAGGCCTTCGTCGTTGTCCCGGCCGTCTGTCCGCCGCGCCTCGGCAAAGCCTTCGCGTTCATAGAACCGCCGCGCCCCGGTGTTGAGCTGGAAGCACCACAGCGCCAGCCGGTTGCAGCGCGCCTTCAATTCGTCCACCAGCAGCTTGCCGAGGCCCTGGCTGCGTTCCGGTCCGGCGATATAGAGCGCATGCACTTCCTCATGCTCAAGCGCGAAGAAACCCAGGATGCGTCCGTCCTCGTCCTCGAGCACGCTTACCCAGCCCTTGTCGATCATCTGCCCGCAATGGGCGATGTCCTGTGCGCCGCTATATAGCTTCGATTTCCACGGCGGGGCGGCATTGCCTTCGGTCAGGATGGTGCCGATCTTGCCGGCATCGGTCGTCCTGGCCGGGCGGATGTAATGGCTCACAGCTTGTCTCCGATCAGGAACTGCGCCGCCCGGTCGAGCCGAATGTGAGGCGGTCCGTCGCCGGGCTTGAGCGTCAGCGGCGCCGGGGCAAAGCGCATGGCCTGGAAATCGCCGTCGAGCCAGCGTTCGACACCCTCGCGGGCGGGGCCCAACAGCACGTTGGGATCCTCCGGCAACTCACCGGGATAGAAGGCCGCCTGCTTGCCGCTGTCCAGAAGGGTGCCGCGCACACAGTCGAGCTCGCGGCCCTGGTGCGGCAGGGTCTGCTCGGTCGTGGCACGCAGGGCGGCGATCGACATGGCGGCGGTCTCGGCCCCGGCAAAGCGTGCACGGTCGCGTGCGTCGCGGGTCAGCGCCTCCATGATCGCGGTCAGGCGGGGGTGTTGGGAATGGTGCAGGTGGTCGGCCTTGGTGGCAGCGAAGAGGATTTTCTCGACCCGCTTGCCGCGCAGGAGCCGCGTCAGGAAGTCGTTGCGACCGGGCCGGAAGGCCGAGAGAATGTCGGCCATCGCGTGCCGCATGTCTTCGACCGCCCTCGGCCCCCTGTGGATCGCGCCCAGCGCGTCGACCAGCACCATCTGCCGATCAATGCGGGCAAAGTGATCGCGGAAGAAGGGTTTGACCACCTCGCGCTTGTAGGCCTCGTAGCGCCGCTCCATCTCGCGCCAGAGCGAGCGGCGCGGAGGGGCGTCGGGTTCCGGCAGCGGCGCGAAGGTCAGCACCGGCGCACCTTCGAGATCTCCGGGCAGCAGGAAGCGCCCCGGGGTGCAATCGTAGTAGCCGTTGTCGCGGGCGGTTTTGAGATAACGCGTGAATGCGGCGGCGAGGGCCTTCGCAGTTGGTTCCTGAAGGTCTGCCGAGGGGTCGACTTCGGCAGATAACGACACGAATTCAGCTGCTTCCGGGCGCGTCTTTATCCTTTGCATCACCTCGGCGGACCACACGGCGTAGCTCTTGTCCAGCAGGGCCAGATCAAGCAGCCATTCACCGGGATAGTCGACGATATCGAGGTGGACAACGCGCGGCCCCTGAAAGCCCGACAGGAAGCCACCGGGCTGGATTTTCAGCGACAGGCGCAGCTCGCTGACGGACCGGGTGCTGTCGGGCCAGGCGGGCGTGCGCGAGGTGAGATCGGCGAGGTGCGCCTCGTAGTCGAACCGCGGTACGGTGTCGTCGGGCTGCGGTTGCAGGTAGGCGGTCATGACGCGGCCCTCGGCGGCGGCCACCAGACCGGGCATGCGGCCCCGGTCCATCAGGTTGGCGACCAGCGAGGTGATGAACACGGTCTTGCCCGAACGCGCGAGGCCGGTCACCCCGAGCCGGATGACCGGCTCGAAGAGTGCGCCGCTCACCGTTCCGGTGACCGTCTCGACGCCGCGCAGCACGCCGTCCGCCAGAGTGTTGATGACCAAACCTGCCCTCGTGTGTTGTTGCGTAAAGGATAGGTGGCCGGGGGCGGGGTTTCCAGAGGTCATCTCGCCGGTTGCCCCGACATGAAACGCGGCCCCGGAACCGATCCGGGGCCGCGCG
>NZ_JBXEQG010000003.1:0-451663 GCF_056858395.1 Litorisediminivivens sp. KMU-197 | reverse complement strand
GTATTGGCTCCCTTTGTCTTCGTTTCGGATGGTGCGGCAAAGCCTCACCCTACAGTGGTGGGTAGGGCGGGGTTGACCCCGCCACCCGTCGTTATGCGTATTTGGCCTGAATCTCGTCCGAGATGTTCTGCGGCACCGGATCGTAATGGTCGAACTGCATCGTGAACTGCGCACGGCCCGAGGACATCGAGCGCAGGGTGTTGATGTAGCCGAACATGTTGGCCAGCGGAACCATCGCATTGATCGCCACGGCGTTGCCGCGCGGCTCTTGCCCGGTCACCTGCCCCCGACGCGAGGTCAGGTCGCCGATGATGTTGCCGGTGTAGTCCTCCGGCGTCACTACTTCGACCTTCATGATCGGTTCCAGCAGCTTGGCGCCGGCCTTCTTCATGCCTTCGCGCATGCCCATGCGGGCCGCGATTTCGAAGGCCAGAACGCTGGAGTCCACGTCGTGGAACTTACCGTCGATCAGCGCCACCTTGAAGTCGATCACCGGGAAGCCCGCCAGCGGACCGGAGTCCATGACCGACTTGATCCCTTTCTCGACACCGGGGATGTATTCCTTCGGAACCGCACCACCAACGATGCGGCTTTCGAACGAATAGCCTTCGCCCGGCTCTGTGGGCGTGATGATGAGCTTGACCTCGGCGAACTGACCGGAACCACCCGACTGTTTCTTGTGGGTGTAGGTGTGCTCGACCTCGCGCGAGATGGTCTCGCGGTAGGCCACCTGCGGTGCACCGATGTTGGCTTCGACCTTGAATTCGCGCTTCAGACGATCGACGAGGATGTCGAGGTGAAGTTCGCCCATCCCCTTCATGATGGTCTGACCGCTTTCGATGTCGGTCTCGACGCGGAACGACGGGTCTTCCGCCGCCAGACGTGCGAGGCCGGCCGACATCTTCTCCTGGTCGCCCTTGGTCTTGGGCTCGACCGCGATCTCGATCACCGGATCGGGGAAGGTCATGGTTTCCAGAACCACCGGGTCCGACTTGTCACACAGGGTGTCACCGGTCGTGGTGTTCTTCAGACCGCCCAGCGCGATGATGTCGCCCGCGAACGCCTCGGTGATCTCGTCACGGTTGTTCGAGTGCATCATCATCATTCGGCCGACACGCTCGGTGTTGCCTTTTGTCGAGTTCAGCATCGAGTCGCCCTTGGCGAGCTTGCCCGAGTAGATGCGGACGAAGGTCAGCGAGCCGACGAAGGGGTCGTTCATGATCTTGAACGCCAGGCCCGAGAACGCCATGTCGTCATCCGCGCGGCGCGGGATGTTGCGGGTCTCGGTCTCGTCACCGGGTTTGAAGCCCATGTAGTCGACAACGTCCAGCGGGCTGGGCAGATAGTCGATCACGGCGTTCAGCAGCGGCTGGACACCCTTGTTCTTGAAGGCGGAGCCACACAGAACCGGGATGAACTTGATCGCCAGCGTGCCCTTGCGGATCAGCTTGCGGAGCGTCGGAACGTCGGGCTCTTCGCCTTCGAGGTAGGCTTCCATCGCGTCGTCGTCCATTTCGACGGCGGTCTCGATCAGCTTGTTGCGCCACTCTTCGGCCAGGTCCTGCAGGCTTTCGCGGATCGGCTGCTTGACCCAGCTTGCGCCGAGGTCTTCACCCTTCCACACCCACTCTTCCATGGTGACGAGGTCGACCAGACCTTCCAGCTCGTTCTCGGCACCGATCGGGATCTGGATCGGGGCCGGGGTCGCGCCGGTGCGGTCTGCAATCATCTCGACGCAGTTGAAGAAGTCGGCGCCGATCTTGTCCATCTTGTTGACGAAGACGATGCGCGGAACCTTGTAGCGGTCGGCCTGACGCCAGACGGTTTCGGTCTGCGGCTCGACACCGGCGTTGGCGTCAAGCACGGCAACCGCACCATCGAGAACCGCCAGCGAGCGTTCGACTTCAATGGTGAAGTCGACGTGGCCGGGGGTGTCGATGATGTTCATCCGGTGCTTCGGGCTGTCGGGCTCGGTACCGTTCTCGGTGCGTTCCCAGAAAGTGGTGGTCGCAGCCGAGGTGATGGTGATCCCGCGTTCCTGCTCCTGCTCCATCCAGTCCATCGTGGCGGCACCGTCGTGCACCTCACCGATGTTGTGGGATTTGCCGGTGTAGAACAGGATCCGTTCCGAGCAGGTGGTCTTGCCTGCGTCGATGTGGGCCATGATGCCGAAGTTGCGGTAGCGTTCGAGCGGATAATCGCGTGCCATGTGAAGGAGCCTCTCTTACCAGCGGTAATGGCTGAACGCTTTGTTGGCGTCGGCCATCTTGTGGGTGTCTTCGCGCTTCTTGACGGCCGACCCGCGGGAGTTCACGGCATCCAGCAGCTCGCCTGCGAGGCGTTCTTCCATCGTGTTTTCGTTGCGGGCGCGGCTGGCGTTGATCAGCCAGCGGATCGCAAGGGCTTCGCGGCGCTCGGGGCGCACTTCGACCGGCACCTGATAGGTGGCACCACCCACACGGCGCGAGCGGACCTCGACCGAGGGGGCAATGTTGTCGAGCGCTTCGTGGAACAGTTCCACCGGCGCACGCTTGACCTTGTTCTCGATGCGGTCCAGCGCGTTGTAGACGATTTTCTCTGCGACCGACTTCTTGCCGTCGATCATCAGGTTGTTCATGAATTTGGTCAGAACCTTGTCGCCATATTTGGCGTCAGGCAGGACTTCGCGTTTTTCGGCGGCGTGACGACGAGACATATCCTGTTCCCCTTACTTAGGACGCTTCGCGCCGTACTTCGAGCGGCGTTGCTTACGGTCTTTGACGCCCTGGGTATCCAGAACACCACGCAGGATGTGGTAACGCACACCCGGAAGGTCTTTCACACGGCCGCCGCGGATCAGGACAACCGAGTGCTCCTGAAGGTTGTGGCTTTCACCGGGGATGTAGCTGATGACTTCGTAGCCGTTGGTCAGACGGACCTTGGCAACTTTCCGCATAGCCGAGTTCGGCTTCTTCGGAGTGGTGGTGTAAACGCGCGTACAGACGCCACGCTTCTGCGGGCATTGCTCCAGGTGCTGCGACTTGGAGCGCTTGACTTTGGGCTGCCGCGGTTTGCGGATCAGCTGTTGGATCGTCGGCATAGAGGTCTCTTCCCCGTATTCGCTCTCATATAAGTGCATGAGGGCGACCCCATGCGGTTCATGTCTTTCGGCGCTCATGCGTCCACAAGCGCAAAACCCGCGATCACAGCCATTCCGAGGTCTGCGACGCGGTTGGTTATCAGAGGATCGGAGCTTCAGGTGCCCGGATCGTGACCACTGCAATATGCTGTCGGCGGCGGGGCGACCCCCAAAGTGCCGAGATGAGGCCGGCATATATGCGGAGTCGCGGGGGTTGTCAACAGCGCCGCCCGGCTTGTCTTTCGGCACGATTTCCGATGCTTGCAAGCGCAGGCGCAGGGTGCAAATGTCGGGGCGGTTACAAGGTATGCGACAATGCGGGGAAAGTGAATGCAGGTCATCGGATTGTGCCGGTTTTCCTATCCCGCGCTCGGTGGTTTTCAGGTCGAACACGCCAATATCGAGGAACGCATCGCCTATCTCTATGACCCTGTGCGCATGGAAGAGCGGTTCCGCCACTTCGAAGCCATCACCCTGCCTGGCCTGAAGGCCCAGACCGACCCCGATTTCACCTTCCTAATCATCATCGGCGACCAGCTTCCGCAGCACTGGCTCGACCGGCTGCATGACCTCGTCTCGGACGTCACGCAGGCCCGCATTGTGGCCCAGCCGCCGCGCAACCACCGCCAGGTCATGGCAGAGGTGATCAACGACGCGCGCGACGACCTTGGACAGCCCTGTCTGCAATTTCGCCACGACGACGACGACGCTGTGGCGGTGACTTTCATCCAGCGCCTGCGCGAAGCCGCCCGCGATTGCCAGGCGCTCTTACAGAACCACCGCCTTGTCGGCTTTGATTTCAACCGCGGCTTTATCGCTCGGCCCGATGCCGGCGGCATCCTTGCCGAGGAAAACGTCACCCCCTACTGGGGCGTGGCGCTGGCCATGGCGGTCAAGCCCTGGGCGCGGCACACCATCATGAACTTCGGCCATAACCGCCTGAACCGCTTCATGCCGACCGTCACCTTCACCCATGAAAACATGTTCGTGCGCGGCCACAACGATCACAACGACAGCCGTCAGGGGCGCAATGTCACCAAGGTCAATCTCAAGCGCCTCGACCTGGAAGGCGAGGGGCTGTTTGCCGATACTTTCGCGATCTCATCTGACAGGGTACGCGCGCTTTTTGCGGGTCAGCCGCGCCTCGCGCCATAGGGTGAAGACCCCCATCGACACCACGATCACGGCGCCCAGCAGGGTCAGCGCCTCGGGGAACTCGCCCCAGACCAGCCAGCCCAGCAGCAAGGCCCAGAGCAGGCCGGTATAGCGGAACGATACCGTGAAGCTCACGTCGCCGACCCGCATGACCATGACGCTGCACAGGTAGGCCACGAAAACGAACCCTGCCGCCAACAGGATATAACCGATGTGCATCGGTGCGATCGGTTGCCACCCACCCGGCAGGCTTGCCAGACCGGCGAAGACCATCACCGAGAACGCCCCTGCCAGCGACACCATGATCGACGGCACGGCCACCGACATCTGCCGCGTCACCAGATCGCGCAATGTCGAGCAGGCGACTGCGATCAAAGCGAAAAAGGTCGGCGCGCCGAAGCCTTCCGCCCCCGGTCGCACGATCAGCAGCATGCCGCCAAAGCCAACCGCGATCGCGATCCAGCGCCGCCAGCCCACCGGCTCGCGGAAGACGAGCGCGGCCCCCAGGGCCACGCTCAGGGGCAGGATCTGGAGGATCGCCGTCACGTTCGCCAGCGGCATCCGGAACAACGCCATCAGGAAGAACACCGTCGCGCCGACCTCCGCCGCCGAGCGTGCGGCGACCAACCCCCAATCGCGCCGCGGAAGGTCCAGCCGGAACGCACCCAGATGCCGCGCCAGCAGATAGAGGAACAGGCTGGCCAGCACCCCGCGCAAGAACACCAGTTGAAACAGCGGCACAGCGCCGCCCGTCAGCTTCACGAAGGTGTCGTTGAAGGTGAACGCCGCCATCGACCCCATCATCAGCAGCGCGCCGCGCGTATTGTCCTGCATGCCCGTTCTCCTTCCGCCGATGCATCGCCCGCTTGCGCGGCAGACACAACCCCGCACATCCGTGTCTTTCCGACGGCGCGTAAATCCCGGTCCACCCCGCACAACCCCCGGCAGAACAACACGCTTTGTCAAATCGCAAACCCGTGCCAGACTGGGTCCATTATCACGGAGGCCATTTGATGAACCGACGCGATTTCCTCGGGTCCGGCAGTGCCCTGATCTGGACCGCCGCCAGCGCCACAGCGCAGGACCATACCGGCGTCCTGCCCTCCGGCCCACCGTTCCGAGACCTGCCCGAGCTCACGCCCACCGACGGCCTGCTCAAGACCGAACTGCGCATGGCCCCCGTCACCTGGCCGCTGAACGACGAGATCAGCGTCAAGGTTGCCGCCTACAACGGCTCCGTCCCCGGCCCGCTGGTCCGCCTTCGCGCCGGGGACCGGCTTGAGTGGCGCTTGATCAATGACATGGAACCGACGGGCTTGCCGCCGTTCCAACAGGGCGGCCCAACTGCCGCGCAACGCGCGCTTGACTTCACCAACGTCCACGTCCACGGGCTGCAGGTCGATCCCGGCGACGGCGGTGACAACGTCTATCAGGTTGCCGAACCGGGCGAATACACGGATTATGCGTATGACATTCCGGGGCCCGAGACCGGACGCCCCCAGCCACCCGGCCTTTACTGGTATCACCCGCACAAGCACGGCTCGACCTCGCATCAGGGCTGGCAGGGCCTTTCCGGCCCAATCGTCATCGAAGGCGATATCGACGAGGTCCCGGAAGTCGCCGCGGCAAAACGCGACCGCACCATGGTGCTCAACGAGTTGTTGCTGAACGATCTTGAGGGCCAGCCGGGCGAGGTGCCATCGTCCGTCATCGTCCCGACCGTGGGCGAGGTGCCCTTCACCTCGGTCCCCGCGGTGCCGATGACGATCCTCTTTCCGATCAACGGCGTGCTTCAGCCCGAGATCGACATCCACCCCGGCGAGACCCAGCGCTGGCGCATTCTAGCCGCTGGGCCGCACCGCTTTTTCCACCTCAAGCTTGATGGCCACAGCCTGTGGCAGATCAGCCAGGACGGCGTTCCGCTCGCCCATGCACGCGAGGTCGAGACGCTGCTGCTCGCCCCCGGCCAGCGCGCCGAATTCATCGTCAAGGGCGGGCCGCCGGGCCGTTATGCCTTTCGCGCGCTGGCCTACGATCAGGGCCACCCTGGGGGACCCCGCCCCGAGAAGCTGCTTGCGACGCTATGGTCTGCGGGCGAGGCGATGGACGGCCCCCTGCCCGGCAAGCTGGTCGATCCGCCGGTGATCCCGCCCGAGGCGCGCAAGGTGGTCAACACCCGCACCGTTACCTTCGAGGGCAACATCACCACCACCCCGGTCAAGTTCTACCTTGACGGCAAGCAATTCAGCGGCAGCCGTATCGATCAAGCCGTGCTGGCGGGCACCACCGAGGAGTGGCTTCTGGTCAACAAGGATGTCTTTCAGCACCCGTTCCACATCCATGTGAACCCGTTCCAGGTGATCGAGATAAATGGCATGCCGACGGGCGACGACAGCTGGTGGGACACCTTCCCGCTGCCCCCGAACGGCACCGTCAAGATCCGGATGTACTTCCGCCCGGACGTCACCGGGCTGACCGTCTATCACTGCCACATCCTGCCACATGAGGATAACGGCATGATGGCCAACATCCTGATTTACGGTGATATTCCCACCGGTTTCGGCCCCGACGCCGGCCCCCACCCGGGCGGCCACCCGCATGGAGACACTTACTGATGCGCATCCTCCTCGCCCTCTTGCTGACGGCCGGCGCGGCCATGGCCCAAGACAAGCGCCCCTTCGTCTTTACCCAGTCGCACAGCAACACCGTGCAACCCATCACCACCGGCGCCAGCGTGCAGGTGCAGCTTCCTTCCGGGCCGGTCGACTGGAAACCCGAGCGCCTTGACCGTAACGCACGCCTCACCGGCAAACGGGTCTTCGGATCCCCCGGTCGGGTGCCGGGCTCCGTCGCGGTGCAGGTCTTCGACTTCGAACTGCGGCGCCCGCAGCCCACGGTGATCATTCTGCGCCCGACCCGCACCGTTACCTTCGGCCTCGACGGCGGCCCTCTTCAGGGCGAAGCTTTCCGCGACGTTTTCACGTTGACCGTTCTGCCTCAGGGGAATGAGGAGCCTTGACGCAGCCGGAGGACCGGTGATCGGCCGAAAAGTCAGCGCAGCCTCAGCGCCACGTGAAGTCCTGCCCGTTCCACTTCAGCGCGCCCCTGCCCCCGCCGTGTCCGTGCATGCTGATCGACGGGATCGCACCACTGCCGACGCTGACACCGCCGCCCAACACTTCCGTCTTGAAGTTCAGCAACTGCCCTTCACGGACGTAAATCCTGACGCTGCATACCTGAGCGCCGCAATAACCGCTGCGCCCCCCGGTCGCGCATCTGATGCCTTCGTGTGCAACGACGAGGTCTTCGCGTCCGTCGCCGGTAAGGTCACGTTCGATGAACGCCGTCGGATCAATCCGCCCGCCGCCACCGCAAGCCGTCTTGATTTCTTGGTTCATCAGGTAGGTTGCAGCATTGGAGGACTGGGCTTGCGCCAATCCTCCGGACACAAGCCCGGCAATCAGAGCCGGCACAAAAATCTTCATGACAAAATCTCCGACAAAAAGACTGCAGGCAAACGCCCGCACGAAAGGTCTGCGATCAATAGCCTCGCAATGGAAGTTTCCCAAATCCCCGGCATCCACGCAAAGAGAAACCCCGCCCGCTTCTCAGCGGACGGGGCGGATACGCCTCATAAGAGGTAGTTCTTAATCGCGGCTTTCCTCGTCCACGATGGGCTGTGCAAAGGCATCGCCACCGACGTAGTCGTCTTCCACCGGAGCGGCCAGGGCCGCCGCGGCTTCCGCTTCCTCGCGGCGCGCTTCGATCACGACGTTGTCGCGATCCTGCGCTACGCGACGCATCTTCTGGGTCGCGCCACCGGTGCCCGCCGGGATCAACCGGCCGACGATGACGTTTTCCTTCAGACCGACCAGCTTGTCCTTCTTGCCCTGCACCGAAGCCTCGGTCAGCACGCGCGTGGTCTCCTGGAACGATGCCGCGGAGATGAACGACCGGGTCTGTAGCGACGCCTTGGTGATCCCCAGCAGGATCGGCTCGCCTTCGGCCGGACGGCCGCCCTTCTTGATCGACTTCTCGTTCGCGGCGTCGAATTCGGCCTTGTCCACGTGTTCGCCCTTCAGCAGCGTGGTGTCGCCCGAGTCCTGGATTTCCCACTTCTGCAGCATCTGGCGCACGATCACTTCGACATGCTTGTCGTTGATCTTCACGCCTTGCAGACGATAGACGTCCTGAACCTCGTCGATCATGTAGTTGGCCAGAGCCTCGATCCCCATGATGGCGAGGATGTCGTGCGGCGCCGGGTTGCCGTCCATGATGTAGTCGCCCTTCTGGACGAAGTCACCTTCCTGGACAGGAATGTGCTTGCCCTTGGGCACCATGTATTCGACCGGCTCCATGCTCTCGTCCGACGGCTCGATGCTGATGCGGCGCTTGTTCTTGTAGTCCTTGCCGAAGCGCACGTAGCCGTCGATCTCCGCGATGATCGCGTGATCCTTGGGACGACGTGCCTCGAACAGTTCGGCCACACGCGGCAGACCACCGGTGATGTCCTTCGTCTTGGCACCTTCGCGCGGAATACGCGCCACGACGTCACCGGCCTTCACCTCCGACATGTCCTCGACCGACAGGATGGCGTCGACCGACATCGGATAGGTGATCGGGTTGCCGGCTTCGTTGCGCACGGGCTCACCGTCGCCGTCGATCAGGATGATCTCGGGTTTCAGCTCGTTGCCCTTGGGCGCCGCGCGCCAGTCGGTGACGATCTTCTGGGTCATGCCCGTCGCATCGTCGGTTTCCTCACGCACGGCAACGCCGTTCACGAGGTCCACGTGACGCGCGACACCGTCCTTCTCGGCGATGATCGGCAGGGTGTAAGGGTCCCACTCATAGAGTTTGTCGCCGCGTCCGACCTTCTCGCCTTCCTTGACGAACAGCTTGGTGCCGTAGCCCAGCTTGAAGCTGGCCCGTTCGGCGCCGTGCTCGTCGAGGATCAAGAGCTTCATGTTCCGGCCCATGACCAGCGTCTCGTCCATCGAGTTCTGCAGCGTGTTGGCGCCCTCGAAGTTGACGATACCCTCGGTGCCGGCCTCCTGGAAGGACTGCTGACCACCCTGCGCAACGCCGCCAATGTGGAAGGTCCGCATCGTCAGCTGCGTGCCGGGTTCACCAATCGACTGCGCCGCGATAATACCCACCGCTTCGCCCGAGTTGACCATGGTGCCGCGTGCAAGGTCACGGCCATAGCACATGGCGCAGACGCCCTCTTCGGCCTCACAGGTCAGCGGCGAGCGGATACGCATCTTCGCAACGCTTGCCTCTTCGATGGTGTCCGCCATGCGTTCGTCGATCAGCGTGCCTGCCTTGCAGATCACGTCCTCGGTGCCCGGTGTCAGGACATCGTCTGCTGCCACCCGGCCCAGAATACGCTCTGCCAGAGACGACACGATCTCGCCGTCGTTGACCGCCGCTTCCGCGGTGATCGCCCGGTCGGTGCCGCAATCGTTCATGCGAACGATGCAGTCCTGCGCCACGTCCACCAGACGACGGGTCAGGTAACCCGAGTTCGCCGTCTTCAGAGCGGTGTCCGACAGACCTTTCCGCGCTCCGTGAGTCGAGTTGAAGTATTCAAGAACGGTCAGACCTTCCTTGAAGTTCGAGATGATCGGCGTCTCGATGATGTCGCCGTTCGGCTTCGCCATCAGGCCGCGCATCCCGCCCAGCTGCTTCATTTGCGTGACCGAGCCACGGGCACCGGAGTGGGCCATCATGTAGACCGAGTTCGGCTCCATGACCGAGCCATCCTCTGCGGTGCGGTCAGCCGAAATGGTCGACATCATCGCTTCGGTGACCTTGTCGTTACACTTCGACCAGGCATCGACGACCTTGTTGTACTTCTCACCCTGGGTGATCAGGCCGTCCATGTACTGCTGTTCGAAGTCCTTCACCTGGTCGCGCGTCTCTTCGACGATCGGCCACTTGGTGTCAGGAATGACCATGTCATCCTTGCCGAAGGAAATACCGGCCTTGAACGCTTCCTTGAAGCCCATGCCCATGATCTGGTCACAGAAGATGACGCTCTCTTTCTGACCGCAGTAACGGTAGACGGTGTCGATGACCCGCTGCACGTCCTTCTTGCGCAGAAGCTGGTTGACCAGTTCGAACGGCGCCTTGGCATTCAGCGGCAGCAGACCGCCAAGCCGCAGACGGCCCGGGGTGGTCTCGTAACGCTTCATAACCTCTTGGCCCTCGTCGTCTATCTGCTTGACCCGCGCGGTGATCTTGGCGTGCAGATGCACCTCACCGGCATTCAGCGCGTGTTCGACTTCCTCGATCGACGAGAATGCCATGCCCTCGCCCTTCATGCCATCGCGCTGGATGGTGAGGTAGTAGAGACCGAGGATCATGTCCTGCGACGGAACGATGATCGGTGCGCCGTTGGCGGGCGACAGAACGTTGTTCGTCGACATCATCAGCACGCGGGCTTCCAGCTGGGCTTCCAGCGAAAGCGGTACGTGCACGGCCATCTGGTCACCGTCGAAGTCGGCGTTGAAGGCCGAGCAGACCAGCGGGTGCAGCTGGATCGCCTTGCCTTCGATCAGCGTGGGCTCGAACGCTTGGATGCCCAGACGGTGCAGCGTCGGCGCGCGGTTCAGAAGAACCGGGTGCTCGCGGATCACCTCGTCGAGGATGTCCCAGACCTCCGGGCGCTCTTTCTCGACCAGCTTCTTGGCTTGCTTGACGGTCGACGACAGGCCCTTGGCCTCAAGCCGCGAATAGATGAACGGCTTGAACAGTTCCAACGCCATCTTCTTGGGCAGGCCGCATTGATGCAGCTTCAGTTCCGGTCCGGTCACGATGACCGAACGGCCCGAGAAATCGACCCGCTTGCCGAGAAGGTTCTGACGGAAACGACCCTGCTTGCCCTTCAGCATGTCCGACAGCGACTTCAGCGGACGCTTGTTGGCGCCGGTGATGACGCGGCCACGACGACCGTTGTCGAACAGCGCGTCGACCGACTCTTGCAGCATCCGCTTTTCGTTGCGGACGATGATGTCCGGCGCGCGCAGCTCGATCAGCCGCTTGAGACGGTTGTTCCGGTTGATGACGCGGCGGTACAGATCGTTTAGGTCGGAGGTCGCGAAGCGGCCACCGTCCAGCGGCACCAGCGGGCGCAGTTCCGGCGGGATCACCGGGATCACGGTCATCACCATCCACTCCGGACGGTTGCCGGATTCAAGGAAGGACTCGACCACTTTCAGGCGCTTGATGATCTTCTTGGGCTTCAGCTCACCTGTCGCCTCTTTCAGATCGGCGCGCAGGTTCTCGGCCTCGGACTCAAGGTCGATGGCGGCCAGCATCTCGCGGATCGCCTCGGCGCCGATATTGGCGGTAAAGGCGTCCATGCCATAGGCGTCCTGCGCGTCCATGAACTCTTCCTCGGTCATCATCTGACCATAGGTGAGGTCCGTCAGGCCCGGCTCGATCACGACGTAGTTCTCGAAGTAGAGCACACGCTCAAGATCGCGCAGGGTCATGTCCAGCATCAGGCCGATGCGCGAAGGCAGCGACTTGAGGAACCAGATGTGGGCGCAGGGCGCGGCCAGTTCGATGTGGCCCATACGCTCGCGGCGGACCTTCTGCAGCGTGACTTCCACGCCGCATTTCTCGCAGACGACGCCGCGATACTTCATGCGCTTGTACTTGCCGCAGAGGCATTCGTAATCCTTGATCGGACCGAAGATACGCGCGCAGAACAGGCCGTCACGCTCGGGCTTGAACGTGCGGTAGTTGATGGTTTCCGGCTTCTTGATCTCGCCGTAGGACCACGAAAGGATCCGCTCGGGCGAAGCCAGCGAGACCTTGATCTCGTCGAAGGTCTTGACCGGGGCGACGGGGTTGAACGGGTTGTTGGTCAGTTCCTGGTTCATTTTCTATCCTTAGAGGCTGGCGGTTGAGGCTGTGATGGCGCCGATTTCCTTGAAAGAAACCGGGCCGGAAACTTTGAAAGTTTCCGGCGCGTTGCGCTTACTCATCCTCCTCCGCATCCAGGAGTTCCATGTTCAGGCCGAGGCCGCGGACTTCCTTGACGAGCACGTTGAAGCTCTCGGGAACGCCCGCCTCGAAGTTGTCCTCGCCCTTGACGATCGATTCATAGACCTTGGTCCGGCCCGCAACGTCGTCCGACTTGACGGTCAGCATCTCCTGCAGGGTGTAGGCGGCGCCATAGGCTTCCAGAGCCCAGACCTCCATCTCCCCGAAGCGCTGGCCACCGAACTGCGCCTTGCCGCCCAGCGGTTGCTGGGTCACCAGGCTGTAGGGCCCGGTCGAACGCGCGTGGATCTTGTCATCCACAAGGTGGTGCAGCTTGAGCAGGTACTTGACGCCCACGGTGACGGGACGTGCGAACTGTTCGCCGGTGCGGCCGTCGAACAGGATCGACTGACCAGATTCCGAGAAGCCCGCACGCACGAGCGCATCGTTCACGTCGCCCTCTTTCGCGCCGTCGAAGACCGGCGTCGCGATCGGAACGCCGCGGGTCACGTTGCCCGCTGCCTCCAGCATCTGCGCCTCTTCCATGCCGGCGATGCCCTCTTCATAGACCTCGTCGCCATAGGCGATCCGCAGGGCCTCGCGCACCGGGGTCATGTCGCCAGAGCGGCGATATTCGTCCAGCGCCTCGTCGACCTTGATGCCCAGACCGCGCGCGGCCCAGCCCATGTGGGTTTCGAGAATCTGCCCGACGTTCATCCGCGACGGAACGCCCAGCGGGTTGAGGCAGAAGTCGACCGGGGTGCCATCTGCGAGGAACGGCATGTCCTCCATCGGCACCACGCGGCTGATCACACCCTTGTTGCCGTGACGACCGGCCATCTTGTCGCCCGGTTGCAGCTTGCGCTTCACCGCGATGAAGACCTTGACCATCTTCATCACGCCCGGCGGCAGGTCGTCGCCGCGGCGAACCTTTTCGACCTTGTCCTCGAAGCGCGCATCGAGCTGACGCTTTTGCGCCTCGTACTGCTCGTTCAGCGCCTCAACGATCTTTGCGTCTTCCTCTTCGGCGACGGCAAGCTGCCACCACTGGCCACGCGACAGACTGTCCAGCAGCTCTTCGGTGATTTCCGAGTTCGAGCGCACGCCGCGCGGGCCCTTCACCGCGGTCTTGCCGAGGATCAGTGACTTCAGACGCTGGTAGATGTTGCGGTCGAGGATGGCGAGTTCGTCGTCCCGGTCACGGGCCAGACGCTCGATTTCCTCACGCTCGATCTGCAGCGCACGTTCGTCCTTTTCGACGCCGTGACGGTTGAACACACGCACTTCGACAACGGTGCCGAAGTCGCCCGGTTTCACCCGCAGCGAGGTGTCGCGCACGTCTGATGCCTTTTCACCGAAGATGGCGCGCAGGAGTTTCTCCTCCGGCGTCATCGGCGACTCACCTTTCGGAGTGATCTTGCCCACCAGGATATCGCCCGGCTCCACGTCGGCGCCGATATAGACGATGCCCGCCTCGTCGAGGTTGCGCAGGGCTTCCTCGCCGACGTTGGGAATGTCGCGGGTGATCTCTTCCGGCCCGAGCTTGGTGTCACGGGCGGCAACTTCGAATTCCTCGATGTGGACCGAGGTAAAGACGTCGTCACGCGCGATGCGCTCGGAAATCAGGATCGAGTCCTCGTAGTTGTAGCCGTTCCAGGGCATGAAGGCGACGACGACGTTCTTGCCGAGCGCCAGTTCCCCCATGTCGGTCGACGGGCCGTCGGCGATCACTTCGCCCTTGCCCACGGTATCGCCCACCTTGACCAGCGGACGCTGGTTGATGCAGGTGTTCTGGTTTGACCGCTGGAACTTGCGCATCCGGTAGATGTCGACGCCCGGATCGCCCGGCTCCATGTCCTCGGTGGCCCGGATAACGATCCGCTGGGCATCGACCTGGTCGATGATGCCCGCACGTTTCGCCATCACCGATGCACCCGAGTCGCGGGCCACGATGCCCTCGATCCCGGTGCCCACCAGCGGCGCTTCCGAGCGCAGTGTCGGAACCGCCTGACGCTGCATGTTCGAGCCCATGAGGGCGCGGTTGGCGTCGTCGTTTTCAAGGAACGGGATCAGCGAGGCCGCGACAGACACCAGCTGTTTCGGCGACACGTCGATGAGGTCCACATTCTCGTTGGGCGACAGCGTGTAGTCGCCGGATTTCCGGGTCGACACGAGGTCGTTCACGAACTTGCCGTTCTCGTCGAGGTTGGCGTTGGCCTGCGCCACGGTGTGACGCATTTCCTCGGTCGCGGACATGTAGTGCACTTCGTCGGTCACCTGGCCGTCCTTGACCACGCGATAGGGCGTTTCGATGAAGCCGTACTTGTTGACGCGGGCGAAGGTGGCCAGCGAGTTGATCAGACCGATGTTCGGGCCTTCCGGCGTCTCGATCGGGCACATCCGGCCATAGTGCGTCGGGTGCACGTCGCGCACCTCGAAGCCCGCGCGTTCACGCGTCAGACCGCCCGGTCCAAGTGCCGACAGGCGGCGCTTGTGGGTGACTTCCGACAGCGGGTTTGTCTGGTCCATGAACTGCGACAGCTGCGAAGAACCGAAGAATTCGCGGACGGCAGCGGCCGCCGGCTTGGCGTTGATCAGGTCCTGCGGCATCACCGTGTCGATCTCGACCGAGGACATGCGTTCCTTGATCGCGCGTTCCATGCGCAGCAGGCCGACGCGGTACTGGTTTTCCATCAGTTCGCCGACCGAGCGCACCCGGCGGTTGCCGAGGTGGTCGATGTCGTCGATATCGCCGCGGCCATCACGCAGGTCGACCAGCGCCTTGATGCAGGCAACGATGTCTTCGCGGTCCAGCGTGCGCTGGGTGTCAGGCTTGTCGAGCGCGAGGCGCATGTTCATCTTGACCCGGCCCACTGCGGACAGGTCATAACGCTCGCCGTCGAAGAACAGCGTGTCGAACAGGGCGCTGGCGGCTTCGACGGTGGGCGGTTCGCCCGGGCGCATGACGCGGTAGATGTCCATGAGCGCGCTGTCGCGGCCCATGTTCTTGTCCTGCGCCATGGTGTTGCGCATGTAGGCACCGACGGTGATGTTGTCGATGTCCAGCACCGGGATCTCGGTGATGCCCGCGTCGATCAGCTCTTTCAGGGTGCCGCCGGTGACATCGCCATCCTTGTCGACTTCCCAGGTCAGTTCATCGCCGGCCTCGACATAGATCGCGCCGGTTTCCTCGTTGATCATGTCCTTGGCAGCGAACTTGCCGACGATCTGCTCGAACGGCAGCAGCAGGTCCTTGACGCTGCCTTCGTCGATCAGCTTTTTGACCGCGCGGGGCGTGACCTTCTTGCCGGCCTCGCCGATGATCTCGCCGCTGTCGGCATCCACCAGGTCATAGGTCGGGCGGGTGCCGCGCACGCGCTCGGGGAAGAACTTGGTGACCCAGCCCTCACCCTTGCGCAGGGTATAGGTCACGGTGTCGTAATAGGCGTCCATGATCGCCTCTTGATCGAGCCCCAGCGCATAAAGCAGGGTCGTCACCGGCAACTTGCGGCGACGGTCGATCCGGGCAAAGACGATGTCCTTGGCGTCGAACTCGAAGTCCAGCCAGGAGCCACGGTAGGGAATGATGCGGCAGGCAAAGAGCAGCTTGCCCGAGGAATGGGTCTTGCCCTTGTCATGGTCGAAGAACACGCCGGGCGAACGGTGCATCTGGGACACGATGACGCGCTCGGTGCCGTTGACGATGAAGGTGCCGTTGGGCGTCATCAGGGGCATGTCGCCCATATAGACGTCCTGTTCCTTGATGTCCTTGACCGACTTTGCCCCGGTGTCCTCGTCGATATCGAATACGATCAGGCGCAGCGTCACCTTGAGCGGTGCGCTGTAGGTCAGGTCGCGCTGCTGACATTCCTCGACGTCGAACTTCGGCTTTTCCAGCGCGTAGTCGACAAATTCGAGAACCGCGGTCTCGTTGAAGTCCTTGATCGGAAAGACCGACTGGAAGACACCCTTGATGCCTTCGCCGTCAAGCGGCTCGAGCTGGTCGCCGGATTTCAGAAACAGGTCGTACGAGGACTTCTGAACCTCGATGAGGTTCGGCATTTCAAGGACTTCGCGGATTTTGCCGTAATAGCGGCGAAGACGTTTCTGGCCAAGGAAGCTTTGCGCCATGAGGGGAGTGCCCTTTCGATTTTCTCTGCCCGAACGCGCGCAGTGCCGGGGCTGCAAAGGCGCATTCTCGTCAGTGACGGCGTGAAACGGATCCATTCTCGGCGCGCGTCCCACCGTGCGCCACTCGATCCCTGTTTCCCTGCCTTGGAAAACCCCCCGATCGGGGGCTTGCCAAGATGGGCCACTGCATCACATGTCTGTTGAAGAGGTCCGTATATGGGGTCATGTCCGGGTTTATCAATGCGTCGGCAACACCTCATATGCAAAACGAAAGACACACGGGTTCGAATCGGTCGAACCCGCGGGAGACTTCCGAATATTCGGTGAACAACGCGAACGCAAGACCCCCCGAGAGGGTTTCGCGTTTTCTTGACGTCCGACGAGTGTGGCAAAAACCGGCGGCGGGGTCAAGCAGGACGGCTTATTCCGTCAGCCTGTTGTTGCCATGCAGGCTGCCTGAAACGGCAACAGGCGCCCCCGAACCGGGAGCGCCTGCCTGAGATGTAGGATGGGTGATCCCACCCATCGCCCCCGAGCCGACCGGCCCGGAGTGCCGAAATCACTTGAGCTCGACTTCCGCGCCTGCGGCTTCCAGCTTCTTCTTGATCTCTTCGGCTTCGTCCTTGGAGACCTGCTCCTTGACGGCCTTGCCACCGGCTTCGACCAGTTCCTTGGCTTCTTTCAGGCCAAGACCGGTGATGCCGCGAACTTCCTTGATCACGTTGATCTTCTTGTCGCCAGCCGCTTTCAGGATGACGTCAAATTCGGTTTGCTCTTCGGCAGCTTCGCCACCGGCGTCGCCTGCGGGGCCGGCCATCATGACCGCGCCGCCAGCGGCGGGCTCGATGCCATACTCGTCCTTGAGGATGGTTTTCAGTTCTTGTGCTTCCAGCAGGGTCAGACCGACGATCTCTTCTGCCAGTTTCTTCAGATCAGCCATTTTAGACTCTTTCCGTATCTAGATGTGTTCCAACGTGTGGGCGGATGCCCCACGAAAGTCTTCTCGGTTTGCCTTACGCCGCTTCGGCCTTTTCCTCGATGGTCGAGAGGATGGAGGCGATATTCGAAGCAGGTGCGCCAATGGCCCCGGCAATGTTCGAAGCAGGTGCACCGATCATGCCCACGATGGTAGCAATAAGCTCATCACGCGACGGCATTTTCGACACGGCCTCGACACCGGCCCGGTCCAGTGCAGTTTCACCCATCGCACCGCCAAGGATTTCGAACTTCTTGTTCTCCTTGGCGAAGTCCTCGGCCACCTTGGCTGCTGCCACGGGGTCCTCGGAATAGGTGAGCACGGTCATGCCCGAAAGGAAGTCAGCAATGCTTGCGCAGGGCTTTCCCTCGAGGGCGATCTTGGCGAGCCTGTTCTTGGCGACACGCACAGAGCCACCCGCGTCGCGCGCACGCGCACGGAGGTCCTGCATCTCGGCAACCGTGAGACCTTCGTAGTGGGATACCACCACGACGCCAGAGCTTTCGAAGATCTGGCCGAGTTCCTCGACCAATTTCTCTTTCTGGGCTCTATCCACAGTTTCACTCCAGTATTGGGGGTTGCCCCCCGGCTCGGTTCTGCCAGGCACGAGGCCCGGCGTTCAGGTCCTTTTTACGGGGGTCCGCCAAGAGCGCCCGAGGTGCAAAAGCCCTCGGCCAATCTGGTCTTCTCCCGTCTCAGGCAGGATATTAAGAGGCCAGGCCCCACCCACCGTCTTGGACGAAATGCACCACGGGTCCCGAATCGGGCCGCGGTACAGGGGGGTGGAGTAGGACGGAACGCGTTACGACGCAAGGGTTGATCTGGGCGCCTTCCGCGGAATCAGGGGCGAAGGCCGCCGCGCGATCGTCGTGCAGTGGGCATACCTCCGGCATGACCCTCCCCGAGGGCCGGCAATCGCACGGCTGCTCACCAAGCCCCTACCGCATCATCCCCACCACCTCGGCAAACATCGCGCTCTCCGGCTCGCCCAGCCCTGTTACCACGTCGAAGTGGTTCCGCCCAGCCACCTCCCGCGCCGTCACCTTCAGCCCCTGGCCTCTCAGGACGTCCGCGTAATCCAGGCTCTGCCGCTTGAACTCGCCGGTCTCTTCCGATCCCCAGAAAAGCGCCACCCGAACCCCGGACGGGACCGCCATCCGCATCGGAGAATTCCGCTGCGCCCCTGCCTCGTCCAGCTTCAGCCATGCGTTCGGCGCACAAAGCCGCACCGGTTGCAGATCGAACAACCCGCTGACCAGCACTGCGCCCCGCACCACCCCCGCCGGCCGACCGAAGGCCGGCCACTCGGTCGCCATGCACATCGCGGCAAGGTGTCCGCCCGCGGAGGATCCGCTGACCCAGAGCCTGTCCGCATCCGCACCGAACTCTCCCGCCTGCTGGTGCACCTCGGCCACCGCCCTGCGGCACTGCGCGACGATCCGGTCGAGGTCCGCCTCGGGCGCCAGCGTGTGCTCGACCACCGCCACCGCGACCCCCCTGGCCACCATCGCCCGCACCATGAAGGCGCTGTCAGACCGGCCGAGCAGCCGCCAGTATCCGCCGTGAATGTAGACCAGCACCGGCGCACCGGCGCCTGCCGGGAAGAAATCCACCCGTTCGTCGGGATGATCGCCGTAAGCGAGTTCCACCACTTCGCAGGACGCATGACTTTCGTCGCTCATCCGGCGGTATCGCGCCATCTCGGCTTCAAAATCCGTCACTGTTGCTCGGGCATTGTATTCTCGATTAAGCGTTTCCTGATCCATGCCGCGATACACATCTGCCATGAAGCACCTCCCGCACCGACTAAAAAGCCTTTGTCGACAAAGGACAAGCTCTTGCCCGGCGAGACATTGCCCACGCAGGGAACCAAATCGCGAGTTCTGCGTTTGCAACCTTCACGCGAGCCGGTAGACTTCTTGTCCAGAGCCGCGATTTTGGGGGAAGAGCCATCACACAGGGCACCGTTCTGATCATCGAGGACAACGGCCTGATTGCCGAAGACCTCGCCTATACTGTCGCGGAGTCCGGGTTTGAGACCGTCGGACCTGTGGGAACCTATAACGCCGCCCTTGCCGCCGTCGATGCCGGGGGCTTTACGCATTGCGTGCTCGATCTCGATCTGGGGAAGTTTCCCCACGATCCGCTGGGGCCGGGGCGCGAGGGCCGTCAGATCCTCGCTGTGCTGGGCATGATGAATACGCCCACCGTCATCTACAGCGGCCATGTGACCGAACCCGCGATGCTGCATGCCCTGCACCACAATGCAACCTGCATCGACAAAGTCGAAACCACCGACCGTGTGGTCGCAGCGCTTCGCGAATTCTCCGGTAAGGCCGACTGACCTCAGATGCGAAGGGCGCCCCGTGGGGCGCCCTTCATCGTTCAAAACAGCAGAGGTCAGGTGCTCCGTCGTTCCTGGATCAACCCCTTCACGATGGCCACGCAGATCAGCAGCAGGATCACCGTGAACGGCAACCCGGTCGAGATCACCATCGCCTGCAAGGCGCCCAGCCCGCCTCCGAGCAGCAGCGCGATCGCCACCAGCCCCTCGAAGGTGCACCAGAAGATCCGCTGCGGCACCGGCGCGTCGACCTTGCCGCCCGCGGTGATGGTGTCGATCACCAGCGACCCGGAATCCGACGAAGTCACGAAGAACACGATCACCAGAATGATCCCGATGGTCGAGGTGATGGCCGCCAGCGGCAGCCCTTCCAACATCGCGAACAGCGACAGCGGCGGGTTGTAGCTGTCGATCACCTGCGCCTTGACCGCGCTTCCGCCCGGGTCCGAGATCACCTGCTCAATGGCCGCGCCGCCGAACACCGCCATCCACAGCACACAGACCAGCGACGGGATGATCAGGACGCAGGTCACGAACTCGCGCACCGTGCGACCACGGCTGACGCGGGCGATGAACATGCCGACGAAGGGTGACCAGGAAATCCACCACGCCCAGTAGAACGCGGTCCAGCCCTGCATATAGCCGGTATCCTCGCGCCCGTGCGGGATGGACAGCGGCACCACGTTGCGGAAGTAGTCCACGATGCCCTCGCCGAAGCGGGCAAGGATCGTCCCGGCCCCGGCAGCGAACAGCACGAAGAGCAGCAGCAGAAGCGCGATCACCATGTTGATCTCGGACAGCACCTTGACCCCGCCGTCGAGGCCCCTGAGCACCGAAATCAGCGCCACCGCGGTGATGGCGATGATCAGGACCACCTGCACCGTCACGCTCATCGGGACACCGTAGACGTACTCAAGCCCGGCGTTGGCCTGCTGCGCCCCGAACCCTAGTGAGGTCGCAAGCCCGAACAGCGTCGCAAACACCGCCATCGTGTCGATGACATGCCCGGTCCAGCCCCAGACCTTCTCGCCGAAGATCGGGTAGAAAGCCGAGCGGATCGTCAGCGGCAGACCCTTGTTGTAGGTAAACAGCGCCAACGCCAGCGCCACCACCGCATAGATGGCCCATGGGTGCAGCGCCCAGTGGTACGACGTGGCGGCCAGAGCCATGCGGCGCGCGGCTTCGACGTTTTCAGGGATCAGCGCGCCGTCCTCGGTGAAGGGTCGCACCACGCCCAGAGGCTCATCCCCCCAGGGTGTGCCGAAGTAATACACCGGCTCAAGCACCCCGAAGAACATCAGCCCGATGCCCATGCCGGCGGCGAACAGCATCGCGAACCAGCCGGCGTAACCGTAATCCGGCGTCGCATTCTCTCCGCCCAGCCGGACCGACCCCAGCGGCGTCACAATCAGCAGAAGGCAGAACACCACGAAGATATTGGCCGACCAGAGGAAGAACCAGTCAAAGTTCGATGTCAGAGCCGGCCGCAGCCAGCCGAAGAATTCGCTGGATTGCGCGGGCGCCATCAGCGCGTAGGCCACGAAGGCCACGATCGAAAGCCCCGAGATCAGGAACACCGGGTTGTGGATGTCCAGCGGCACGGGCCCCAGCTTCGTCTCGATATTGTCCTGCCCGATCTCGTACTCGGTATCGATGACTTCGCTGGCACCGTCGGGGGCCGGTATGCCCTGTGCTGAGGTGTCTTCAGCCATGTATGGCCTCCTGTCGATTATTTCTTGTTGCAGCCCCGAAAGGCGTCGACAGCGGCGACGGCAGCCCGCAAATCCCACGGTCCGACCGGCTTTCCGCCGTCAAGGCAAGGCGTCCATGCGTCCTGACACCCCACCACGCGCAGCCGCGCGTGATCCCCGAAGGCTATCGCGGGCGGGCGGGCGAGCACAAGCAAACTCCGCCGGTTTTGCCCCGGAATACGACACCTTGGCCGGCAGGCACCCCGCCAGATACGGCTCAGACAATCCCCGCCATGCTCTTGTGCACGCTGGTGCCGCGCGCTGCCAGCCGGGCAATCAACTGCTGTTTCGCCACCGGTTTTCCAAGGACATCGTCCTTGCCCTCCTCCAGATAGCCGTCGCGGTGGAGATGCATGACATTCGCGGTGACCGCGATAATGTGGACCGGGGTCCGGCCTTGAGCCTTCTAAAAGTGGCGGATGCGGCGGGTGGCCTCGATCCCATCCACTACGGCCTCAGGAGGTCCATCAGGATCACAGCACCACCCGGCCCTTCGGCTTGGAGCGGCAATATTCCGACCATCTTTATCCGCACTTGCCGAGCTTGCTCTGCACCCAGCGGCTTCGCCCCCGCCGACAGGTCATTGCGGCTGGGCCGCGTAGCGCCCGGCATCGGTCAGACACCCAAAACAAAGAAGGCGCCCCGAAGGACGCCTTCTTCAAGTCACGACTGGCAGTCAGATCACTCGGCGTTGGCCGAATCCACGGCGACCGACACGCCCGGGCCCATGGTCGAGCTGAGCGAGATCTTCTTCATGTAGGTGCCCTTGGCGCCCGTCGGTTTGGCTTTCGACACGGCACCGACGAATGCGCGCACGTTCTCAGCCAGCTTGTCGGCATCGAAGGACGCCTTGCCAACGCCCGCGTGCACCACACCGGCCTTCTCGACCTTGAACTGAACCTGACCGCCCTTGGCCGACTTGACCGCTTCGGCCACGTCCATTGTCACGGTGCCGACCTTGGGGTTCGGCATCAGGTTGCGCGGGCCCAGAACCTTACCCAGACGACCGACGATCGGCATCATGTCGGGGGTGGCGATGCAGCGATCGAACTCGATCTTGCCGGACTGCACGGTTTCCATCAGGTCTTCCGCACCGACGATGTCGGCGCCAGCGGCCTCGGCTTCCTCGGCCTTGGCGCCACGGGCGAAGACAGCAACGCGCACGGTCTTGCCGGTGCCGTTGGGCAGGCCGACGACGCCGCGGACCATCTGGTCTGCGTGGCGCGGATCGACGCCAAGGTTGACGGCGATCTCGACGGTCTCGTCGAACTTGGCGTTGGCATTGGACTTGATCAGTTCAACAGCTTCCTCGACCGACACGTTTTCCTTGTCAGCAAATGCTTCCCGCGCGGCGCGGGTACGTTTTCCAAGCTTGGCCATTACTTCACCTCGATGCCCATGGATTCCGCCGAACCGACGATGATCTTCATCGCGGCGTCGATGTCGTTGGCGTTGAGATCCTTCATCTTGGCTTCGGCGATCTCGCGAACCTGCTTGACGGTCACCGAACCCACGGTCTCACGCGACGGGGTCTTGGCGCCGGACTTCAGCTTGGCGGCCTTCTTCAGGTAGTAAGACGCGGGCGGCGTCTTGATGTCCATGGTGAAGGACTTGTCCTGATAATAGGTGATCACGGTCGGGCAAGGTGCACCCTGCTCCATGTCCTGCGTCTTGGCGTTGAACGCCTTGCAGAATTCCATGATGTTGATGCCGCGCTGACCCAGCGCCGGACCGACCGGCGGGGAGGGGTTCGCTTGACCGGCGGGAACCTGAAGCTTCATCTTCCCGGCGAGTTTCTTGGCCATTGGCCTTCTCCTTTGTCATCGGCGGACTCTGGGGCCCACCCTGTAAGACCGAAGCGCGCTCCGGCCTCCTTGCTAGCGTGGTCGGGCTTCGGCACGCGTGCCCTTGCCTCCCACGAACGAACGGGCGAGTTGCCCGTAGGATGGGTGCTCGGCACCCATCGTCCCTCAGCTCTGTTTCGAGACCTGAGTGAATTCCAGTTCAACCGGGGTTTCCCGGCCGAAGATCGACACCGACACCTTGAGCCGCTGGTTATCCTCGTCGACCTCTTCGATCATGCCGTCGAAGTCCTCGAACGGACCGTCCGAGACCTTGACCTTCTCGCCGACCTCGAAGTGGATCAGCGTGCGCGGCTGCTCCTCACCTTCCGCGACGCGGCCGAGGATCGCCTCGACCTCGGCATCGCGCATCGGCATCGGACGGCCCTGCGGGCCCAGAAAGCCGGTGACGCGGTTGATCGAAGTGATCAGGTGATAGCCCTTGTCCGACATCTCCATCCGCACCAGCACGTAGCCCGGCATGAAACGCCGCTCGGTCGAGACCTTCTTGCCACGGCGGACCTCGATCACTTCCTCGGTCGGCACCAGGACCTCTTCGATCTGGTCTTCCAGGCCCTGTTCGGCCACCGCCGTTCTGATCTGTTCGGCAATCTTCTTCTCGAAGTTCGAGAGGACACTGACCGAATACCACCGTTTTGCCATCTGGCGCTCACCTTGCGTTTGCCGGCCTGCCCGACCGAATACGTTGTTCTTTCAATGCCTTAGCACATCGCCCGGCATGACTTCCCGAAACAAAAAAGCGGCGCGTGGGCCGAATCGCCACGCGCCAGATGTCTTGGGATGGCCGCTTCCTACCCCCGGCACGGCCCGATTTCAAGAGGCGCGCAGCGTGGTTTCAGCGCGCGGAACCGGCCCTCAGCCGAACATCCCCAGCACGGCCTGCAAACCGCCGCGGATCGCAAGGTCAACCAGCGCAAAGAAAATCGCCGTCAGCGTCGCCATGATGAACACCATCACCGTGGTCAGCAGCACCTCGCGGCGCGTCGGCCAGACGACCTTGGACACTTCGGCCCGCACCTGCTGAATGAACTGAAGGGGATTTGTCGTTGCCATCTGATCTGTCCTTGCAAGGGTTGAAGGGCCAGATACGCGGCCCGGGCGGCAATTTCAAGGCACGCTTGCGCGACCTGCCCGCGCAGGGTTGCCCGATTTCCGGGCAAACCGCACAAGCCGCGCTCAAACAGGGCACCATTCGATGGCTTTTGGCGGTGCGCCGCCTAATCTTGCAGCATGACCCAGTCACTCCCTCTTCTCGTCTTCTCCGACCTCGACGGCACGCTGCTCGACCACGAGACCTATGATTTCGCGCCCGCGCGCCCGGCTCTGCGGGCCCTTGCGGACATCGGCGCCGGTGTCGTCCTCGCCAGTTCAAAGACCGCCGCCGAGATGGCTCCGCTGCGCAGCGCGATGGCGCTGGATGCATGGCCCGCAATCGTCGAGAACGGCGCCGGCATCCTCGAGCCGGGTGCGAGCGTGGCCTCCGACGATGCCGCCTACCGCGACATCCGCGGGCGGCTCGCCGGTCTGACGCAGGGCTCCGGCCATTTCCGTGGCTTCGGTGACATGAGCGATGCCGAGGTCGCCGGGATCACCGGCCTGTCCGTCACCGATGCGGCCCTCGCACGCAGCCGCCAGTTCAGCGAGCCGGGGGTCTGGACCGGCCCGCCCGACGATCTCGACCGTTTTCTCGTCGCCGCCGAGGCCGCAGGTCTTCACGCCCGCCGGGGCGGCCGCTTTCTCACCTTTTCGCTGGGTCACACCAAGGCCGACCGCATGAAGGAACTGATCGTCCGCCTGCACCCCGCCCGGACCCTCGCGCTCGGCGATGCACCCAACGACGACGAGATGCTTGCGGCCGCCGATCATGCCGTCGTCGTCGCCAACCCGCACGGCCCCAGCCTGCCGCCGCTACCGGGTGAGGCCGAAGGCCGCGTCACCCGCACGGCAATGCCCGGTCCCGAAGGCTGGAACACGTCCGTGCTCGGATTACTTGAAGGCTACGGAATGGCGATAGGGACCCAGAGCAATGGCTGACTTCCATCAAAACGGCAACATCACCACCCTGCACAACCTGCGCACCCGCGACCTCGACGATCTGGAGTACGAACTCACCAGCTTCGCCCAGACCCGCAAGATCTCGTTGATCCTGCCCTCCCTGTTCTCCGAACTCGAAGGCGAGGCGCTGCCCAAGATCCTCGACGAACTGGGCAAGGTGCCTTACGTCCATCGCATCATCATCGGCCTCGACCGCGCCGACGAGGCGCAGTTCAGATACGCCCGCCAGTTCTTTGCCCGCCTGCCCCAGACCCACACGGTGATCTGGAACGACAGTCCGAGGATGCAGGAGCTCGGCGCTCGTCTCGACCGCCACGGCCTCGCCCCGGTAGAACCCGGCAAGGGCAAGAACGTCTGGACCTCGATCGGCTACCTTCTAGCCTGCGCCGACAGCGCGGTGCTGGCGTTGCACGATTGCGATATCGTCACCTATGACCGGGAAATGCTGGCGCGGCTTGTCTATCCCGTCGCCAATCCATCGTTCCCGTTCCAGATGTCCAAGGGCTACTACCCCCGGATCGGCAACGACAAGCTGAACGGCCGTGTCACCCGTCTGCTGGTTTCGCCCCTGCTGATCGCACTGAAGAAGGTGGTCGGCGACAATGACTACATCGATTACCTGCGCAGCTTCCGCTATCCGCTGTCGGGCGAATTCGCCATGCGCACCGCCATCCTGCCCGATCTGCGCATCCCGTCAGACTGGGGGCTCGAGATCGGCACCCTGTCCGAAGCCTGGCGCAACCTCGCGCCGAAGTCGGTGTGCCAGGTCGAGATTTCCGACGCCTATGACCACAAGCACCAGCAGCTTTCGGCCGAGGACGCCTCGACCGGACTGTCGCGCATGTCCACCGACATCTGCAAGGCGGTGTTCCGCAAGCTGGCGGCCGAGGGCACGGTCTTCACGCCCAACGTCTTCCGTACGCTCAAGGCCACCTATTACCGTTCGGCTCTGGACCTGCTTGAAGGATATTACACCGACGCCCGGATGAACGGGTTGTCGCTCGACCGTCACAGCGAGGAGCAATCCATCGAGCTTTTCGCCGAGAACATCATTCGCGCCGGTCAGGTCTTCCTCGACAACCCGCACGAGACACCGTTCATCCCGACATGGAACCGCGTTCATGCGGCCGAACCGGGCTTCCTGGGCGATCTGAAGGCAGCGGTGGCGGCGGACGAAAAGGACTATGCTGGGGCCTGAGCCGCCTCCTCACCCCCGGTTGGAAATCCATCGGCACTGATAGGGCGCAAAGGTGATCTGGTCGCCGCTGGCCGCGATCTCTTCGCCGGTCATCAGGTCCACCCAGGTGTCACCGTCGATCAGGTTCAGCACCGACGGCACGATCGCCACCTCGTCGCCGCTGACGTTGTGCAAGGCATAGATCGATTGCGAACGGTCAAGGCTCTGACGCCACAGCCCGAAGATCCGTTCGTCCAGCGTCAGGGTGAACTGGGTGGCATTGGGATGGAACGCGGCCTGTCTGCCACGCAGTTTCAGCCGTTCCGACATCCGCCTGAGCACCACCGACTGGTCGCTGTCCGGGTCCTCCAGCCGCTTGAGCAGCGTCGGGTAATCCCAGCGGTGCCGGTTGATCGCCCGGTTCATCCCGCGGCGCGCGACCGCCTCGTGATCGTTAGGCGTGGCCAGCATCGAGTGGATGTAGAACGCCGGCGTCCCTTCCAGCGACATCACGATGGTCTGTGAACACAGGAAGCGGTCGATGTGCCACGCGTCCTCGCCCCGAAAGGTCCGGCGCATCGCCTCGAAGAATGAGCAGTTCAGTTCATAGGGCTCTTCCCCGCCTCCCGGCAGCGTGCGCATCGACACCAGCCCGCCCGCCTCGCGCACCGTCTCGATCATGCGCGCCTTTTCGTCCGGTGGCAGCACGCCCTCGGCGGGGCGCATGCCGATGCCGTCGTGCGAGGCGGTGAAGTTCAGGTAGCCGCAGCCAAGCTGCGCCGGTGGCATCGTCGTCTGCCATTTGTGCAGATAACGCGCCGTGCCGGATTGCATCGCGTGCAGGATCAACGGCGGCAGCGGGAAGTTATAGACCATATGCGCTTCGTTGCGGTTGCCGAAGTAGCTGAGGTTCTCGGTTCTGGGCACGTTGGTTTCGGTCAGCAGCACCACCGTCTCGGTCGCGAAATCGCAGAGCAGCCGCATCAGCTGCACCACAGCGTGCGTTTGCGGCAGGTGGATGCAGGAGGTGCCGATTTCTTTCCAGAGGAACGCCACCGCATCCAGCCGCAGGATGCGCACGCCGTTGTCGATGTGCAGCCGGATGATCCGCAGCATCTCGATCAGCACCTCGGGATTGCGGAAATCAAGGTCCACCTGGTCGTGACTGAAGGTGCACCACACGTGCCGCACCCCGTTCGGCGTCTCGACTTCCCGCAGCAGCGGGCTGGTCCGCGGCCGCACCACCGTGTCCAGATCATCCTCGGGGCTGGCGTCGAAAAAATAGCGGTCGTAGGGTGCCTGCCCTTGCCGGTAGGCGTTGAACCACGGGCCCTGCGACGACACGTGGTTGAGCACGAGGTCCGACATCAGCGCAAAGCCGTCCGCGATCCTCCGGATGTCCGCCCAGCCGCCAAGTTCGGCATTCACCGCGCGGTAATCTGTCACCGCGAAACCGTCGTCCGAGGTATAGGGAAAGAACGGCAGGATATGCACGCCGTTCACCACCCCCTTCATATGACGCAGCAGGAAATCGTTCAGCAGGTCCAGCGGCTTGTGCTGACCGTCCACGATCGAGTTGCCATAGGTGATCAGCACCGCGTCATGCTCGGACCACAGGTTGTTCGACGGCGGCCGGCCACGCTTGCGGCGGTGGGTGCCCTCGGGCCAGAAGGCATCGATGATTTGGCTGGACAGGATGTCGGCGTCCAGATCGGGATATATCTCGCGCACCAGCGCCGTGAGCCGGGCGCTGAACGTTCCGGATGGTCTGGACATGTTCGGGCCTCGTGATCGTTTCGGTTCTTCTGGTGTCCCCGTTGTGGCCTAACCCTCGCGCAGCCCCGCCGGCAGAGTCAAACCGATCCGGGTGGCACCTGTCACGCCAAAGCATCGCTGCCTGCAAAATCAGCAGGTCTCTGCATGACGCCCCTGTCGGAGTTGGCAGCACCGACGATAAATTCCCCGTGTAGGATTGCCGATTGCTTATGGAAGGCCAGCTTCTGCTGAAATAGGCTGACGGCAAACGGGGGGGGCTCATCGGGTGAAATTCCACGAATTTGGCAGACGTATTACAGCCGGCGCTCTGGCGCTGATCCTGCCGGGCGCAGCCATGGCGCTGGACCAGGTGACGCTGCAACTGATGGGCCGTGACAACCCCGACCTGGCGGACAGCCTGCTGGCTACATCGGTGCTCGAAAGCCTTGAGACAGCGCCCGAAACGCTGCCCCGCGACGTCATCGCCGCTGCCCAGTCCGACTATACCCGACTTGTCGAAACACTGTATGCGCAGGGCTATTATTCCGCCGTCGTCAACATCCTTATCGACGGGCGGGAAGCTGCGCGGATCGATCCCTTCCGTGCCCCTGCACGCATCGGCGACGTGGTGATCCGGGTCGACGCAGGCCCGCTGTTCACGCTGGGTCAGGCCGAGATCGCACCGCTCGCCGGCGACAATCCGCCGGTCGAGGAATTCCGCACCGGCGCCCCGGCGCTGGCCACCGTGGTGCGTGACGCGGCACAGACCGCCGTATCGGACTGGGAGGACGGCGGCCATGCCAAGGCCCGCGTCTCGGACCAGAGGATCACCGCCCGTCACCCCAGCGCGCGGCTCGACGTGGCGATCGGCATCGCCCCCGGCCCCCGCGTCCGCTTTGGCGACACCGCCGTCACGGGCGACAGCGATGTGCGCGACCCGCGCGTGCGCCAGATTGCCGGGCTGCCGCAGGGCGAGGTCTATTCGCCGGCCGAGGTCGAAAAGGCCGCCAGCAGGTTGCGCCGCACCGGCACGTTCCGCTCGGTGGTGCTGACCGAGGCCGAAACCGTCAACTCCGACGGCACGCTGGATTTTGAAATCAACGTCATCGACCGCAAGCCGCGCCGGCTGGGCGCCGGGCTCGAGTTGTCGAACTATGATGGCCTGTCGGCGAATGCCTACTGGATTCACCGCAACCTGTTCGGCGGGGCCGAGCGCCTGCGCATCGACGCCGAGGTCAGCCAGATCGGGCTTGAGGTCGAAGGCATCGACTACGGCCTGTCGTTCCGCTTCGAAAAACCCGCCGTCTACGGACCCGACACCTCGTTCTATCTCGAAGGCGGGCTGAGTTACGAGGACGAGCCGGATTTCATCGAACGCACGGTGGAACTGTCCACCGGCGTCAGCCGCGAGTTCACCGACAACCTGACCGGTGAACTGGGCATTGGCGTCAGCTATTCCGAAATCACCGACCGCTTCGAAAAGCCCGAGACCTTCCGTGCGCTGCAACTGCTCACCCTGCCCGGGGCGCTGACCTACGACCGCCGCGACGACGAGTTGAACACAACCTCGGGCTATTACATCCGCGCCGAGGCAACGCCGTTCTACGAGACAATCGAGGGTCAGCCCGGCGCCCACCTGACGCTTGACGCCCGCGCCTACCGCGCCTTTGGCGAGGAGGAACGCTTCATCCTCGCCAACCGCCTGCAACTGGGCACGCTGGTGGGCCCGGACGCGTCGGATGCGCCGCCGGGCATGCTGTTCTATTCCGGCGGCGGCGGCACCGTGCGCGGCCAGCCGTTCCAGTCGCTCGACGCCACCTATGACGACGGCACCACGCTGGGCGGCAAGCTGTTCGCCGGCTGGTCCACCGAGGGCCGCTTCGGCGTCACCGACACCATCGGCGTGGTGGCTTTCGCTGACGCCGGTTACATCGCGCCCGACAGCTTCAGCTTCGACGAGGCCGAGATGCACGCCGGTGCCGGTCTGGGGTTGCGCTACAAGACACCCGTCGGCCCGATCCGCCTTGACGTCGCTGCCCCTGTGGCGGGCGATACCGGCGAAGGCGTGCAGGTCTACATCGGCATAGGACAGGCCTTCTGATGCGATTTCTTCTTTTTTGCTTGTTGCTGCTGACGCCCCTCGCGGCGCTGGCACAGGACGACGACAGCGACCGCGGCTTCATTCAGGGCATCCTCGAAGATGCCCTGTCGGCCCCGGGCCGCTCGGTGCGGCTGGAAGGGTTCGCCGGGGCGCTGTCGACCCGCGCCACCATCGACCGCATCGTCATCACCGACCCCGAGGGCGTCTGGCTGACCGCCAGTGACGTGGCGCTCGACTGGAACCGCAGCGCGCTGTTGCGCGGACGCGTCGAGATCGAGGAGATCTCGATCGGGCTGATCGAATTCCCCCGCCTGCCGCTGCCCGCAGAGACCGAGACCCCCGCGCCCGAAGCCACCGGCACCGCCTTCGCACTGCCGGACCTGCCGGTTTCCGTCGACATCGCCGAGATGCGCATCGACCGTGCGGTGATTGGCGCCACCGTCTTCGGCGAAGCCGCCGAGGTCAGCTTCACCGGTTCAGCGCAACTGGCGGGCGGCGCGGGCGAAGCGCAACTGGCCATCCAGCGGCTCGACAAGGATGGCGAGTTTACCGTCGACGGGGCCTATGACAACGGAAGCCGGGTGCTCGCGCTCGACCTCAACCTGATCGAGCCCGAGGACGGCATCGCCGTCAACCTGCTGGATATTCCCGGACGGCCATCGCTGGCGCTGACCGTGACCGGCGAGGACCCGATCGATGAATTTCAAGCCACCATCGAAATGTCGACCGAAGGCGAAGAGCGGCTGTCGGGCACCGTCACACTGATGTCCCTCGAAGAGGGCGCCAGCCGGTTTGCCGCCGACCTCAGCGGCGACATTGCGCCGGTATTCATTCCCGAGTTCGCGGAGTTCCTTGGCGATCAGGTCGAACTGGTGGCCGAGGGCGGCCGCGATCCCGACGGGGCGCTCAGCCTCGATCAACTGCGCTTGCGGGCGGCGGCGCTGGAGGTTACCGGCGAGGCTTATGTCGCCGCCGACGGCTGGCCAGAAAAGCTTGACCTAAAAGCCAGCATCACGCCGCCCAACGGCGAAAGCGTCGTGCTGCCGGTGCCCGGCGGCCAGACCTCGGTCGAGGGCGTCACGCTGGAGGCCGTCTTCGACTCCGCGGCCGGGGACACCTGGCAGGTGGTGGGCATCGCCAACGGCTTCGACCAGCCCGGCCTGAAGGTCGACACGGTCAACTTCTCCGGTTCGGGCGAAATCGCCCGCGACACCCGCAGCGTCACCGGCGCGCTAGAGCTCGTCGCCGCCGAGATCGCCCCCGCCGACGCGGCCTATGCCAAGGCCATCGGCCCACGTCTGCAAGGCGCGCTGCAATTCGACTGGTCGCTGGACGCTCCGCTGCGCCTGCGCGACATCGACTTTGCGGGCAAGGATTACGGCCTCACGGGCCGCGTCTCGGTCGCGGGACTGAGCGGCGACGCCCCGGTCACCGTGGTGCCCGAACTTCAGGTCGCGGCAGAGGATTTGTCGCGCTTCGCCGACCTCTCGGGCCTTCTGGGCCTGGCCGGTGCCGCCGACCTTGCTGTCAGCGGCAGTGTCGAGCCTGTGACCGGCGTCTTCGCGCTGGCACTCGACGGCAGCACCCGGGACCTGGCCACCGGCATCGCACAGGCCGACCCGCTGCTCGAGGGCGAAGGCACCCTGAACATCGAGATCACCCGCGACGAATCCGGCACCCGGATCGAACCCTTGCTGGTCCGCACCGATCACGCCCGGATCGAAGGCACCGCCGCGCTGGCCACCGGCGCCAGCACCATCGACATCGACGCCCGCGTAATTGAACTGTCGCGCGCCCTGCCCGGGCTCACCGGCCCGGCCGAGATCACCATCGACGCCACTCAGGACGGCGAGGTTTGGGACGTCACCGCCGATGCCGCCCTGCCCGGTCAGACCGCGGCCTCCTACCGAGGCACCGTCCTCCAGACCGCCGCCGACACGCCTGACGAGCCCGGCACCCTGCAACTCGACGGCACGCTCAACGCCCGCGTCGGCCAGCTTTCGGCGTGGTCGCAGGTGGCAGGACGCGACCTGTCGGGCGCGGCGCAGTTCACCGCCGAGGGCACCGCCGACCTGCTGGCGCTGACCTTCGACCTGACTGCCGAGGGCCGCACCCAGGATCCGGTCTTCGGCATCCCGCAGGCCGAGGCGCTGCTGACCGGCGACACCCGCTTCGTCTTTGATGGCGCCCGCGCCGCCGACGGCGCGATCACCCTGCGCCGCGTCGCCGTCGAGGGCGAGCAAGTCGATGCCGAGATCTCGGGCGTCGTGGCGCAGCAGACCGGCACGCTCGATTACATGGTCGCCATCCAGGACGTGGGCCGCGTTCTCGACACCCTCACCGGCCCCGCGACGCTGACCGGCCGCGCCCAGCGCGACGGCGACACCTGGACTGTTGACACCGAGGCCGAGCTGCCCGGCGGCACCGGCGCCAGCTTCGACGGCACCATCACCGGCGACGGCCAGGAAGAGCTGATCGTCGACGGGCTGCTGCAAGCCGACATCGCGCAGTTGTCGGCCTTTTCGACCCTCGCGGGCCGCGACCTCGGCGGCGCGGTCAGCCTTACCGCGCAGGGCCGGGTGGACGTGCTTAACCTGACCTTCGACCTCGACACCCAAGGCCGCGTCACCGACCCGCGCTTCGGTATCCCCGCGCTCCAGCCGCTGCTGCGCGGCACCACCACCTTCGATATCGACGCCGCCCGCGCCGCCGATGGCAGCGTCACCATCGATACCGCCGTGATCGACGGGCAGGTGCTTGACGCGACCGTGACCGGCGGCTTCGGTTTAGAGACCGGCAGCGTCACCTACGATGTCTCGCTCACCGACGCGGGCACCGTACTCGACGGGCTGAGCGGGCCGGCGAGCCTGACCGGCCGCGCCGAACGCAACGGTGACACATGGACCGTCGACACCACCGCAGACCTGCCCGGCGGCACCGGCGCCAGCTTCGACGGCACCGTGACCGGCGATGGCACCACGCAACTGGTGGCCGACGGGGTGTTGCAGGCGCAGGTCAACGACCTCTCGGCATTTTCCTCGATCGTGGGTCGCCCTCTCGGCGGCGCCTTCGACGTGACCGCGCAAGGCCGATTCGACCTGCTGAACATCACCTTCGACCTGCAAGCGAACGGCAGCGTCACCAGCCCGGTCTTCGGCGTGCCCGCGGTCGAGCCGCTCCTGCGCGGCACCGGCAGCTTCAATGTGAATGCCGCCCGCGATGCCAGCGGCGACATCACCATCCGCAACGCGGTGTTCGACGGGCCGAACCTCGACGCCACCATTTCCGGCAGCACCGGCCCCGGCGGCAACGACCTGACCTTCGACATCGGCATTCCCAACGTCGGCGTGCTGGTGCCCGACTTCCCCGGCCCGGCAAGCGTCACCGGCACCGCGACCCAACAGGGCGACAGCTATGTGATAAACGCCTCCGGCACCGGGCCGGGCGGCATCCAGGTTTCCGCCCGTGGCCGGGTTGCCGCCGACGGATCGCGGCTCGACATCTCGACTTCGGGCGTGGTGCCCCTGGCTCTGGCCAACCGGCAGCTTCAGGGACAGGCAATCACCGGGCTCGTCCGCTTCGACCTTGCCGTGAACGGCCCGCCGGCGCTGTCCTCGGTCTCTGGCCGGCTCAGCCTTGCCGATGCGCGGCTGTCGCTTCCTGCGCAGGGCATCACGCTGGATAACATCTCCGGCGGCGCCGATCTTGCCGGAAATACCGCGCGGCTCGATGTCTCGGCCAGTGTGTCCTCGGGCGGCCGGTTGCAGATCACCGGCCCGGTGGCGCTGGATGCGCCCTATACCGCCAACTTTGCCATCGACCTGCGCGACGTGATCCTGCGCGACGCGTCACTCTACGAGACGCGCTTGGCCGGGCGCGTCACCGTCACCGGGCCGCTCACTGGCGGCGCCGTCATCGGCGGAACCGTCAACCTGATCGAGGCCGAACTGCGCATCCCGAACCTCGGGCCGTCCTACTCGGCGCTCGACGGGCTGACCCACTTCCGCCCGCCCGCCGACGTGCAGCGCACCCTGCGCTTTGCCGGGCTCGAGCCGACCCCCTCGGCGCGCACTGCCTCCACCGGCCCGGCCTATCCGCTGGACCTGACGGTGAACGCGCCCAACCGCATCTTCGTGCGGGGCCGCGGGCTGGATGCCGAACTGGGCGGCCGACTGCGCCTGACCGGCACGACACAGGACATCGTGCCCATCGGCAGCTTCTCCTTGATCCGCGGGCGGCTGGACCTGCTCGGCCGGCGGCTGACGCTCACGCAAGGCGACGTGCAACTGCGCGGCTCGTTCAATCCGGTGATCTTCTTCGAGGCCACCACCGAGGTCGAGGACGTCCTCATCACGCTGCGGATCGAAGGCGAAGCCTCCTCGCCCGAGCTGACCGTCACCTCCAGCCCCGACTTGCCGCAGGACGAAGCGCTGTCGCTATTCCTCTTCGGGCGCGACGTAACCTCGATTTCGGCGCTTCAGGCGGTGCAATTGGCCGCGGCGATCCGCACGCTGTCGGGGCAAGGTGGGCTGGGCCTCACGGGGACTCTGCGCGAAGGTCTGGGCGTCGACGATCTCGACATCGGCACCGACGCCGAGGGCAATGCCGAAGCCCGGGTCGGCACCTATATCTCGGACAATATCTACACCGACGTGACCGTGAATTCCGAGGGCGAGAGCGAGATCAACCTGAACCTCGACCTGATCGACAACGTCACCGTGAGGGGCAGCGTTGCAAGTGATGGCGAAACCGGCATCGGCATCTTCTACGAACGCGACTACTGAGCCAAGGCAGTTCGCGGGAGACTCGCGATCCCCAAGCGCGATCTGGCACCTCTGTGCCAGCCACCATCGTGCAGGATGGGTGCTCGCTACCCATTCACCCGACCTCTCGCCTCACGCCGCCGCCTGCGCTAGAACGCACCGATGAACACCGCCTTCACACTCTCGCCGCAAAGCGCCCTGCTTACCCCCGACGCCGTCGGGCTCACGCCGCTTCTTCACGCGCTGCGCACCGGTGCTTCCATCCGCGCCTCCCAGTCCGCCACCCCGGTGTCACCTGAGATCACCACCGAACCCTGGCTGTTCTGCGAAACTTCCGGCAGCACCGGCACCCCAAAGACCATCCGCCGCCGCCCGTCCAGTTGGCAGGCCTCGTTCGAGATCACCCGGACCCACTTCGGCCTCGGTTCACATGACCGATATGCCACTCTCGGCAGCCTCGGTCATTCGCTCACCCTCTACGCCGCGCTCGAATCGCTCCACCTCGGCGCCGACCTTGCATTGCTGCATTCACAAAGCCCGAAACAGCAGGCCGGTGCCCTTACCGACCTTGGGATCACCACCCTCTACGCCACCCCGTCCCAGATTCACCTGCTGACCCTCGGCACCGCATCACCGATCGACAGTCTGCGGCACATCTTCTCCGGTGGCGGCAAGCTGCAACCCGATCTGCATGCCCGCCTCGCCCGGGTTTTCCCTGCCGCGGACATTTGCGAATTCTATGGCACGAGCGAAACCAGCTTCATCACCATGAGCGACGCCGACACGCCGCAGGGGTCTGTCGGCCGCCCCTACCCGGACGTCGAACTCCGCCTCTCAGACACAGGCGAGGTGCTTGTCCGCAGTCCCTATCTCTTCGACGGCTACGACGAAGGTCCGGCCCACTCAGCGCGGGCATGGGTAGCCACTGGGGAAATTGGCCACGTCGATGCCTCCGGCTTCCTCTTCCTGCGAGGTCGCGCCAACCGCAGGGTCACCGTCGCGGACCACAACGTCTTTCCCGACGAGATCGAGCGCCTGCTTGCCACGCGGCCTGACGTCACCGCCTGCGCCGTGGTGGCGACGCCCGACCCCGTGCGCGGCCACCGGCTGACCTGCTTCCTCACCGGCACCGCTAGCGAGCCTGACCTGCGTCGCGCCTGCCGCGCGGCCCTCGGCCCGCAGGCCGTGCCCCACCGCTTCGTGCGGTTGAAATGCCTGCCCATGCTGCCCGCCGGAAAGCCCGACTTGCAGGCCCTTCAGCACCTGCAGGACGCCCTGTCGTGAGCTTCATCACGGCCGCCCGCCGCAGCCCCGTGGCCCCGCGTGACGGCGCCTTGTCCGCCCTCGACCTGCATGACCTCGCCGCCCCGGTGATCCGCGCCGTTCTAACCGACGCCGGGCTCACCCCGGATCACGTGGACGAGGTCATCGTCTCCAATGCCCTCGGCGCAGGCGGCAACCCGGCGCGCTCCATCGCTCTCGCCGCTGGCCTGCCGGAACGCGTGGCCGGCCTGACGCTCGACCGCCAATGCGCCGGCGGTCTCGACGCGCTGTTGCTGGCCGATGCCCTGATCCGCTCGGGTCAGCACGATGTCGTCATCGCCGGCGGCGCCGAGAGCTATTCCCGTCGCCCCCTCCGCCTGCGCACATCTGCGGACGGCACGCCGCCCAGGCCGTACGACCAAGCCCGGTTCACGCCCTGGCCCGACCGCGACCCCGACATGGCCGAAGCCGCCAACCGCCTGGCCCGCGATCTGAACATCGACCGCGCCGCCCAGGACGCATGGGCGATCCAGAGCCACGCCAAGGCACGTGCCTGCCCGGCGGCGCTGCTGACGGCCGAGATGGTGAAGTTCAATGGCCTCGCGCGCGACCCCTTTACCCGCGATCTGAGCGAGCGCCATTGCCGCAAGGCCCCGACCGTCCACGGCAACATCACCGCCGCCAACATGGCCGTCGCCGCCGATGGCGCCGCCTTCGTCGTCATGGTTTCGCCCCGGATCGCAGCCCGATCGACGGGCCACACGGTGCAACTGGTCGCCGGCAGGACCCTCGGCGGCATTCCGGACCTTCCCGGCCTCGCCCCCGTCGCCGCGATCAAGGCCATCCTCACGCCGGAGAGGCGCAAGTCCCTCGTCACCGCCGAGATAATGGAGGCCTTCGCCGTGCAGGCCATCGCCTGCACGCAGGGCGCACACCTGCCGCCCGGGATCGTCAACCGCCACGGCGGCGCCCTGTCACGCGGTCACCCGGTCGGTGCGTCCGGTGCGATCCTCGCCGTGCGACTGTTCCACCAGCTGCAGCACACCCCCGGCACCGGGCTCGCGGCCATCGCCGCCGCCGGCGGGCTCGGCACCGCCCTTCTTCTCGAAAGTGCTTGATCGATCACGGGATCAGGCCTGAACCTCAACCGATTACGCCCGCGCCAAGCTTCACCAATCGGTCGCCGCGCGACACCCGTCCATCCCGCACCACCAGACACAACACCCCGCGCAGCCGCAAGGGCCGGGTATCGCGGCGATTGATCCACGCAAGGCTCTCCATGCCGTACCGGTCGCGCCACTTGGCGCAGCCCGCGTTGCGCTTGTCAGACACCTCGAGAACCGCCGTCCCGGCCTGAAGCCGCGTTCCCACCGGCAGATTGTCCTCGCCCAGGTCCATGTCGACGACAATGGGGTCGCCGGGATGCGGCGCACCGTCCCTGTCCCGCCAGCACAGGTCCATGACCCTCTGCGACAGGATCGAAACCTGGATGCGCGGATCCGGGCTGCCGTCGGGCCGCCGCAGCCAGGCGGCCTCAGCCCAGCGCTCCCCGGCGATTCCGCCGGCAACGCTCAGGTCGAGGTAATCCGGAAAGCGCCGCGCGCCATAATCCGGCCGGAAACACAGTTGTTCGATCACCGCGCCGTCTTTCGGCGCGGCGCGGATGTGATCCAGCGCCGCGTCGCACTCGGCCGTGGTCACAAAGCCCATGGCTTAGACCGGGCGCGACAGCAGGCTTGCGGGCCGCGCCTTTGCCAGCGCAGCAGTAAGCATCCCGGCGATCACCGCTTTCACCGCGTCGCCCACGATGAAGGCCGACACCAGCGCGGTGGCTTCGGGGATCGTCCGCTCAAGCACGATCGCCATACCGACGATGCCGAACACATACATCACCACGATCCCGCCCAGCACCGAGGCGACACTTGCCACCACGACCAGCGGCGCACTGCGCCAGCGCTCGACGATGAAACCGGTCACGAATGCGGCCACCGGCCAGCCCACCAGGAACCCGGCCGACGGCGACACGAAGAGCCCAAGCCCGCCGCGCCCGCCCGACAACAGCGGCAGCCCGATCGCCACCAGCAGCAGGAACAGCAGCACCGCCAGCGCACCCCGACGGGCGCCAAGCACGGTGCCACAGAGCATCACGCCCAGACTCTGTGCGGTGATCGGCACGCCGAAGGCCAGCGTCAGCTTCGGGATCAGTCCCAGCACGGCGATCAGCGCCGCGAAAAGCGCGATCATCACTACATTTCTTTCCATCGTCCTCAGTCCTTTGTGGGAATCAGTCCGCCGCGCGCGCGCAGCGCGTCGGCAATATGGTCGGCATCGTCCAGCGCCAGCAGGGTGAACGGCAGCACGATCCGCCAGGTCGGCCGCCGCCGCGCCCGTGCCCGCCAAGCCTGCGCCAGGTCCGAGCCCTTGGTCAACATTACCGGCGTCATCCGGATCACCAGCGCGATTGCGATCTCCAGCGCCCGCGTGTTCAGCCCCAGCCAGCGCAGCGGCGCGCTCAGCCGGTGCACCACCACGACCATGTCGGACAGACGCGTCGTCATCGTCACCAGATTGGCCAGCGCCACGGCCGAGACCAGACGCAGCGCCACCTCGGCGCCAAGCGCCGGCGTGCCGTCGATGGCGTGAAACACCGCCACAACCAGCAGGAACGGCCACAGCACCCGAAGCCGCGCCAGCCCGGCCTTCAGGAACACCCGCCCCGGCATGGCGTAAAGCGCCAGCACCGCGGCCAAGATCCCCGCATGCACCAAAACGCCCTCGATGAAGAACAGCCCCACCGTCGCCACGCACAGCCCGGCCAGCTTCGCGCCGGCCGGCCAGTCATGCGCCCGGGTTCTAACCGGCGAGTTCAGCGATATCATCGGCCTCTCCCAGCTCGGTCATCCGGGTGACATAGGAAGCCAGCACCGTGCCTGCTGCTCCGATTTCGCGCACCCGGCCCTGATCCAGCCAGAGCACCTGATCGTACCCGGCAATATCGGCGGGATCATGGGTTATGTGGATCATGTTGCCCGCATAGTGATCGAGATAGCGGATCAACTGCGCCCGGGTCGGAATGTCCAGCCCCGCGAAAGGTTCATCCAGGATCAGCAGCTTGGGGCCCATTGCCGCAATGGCCATCAGGCAGACCAGATGCTTCTGTCCCTGGCTCAGCGTGTTGACATAGGCAGTTTCCCAATGCGCCTTGCCGAAGCGCGCCAGCGTGGCGCGGGCGCTGTCTTCGGCCTCGGACCGCGCGTGGCCCTGCTGGATCAGCCCAAAGGCGATTTCTTCGACCACCGTCGGAAAGATGATCTGATGATCGGGGTTCTGGAACAGGATTCCGACCAGTCCCAGCGCCGCCTTGCGATCACGCGCCACCTGCACCCCGTCAAGATGGACGGTCCCGTGATCCGGCACCACCAGCCCCGCCAGCAGCCGCGCCAGCGTCGTCTTGCCCGAGCCGTTGCGTCCCACGACACCCAGCCGTGTCACATCGAGGTTCAAGTTCAGCCCGGTCAGAACGGTACGCGTCTCACGGGAATAGCTGACATCGCTCAGCGCCAATCGACTGGGCGATCGTGCGGCGGCCAAGGTCTCCAAGCGCATTTCCTTCATCGGGCTCGCGCCCTCTCAACTGGCATCCTGTTGCGGCAAAGGCATTTCAGATGCAGCCGCAGAATGCAAGCTGGAGGAGAGGCCGTTTCGACCTCGGTCGCAGCCGCTGGCCCTCTCTCGATTACCTTAAAAAGGGTGTTCATGGATGGTCCTGCGACCCGCTACAGAATAGGCCCCACCGTCACCACCACGTTGTTCCAGACCCGCCGCAGATGCGGCCAGCGCTGTACCTCTTCAAGCGCGATGCGGTCCGATTTGGGCAGATAGCTCTCCTGCCGCGCCCGGATGGCGCGCGTCATCTCGTCATCCTGCATCAGGATGTTGTTCTCATAGTTCAGGTCGAAGCTCCGCAGATCGAGGTTCGACGACCCGATCAGACTGATGCAGCCGTCGATGGTCAGCGTCTTCGCGTGCAACAGCCCTTCGCGATACTCATGGATCTCGCAGCCCGCTTCCAGCAACCGTCCGTAATAACTGTGGCTGGCTGCCGCGACGAACCAACTGTCGTTCTTGCGCGGGAATATCAGCACCACCCGCACCCCGCGCTGCGCCGCCGCACAGAGCGCCTCGAACACCGTCATGTCCGGCACGAAATAGGGCGTGGTCAGGATCAGTTCATCCCGCGCGCAGCCAATCAACAGCGAAAACATCTGCGGTGTCGCGCCGCGCCGCTCGGTCGGACCGTCGCCCACCACCTGCGCCGGGAACCCTCCGGCGATTTCCTCGGCCGGCAGCGGCAGGCCCTCCAGCACGTTGCCGGTGGCCTGCATCCAGTCGCTGGCGAACAGCAACTGGTTCTGGTTCACCACCGGCCCTTCGAAACGCGCCATCACGTCCACCCAAGGCGCGTAGCGCGCCTTGATGCGAAACTCCGGGTCGGCGGAATTCTGGCTGCCGCAATATGTCACCCGCCCGTCGATGACCGTGATCTTGCGGTGGTTGCGCAGGTCGATGCGGCTGGTCAGCATGGTCCGAATCGGGTTGGACAACGGAAAGGCCACCGCGAGGTCGACCCCGGCTTCCTTCATCTGGTTCCAGAGCGGCCCCTTGATCATCAGCCGCGATCCCAACCCGTCGGCGATCGCCCGGCAGGTCACGCCGCGTTCGGCCGCCCGCATCAGGGCCCTGCCGATGGCACGCCCAGTGTAATCCTCCAGCCAGATATAGAACAGCACGTGCACGTGCTCCTCGGCGGCGTCGATATCAGCCACCAGACGGTCAAGGAAATCCTCCGCATCTGCCAGCAGTTCCGCCTTGTTGCCCGCCACAGGGTAGAAGCCGTTTATGCTGGCGGCATAACCGAAAGCCGGCTGGAACTCGCGCCGGATCAGCCGGTTCACATCGTCGGCCGCGCCCATGTAATCCGCAGCCCGGGTGCGGATCCGCTCGAAAATCTCCTCATGCCGCTTGCGCGCCCGATGCCCCAGGTCAATCTCGCCGAAGAGGAAATAGGCTATTGCGCCCACGAAGGGCAGCACCAGCAGCGTGATGAACCATGCCAGCCGCGCCGGGGGCGACAGGTCCTCGCGCAGGAGGATGCGCACGGTAAAGGACAAGACCGCCAACCCGTTCGCCACCAGAAGCAGGGTGACGATCATGCCGTGCTCCCGATCTCGACGTCCACTACCACCGGCAGATGGTCCGACGCCCGCACCGCCAATGCCGAGGTGTGCACGCAGGAGGCTACAGGCGTCACAGAGCCGCAAAGAATGAACTTGTCCAGCGGCGCAACCGGCACCGAGGCATGAAACGTGGGCCCAGGCTCGATCACCTGTCCGAGATCCTCTACGTGGTCCGTCCCGCGCCGCCATTCGTTGAAGTCGCCGCCGATTACCACCGGGTGTCCGCTGGCGCGAGCATAGGCGTCAAGCACCGCCAGTTGCTTGCGCCTCATTGCAGAATTGAGACCAAGGTGCACGCCGATCACCTCGATCCGCGGTTCCTCGACCACCACCGAAACCGCCCCCCGCGGCTCTACCGAAGGCAGATCGATCCGGTTGGACGAAGCGATCCCGAGGTTTTCGCGCACGAGGATCACGTTGCCGTGCCAGCCGTGGCTTGCCGGCCGGATCGACACATCCGCCAAACGGTACCCCAGCGCGTCCAACTGATCTTGCGGCAAGACGCCGGCTCGGTGCCCGACACGCTTGTCCGCTTCCTGAAGCAGCACCACCTCGGCGCCGATCTCCTCGAGCACGGCCAAGATCCGCCCCGGATCGCGCCGCCAATCCAGCCCCACTGCCTTCCTGATATTGTAACTGGCGATCCGCACGTTTCCGGCCCCGTATTGGCAGGCTCTCATGGCCTCGTGTGCCACATAGTGCACAGCCCTCTGCGCGCCACAACCCGCTGAGCCAAAACGCAAAGCGCTGCCTCTCTGCACCGCGCGCAGCATGCCGGGCCGTGGCGCGCGAAGGAGGCACTTCAAAATGAAAACGCCCACCCCGAGGGGCAGGCGTTCTTTGATTTCAGAAGGCGTCGAAGCCTCAGCCGCCCCAGATGTAGACAGCGGCGAACAGGAACAGCCAGACCACGTCAACGAAGTGCCAGTACCAGGCCGCTGCCTCGAAACCGATGTGTTTCTCCGGCGTGAAGTGGCCCTGCATCAGCCGCAGCAGGCAGACGAACAGGAAGATCGTACCGATGATCACGTGCGCGCCGTGAAAGCCCGTCGCCATGAAGAAGCTGGCACCATAGATGTTGCCCGAGAAGCCAAAGGCCGCGTGGGAATACTCATAGGCCTGGAAGAAAGTGAAGATCACACCCAGAACGATGGCGATGATCAAGCCCCACTTGGTGTCCTCGCGGTTGTTTTCGTGCACCAGCGCGTGGTGCGCCCAGGTGGCCGCCGCGCCCGAGCACAGCAGGATCAGCGTGTTGATCAGCGGCAGGTGCCAGGGATCGAAGGTCTCGATGCCTGCGGGCGGCCAGACACCGTCCAGCGCGGGCGACAGACCGTCGGGGTGCATCGGATAGATCGCGTGCTTGAAGAAGGTCCAGAACCAGGCCGCGAAGAACATCACTTCGGACATGATGAACAGGATGAAGCCGTAGCGCAGACCGATCCGCACCACCGGGGTGTGATCGCCGGCCTTGCTTTCGGCCACGACCTCGGACCACCAGGCGAACATGACGTAAAGCACGCCGACCAGCCCGATCAGGAACATCCACGGGCCGTTGTCGTGGAACCAGAGCACGGCGCCGAACAGCATGAAGAAGCCGGCGACGGCCCCTAGGAACGGCCAGATCGAGGGGTTCAGGATATGATAGTCGTGGTTTTTCACATGGGCCATTTTTGGTCTCTTCCCTCGTGCAAAAGGCTCAGTTCGTTTGTGTTTTTTCCGGTGCCGCGTCAAGCGTGGCGGTCTCCGGCAGGTCGATTTCGTAGAAGGTATAGGACAGCGTGATATGCTTGGTGTACTTGGCGTCGCGGTCTTCGGCAATCTCCGGATCGACGTAGAAGGTCACCGGCATCTCGACCCGCTCGCCCGGCATCAGCACCTGTTCGGTGAAGCAGAAGCAGTCGATCTTGGTGAAGAACGCCCCGGCATCGTAGGGTGCGACGTTGTAACTGGCCTGCCCTGCGACAGGGCGATCGGTGGGGTTGTAGGCCTCGTAGAAGGCCAGCCCGGTTTCGCCCAGACGAATGGTCATCTCGGGCTGCTTGGGCTTGAACTCCCACGGCATGCCGCGTTCGAGCGAAGCGTCGAAGCGGACCTTGATGGTCTTCTCGAGGATCACGTCGCTGCCCGATTGCGCCGTCTGGGTGACGCCGCCGAAGCCCGTCACCCGGCAGAACCAGTCGTAGAACGGCACCGAGGCCCAGGCCAGCGCGCCCATCACCACCACGACCGACACCAGTTGGATCACTGTTTTTTTCGGACCGGTCACTGGCTGACCTCCGATGCAGGCACCTGAAAGCCCTCCGAGGTGATCTTGACGTAGGTCAGCCCGAAGATGATGGCGATCAAAGCGCCCAGCAGCAGCCCGACGCCGATGTTTCGGCCCTTGCGACGCTGGTGCATCTCGTGTTCGCGGCGGAAGTTCACAGCAGACCTCCGAGGCTCATGCCAAGGCCGAAGCGGTCCAGCCCGGCTTCGGCGAGGATCGCGCCGAAGTGCAGGAAGAGGTAAAGCAGCGACAGCTTGAAGAAGCGGCGTTCCACCGCGAAGTTGTCGGCCTCCGAGGCAGCCTCGTCCCGGCGCCAGATGTCATAGGCACCCTTGAGGAACAGCGCGTTCAGCACCACGGCAACGGTCAGGTAGACCGGTCCGCCCGCACCGGTGAAGGAGATGGCCAGCGCCAGCACCGCGAGAAGCGCGGTGTAGGCCAGGATATGTGCACGGGTGGACTTGCGGCCATGGGTCACGGTCAACATCGGCACGCGTGCGACGTCATAGTCCGACCGCATGAACAGCGCCAGCGCCCAGAAATGCGGCGGGGTCCACATGAAGGTCAGGCAGAACATCAGCACCGATTCGACCGAGACGCCGCCGGTTGCCGCCGCCCAGCCGATCATCGGCGGGAAGGCACCTGCGGCGCCGCCGATGACGATGTTCTGAGGCGTCCAGCGCTTCAGCCACATGGTATAGATGACGACGTAGAAGAAGATGGTGAAGGCCAGCAGTCCGGCCGCGACCCAGTTGGTCGCCAGCCCCAGCAGCACCACCGAGAAACCCGAAAGCGCCACACCGATGGCCAGCGCCTCTTCGGGTGCCACCTTGCCGGCGGGAATAGGCCGGCGCTGGGTGCGTTTCATCACCGCATCGATGTCGGCGTCCCACCACATGTTCAACGCGCCCGAGGCACCGCCGCCCACCGCGATGAAGAGCACGGCGCAGAAGCCCACGAAGGGATGCACCGCCACCGGCGCGGCCAGAAGGCCCACGAAGGCCGTGAACACCACAAGCGTCATGACGCGTGGCTTGAGCAGGGCGAAGTAATCGCCGAACTGGGCCTCGTGCTCTGCGCTGGCTGTGTTGATGCTGGCGTCGGTCATTTGCGTCTCCGGGGTGCCGGGCTGAAGCCCGGCCTACGGCAGGATGGTCAGGCCGGGTTTCAGCCCGGCCCTGTCTGTCTTACTTGGCCGAGGCCACGTCGTAGGGCTGCGGCAGTCCGGCGTATTCCTCGACCGCCTGGGCGATCCATGCCTCGTAGGCCTCCTGGCTGACGACCTTGACGGTGATCGGCATGTAGGCGTGATCCTTGCCGCAAAGCTCGGAACACTGGCCGAAGTAGACGCCCTCACGCTCGGCATTGAACCACAGTTCGGCCAGACGGCCCGGAACGCCGTCCTGTTTCACGCCGAAGGCTGGAATGGTCCACGAATGGATCACGTCGGCGCCGGTCACCTGCATCACCACGGTGGTGCCCACCGGCACGACGACGGCGGTGTCGGTGGCCAGCAGGTAAAGATCGTCGCTGTAGCCCGCGTCGGCCAGACCCTCGCGGCCCAGCATGAAGCTGTCATAGGCGATCACGCCCGGCTCCACGCCCTCAACGCCGGTGTCGACATATTCATAGCCCCAGTACCACTGGTAGCCGGTGGCCTTGATGACGACCTCGCCTTCGGGGATTTCCTGCTGGTTGAACAGCACCGGCAGCGAAAACGCCCCGATCAGCACAAGAATGCCGATCGGCACGATGGTCCAGGCGACCTCGATCGGGGTGTGGTGGGTGAAGCTGCGCGGCGTCGGGTTCGACTTGCGATTGAACCGCACGAAGGCAAAGACCATGAGCCCCGCCACGAACAGGCAGATGATGGTAATGATCCACAGCAGCATGCCGTCCAGCCAGTGAATATCGGCCGCGAGCGATGTCACGGCAGGCTGGAAGCCGATGCCGCCCGGGGTCGGCTTGCCGATCACCTCGAGATCCTGCGCCAGGACGGGCGCGGCGACAAGCGAGGCGGCAACGCCGGTGAACAGTGATTTTAGTTGCATCATTTACACCCTGGTCGGTTCATGCGGTTCTGTCTGCGGGGGGCGGCCCTGCGGGATGGGTCGAATCCATTCCCGCGCCGCCCATTGTAACGCAGGCGTTTAAAATCATATTCTGTGTACGAGATAAAGCGCCGTGGCCGCGTCAAAGAGCCGCTTTTTGAACCGCATCAACGATTCCGAGGCTTCCCCCATGGCAGACAGCCCCTTCCGCCCGTTCCAGACATCTATCGACAAGGACCGAGCGCTCGCGCTGGTGCAGGAGGCCACGGCGGGCGCCGACGACGGCGAACTGTTCCTCGAACGGCGCCGCTCGGAGGTGCTGCATTTCGACGATGGCCGCGTGAAAACAGCAAGTTACGATGCGTCCGAGGGCTTTGGCCTGCGCGCGGTCCGCGGTGAGGTGGCAGGCTATGCCCACGCCACCGAGATCAGCGAGAGCGCGCTGAAACGTGCGGTCGAGACGGCCAGGCTGGCCGTGGGCGACGGGGGCGGCACGCTGGCCGACGGGCCGCAGGCCACCAACCGCAGGCTCTATACGGACGATGACCCCATCGCCGGCGCGGAATTCCCCGTCAAGATCGAGACATTGCGCGAGATCGACGCCTTTGCCCGCGATCTGGACAGGCGCGTCGTGCAGGTCTCGGCCACCATCATGGCCTCGCTTCAGGAGGTGGAGATCCTGCGTCCCGACGGGCTGCATGTCACCGACGTGCGGCCGATGGCGCGGGTCAATGTGTCGGTGATCGTGGAAAAGGACGGGAGACGCGAAAGCGGAACGGCAGGTGGCGGCGGCCGCGTCGGGCTGGACGGTCTGCTCGATCCCGCCGACTGGCAGGACAAGGCGCGCGAGGCCCTGCGCATCGCGCTGGTCAACCTCGATGCCGTGCCGGCGCCTGCCGGTGTGATGGACATCGTGCTTGGCCCGGGCTGGCCGGGGATCCTGCTGCACGAGGCCATCGGCCACGGTCTAGAGGGTGACTTCAACCGCAAGGGCTCGTCCGCTTTCGCCGGGCTGATGGGCAAGCAGGTCGCGGCGAAGGGGGTCACCGTGCTGGACGACGGCACCCTGCCCGACCGGCGCGGATCGCTGTCGGTGGATGACGAGGGCACGCCCTCTGGCCGCAACGTGCTGATCGAGGACGGCATCCTCACCGGATTCATGCAGGACCGCCAGAACGCCCGGCTGATGGGTGTCGCGCCCACCGGCAACGGGCGACGCGAGAGCTTTCAGCACATTCCCATGCCGCGGATGACCAACACCTACATGCTGGGCGGCGATACCGATCCTTCGGAAATTGTCGCCGGGCTGGAAGATGGCATCTGGGCGGTGGGCTTCGGCGGCGGTCAGGTCGACATCACCAACGGCAAGTTCGTGTTCTCCTGCACCGAGGCCTACCGCGTCCGCAATGGCAAGGTCGGCGAACCGGTCAAGGGCGCTACGCTGATCGGCGACGGGCCCTCGGCCCTGATGCGCATTCAGGCACTGGGCAACGACATGGCGCTTGACCCGGGGCTGGGCAATTGCGGCAAAGCCGGGCAATGGGTTCCGGTGGGCGTCGGCCAGCCCACGGTGCGCATCGGCGGGCTGACGGTGGGCGGCGCCGCGGCCTGATCTCCGGCCAGACCCTGGCGGCGGGTGCGTGACACCCGCCTGCCCCATGGCCAGCTTCCAAATTGCTTGCGTCGCTCCGGTATCTTGCCGGTTCGGAAGAAGTTGAATGAATTGGTTTACCCGCTGTTAACCAGCCACATTGTAGATATGATTCTGCAAGCAGGCGGGGTCTGGATGGCTGACGACACAAAATCTTCCACTCACCCCCTACTCCCACCCACCTCGGAAGACGTCCGGTTGGACTGGCTCCGTCTCTTGCGTTCCCGACGCGTCGGGATATCCACCTTTTACCGGGTCATGGCTGAACATGGCTCCGCCGCAGCCGCGCTGCAGGCCCTGCCGGGCATCGCGCAGGACGCCGGCATCGACAAGTACACGCCCTGCACACATGAAACGGCTTATGCCGAATACAGCGCCGGGCGGAAGCTGGGCGCGCGTCTGGTGTGCCGGGGCGAGTCCGATTATCCATCGGACCTCGCCGATATCTCCGACGCGCCACCGTTGCTCTGGGTGCGTGGTGACACGGCCCTTCTGTCACGCCCGATGATCGCGCTGGTCGGGGCGCGCAATGCCTCATCACTGGGCACCCGCATGGCACGTGCTTTGGCGCGGGGCCTTGCGGAAGAAGGCTTCGCAATCGTCTCCGGCATGGCACGCGGGGTTGATACGGCCGCTCATCTGGCGGCGCTCGACACCGGCACCGTCGCGGTCTTCGGCGGCGGGGTCGATGTTTTTTATCCGTCCGAGAACACCAAGCTGGCCGAGGATATCACCGCCCGCGGATTGGTGCTGTCGGAACAGCGCATTGGCCTGACGCCGCAGGCCCGGCACTTCCCGCTGCGCAATCGAATCATCTCGGGCCTGGCACGCGCCGTCGTGGTGGTTGAAGCCGCGGCGAAATCCGGCAGCCTGATCACCGCGCGTAACGCACTTGACCAGGGCCGCGAAGTTCTTGCTGTGCCCGGTCACCCCTTCGATGCCCGGGCGAGCGGATGCAACATGCTGATTCGCGATGGTGCCCACCTTGTGCGCCGTGCCGAAGACGTGATTGAAGCGCTGTCGCCGGTCGAGCCGGGAAAAGCACAACCCGATCTGCCCCTGTTGCCCGATCCTCCATCGCAAAAGCGATCGTTGCGGGACACCGCGGCGCTGCATACGGAGATACTGTCGCGGCTCGCGCCTTCTCCGGTGTCGGAAGACCAACTGATCCGCGATCTCGACGGCAATTCGCGCGAAGTCGCGGCGCAGCTTACCGATCTCGAATTGTCGGGCAAGATCACGCGCCATGCGGGCGGCCTTGTCTCGTTGTCGTCGTAAGGCCCGCCTCTCGATCGGACGAAGCCGAGCACTACCCGTTCCCCGGAACCTTCACGCCGCCCGTCATGACAGCTGATGTCGCGGCTTGGGTCCTGCCGGCGACCTGCCCCTCGCCGATCGTGCCGAAGACGGCGACAGTGCATGACGACTGCCCTCGGACAAAGCTGATCGCCGGTTGATGGCCTTGCGACCCGGCTGGACCCTCCACACCGGTCCGGCAGAGCCTCGGATTGCCCGCATTGACTTTACAACCCCTCCGCCCCCATGTTCCGCCGCCAGAGCAGTTCGTCCGAGTCGAAAGGAAATTTCATGCCCGTCGTTGTTGTCGAATCTCCGGCCAAGGCCAAGACGATCAACAAATATCTCGGCCCGGATTACACCGTCCTTGCCTCCTATGGTCACGTCCGCGACCTGCCGCCGAAGGACGGTTCGGTCGATACCGACAACGAATTCGAGATGAAGTGGGAGGTCGGCAACGACAGCCGCAAGCACGTCAAGGCCATCGCCGATGCGCTGAAGGACGATAACGCCCTGATCCTCGCCACCGACCCCGACCGCGAGGGCGAAGCGATTTCTTGGCACCTTGAGGAAGCGCTCCGCAAACGCCGCGCCATCAAGAAGGACACGCCGGTCAGCCGCGTCGTGTTCAACGCCATCACCAAGGCCGCCGTCACCGAGGCGATGAAGAACCCACGGCAGGTGGATGCGCCGCTGGTCGAGGCCTACCTTGCCCGCCGCGCGCTGGATTACCTCGTGGGGTTCAACCTGTCCCCGGTGCTCTGGCGCAAGCTGCCCGGCGCGAAATCCGCCGGCCGGGTGCAATCGGTCTGCCTTCGGCTGATCGTCGAGCGCGAAATGGAGATCGAAGCCTTCAAGCCGCGCGAATACTGGTCGGTCAAGGCGCTGCTCTCCACCCCGCGCGGTCAGGAATACGAGGCCCGCCTGACCGTTCACGCCGGCAAGAAACTCGACAAATACGATCTGGAAAACGAAACCGCCGCCGAGCTGGCGGTTCAAGCCGTCACCTCGCGTGAGCTTATCGTGCAGTCGGTCGAGGCCAAGCCCGCCTCGCGCAACCCGTCGCCGCCCTTCATGACCTCGACGCTGCAGCAGGAAGCCAGCCGCAAGTTCGGCATGGGCGCGCGGCAGGCGATGAACGCGGCGCAGCGCCTCTATGAAGCCGGCCACATCACCTATATGCGGACCGACGGCATCGACATGGCGCCCGAGGCCGTGGATGGCACGCGCGCCGCGATCAAAGACCGCTACGGGGCCGACTTCGTCCCCGACAAGCCGCGCATCTACAAGAACAAGGCCAAGAACGCGCAGGAAGCGCACGAATGCATCCGGCCTACGGACATGACCAGGGACACCGAGTCGCTCAGGCTGACCGAAACCGACCAGCGCCGGCTGTACGACCTGATCTGGAAACGCACCATGGCCTGCCAAATGGAAAGCGCCCGGATGGAGCGCACCGTGGTCGAGATCGCCAGCAAGGACGGCCAGGTGGGGCTGCGCGCCAATGGCCAGCGGATCCTGTTCGAGGGCTTTTTGAAGGTCTACGAGGAAGGCCGGGATGACGTCGTCGAGGGCGACGACGATCGCATCCTCCCGCAGATCATGGAAGGCGAACCGGCGCATTTCGCCAAGTCGGGTTACAAGGCCGAGTTTGCCAAGGCCGAAAAGGGTGGCGCCGTCATGTCCGACAACCAGTCGGTACTGGCGCTGCAACACCACACCCAGCCGCCACCACGTTATACCGAAGCGACGCTGGTCAAGAAGATGGAGGAACTGGGCATCGGCCGTCCCTCGACCTACGCCAGCATCGTCACCACCATCCAGGACCGCGAATATGTCCGCAAAGAAGGCAACCGCCTGTTCCCCGAGGACAAGGGCCGGATCGTCACGATCTTTTTGCTGAACTTCTTCCGCAAGTACGTCGGCTATGAGTTCACCGCAGAACTTGAGGAAGAGCTCGACAAGGTCAGCGCCGGCGAGGCCGATTACAAGGCGCTGCTGGCGCGGTTCTGGCAGGATTTCAGCGCCGCCATCGCCGAGACCACCGAGCTGCGCATCGCGCAAGTGCTGGATGTGCTGGACGACGCGCTGTCGGATCAGCTTTATCCGCCGCGCGAGGATGGCTCCGATCCCCGGATCTGCCCGAAATGCGGCACCGGGCAGTTGCACCTGAAATCCTCGCGCACCGGCGGCTTCGTCGGTTGCGGCAACTATCCCGAATGCACTTATACCCGCCCCATCGCCGGCGAAGGCGCCGAGGGCGACGAACGCCTGCTGGGCGAAGATCAGGGCGACGAGATTTGGCTGAAAGCGGGTCGTTTCGGACCGTATGTTCAGCGCGGCGAACCGACGCCCGAGAACAAGAAGCCGCCGCGCGCTTCGCTGCCGCGCGGGTGGAACAAGGACGACATGGACCTCGACAAGGCGCTGACCCTGCTCAGCCTGCCTCGCGAGATCGGCGAACACCCCGAGGGCGGCACGATCAAGTCGAACTTCGGCCGCTTCGGGCCGTATATCATGCACCAGAAGCCCGACGAGGAAAAACCGGTATACGTGAACCTCAAGGACCCGGCGGACGTCTTCGAGATCGGCATGAACCGTGCGGTCGAGCTTTTGGCGGAAAAACGTGCAAACCCGGGGCGCGGACGCGGCGCCGCCGCCAAGCCCTTGCGTGAACTGGGTGAGCACCCGGATGGCGGACCGGTCAATGTCATGGAAGGCCGCTACGGGCCTTATGTAAAGTACGGAAAGGTCAACGCGACGCTGCCCAAGGGGACCGAGCCGGCGGATGTGACCATGGAAATGGCGGTCAAGCTGATCGAGGAAAAGGGCGGCGCGAAAAAGAAAAAGGCCGCCGCCAAGAAGCCCGCGGCGAAGAAAACCGCTGCCAAGAAAGCGCCGGCCAAGAAGACGGCTGCGAAAAAAGCTACCGCGAAAAAGGATTGACCGGACGGGGGCACCTGCCCCCGCCGATCCCTTGTGGCATTTCCGCACAGACATTCATGGTCAAGAATGTGTGAGTTTCCCCCAGCGTCAGCTTGGCGTATTGGAAGCGCATGGACTCCAGGCCGAAAGGAATACCCATGAGCCAACCGCCGATGACTCGCCGCCGCCTGCTTGCCACCACGGGTGCGATGTTGATGACACCTGCCATCCTGCGTGCCGAAACGGTGCAGGGCAGTGTGCGCAACAACATTTCGGCATTCGTGCATCAGGACTGGCGGGATCATTTCGATACCCTGGGCAAAGGCGCCATCGTCTGCGACACGCAATCGCGCGCGTTGCATTATTGGTCCGCGGATGGCAGCGATTACCGGGTCTATCCCACCTCGGTGCCAAAGACCGACAAATTGACCAAGCGCGGCTATACCCAGATCGTGCGCAAGAAGATCGGCCCAACCTGGACACCGACGCCCAGCCAACTGGAACGCTTCCCCGAGTGGGAGCCGGTTGCGGGCGGATCGCCGGACAATCCGCTGGGCACCCACGCGATGTACCTCGACTGGCCGGCCTATCTGATCCACGGCACGCATGACACGCGCAAGATCGGGCGCCGGTCTTCGGACGGCTGCATCGGGCTTTACAACGAGAAGATCGAAGAGCTCTACGCAATCACTCCGATCGGCACCCAGGTCCGGATGATCTGACAGCGGGTCGATCCGCCCCCGGTCAGGGGACGGATCGCCGCACGCTCAGGCCGCGACTTCGACTTTCGCCAGAGCCTCCAAGATCGCCGCCCAACCCTTTTCATGGTTGGCGCGGCTTTCTTCGTTTGGAAAGCGCACATGCGTCAGCGTCACATGCGTGGCGTTGCCATCCGGGGCAAAGTCCAGCGTCACCTCGCTGTCCGCTTCGGTCGAATGGCCGCTTTCCCATGTAAATACGATCCGCTCGTGCGGCTTGATTTCGCGGTACGTGCCGCGATGGGGCAGCTCCTGCCCACCTGCCAGCATGATGATCTCGAAACGCCCACCCTCACGCGGGTCGGTTTCGGCGCGCGGCACCGACATGTCCGGTCCGCCGGGCAACATGAAGCGCTTCAGCATTTCGGGGTCGAGCCAGGCATTGAACACCGCCTCTTGCGGGGCGGCAATGGTGCGCTCAACTTGCAGGGTCAGGTCCGTCATCGGTCTTTCCTTCCGTCATCAGGGTTTCCAAAGCGTCGAGACGCAGGTCCCAAATCGATCGCAGGTCGCGGAACCATCGGTCGACTTCGGCCAAAGGCTCCATCTGCACGTCAATCAAATGCTCCCGCCATTCCGTCCTGCGGCGCACCAGCCCTGCGTTCTCGAGCACCTTGATGTGTTTCGAGATCGCGTTGAGGCTCATGTCAAACCGGGCGTGAATGTCGCCGACCTTCAGCGGACCTTGCTGCGCCAGAAGCGTCAGTATGGCCCGCCGCGTCGGATCGCTTGCAGCTTTCAGGATGTTGTTCAGGGTGTCGTCTCGTTTAGCCATAAGGTTGAATAACGAGAGGCGCAGGTTAAATCAACCCTTTGGTGGAATGATCGCACGGGCGGCCTCTGGGCCCTCATGGATTGCTGCGGCGCGGCAATCGAATTGACTCTTTACGGCGCGTGACCCACAAATTGCGGCAATCACCATGAAGGGGAGATTTTCCATGAAGAAAGTCTATGGTTCGGCGTCCGAAGCGCTGGACGGACTGCTGAGCGACGGCATGCTGATCGCAGCCGGGGGCTTCGGGCTCTGCGGCATTCCGGAGTTGCTGATCGATGCATTGGTCGAGTCGGGCGTCAAGGATCTGACGGTGGCATCCAACAACGCGGGCGTGGATGGCTTCGGCCTCGGCAAGCTGCTCGAGACCAAGCAGATCAAGAAGATGATGTCCTCCTACGTCGGTGAGAACAAGGAGTTCATGCGCCAGTACCTTGGCGGTGAGCTTGAGTTGGAGTTCAACCCGCAGGGCACCTTGGCCGAACGTATGCGCGCCGGCGGATGCGGCATTCCTGGGTTCTATACCAAGACCGGCGTGGGCACCCAGATCGCCGAGGGCAAGAAAGTAAAGCAGTTCCGGGGCGAGGACTACATCCTGGAAGAGGGCATCTTTGCCGACCTGAGCATCGTCAAGGCATGGAAGGCCGACGACACCGGCAACCTCGTGTTCCGCAAGACCGCCCGCAACTTCAACCCGCCGGCGGCGATGTGCGGCAAGGTGTGCGTTGTCGAAGTCGAGGAGATCGTCGAGCGCGGCTCGCTTGACCCCGATCACATTCACCTGCCGGGGATTTACGTGCACCGGATCATTCAGGGGCAGCACGAAAAACGTATCGAACAGCGGACCGTCCGCAAGCGGGAGGATGCATAATGCCTTGGGATCGTAACCAGATGGCGGCACGCGCCGCCGAAGAGCTTGAAGACGGCATGTATGTCAACCTCGGCATCGGCATCCCGACGCTGGTGGCCAATTACGTGGGTGACAAGGACATCACGCTCCAGTCCGAGAACGGCATGCTGGGCATGGGCCCCTTCCCCTACGAGGGCGAGGAAGACCCGGACCTCATCAACGCCGGCAAGCAGACCATTACCGAGCTGGCGCGGACCTCCTATTTCGATTCGGCAACCTCCTTCGGCATGATCCGGGGCGGAAAGATCGCGGCAGCAATCCTCGGCGCGATGGAAGTGGCCGAAAACGGAGACCTGGCAAACTGGATGATTCCCGGCAAGCTGGTCAAGGGCATGGGCGGCGCGATGGACCTTGTCGCCGGCGTCGGCCGGGTCGTGGTGGTGATGGACCACACCAACAAGCATGGCGACTCGAAATTGCTGAAGGAATGCACCCTGCCGCTGACCGGCAAGGGTGTTGTCGACCGCATCATCACCAATCTCGGTGTCCTGGACGTTGTCGAGGGCGGCCTGAAAATCGTTGAATGCGCCGACGGCGTGACTGAGGACGAAGTGCGCGCCGCGACCGAAGCAACGATCGTCTGAACCTGAAACTTGAAAACGAAACAGGGCGCGGCTGATGTCGCGCCCGGTCGCATTCAGGGACGACCGATCCGCGGATCAGTTCATGGTTACGAAGACGCAGCCGTCTGAGATCAGCAACGGCGGTGTCATGCAAAGCCCCTGCGCCACGCCATAGGCCGCCAGCACCTTGGGCACGTAGTCGCGCGTTTCGGCGTAGGGCGGCACCCCGCCGTGCTTGCCGATGGAATTTTCGCCCGCGTTATACCCTGCCAGCACCAGCATCGGATCGCCGTCGAACTTGCGCACGAGAAAGTCCAAAAACTTGACGCCGCCGCGAATGTTGTCTTCGGCAACTGCCGCATCCACGACGCCGAAACGTTCGGCGGTGTCCGGCATCAGTTGCATCAGCCCCTGGGCACCGGTCGATGAAACCGCGTCCACCCGGCCTCCGCTTTCCACCGCCATCACCGCCAGTACCAGCGCCGGTGATACCTGTGTGCCGATGGTGGCCTTCAGGATCTGCACGCCACGCAGACTGGCAAGGTCCTGCAATTCGTCCAGCCTCGGCGTGGCCACGCGCTGGCCTGCGGGTGCGGCATTCAGAGCCGCGAGCGCCTCGCTCAGCCGGCCCGCGCTTCTGTCATCTTGGCTGGGCGAGATCGATTTCCAGAACCAGCCATACCGCGCAGTTGCCGGCCGGGCCTCGGGCACCTTGGAGTCAGGCTGAGTGACGGGCGCACGTGGCGCTGGTGCCGTGATCTGTACGAGGATACGTTTGGTTGTTCCTGCCTTGGGCGGTTTTACCCTGCGCGGCTGGAAATCCTTGAACGGCGGGGGCGTGGGTGTCTCTGCCTCGGCGGGCACCATGCCCAGACAGACAAGGACCGCCACGGTCCTGGCAATCGTTTTCATGTCTTTAACCTGCTCAGCCTCGTTGCGGGCGTTGTTATTGTCGTCAGTTTCGCAAAGAACCTGCCATGACGCTAGTTTTGTCGAAATCAAAAGCGGCATAAGCGCCATATTTGCAGGCCTCGGCCGCTTCTCCATCGCGACGGAAAAACCTGATTAACTAAAAATTCCTTTCTGAACATACAGTTAACTAGATTTTCGCAGTTGGGCGCAGAGAAATTTAAAATCGCGCGATTGCTGCCAAACTGCCGCCCCAATCCGCTGGCTTATTTGCGTCGTACCAAGTCGGACAGACCTGAGGTGAGAGGCAGGTCAGATCACCCCGGCAAGGTTAACGAAACGCAAATTGACCTACGGAGACCAAGACCATGACCAAATTCATCAAAAACTTCCGCAAAGACGAAGACGGTGCCGTGACTGTTGACTGGGTGGTGCTCTGTGCCGCCATCGTCGGCCTGGCCATCGCAGCATACGGCTCGATCGAGACCCAGACCGCCGCGCTGTACGGCAAAGCCGCAGCCGACGTCCAGGGCGAACTGGCGAAGTAATCGTCTGACTGTCTGACGATGAAGGCCTTCGCCACCGCACCCCCTGCACGGGCGAAGGCTTGATCCCACAAACACTGGCCACCCGGCCACACGAGGACAATGACCATGACCAAATTCATCAAAAACTTCCGCAAGGACGAAGACGGTGCCGTGACTGTTGACTGGGTGGTGCTCTGTGCCGCTATCGTCGGCCTGGCCATCGCAGCATACGGCTCGATCGAGACCCAGACCGCCGCGCTGTACGGCAAAGCCGCAGCCGACGTCCAGGGCGAACTGGCGAAGTAATCGCCTGAGCGATTTCCCGGCAGATGCGCGCGAAGACGCGCGACTGCCGGGTCTACCCTGCCATCAAGGCCTGCCGCCGAGCCTGGCGGCTTTTTAATGACAGGGCCACGACACAGGGCGTGACACCGGGCCAAGCCCAGCCACGCGCGTCCCCCGGACCAGACTGGGGAGGTCAGTAAGGGTTGCCATTTACGCAGGCCAGGTCCGGCCGGTGTATCGAGAGTTCAGGAGACACGTACCAATGACCAAGAAACTCACGTCCTTTTTTACCAGCGAAGACGGTGCCGTCACTGTCGACTGGGTGGTGCTTTGCGCAGCCATCGTCGGCCTTGCCGCTGTCGCCTATCTCTCTATCGAAGAACAGGCACTGCTGTTGCGCGACAAAGCCGCTGCCGACATTCAGGCGGAACTCTCCAAGTAAGCCGCGCGGACAACTCGGCGCTCGCCGCAGCAGCCAGAGACCTTCGCGTCTGCCGCCATCGGGCGGCCTACGCACGAGCACCCTTCCGGAACAGGACATGACCGAGGGCACGCTCTTCCTACAAATCACCATGAATAATCCTAGCCTGCCGCCACGCTGCCCGGGGTCTGGCTAAGTTTGACCACAATTTTCCGGCATAACGACCGGGAAGAGCAGTAAGGAAAGGGGCAGGTTATGCGATTGATATTCGGATTGGTGTTGATAATTGGCATCGGACTGGCAGGTTTTGCCGTCCACATGGCCAACGGCTACGTCACGTCCTACCAGGTCGCGCTGGCAGAGGCCCAAGAGGCCGAGCCCGTTGCAACCGTCGACGTCTACGTCGCGACCGAACGGCTGGACTACGGCGACAAGCTTCTCGCCGACTCGGTGCGGGTGGTGCAATTCCCCAGAGCGTCGGTCCCGGACGGCACGTTCCTCGCCTCAGGCGGAGCGGCCCCCTACTACAAACCCTGGGAAGAGCTCGATGAACTTACCCAGAAAACGCTGAAGAAGGCCGCGACCGACGAATTCGATCCGGAAGTAGAGGGCCTGCGCGTAACCGACATCCCCGATCTTTTTCCGGAGACCGGTGACGAACGGTATGTCCTGCGCGCCATCGAGAAGGGCGAAGCCATTGTCGCCGCCCGTGTCACCGAGCCCGGCCAGGACGCCGGCATCACCTCTCGCCTTGGACGCGGCATGCGCGCCTTCGCGATCAAGGTCGACGTGGCATCCGGCGTCTCGGGTTTCCTGCGTCCCAGCGATCGCGTCGATGTGTACTGGACCGGTCGGGTCGAGAAGATGGTCGACGAATACACCCGCGGCAATTCCACCGATGTCACCAAGCTGATCGAGACCGGCGTCAAGCTGATCGCCATCGACCAGCAGGCCTATGGCGACAAGAATTCGGCCACCATCGCGCGGACAGTGACAGTGTCGGTCCGTCCCGAACAGGTTGCGGCTCTGGCACAGGCGCAATCCACCGGCCGGCTTTCACTGGCGCTTGTCGGCAACGGCGACACCAGCGAGGTGGGCCCGGTCGAGGTTGACCAGATGAGCCTGCTGGGCCTCGAAGCGCCCGAGGTGCAGGAGGTCGTGGAAGTCGAGAAGGAGCAGGTCTGCACCATCCGCACCCGCAAAGGTGGAGAGGCCGTGGAGATTCCCATCCCCTGCACCAACTGATCCGCCAAGCCCAATATCGGGTAGGTCTCAAGCCTGAAAACGCCGCATCTCGTATTGCGGCGTTTTGTTTTTAAACGGCTGTTGCGAGATACCCACATAAAGTCTGCGGCCGAACCCTTTGATTCTTGCAAAAAATCAGGTTTTCCCGCAAGGTGACGTCAAATGCAGACGCAAGATCTGCGAAATGAGGCGTGATCGGAAAGGCAGGTCACATGAAATTCAAGTCATTCCTTCGGGCCGCCCTCATGGGCGTTGTCCTGACAAGTGGTTCATTTGCGACCAGCAGCTTTGCCGAGACACTGACGGTTGTGCGGCAAGGCACCTCGTCGAAGCTGTCGGTGCCGATCAACCGCGCGGTGGTGGTGGAAAGCGATATTCCCTTTGCGGAACTCAGCATCGCCAACCCGGCGATCGCCGACATATCGTCTCTGTCGGATCGGACGATCTACGTGCTGGGCAAGGGAACGGGCACCACGACCCTGACCCTGCTGGACGCGTCCGGGCGCCTGATCACCAATGTCGACGTGCACGTCACATTCGACCTGACAGAATTCAAAGAGCGCCTGCGGCAGATCATGCCGGGCGAAAAGATCGAGGTGCGCAGCGCCGATGACGGCATCGTGCTGTCGGGCGTCGCCTCGTCGACGCAGAAAATGCAGCGCGCCCTTGACCTGGCACAGCGTTACGCGCCCGAAAGGGTGTCCAACCTGATGAGCGTCGGCGGAGTGCAGCAGGTGATGCTCAAGGTCCGCTTCGCGGAAATGTCGCGGACGGTTTCGAAGAAGCTGGCCTCGTCGCTGGCCCTCGGTGGTGACATCTTCGGCGGTGACGCCGGTATCCAGCTGGGCAGCGGGGCGGCTGTCGGCAGCACGGCGCAAGGATCGATCCTGGGCGGCGGTCTTCCCGGAGGCGAAAGTGAAATTGCCGCTGCGCTCGGCTTCAACCTCGGCGCGGTCGAGGTGGCGCTGCTGCTGGAGGCTCTGGAGAGCAAGGGCATGGTCCGGATGCTGGCCGAGCCCAACCTGACCGCGCTTTCGGGCCAAGAGGCAAACTTCCTGGCCGGTGGCGAATATCCGGTGCCGATCGGAACCGGCAACGACTCGATCACAGTCGAGTTCAAGCCTTTCGGGATCGAGCTCAGCTTTATCCCGCGCGTCGTCGACGGTGACCTGATCAACCTTGAACTCAAGACCGCGGTGTCGGCGATTGATCCGACAAACGGGTTTCTTTTCAATGACTTCCAGCTGGACGCCTTTACCCGGCGCGAGGCCTCGACCACGGTCGAGATGCGCGACGGTGAGAGCTTTGCAATCGCCGGCCTGCTGAAGGACGACTTTCAGGACCTCAATGGTCAGGTCCCGTGGCTGGGCGACGTGCCCGTCCTCGGCGCATTGTTCCGCTCGGCCGAGTATCAGCGCGAGCAGTCCGAGCTGGTGATCATCGTCACCCCGCACCTGGTCACACCGACACGTGGCGAGGCGCTGGCGCTGCCCACCGATCGGGTGCGTCCGCCGTCCGAGAAAGACCTCTTCCTCCATGGCCGCGTGGCCAGCGACACGGCACGTTCAAAAGGACCCGTTGCCGAAGTCGCCAAGCAGGATTTCAGCGGGTCCTATGGCTATGTGATGGATTGATCGAATGCAGCAGCCGCGCTTGACATATCTCTTCGCCACGGCCGCCGTGATCGGCGTCCTGGCGGGATGTTCGCCCAACCGAGGACCGGTCCAAGGCTCGTTCTTTCGTGAATCCGGCGCCTTGATCGACGCTGGCAACTTCGGCACGGCGACGCTGAACAACCAGGCCTACATGACCGGCGAAAAGCAGTGGGTCTACAACATGGCCCAGCGCTTCGCCGAAGAGGTTCTGACCACGGTCAATTTCGCCTTCAACTCGGCCGAACTTGACGCTGGCGCGCGCGACACGCTGCGTGAACAGGCCGCCTGGATCAAACGCTTCCCCGAGGTGCGGTTCCGGGTCTACGGCCATGCCGACAAGGTCGGTTCCGCCGCCTACAACCGCGCACTTGGACAGCGCCGCGCCAATGCGGTGGTCCATTACCTCGTATCGCACGGCATCTCGCGGTCGCGGCTCGAGGCGGTTGTCAGCTTCGGCGAAACCCAGCCGCTGATCGTGACCGAAGGCCGTGAGCGTCGCAATCGCAGGACCGTGACCGAAGTCATCGGCTTCGTGGCAGGACATCCGCAGCTGATGGACGGAAATTATGCCGCCGTCGTTTACCGCGAATACCTGGTATCCGGCGCACCCGCATCCACCCTGACCACCGGCATCTCGTCGGGTGAGCAGACCTCTACCGGCGACGGCGCCGAGTAGAAACAACCTCGTAACCGGCAGGCAAAGGGGACGGCATCACCGTCCCCTTTTTCGTTTCAGCGTCCAGTAACCAATTCCCCCCGGCATCGCCGTATTGTCGCGAATCCGCGAAAAGACGGTTTTTTGGCCGCAATGTCGCCTGAATTTTTTAGCACTTTCCCAGTAGTGAGTTGCGTCTCAGGGTGTCCATCACCCTGGCGGCGCGATCCCGGAGGACAGGTGGGGATAGCTGGCACGAGCAGAAGCCAGACCTTGCGGAACGTTTTCCCGGGAAAGCTTGGTAGAGGATGTAAGGCCATGACCGACGAGACCGCGCTTGAGATGGAGATACCCCCGATTGTCGCCTGCACCATCAGTCGCAATGTGCAGGACTTCGAGCTTCTGATCGAAGACATGGAGACCGCGCTCGGCGAGCAGTGGGGCGATCTCGGTTTCGAAGAAGCGATCCCCTTCTTCAGTCAGGAAGATGCAAGGTCACTTGAATTTGTCGCCATTGCCATGGACGCCGAGGACGAAGCGGATCTGCCTCTTCTGGCCGACATCATCGCCGCCGCGAGCGCTCAGGGTATCAAAACCATCCTGATTACCGAAGACGTCTCGCCGGCGGCCCTGCATCACCTGATGCGCAAGGGTGCTGATGAGTTCGTCCCCTACCCGCTTCCCGAAGCTGAGCTGCAGTTCGCCATTGACCGTGTCCGCGCCCCTGCCCCCGCGCCCGAGGTCGTCCAGACGTCGGAAACAGAAGAAGACGCAGCGGACCAGCCTGGCGAAAAGAAGGTCAAGCTGAAGAAGGGCGCGCCCCGCGATGGCGTGCTGATCGGCGTACACGGGCTGGCCGGCGGCGTCGGATCGACCACATTCGCCACCAACCTTGCCTGGGAACTGGCCAATATCTCCAAGTCGGACGCCCCGAAGGTCTGCCTTGTGGACCTCGACCTGCAGACCGGGTCGGTCGCGACCTACCTCGACCTGCCCCGCCGCGAGGCGGTCTATGAATTGCTGTCGGACATCGAAAACATGGACGCCGACAGCTTCAGCCAGGCCCTGATCGACTTTGAGGAAAAGATGCAGGTGCTGACCGCGCCGGCCGACATGCTGCCGCTGGACCTGTTGCCGCCGGGTGATATCGAGAAGCTGCTGAATACCGCGACCGAGCACTTCGACTATGTCATCGTCGACATGCCCAAAACGCTGGTGCAGTGGTCGGAAACGGTGCTGACCATGGCACATGTCTACTTCTCGATGCTGGAAATCGACATGCGGTCCGCACAGAACGCGCTGCGCATGAAGCGGGCGCTTCAGTCCGAAGACCTGCCCTTCGAAAAGCTGCGGTTCCTGCTGAACCGCGCCCCGAAATTCACCGACCTGACCGGCAAGAGCCGGGTCAAGCGCATGGCCGAGAGCCTCGGCATCGCCATCGACGTGCATTTCCCCGACGGCGGAAAGGCAATCACCCAGGCCTGTGATCACGGCCTGCCCTTGGCGACGGCCGCGTCGAAAAACCCGCTGCGCCGCGAGATCGCCAAGCTGGCCAAGTCACTGCACGAGATCGGCAAAGACGACGCCGAAGCTGCCTGAGGATAGACACCAATGTTTTCCAAATATCGCAAGCCTGCCGCCAGCCCCACCCAGGCCAAGCCCGACAACGTCACCAAATTGCCGGAGACCGAAGCACCGGCCAAACCGGTGTCGATGCGTCGTCCGGTGGTGAAGACGCAGGCCGCGCGCCCCGAGGCTTCCGACAAGGAACAGAAGCGCAAGGAGCGGATGGGCGAGTTGAAGCTCGAGCTGCACCGCTCGCTTCTCGACAACCTGAACCTTGCTGCCCTGGAAAACGCGACAGAGAATGACCTGAAGGCCGAGATCAGCGACATCAGCCAGGAGTTCCTCAACGAAAAGGGCGTCGTCCTCAACCGCGACGACCGCGCGACCCTGATCCAGGAGCTTTACAATGAAGTGAAGGGCCTCGGCCCGCTTGAGCCGCTTTTGCAGGACGACACGGTCAACGACATCCTCGTCAACGGCCCGCAACAGGTGTTTGTCGAGCGCAACGGCAAGCTGACGCTGTCGGATGTGACCTTCAAGGACGAAAAGCACCTGCTGCGGATCATCGACAAGATCGTCTCTGCCGTTGGTCGCCGGGTCGACGAATCGAACCCCTACGTCGACGCCCGCCTCGCCGATGGCTCGCGTTTCAACGCGATGGTGCCGCCGATTGCGGTCGACGGCAGCCTCGTCTCCATTCGTAAGTTCAAGAAAGAGAAGCTGGCGGTCGACGACCTGGTCAGCTTCGGCGCTTTCACCGAAGAGATGGCTGCCTATCTCCAGGCCGCTGTCGCCTGCCGGCTGAACGTCATCGTCTCGGGCGGTACGGGTTCGGGCAAGACAACCACGCTCAACGCCCTGTCGTCCTTCATCGACGACAGCGAGCGTATCCTGACGATCGAGGATACGGCGGAACTGCAGCTGCAACAGACCCACGTGGGCCGGATGGAAAGCCGCCCGCCCAACGTCGAGGGCAAGGGCGCGGTCAGCCAGCGCGACTGTCTGAGAAACGCGCTCCGGATGCGTCCCGACCGCATCATCGTCGGCGAGACGCGCGGCGAAGAGGTCATCGACATGCTGCAGGCCATGAACACAGGCCACGACGGTTCGATGACGACGATCCACGCCAACAGCGCCCGCGACGGGGTTTCCCGCCTGGAAAACATGATCGCCATGGCCGGGATCGAGATGCCGATCAAGGCGGTGCGCTCCCAGATCTCAAGCGCTGTCAATCTTATCGTGCAGGCCAGCCGCCTGCAGGACGGCTCGCGCCGCATGGTCTCGATCACCGAGGTGACGGGCATGGAGGGCGAGGTCATCTCGATGCAGGAGGTCTTCCGCTATCAGCGCGTCGGCCTCACCCCCGACAACAAGATCGTCGGCCATTTCACCGCCACGGGTGTCCGCAGCCACTATTCCGAGCGTTTCAAGCTCTGGGGCTACGATCTGCCAGCGGCCATCTTTGAACCCTTCGCTGCGGAGTAGGTCATGGAAATCACAGCAGAACCGATTATCTACGGCCTGATCTTCATCGGCGTCCTTGCGGTCGTCGAGGGCGTCTACCTGACCATCTTTGGCAAGTCGATCAGCCTCAACAGCCGGGTCAACCGCCGGCTCGAGATGATGGACAAGGGCAGCCGCCGCGACGAGGTGCTGGAAAAGCTCCGCAAGGAGATGACCCAGCACATGAAGTCGCGGAAAATCCCGCTTTACTCACTGCTGGCTGCCAAGGCGCAGAAGGCGGCCATCGCCTTTACGCCCACGCAACTGATGGTGATCATGGTCGTGGTGTCCTTCATGGCCTTCGTCGGCCTGACGCTGGGCACCGAAACCGGACTGGTGGTCCGTGTCGCGGGCTCGATCGCGATGGGTGTCGGCGGCGTCTATACCTGGGTCAACATGAAGGCGAAGAAACGGATGGGCATGCTGGAGGAACAGCTGCCCGACGCGATCGAGCTGATCGTGCGCTCGCTGCGGGTGGGGCACCCATTTTCGTCCGCGCTGAGCATCGTGTCAAAGGAAGTGCGCGACCCGTTGGCCTCGGAGCTGGGGGTCATTGCCGATGAAAGTGCCTATGGCCGCGACGTCGGCGAGGCGCTCAGCGAGATGGCCGACCGCCTGGACATGCAGGATCTGCGCTTCCTTGCGGTGGCGGTGACCATCCAGCAGCAATCTGGCGGTAACCTGGCCGAGGTGCTTGCCGGACTCAGCACGGTGATCCGTGCCCGTTTCCGGCTGTTTCGTCGGGTCAAGGCGATCACCGCCGAGGCGCAGTGGTCTGGCAAGTTCCTGTCCGGCTTCCCCATTGCCTGTCTCGTCTTCATTCAGGTCACCGATCCGCACTACTACGACGAAGTCATCGACCACGCATATTTCATCCCCGCCTGCTTTGTCGTCGGAGGGTTCCTGTCCGCGAACCTCGTCGTCATGCGCTGGCTGGTGAACATCAAGGTATAAGGAGGGCGTCATGTTTGAGCCCGGAGGTTTTTTCTTTGAGTTGCTGGGGCCCATGGCCCCGGTAGTTGTGGTCGGCGGTCTCGGAGTGCTGCTGCTGCTGCTGGCGCTGTCGATGCTGCTCAGGCAACGCCCCGACCCCATGGACAAGCTGGCGGCGCAGTCGCGGCAGCCGAAGGCGCGCAAGGGTGAGACCCTGCGCCAGGGCAAGTCCCGCAATGAGAAGCTCGAAAAATACGGCGCCTTCCTCGAACCGAAGGACGAAGAGCAGTATTCCACGATCGCCAAGAAGCTGATGCAGGCCGGCTATCGCGGCCGCGATGCAGTTCGGTTCTTCTATGCCGCGCAGGTGGTGCTGGCGGTTGTCGGTCTGTGCGGAGGACTGTTCTACTATTACGTGATCATCGGCGAAGAGAACGCCACCAATCAGCAGATGCTGATGTATATTCTCGGTCCGGGCGGGGCGGGCTACTACATGCCCAGCTACTGGATCAACAAACGCTCGGAGAAGCGCAACCAGCAGATCGAGGAGGGTTTTCCCGATGCGCTCGACATGATGCTGGTCTGCGTCGAGGCCGGACAATCACTCGACCAGTCGATCCTGAGAGTGAGCAAGGAGATCCGGGTCGGTTATCCGGAACTGGCCTATGAGTTCCAGGTCGTCAGCCACGAGATCAAGGCCGGCAAAGACAAGACCACGGTCCTCAACGACATGGGCGACCGCTGCGGGGTGCAGGATATCTCATCCTTCGTGACGGTGCTGGTACAGGCTCAGGTCTTCGGGACATCAATTGCAGAGGCGCTGCGGGTTTATGCCGCCGAGATGCGCGACAAGCGAGTGATGAAAGCCGAGGAGGCCGCCAACAAGCTGCCCACCAAGATGACACTGGTGACGATGGGCCTGACCGTGCCGCCGCTGCTGATCATTCTGGTGGGGCCGTCCGCGCACGGCATCATGCAGCTCGGAAGTCTCGCAAACTGAATATGCGGGGGCCGATCCACCGATGGATCGGCATCCGGTCTTTTGCAGAATTCGTCTGGCGATGGCGCGTCGTCCCTGCTTCGCCCAAGACCCGAGGGCTTTTGTACAAAACTGGGGGTCGTTTTGTACAATTTGTACAAAACGCGCCCGAGCCGGCGGCCCCGGTTCCGCTCGTCATTTCGTGCTCCGGACCAAAACGGCCTGCTCCGTCGACGGACCGGACCCCACCTTGGCAAATCCGCAACGTTATCAGTGTTTTTCAAGGCGGCCTTGAAGGAATTTCTCCGCAAGCCATGCGCCCTGCGATAGGCTCGGCCCAAAGCCGGGCAACTGCGGTCGCAAACCCGTGGTCAGACACCGGCGCAAACCGAGGCAGTGCAAGAGCAACACGTTGGTGGTCCTGACCAAATTCGCCGGATTCCTGGCCCTAGTCATCTTGCTGGCCGCCTGTGCGCAGGATGGCTTCACACGTGCGCCGGACAGTCCCTATGCACCACAGGTCGACCGCCGCGCGGAAGCCGTGGACCAGCTTCTGGTCGGTCACAGGCTGCTGGCGGCGCGCGAATACGACCTTGCCCTCGACGCCTTTCACCGCGCCGCGCTGGAGCGTGGTTTCGATGCCGAGGTGCTGACAGGCCTCGGCACCACCAACCTGGCGCTGGGGCGCCTGAACCAGGCCGAGACCCTGCTGCGCCGGGCCGTCAAGAAAGAAGAAGACTGGCCCGAGGTCTGGAACAATCTTGGCGTGGTGCTGATGGAGCGCGGCAAGACCGCCGAGGCCAGTCAGGTATTCCGCAAGGCCTATGCGCTGGACAACGGTGCCAGCGATGCCATCCGCGACAACCTGCGGCTGGCGCTGGCGAAACTCGACAACGTGACATTCGCTGTAGACGAACAAGAAGACTATAAATTGGTGCGGCGCGGGACCTCGGATTACCTGATCCAGTCCGCACTGTAAGAGGCAAGAGCAGAAAAGGACGCAAAAATGCGCCATCCCATCTTCGTGCCCCTCGGTCTGTGCGCCGTGCTGGCGCTGTCGGCCTGCGATAAGGAGATCGACAAGGACGCTGTCGACCGCAAGCTGCAGGACATCAACGTCATCGACGAGAGCGACCTCAACGAGGTCATGCTGGGCGCCGCCGACCCCAACGAAGCGGTCAGCTATTTCCAGCGCGCCGTTAAGGGCCAGCCTGACCGGATCGACCTGCAACGCGGACTCGCGCTGTCGCTGATCCGGGCCAAGCGCCCGACCGAGGCGGTCTCGGCCTGGAAACACATCATCGGGATGGAAGACTCCACCGACGACGATCGCATCCAGTTGGCCGACGCTTACATCCGTGACGCGCAATGGGACAAGGCCGAAGAGGTGCTGGACGCCGTCCCGCCCACCGTCGAGACCTTCAAGCGCTATCGGCTCGAGGCGATGATCGCCGATGGCAACGAGGAATGGAAGAAAGCCGACAGCTTCTACGAGACCGCCGTCGGGCTGACCACCACGCCCGCGAGCGTGATGAACAACTGGGGTTATTCCAAGCTGACCCGGGGTGATTATGACGGGGCCGAGCGGCTCTTTACCCAGGCAATCCGGCAGGACAGCAAGATGTTCACTGCCAAGAACAACCTTGTGCTGGCACGTGGCGCACAGGGCAACTACCAGCTTCCCGTGGTCCCGATGAGCCAGCAGGAGCGCGCTGAACTGCTCTACACCATGGGTCTGTCGGCGGTGAAGCGCGGCGATGTCGAAACCGGCAAGGGCTTGTTCCGCGACGCCATCGAGACCCATCCACAGTATTTCGAGGCCGCCGTCCGCTCGCTTCGCGCACTGGAAGCCGGCGTGGCGAACTAGACGATGGAGCTTGCCATCACCACCTGGTCGGCGCTCTGGTTCCTGCCCTTCGCCCTGCCGATCTGCATCTACGTCTGCTGGACCGACATGTCGCGAATGAAGATCCCCAACAAGGCGGTGCTGGCCCTGACCGCGGTCTTCGTGGTGGTGGGCGTGGTCGCGCTGCCACTGGACGAATACCCTTGGCGGCTGGTCAATCTCGTGATTGTTCTGCTCTTGGGCATCGTCATGAACGCCGGCGGTCTGGTCGGCGCGGGCGATGCCAAGTTCGCCGCCGCCGCCGCGCCGTTCCTGCACCCGGCTGATACCGTCTTCGTGATGATGCTGCTGGCCACCACATTGCTGGGCGCCTTCGCCGCGCACCGGCTGGCGAAACACACGCCGCTGCGGCGCATGGCCCCCGGCTGGCAGAGCTGGCAAAGCGGCAGCGACTTCCCGATGGGGCTGGCTCTTGGCGGGACACTCGCCCTCTATCTCGCGCTCGGCGCGATCTATGGGAGCTGAGGGCAATGCGCTTCACCAAATCTGAACCACTGGCCGCCAGACTGGGCGCGCAGGACCGGAGGATCTTTACATGAACATGGCCGTCGGCAACGTCACCGCGCCCCCCGCCCCCAAGCGGCTGGACGAGATGCAGCTGCCCCTGACGATGATGCGCGACATCCTGCTGAAGACGATGTTCCGCTCGAACCTCGACATCGTGACCGAGATTTCGCGGGCGGTCTGCCTGCCGGTGCCGGTGACACAGGAATTGGTCGACATGGCGCGCGGGCAGAAGTTCCTGCAGGCGACCGGTACGCTCAACGCCAACTCGGGCAACGAGATGGGCTACGAGCTGACCGACGCCGGCAAGGCCAGGGCGCTGGATGCGCTGGCACAGTCGGAATATTACGGGGCCATGCCCGTGCCGCTGGATGTCTACCAAGAACAGATCAAGCGCCAGTCGATCCGCAATATCCAGATCACCCGCGATCAACTGACGACCGCGATGGGCGAGCTGATCCTGCCACCGACGCTGATGGATCAGTTGGGGCCGGCGGTGTCGGCCGGGCGCTCGATCCTGATGTACGGCCCGCCGGGCAACGGGAAATCCTCGATTTCGAACGGCATCCGCAATGCCATGGGTGACAAGATATTCGTTCCGCGCGCGATCGAGTATTCCGGTCAGGTCATCACGGTCTACGACCCCATTGTCCACTCAGCCGCCGAAGAGCAGGTCGACAATCCCAATCAGCTGCGTCGCTCGGCAAACCGCTACGACACGCGTTATGTGCGTTGCGTCAGGCCGACCGTGGTCACCGGCGGCGAACTGTCGCTGAAGATGCTCGACCTCGTCTACAACCCGACCGCACGGACCTACCAGGCGCCTCTGCAGCTAAAATCCTCGGGCGGTATCTTCATCGTCGACGACCTTGGCCGTCAGGAAGAACCGCCACAGGCCTTGGTCAACCGCTGGATCGTGCCGCTGGAGGAAGGCCGTGACATCCTCGCCCTGCAATCAGGCGAGAAATTCGAGGTGCCCTTCGACACGCTGGTGGTCTTCTCGACCAACTTCCATCCGAATGAGATATTCGACCAGGCCGCGCTGCGCCGGATCTTCTTCAAGATCAAGATCGACGGGCCAGGACAAAAGGACTTCCTGAAGATCTTCGCCCTTGTCGCCAAGAAGAAGGGGCTGCCTCTGGACGAGGCGAGCCTCATTCACCTGCTGCAGGTGAAGTATCCCACGATCCAGAACGTTTATGCCAATTATCAGCCGGTGTTCTTGATCGACCAGATCCTGTCGATCTGCGCCTTCGAAGGCGTGGCACCGACGATGACACCCGAGTATGTCGACAGGGCCTGGGCGAACATGTTCGTCAAGGACGAGAAGATCGTGAAGTAAGGCCGTTCACATTGAGCGCCTGCGGCGCGCAGTTTGGTGTGATGGGGGCCAGCCTCCAAACCCCCGGGATATTTCCGAACCGAAGAAGCACGGTTTTGAATCCGCCCGGGACGCACTAGATGTGGCGGATGAGTACCCTGCCCCCGATCATCTCTGACTGGTTCTCCGCCCGTGGCTGGCAGGTGCATCCGCATCAGGCCGAGATGATCGCACGATCCGGCGAGCCTTCGGTGCTGCTGATCGCACCCACCGGTGGCGGCAAGACCATGGCGGGGTTTCTGCCGACCTTGGCGGATCTTGCGGACGGCGGACATGACGGGATGCATACGCTTTATGTCTCACCGCTCAAAGCGCTGGCGGCGGACATCAAGCGCAACCTGACCGCGCCGGTGACGGAGATGGGGCTGCCGATACGCGTCGAGGACCGGACCGGCGACACGTCTTACAGCGTCAAGCGACGCCAGAGGGCCGATCCGCCGCACATTCTGCTGACAACACCGGAGAGCCTTGCGCTGATGACCTCTTACGAGGATGCGCCGCGCATCTTTGCCGGTCTGAAACGGGTGGTGGTGGATGAGATCCACGCGTTGGCCGAGAGCAAGCGGGGCGATCAGCTGATGCTGGCGCTGGCGCGGTTGCAGAGGTTGCGTCCCGACCTGCGGCGCGTGGGGTTGTCGGCGACGGTGGAAGACCCCGGGGCCATCGCCCACCTGTTGGCCCGCCATCCGGACCCCTGCACGATTGTCGAGGCAGACCCCGGACCGGACCCCGACATTGCCATGCTCGACCTGCCCGATGCACCGCCCTGGGCCGGTGGGGGGGCAGCCTATGCCATCCCGCGCGTGCTGGAAGAGGTCAAACGTCATAAGACCACGCTGATCTTTCACAACACCCGCGCGCAGGCCGAGATCTTTTTTCACAACCTCTGGCTCGTCAACGACGAGGATCTGCCTATCGGCATCCACCATGGTTCGCTCGACCGGGGCCAACGCGAGAAGGTGGAGCAGGCGATGGTGCGCGGCGAATTGCGCGCCATCGTGTGTACCGGCTCGCTTGATCTGGGCATTGACTGGGGTGATGTGGATCTAGTGATTCAGGTCGGTGCGCCAAAGAACGTCAAAAGGTTGATCCAGCGTATCGGACGCGCGAACCACCGCTACAACGCGCCGTCGAAGGCACGGCTGGTGCCGGCCAACCGCTTCGAAGTGGTGGAGTGCCATGCGGCCCTGCAGGCCGCGCGCGAACACGACCTCGACGGCGATCCTCGCGGGGCCGGGCCATTGGACGTGCTGTGCCAGCACATCCTGATTGCCGCCTGTGCCGGGCCATTCGATGCCAGCGCGCTTTATGCCGAGATGAAGACTGCCGGGCCTTACGCGGGATTGAGCCGCGCCGCATTTGACTATTGCCTCGCGTTCTGCGCGACCGGCGGCTATGCCTTCCGCGCCTACGACCAATGGCAGCGGCTCAAGCAGCGCGACGACGGGCTGTGGCAGTTGCGCGATCCCCGCTCGGCCCAGATCATCCGCATGAATATCGGTACGATCCAGGACACCGACCTGCTGAAGGTGCGGTTCAAGGGACGTGGCGGCAAGCCTCTGGGCGAGATCGAAGAGGGGTTCGCCGCCACGCTCAGTGCCGGGGATACCTTCCTGATCGGCGGCCAGATCGTGCGCTACGAGGGGCTGCGCGAACTGGTGGTGGAGGTCAGCCGCGACAGCCACAAGAAGCCCAGAATTGCCACCTTTGGTGGCACCAAGTTCGCAACGTCCACCCAACTGTCGCAGCGCATCCTGCGGATGTTGCAGGCCGAGGACTGGCCCTATCTGCCGGACCACACCCGCGACTGGCTGGCGCTGCACCGCGATGTGTCGCGCCTGCCCGCGCCGGGGCGGCTGCTGATCGAAAGCTTCCGCCACGATGCACGCGAACACGCCTGCATCTATGGTTTCGCCGGGCGCAATGCCCAACAGACGCTGGGGCTTTTGATCACCAAACGGATGGAAGAGCTTGGCCTCGATCCGCTGGGTTTCGTCGCCACCGACTATGCGACGCTGATCTGGGGGCTGAAGCCGCTGGAAGACCCGGCGCCGTTGTTCGACATCGCTGCGCTCGAGGCCGGGCTGGAGGGCTGGCTCGCGGGGAACGCGGTGATGAAACGGACCTTCCGGGCCTCGGCGAACATCGCCATGCTGATCAACCGCAACCTGCCGGGCAGTCGGAAGTCCGGGCGGCAGGCGACGTTCTCGAGCGATATCCTCTATGATACGCTGCTGAAATACGAACCCGACCATCTGTTAATGCGAATAACCCACGCCGAGGCCATGCGTGGGCTGGTTGATTTCGACCGCATCCGTGATATGGCCGAGCGGGTTGAAGGCCGCATCGACCTGCTGCGGCTTGACCGGGTCACGCCCTTGGCCGCGCCGATGCTGCTGGAGGTGGGCAAGGTTCCCATTCACGGCGCGGGTCGCGAGCGGATCATGGAGGACGAGGCTGCGGCACTTATGGCCGAAGCGGGGCTCGATCAGCTATAGGCACTTGCGTTCAACCTTCTTTGACGCGATGAACATATCATGAACGCTTATGACTTCAGCTTCGCCGGACAACGGCTGTCCGCACGGCCATCCGGTGCATTGTACTGGCCGTCGGCGGACCTGCTGTGCGTCTCTGACCTCCATCTCGGAAAATCGTCCCGACAGGCCCGGTTGCGCGGTGCGCAACTGCCGCCCTATGACGTTGAAGATACGTTGACCCGGCTGGAAGCAGAAATTCACGCCACCGCCGCTTGCACGGTCATTTGCCTGGGTGACAGTTTCGATGACCTTCAGGCGATGAGCGACCTGCCCGAAGCGGCGATTGCCTGGATCACCCGCCTGCAGGCCGGTCGGCGTTGGATCTGGATCGAGGGCAACCACGATCCCGGCCCCATCGCCCTGCCTGGCGCCCATCTGGCGCGTCACGTCAGTGGCGGCCTGACCTTTCGCCACATCGCCGAGCCGGGTACCCGACACGAGATCTCAGGTCACTACCACCCGAAGGCCAGCCTTCGCGGCAATTCCCGTCCTTGCTTCCTGCTTGACGAAGACCGCCTGATTTTGCCGGCCTTCGGCACCTACACCGGCGGATTGCGCTGCAACAGTACAGCATTGACCCGGCTGATGTCCCCCCGGGCACTCGCAATCCTGACCGGGCATCGCGCGCTGGCCATTCCGATGGTTCAGAAAAGCTCGGGCCTTGCCGCTTCCAACTCGGGTCGATAGGTGCGACTGACAGGCAGGACCTCTCCGTTGACCAAGCACACGAAAAGCTTGCCGTCCTGACGCTTCACCCCATCGACCGAAGCCAGCGCCACCCAATGCGACCGGTGCACATGGGTGCCGCGAATTGGATCCATCTCGACCACCGCGTCGGCCAAGCGCATCCGCAACCGTTCGAGCCCCGCATCCGTAGCCACGAGCGTCATGTGATCGTCCGCCGAGAGACGATGAATTCGCGCGTTCGCCGCGGTCAAGCGCCGGGTCAAACGCGGTTTCCTAGCGTCCGCATCAGACTTCGGCTCGGCTGTCTGCATCTGTGTCTGGACGATATGCACCAGCGAATAGACAGTCAGCGACACCACGAAAACCGCGACTGTCACCTCGGGCAGATGCGGCGTCAGCGGTGCACCGAGACTGATGAAGACGTGCGAGTATGCGTAGACGAAAGGCGTGAATACCAATGCCATCAGGGCAGCACCACGCAGCGGCACCTGCCATGAGCCCGGGCTTGATGTCGTGCGACGCGCAAATTCGTGAAACGCTTTCCCGAACAGGATCGAGACCGCAACGACCAGCGACCAGTAGATGACGCGCGGACCGAAGCTCAGCGCTCCGTGCGTTCCGAACGGCTCGGCTGCCACGGCTACCGCCGTCATGCCCAGAAACGCCGCCTGCGCGATGCGCGACTTCAGCAGCTTTCGGACCCCTCCGGCAACGCCGCGAGCGAGTTCCGGGTCACGCCGTGGCTTTCTGTTTTCGACTTCCGTATTCGACATTCTGGCAGATACGCGGTCCATAGTTTAAAAGCGCATGTTCCACGCTTGAAAGATCAATCCAACTCTGACGCAATCGGTGTCGCCGGACCTAAGGGAAAACTATGGATTTGTCGCCTCAAAAATCTGCCGCTGTCGAAAACAGTTTCGCGCGCCAGTCGCTGATGAAGACCTTTCAGGCGACCTTGACGGACATCCGGCGCGGTCAGGTTACTATTGACGCCCCCATCATCGAAGGGGCGCGTCAACAGCATGGCTTCGGCCACGCCGGGCTGACCTTCACATTAGGAGACTCATCCGCGGGATATGCCGCGTTGACGGTAATGCCCGACGACGCAGAGGTGCTGACCACCGAAATGAAGATCAATCTGCTGGCCCCTGCGCGCGGCGACAGCCTGCGCGCAATCGGCGAAGTGGTGAAGGCCGGAAGGCGGCTGGTGATCGTCCGCAGTACGGTGTTGGCCATCGAAGGTGATCGCGAGACCGAGATCGCGCTTCTGCAGGGCACGATGCTGCCGGTCTAAGGCGGACCAACGGTCCAAGCACCCAGTCATGCCAGCGGAACGCTCAGCCGTCGACGCCTTCGGTGCCCATCACCCGCTCTTCTCGCGCGATCATTGCTTCGATAAGCAGCCGCCACATCGCTTCTGACAGATCGGGATCGTATCCCTTGGCGGCCGAGGCCGCACGCACCTTCGCCAGAACGTCCGCCACCCGCGACGGCGCGTTCGCAGCGATGCCGGTCCGTGCTTTCAAAACTGGCGCGCGGTCGATGTAGGTTACGCGTTCGGCATGAAGCGCGATCAGTTCGCAGTCGATGTCGTCGATCGCCTCCCGCAGCTCGGCCATGGTCTCGATCTTCTCGGGGGTCTTGCGCATTGCGGTTTCTCTGGGCTCTGGGACTGTTCGGCCGGAGACGACGACCTCGTCGAGGGTGCTTCGAGGCCGCCTCCGCTCTCTTTAAAATCATTCAATGGCGGAGGCCAGCCTCGTTTCTTCCGGACGCGCTGCAACATCGCGCCACAAGCAATGCGTACCTGCCGTTGCGGCTGAAGCAGTTCAAGAAAATACATGCGATATCAGGGATCGGTTCGAAAAGCCGTTCCGCATACGAAAACGGCCTCGAAGTTCTTCACTCCGAGGCCGCAGGTCGTAATCTGAACTGCTTCTAAGCCGACGGCTCCGGCTTCAGGTCGCCCGCCGGTTTCGACTTGGGCTTGGTCTTCGGGATCGACGCGAGGCTAGGAGTGTCGCCTTGATCGGGCGTGTCGTCCTCGTCTTCGCCGGTCTGCGGCGGTTCGCCCTTGATGACCCGCCGGATTTCCTCGCCGGTCAGCGTCTCGTACTCCAGAAGACCCTGCGCCAGACGCTCCCATTCTTCCTTTTTCTCGGTCAGGATCTGGAAAGCACGCTCATAGGCCTGCTGGATGAAGCGCTTGACCTCTTCCTCGATCATTTCCTTGGTGTGCGCGCTGACAGACAGCCCGGCGGTGTTGCCAGTATAGCCCTCGTGCGCCTCGGAATAATCGATGTTGCCGACCTTGTCCGACATGCCCCAGCGCAGCACCATGGCCCGCGCCAAAGCCGACGCCTGTTGAATGTCGCCCGCCGGGCCATTCGAAACGTTCTCTTCGCCGTATTTGATGATCTCGGCGGCCTTGCCGGCCATGGTCATCGCCAGTTTTTCCTCGCACTCGGACTTGTGCCAATTCAACCGGTCAATTTCCGGCAGAGACACCACCATGCCCAGCGCGCCGCCGCGCGGGATGATCGTGGCCTTGTAGACCGGATCGCACTGCGGCAGCGACAGGCCTACAATGGCGTGGCCGGCCTCGTGGTAGGCGGTCTTTTCCTTCTGTTCGTCGGTCAGGACCATCGACCGGCGCTCGGCGCCCATCATGACCTTGTCCTTGGCGTTCTCGAAGTCTTCCATGACCACGAAGCGCCTTCCGACCCGAGCCGCCATCAGCGCGGCCTCGTTCACCAGGTTGGCAAGGTCGGCACCGGAGAAGCCCGGCGTGCCGCGCGCGATGATGCGCATGTCGGCGTCGGGACCCAGCGGGATCTTGCGGGCGTGGACGTTGAGGATCTTCTCGCGGCCCTTGATGTCGGGGTTGGGCACCGTGACCTGGCGGTCGAAACGGCCGGGGCGCAGGAGCGCCGGGTCAAGCACATCTTTACGGTTGGTGGCGGCGATGATGATCACGCCCTCGTTGGCCTCGAAACCGTCCATTTCGACCAGCAGCTGGTTCAGCGTCTGTTCGCGCTCGTCGTTACCGCCGCCATAGCCGGCGCCACGATGGCGACCTACGGCGTCGATCTCGTCGATGAAGACGATGCAGGGCGCGTTCTTCTTGGCCTGCTCGAACATGTCGCGGACACGGCTGGCGCCGACACCCACGAACATTTCAACGAAGTCGGAGCCGGAGATCGTGAAGAACGGCACCCCCGCCTCGCCCGCGATCGCGCGCGCCAGAAGCGTTTTACCGGTGCCCGGAGGGCCCACCAGCAGCGCGCCTTTGGGAATCTTGCCACCAAGGCGCGAGAACTTCTGCGGGTTGCGCAGGAACTCGACGATCTCTTCCAGCTCTTCCTTGGCTTCGTCGATGCCAGCCACATCGTCAAAGGTCACCCGGCCCTGCTTTTCGGTCAGCATCTTGGCCTTGGACTTGCCAAAGCCCATGGCGCCGCCTTTGCCGCCGCCCTGCATGCGGTTCATGAAGTAAATCCACACACCGATCAGCAGCAGGAAGGGCAGCAGGCTCAGGATGAAGCTCTGGAAGCCCGATTGTTCCTGGCTTTCGGCGTTGACGTCGACACCGTTATTCAGCAGCAACTGCGTCACTTCCGCATCGTCTGGGCGGACGGTCACGTAGTCGCGCCCGTCGTTGCCGCGATAGCGGATGGTTTCCCCGTCGATCACCGCCGAGGCGACCTTGTCCTCTTCTACCAACTGGACGAAATCCGAGTAAGGGGTGCTCTGGCTTTGCAGCGTCGAGCCGCCACCGGAGAACAGGTTAAAGAGCGTGAGGATCAGCACGAACAGCACGACCCAGAAGGCGATATTGCGCAAATTGCCCAAGGTGGTCTCCCGCAGGTTGGGTTTGGCGGGCTCTATAGCGCGCCCTTGCGGTGAAAAATAGGGGCCATCTTGTCTACATTCAATGCGAATGCAGGAAAGCGTGGAATGTCCCCTGCCCGACCGCATACTCCAGATCATATTCCGGGCCGAACCCCGACGGCGCAAAGGCCACCAGCCGGTCGCCATCAAAAACCGCCGGCTGGGTGACAAGGCTCTGATACGGCAAGCCTTCGGGCCGGCGCGGCAGTTGCCTCGCACCTTCCTCGCCGAGGGCCTTTACCGTCAGACCGGCGACGACGCCGCCTGTGATGCGAACCGAATCGTCCCAAAGATCGCCGGTGGGGGCGCTTTGCCCTGCAACCGCGTCGTATTCGCGACAAATCCGCAGTTCGGCCTTCTCGGCGCGTATCAGGCAGCCGTGCAGCGTTGCCGTCCCGCCAGACAGAACCCGGTCGGCAGCCTCTTCGAGCGCCTTCGCGCGCGGCCGATACGTCTGCGCCGACACGTACATCAGGCCCGCCGCCAGAAGCCTCAGCCGGGTTTCCTCATCCAGTGCCGTCAACCCATCGCGATCGAAAAGCAGGTCGCGCCACTCGGCCCGCACCATACCCGCCGCCGCCTCCTGTGCGCGCCGCTGCAGGGCGTGGCGGGCACGGGCCATCCGTGCGGCCGTCTGCGTCAATTGGTCGACACCCAGACCAAGCGGTTCCAACACCTCCAACGCCTTGCGCATCTGGACCCGGTCGAAGCTGTCATCGTCGTTTGAAGGATCCTCGATCCAGCTTCCCTGCAGGGTGCTCAGATAGTGCCGCAAGTCCGCCCTCCGCGCGCCCAGCAGGGGACGGACAATCAGGAAGCCGCCGTCCTTTCCCGGCACGACACGCGTATCCGCCATGGCCGCCAGTCCGTCGACGCCCGAACCGCGCGCCAGCCGCATCAGCACCGTCTCGGCCTGATCGTCGGCGGTATGCGCCATCAAGACATGGCGTAGCGATCCGCGCCACCCGTCGATCAATTGCAGTCGGGCGTTACGCGCGGCCTCCTGCAGGTTGCCGCGCCCGGTCCAGCCGGTCCACGTCAGGATGTCGTGAGAATGACCCAGCGCCGTGCATTCCCGCGCGACGAACTCCGCCTCTGCCGCGCTCTCGGCTCTTAGCCCGTGATCGACAGTCACCACCCGCAGCGTGACACCAAAGTCGCGTGTCCAGTTGTGCGCCAGCGTGAGCATGGCCATGGAATCGCCGCCGCCCGAGACCGCCAGCCCGATCTCGGACGGGAAATCGGGCCCCAGCGCCGCGCCCATCGCATCGGCAAACAGGCTTTGAAGACCTAAACCGCGCATTTCAGGGTCATTTTCTCTTTCTCAGCGGCGCATGTGGCCCGCTGGCACCATACGCAAAGAGCCTTGGTCGGGCTGCAGCTGTCAGAGGCAGGAGAGCATCTGCATCTCGGATTGCGCTTCCGTCACCTCGACCGCCGAGGGGAAACGTGTCCCGACTTCGCTCAGCATCTGGCAGGCCGCCTCGAGCTGGCCCAATTCGCCCAGCGCGCGGCCCAGAAACAGCAATGCGGTGGGGGCAACGGTGCCCTCGGGTTCGACCGAATAGGCATCGAGATAGGCCCGCGCCGCATCCTTAAGGTTACCCTGCTCTTCCAACGCCTTGCCACGTCCAAGCGAGGCCGCAGGACCCAAAGGCCCCCCGGGATAAGTCTCGTTGAACACCCGGAACAACTCTTCCGCACGGACATAATCGCCCTCGGTCAAAGCCGTCTGAGCGCGCCGGAAATCCTCTTCCTCACTGGCGGCAAGCTGCGGCCCGTCGCTGTCCTGCGGCGTGGCTGGTGACAGTTCAATGGGGCTTTCGGGTGCAGCGGGCGCCTCGGCCGCGCCGCCGAGCGTCGAGGTTTCGCCCAACTGGCTGACGTCGCCGCCCTCCAGCTCGACGAGGCGGAATTCAAGATCGCCGATGCGGTTGGTGCCGTCAGTCACGATGCGGTCGATGCGGTGCTGCATCTCCTCGGTCTTCGAGGTCAGCCGCGTCAGTTCCGATTCGATGGCATCCACACGGTCGAGCAGCGTACCGCCACCGCCGCCCACGCCGCTTGCGCCGGTGGTCGACAATTCGCGCTTCAGCCGCTGGACTTCGATATTCAGCAGCGTCAGGTCCTGCCGGATGTCGGCGAGGGTCTGTTCACGATCCTGCGCCGCCGCCCCGAGGGGCAGCGCCAGAACCAACACTAGCATCGAAACTATCCGCATCATCATCCTCGCCCCGACATAGGGCGCCCTTGGTTAACTGATTGCGCTGCCTGCAATGACCGTCACCGCGCGACGGTTCTTCGCATAGCAGGCCTCTTCCGAGCAGATTTCGATCGGGCGTTCCTTGCCGTAGGTCACGATCCGCAGCCGCGACGTCGGCACCCCCTTCGAGACAAGGTATTCGCGCACCGCGCTGGCCCGGCGATTGCCGAGCGCGAGGTTGTATTCGCGAGTGCCCTGTTCATCGGCGTGGCCTTCGATCACCGCAGAGTAGTCTGTGTTCTGCATCAGCCAGGCCGCCTGCCCGTCAAGAATGCTGCGCGCTTCCGCCGTCAGGGTCGACTGGTCGACGAGAAACAGCACCCGATCGCCGATTGCCTGTTGGAAATAGGCCGGGCTGCTGGGGTCGCCCGGACCACCTGCGCCCGCGCCTGCGCCAGCTCCGAGCCCTGCCCCCGAACCTGCGCCGACACCGGCATTGTCGAACCGGTCCGCCTGGGTACAGGCCGAAAGCGCCAGCGCGCCTGCGAATAGCACGATTTTAGTGAGATGTTTCATGGTCTGTCCTGCTCCGCCATCTGGCATTCTGCCATTGTTGGACGCGAGGGTAGCATAACCCGCCGCGCCTTCCCATCCTTCATTAAGCAACTACTGCAGCGGCCCCCAGCTCGGATCCGAGGCCGCGCCTGGTGTGCTTACCCGTTTGAGGTTTCGCCCCGAGATATCGACCGAATAGAGGTTGGCCTGTCCGGTGGCGCCCTGCGTTTCGCGCGTGAACATGATCACCCGGCCATTGGGCGCCCAGGTCGGGCCCTCGTCGAGGAAGGACGCCGTCAGCAGGCGCTCCTCGCTGCCGTCAGTGCGCATCACGCCAATGTGGAAGCGGCCCTTGTGCTGCTTGGTAAAGGCAATCAGGTCGCCGCGCGGCGACCAGACCGGCGTGCCGTAGCGACCCTCGCCAAAGGAAATCCGGCGCGCTTCGCCGCCGTTCGCCGGCATGATGTAAAGCTGCTGGCTGCCCGAGCGATCGCTTTCAAAGACGATCTGGCTGCCGTCGGGGCTGTAGGAGGGCGCGGTCTCGATCGCGGGGGTGTTGGTCAGCCGCTGGGTTGCGCCCGAGGTGAGATCCATCAGGTAGATGTCGGTGTTCGAACCCTCGGACAGCGAAAAGACCGCGCGCTGCCCGTTCGGCGCGAAACGCGGGGCAAAGGACATTGCGTCGGTCTGGGTCTCAAGAATGCGGCTTTGGGTGTTGCCGACGTCAAGCACGTGGATACGCGGAAAGCCCGTGGCGTAGGAGGTATAGAGCACCCGGTCGCCGGTGGGCGAAAACCGCGGCGCCAGCACGATCGACGAACTGTCGGTCAGGTACTGCACGTTGGCGCCGTCGTAGTCCATGATCGCCAGCCGCTTCTTGCGGTCGTCCTTGGGGCCGGTTTCGCTGACGAAGACCACGCGGCTGTCGAAATAGCCACTCTCGCCGGTGATCCGGCTATAGACCGCATCCGCCACCTTGTGCGCCATGCGCCGCCAGCCGTCGGTGGTGCCTTGGAACTGAAGGCCCTTGCCCAACTCCTGGTCCGAGAACACGTCGTAGAGCCGGAACTTCACCGTCAGGCCGCCGGCGCCATCGGCCGAGACCGCGCCCATGATCAGCGCCTGCGCATTGATCGCCTTCCAGTCGGGGTATTGCACCGGCGCAGCGAAACTGGTCGGGCGCGAGATGAATGCGTCTGCGCCGATGCGCCGGAACAGCCCCGTTCCGGTCAGGTCGTCGGCCACAACCTGCGCCAGTCGAGCACCCCATTCCTGCGCCTCGGCGTTCTCGGCGATAAAATCGGGCGCGGCGAAGGGCAAGGGTTCCACCACGCCTTCGGTGATCTCGATCCGCAAGGGCTGCGCCTGCACCAGCGTGGCGCTCAGCATCAGCGCGAGGCCGGTCAGCCAGGCGGCAAGGGTCCGGGTCAGTCGGTCAGTCATGGTCATCTCCCTACATTCTCGGGATTAAAGGTCATCTCTATGTCGCGCCACTGGTCGTATTTGTCGGCCGGCAAGTCATAGCCGTCCTTCTGGCAGCGCAGGATCGCCCGGCGCGCCGATTCGAATGCCTTCTGAGCAGCGGTGGCATCGCCGCCCTCGCTTCCCGCCATGCGGATCGAACTACCGATCACGCGGCCATTCTCTTCCATTTGCATCGCCACCACCACGGTCACGCGTGAAGCGGCCGAGCCTACATCGACGATCCAGCATTGCTGCACCGCAACCCGCAGCGCGTCACGCTCGCCCGAGGTCAGCGGCGGACCGGAGGGCGCAGAGGGCACCGGATCGGAGGATCCGCCAAGCGCTTCGGCCAGCGCGTCCGCGACCGCATCGGCGGTATCCGCTACGGGCGCGGCCGGTGCCTCGGGCTCCGGCGTTTCGGCAGGTTCTGCCGGCTGCGCCACCGTTGGCGCGACACGAGGACGACCGCGCGGCCGGATCGAGCGTTCGGGCGCGCCCGATGCGGGATCATCCGCTTCGGTCACGATCTGATCGGTCGCCTCTTCCGGCTGTGCGGCGTCCTGCTCGTCCTGAACCTCTGCGGGGGTCTCGCTTTCCTCGGGCACGACCGCTTCACGCGGGGTGTCTTCGATTTGGACATCTGGTTCGGGCGGCGCCACCGGTTCCGGAGCGACGCGCGGCGCTTCGCGCGGCACCGGGCGCGGCGACGTCTCGGGCAGCACCACTGTCACGTCCTCTTGCGCGGGGGGTGCGGGTTCCGGCGGCGGTGTATCATCGGCCTCGGCAACGGGCGCGGGCGGCTCGGGGATTTCCGGCAGCGCTTCCGGCACAGGCGCCGGCGTCACCTCCTGCGGCTCTGCCGGGGCTGGCGGCGGGGTCTCTTCCTGCGGCGCAGGCGGCGCCAACTCGGGCGCCTCCGGCGTTACCGGCTCGGCCGGGGCGTCGGGCACCTGCGGTGCCACATCAGACGGCACTTCCGCCCCGGTCAGCGCCGCGTACTCCTCTTCCGAAACAGTGGTGACGGTGGTCACATTGAACGGCAGAGGCTCCACCTCGAACAGCGGCCCGACAAGCAGCCATCCGATCAACCCGACATGCGCCACACCGGACACGTAGTGCCCGATATGAGCCCTCCCGTCCCGGTTCATCATGTCAGAGTAAAAGGCCATTCGCCGGTGCGCCCCGCCTCAGCCGTCGTCCTGCCCGTCGAGCCGCGGCCCGCCGGTCTCGGTCACCAGACCGATGTTGCCGAACCCGCCGGCATTGAGCGCGCCCATCACCTCCATCACTTCGGCATATGGCACCGCGCCGTCAGCCCGCAGGAAGACCCTGTCGCCGGTGCGTTGCTCGGCGATCGCGCGCAGCTTTCCGACCAGTTCGTCGCTCGGCGTCTCGGTGGTCTGGATCAGGATGCGGTTGTCGGCGGTCAGCGTCACCGTCAGAGGCTCTTCGCTTTCGCCCGGCAGCGCGCTGGCGGCCGTTTTCGGCAGCTCCACCGGTACGCCGACCGTCAGCAGCGGCGCCGAGACCATGAAGATGATCAAGAGCACCAGCATCACGTCGACGAAGGGCGTGACGTTGATCTCGGACATCGGCCGCGCTCCGCCTCTGCGGCGTCTGCGGCCTCCGCCGGATGCTCCGGGTTTGACGATGTGAGCGCCCATGACCTAGGAGTCCAACTGGCGGCTGAGGATTGTGGCGAACTCGTCGGCGAAGCTCTCGTAGCCCGACAAGATGCGGTCCGCGTCGGCGCTCAGCTTGTTGTAGAAGATCACCGCAGGGATCGCTGCCAGCAGGCCGAGACCCGTGGCCATCAACGCCTCGGCGATGCCGGGCGCCACCACGGCCAGCGAGGTGTTCTGCTGCTCGGCAATCTCGATGAAGGCGTTCATGATGCCCCAGACGGTGCCGAACAGACCGACGAAGGGCGCGGTGGAGCCCACCGTCGCCAGCACGTTCAGCCCGCGCTGCAATTCGTCGCTGACGTTGGCGATCGCCACATTCATCGACCTGTCGATCCGCGCCTGCGCGCCCGGGATCAGCTCACCGGATTCGCGATGCGAGCGGCGCCACTCCATCATCCCGGCAGCGAACACCTTCTGAGACCGACCATTCGGTTCCGGCCCCATCTGCTCGAAGAGCTCATCCAGCGGCTCACCCGACCAGAACGCCCGGTCGAAGCGACGCGCCTCGCGCCGGGCCCCACGATAGGACATCAGGTTGTAGACGATAATCGACCACGACCAGAAGCTGGCCACGATCAGCGCGATCATCACCAGTTTCACCGTCAGCGTGGCCCGCGCGAACAGCCCCCACATAGAGAAATCGATCTCTTGTGCGAGCGCCAGAGTTTCCGTTTCCATCAGCCTGCTCTTTCCTGTGGCCGGTTCTGTGCGGCCTATTACTGTGGGAATTTAGCGAAAAGCCAGCCGGAAAGCCAACACGAACCCGTCAACTGGCCCTGTTTGTCAGGGGATCAAGGGGCTGGACGGCGGATCTTCGCCGGATCAGTGAAACAATCCGGGCGGCAGATCCGTGCATCGCGACTATCGATCGTCCCGGCCTGACAAAGCGCAGTGCGCGGCCTGCGCTCTTGCCAATCCGAGGCTTGCAGGGTCACATCCGCGCAAGGAGGCCGACCATGACCCAAGCTCCACCCGACGCCGAGACCCGACGTTCCGCACCACCGGTGATCTGCTATCCGCCAGAGACACTGCCCGACCCTCAACTGGCGCTCAAGCAGGCCGCTCGCGCCAACGCCCGGAAGGTGACCGAAGTCATCGTCCCCCCTCGCGAGGCTGAGACCTTCACGGCGCGTGCCGGGCAATTCTTTCGCATCAGCTCTGTCGAAGGTCCGCAGGTGGGCGACCTCAACCTGTGGAACGCCGACGATCTGGGCGAGCGGTTCTTTTCAGGCAAGACCCGGGCCTTGCATGGCACGCATGTCACCACAGGCGAACGCCTTTGGTCGAACCTGCCGCACCTTCGGGCAATGGCGACGATCACGGAAGACACGCTCGCTTGGTATGATATCGACGCTGACGGCGGATCGGTCCACGACGTGATCGGCACCCGTTGCGATCCCTACACCGGCAACCTGCTCAGCGGCACGCAATACCACCACTGCTGCCACTCGAACCTGACCCGCGCGCTGGCCGGCCATACCGGCCTGCCGCTTCACGAGAGCGAGTTTCACGTCCACGACGTGCTCAACGTCTTCATGTGCACCGGTTTCACCCGCGACACCGGCCAGTATTTCATGAAGGCTAGCCCGGTGCGTCCGGGAGACTACATCGAGTTCTTCGCCGAAATCGACCTTCTTGGCGCGCTCAGCGCCTGCCCCGGGGGCGACTGCGGGGCGCAACACTCGTCAGACACGGCCCTTTGCCATCCGCTCAAGATCGAGGTGTTCGAGCCCGACCGCACCGCCCTGCGCAACTGGCAGCCGTCGCCGCGAAACGGCTATGACAGAACGCACGGGGCGTAGGTTGGAAGCTGCCTGCATCCCTTTATTGATGGATAAAATGCAACTCGTCGAAGCTCGCGCGCCACTGGGCGACATCCGCGGCCAGCGTCTCCGGCGCGTCGGAGGTTAGCGCTTGTGCAACGAGCCGCGCCAACTGCGGGGCGTGTTCCTCGGTCATTCCCCAGCGCACCAGTTCCGGCGTGCCCATACGCAGCCCGTTCATGTCGCCGTCGACCGGATCCAGCGGCAACCCGATTCCGCAGGCGAGGAACCCCGCCTTGCGCAGCGTTCTGGACGCGGTCTGCCCGCCGCCGAAGCTTTCAGCCTCCAGCGCGAATTGGTGTGACCGGGTGCGGCCTTCGGCTGTGCGGAACACCGGCAGCCCTTCGTCGGTCATAGCCTTGCCCAACGCCCTTGCCAACGCCACCATCTGCGCCGCATAGGCTTCGCCAAAGTCGCGCCAGTCAAGCAGCGAAACCGCCAGCGCCGCCGATTTCGCGGCATCGAAATTCGCGGTCAGGCCGGGAAAGGCAATCGCCTCCAGCCGCTCCGCGATCTCTGCGATACGGGTCACGATCAGCCCGCCGGGCGGACCGCCCAGCGACTTGTAGGTGCTCATCGTCATGAGATGCGCACCCTCATCAAGCGGGTTTGGCCAAGCGCCGCCGGCGATGACGCCGCATTGATGGGCTGCGTCGAACAGAACCTTGGCCCCTACCCCGTCGGCGATCGCGCGGATATCCTTGACCGGATGCGGCAGAAGGTTGAGCGAACCGCCAATGGTTATTAGCCGCGGCTCCACCGCTTCGGCCAGTTCCGCCAGTGCGGCAAGGTCCACCGTGTAGCGCTTGGCATCCACAGGAGCCTCGTAGATCGTCAGACCAAACAGTCCGGCCGCCCCCGCATCCTGGTGGGTGACGTGCCCCCCGATCTCGGCCGGTGGTACGATCACCGCGTCCCCGGGCTGGCATAGCGCCATGAAACCGTAAAGGTTGGCCATCGCGCCCGAGGGCACCCGGATCTCGGCATGGGTCGCGTCGAAGATCTCGCAGGCCAGTTCGGCGGCAATGACCTCGATTTCTTCGATTGCCTCCAACCCCATCTCGTACTTGTCGCCGGGATAGCCGAGCGAAGGCCGTGTGCCGATGCCGCTGGCCAGAAGGGCCTCGGCAGCGGGGTTCATTACGTTGGTGGCCGGATTGAGATTGAAGCATTCGCGCTCGTGGATACGCCGGTTCATGGCGGCAAGCGTGCCGATGCGCTTTGCGATCTCATCGCTGGTCGCAGCAGCAACTCGGCCCGACACCTTCTCGATCAGCGCCGCGCTTTTTTCCGGCAGCCAGGAACGGGGCGCGAGCCGGGCCTCAGGCAAACGCGGCCTCCAGAGCGATCTCGACCATGTCGCCGAAACTCTTTTCGCGCTGGTCGGAGGGTAATGCCTCTCCGGTCAGCAAATGGTCCGACACTGTCAGCACCGCCAGCCCCCGTACCTTGTGGCGGGCAGCAAGGATGTAGAGCTCCGCCGCTTCCATCTCGACACCCAGGATGCCGTGGCGCGTCATCTGCTCATTGAGGTCGGGGCGTTCGTCGTAGAAGACATCCGAGGAATAGATGCCTCCGACATGCGTCGGCGTGCCCTTGGCTTCCGCCGCCGCAACGGCGCCACGCAACAGGCTCCAGTCGGCGCAGGGGGCGAAGTTCAGCTCGCGCAGGATGCCGCGCGAGGGCGTGGACAGGGTGGTCGCGGTCATTGCCACGATCACATCGCGTATCTCCACATCCTTCTGCATGGCCCCGCAGGAACCGATCCGGATCAGCGTCTTGGCACCGTATTCCGCGATCAGTTCATTTGCATAGATCGACAGCGACGGCATGCCCATGCCGGACCCCTGGATTGTCACCCTGTTGCCTTTCCAGGTGCCGGTGTAGCCCAACATGCCCCGCACCTCGTTAACCAGTTTTGCATCGTCCAGAAAGGTTTCGGCTGCCCAGCGGGCGCGATAGGGATCGCCCGGCATCAGGACGGTCTCGGCAATATCTCCGGGCTTGGCCCCGATATGAACGGTCATGACGCACTCCGTTACGCTGTCGCAATGGCGTGAAGTCTGACAGCCGGGTCCCGGGATCACAAGCGACTTCGGAAGGACGCTTTAGGCTTTGTAAGTCCAGAGATTATCCCTATGGTTGAGCCAAGGGGAACAAGTTCAGGAAGGCATGGTGACGTGTCGGCCACGGTGATTTTCGGCTTTTTGATCTCGGCGGGTGTCGCTGCCTTGGGCGGTGTCACGTGGCACGCGCACAGCCGTCGGCGGCGTACCGAGCGCGAGGCGCTGAACGAGCGGTTGGCCGTCCTGACGGCCGAGAACGCGCGCTTGATGTACATGGTGGAATTCGACGACCTGACCGAAGCCAGGTCGCGGCGTTACCTGCGCGGGCTTTTCGCCCGAACCACGCAAGACGGATCAAACGCGATGGTTTTCATCGACCTCGATGAATTCAAAAGCGTGAACGACGGCTTCGGGCACCGCGCCGGCGACAGTTTTCTGCGCCGTGTCGCCGAGACCCTGCGCGCCGAATGCCGCGAAGGCGAAACCCTGTTTCGCCACGGCGGCGACGAGTTCTGCATCTACATGCGGCAGGTGGACACCGCAAAAGCCTTGCAGCGGGCCTCCGATCTGGTGGCCGCGGTGGGGGCAATGTCGATGGAAGTGGACGGGGTCTCGATCCGGCGGACGGCAAGCGCCGGCGTGACGCGCATCGACACCGGGCAGGACATGATGGGGGCGCTGTATTACGCCGACGAGGCGCTCTATACCGCCAAACAGGCCGGCGGCAACTGCGTGCGGGTCACCGAGGGCGAGACCCTCAAGACGATGATCGCCCGGCGCACCGGTCCCAGGGCCGAGGACTTGGCCGAAGCCGTGCGCCGCGAAGAAATCACCTATTTCGTTCAGCCGGTCTTTGACACGCTGACGGGCCGCGCCATCGGGGTCGAGGCTCTGATCCGCTGGGTACGCGGCGATGGCGACGTGCTGCTGCCGGAGAAATTCATAGGCGTGACCCGCGGCAACTACCACCGCGAGTTGACCCCACCGGTGCACGTGGCTGCCGAGGCGGTCAAAGCGTTCAGTGACACCGCCGAGGATCTCTATTGTGCGTTCAACGTCTCGTCGCGTTTTCTTGAACGGTCGATCGAGGACAACCTCGATTACACCGCGGCGCTGTCGCGCTGGGTGGATCCGTCGCGGATCGTTTTCGAGCTGGTGGAAGATGCGGTGATCCGCAATCTCGGAAAGACCCGCGAATTGCTGCACGAGTTGCGCAGTCGCGGCGTGCGCATTGCGCTCGATGACTTTGGCACGGGCCTGTCCAACCTCGAGCGTTTGCACGAGCTTGATATCGACATCGTCAAGATCGACCGCCGCTTCGTGCAGGGGGCCGGTGACACGGAGGCAGACCCGGGAATTTTGCGGGCGGTTCAGGCGATGTCACGGGACATCGGGTTCCGCCTGATCGCCGAGGGCGTGGAGACCGAACAGCAGCTGCGAAGCCTGCAGAAGATCGGCATTTACAACGCACAGGGCTATCTTCTGGGCCGTCCCGAGCGGGTGGGTTACTGGCAGCAGCGTCTGGCCGAACCGTTGCCGGCGCGGCTTTGCGTGCAGCAATCAGCCTGAAGGTGGATGGGTGCGGGGCACCCATCCGACGAGGCGTCACTCGGCAGCGACGGAAGCGGGATCCGCGAGAGTGATGATATCGCCCATGATCGTGTTCAGCGCGAAATCCTTGGGTGTGTAGACACGCGCCACGCCCATGGCCTTGAGCCTCCGCGCGTCCTCGTCCGGTATGATGCCGCCGACGACTACCGGGACATTGCCGAGCCCGGCGGCCCGCATCCAATCCATCAGGTCCTCGATCAACGGTATGTGCGACCCGGACAGGATCGACAGGCCCACCACATGCGCCTGATCTTCCTGCGCGGCCCTGACGATTTCCTCGGGCGTCAGACGGATGCCTTCATACGAGATGTCCATTCCGCAGTCCCGCGCGCGACAGGCGATCTGCTCGGCCCCGTTGGAATGGCCGTCGAGACCAGGCTTGCCAACCAGGAACTTGAGCCGGCGCCCAAGACGATCGCTGACCGCGTTCACCGCGTCGCGCAGTTCGTCGAGGTTCTCTGTGCGGTTCGACACCGAAGGCGACACGCCCGTCGGGCCGCGGTATTCGCCGTATGCCTGCCGCATCTCGGCGGCCCATTCTCCGGTTGTGACGCCAGCCTTGGCGGCGGCGATTGACGGCGGCATGATGTTGGCTCCGTCACGCGCGGCAGCCCGCAGATCGGCCAGCGCCTTTTCGACCGCGTCCGCATCACGCTCGCGGCGCCAGATGTCCAGACGGCCGATCTGATCGGCCTCCGTGGCGGGGTCGACCGTCATGATGCCGCCGTCCTCGGTCATCAGGGGCGAAGGCTCGGTCTCGGTCCAGCGGTTGACGCCGACGACCGTGGTCTCGCTGCGCTCGATCCGGTTCAAGCGGTCGGCGTTGCTTTCGACCAGTCTGGATTTCATGTATTCGATCGAGGCCACCGCGCCGCCCATGGCGTCGAGGTTGGCCAGTTCGTGGCGCGCGCCGTCCTTCAGCTTTTCGACCTTGGCATCGACCGCCGGGTTGCCGTCGAACAGGTCGTCGAATTCCAGCAGGTCGGTCTCATAGGCGAGGATCTGCTGCATTCGCATCGACCATTGCTGATCCCACGGACGCGGCAGGCCGAGGGCTTCGTTCCAGGCGGGCAGTTGCACTGCGCGGGCACGGGCCTTTTTCGACAGGGTCACCGCGAGCATCTCGATCAGGATGCGGTAGACGTTGTTTTCCGGCTGCTGCTCGGTCAGGCCCAGCGAGTTGACCTGCACGCCATAGCGGAAGCGCCGCATCTTCGGATCTTCCACGCCGTAACGGTCGCGGCAGATTTCGTCCCAGAGATCGACGAAGGCGCGCATCTTGCACATCTCGGTGACGAAGCGGATGCCCGCGTTCACGAAGAATGAGATGCGGCCGACGATGGTGGCGAAGTCCTCTTCGGGGATGCGCGGCTTCAGCTCGTCAAGGACGGCCGTGGCGGTGGCAAGAGCGAAGGCCAGTTCCTGTTCCGGCGTCGCGCCGGCCTCTTGCAGGTGATAGGAACAAACATTCATCGGGTTCCATTTCGGGATCTCCTTGTAGCAATACTCGGCCACGTCGGCGATCATCTTGAGACTGGGCTTCGGCGGGCAGATATAGGTGCCGCGCGACAGGTATTCCTTGATCAGGTCGTTCTGCACCGTGCCTTGCAGGTCCTTGACGGACGCGCCCTGCTCTTCGGCCACCGCGATATAGAGCGCCAGCAACCAGGGCGCGGTCGCGTTGATCGTCATCGAGGTGTTCATCTGATCCAGCGGGATCTGATCGAACAACGCGCGCATGTCGCCCAGGTGACACACCGGCACGCCCACCTTGCCGACCTCGCCCTTGGCCAGCACGTGATCGCTGTCATAGCCTGTCTGGGTCGGCAGGTCGAAGGCGACCGAAAGCCCGGTCTGCCCCTTGGCGAGGTTCGAGCGATAAAGCGCGTTCGAGGCGGACGCGGTAGAATGGCCAGCGTAGGTACGGATCAGCCAGGGCTTGTCCTTCTTGGTCTCGGTCATCTGGGCCTCTCGATTCGGATGCGCAATTTTGTTTCGTCGAGGAAGTGATAGGCGAAAGAATGTGGCGCTGTCAATTCGCTGCGTTGCGGCGTGCTCTCATGTTTACGCATTTGCAGCAAAATGCAAACGTGAGCACATGACCAAGACCATCGAACTCCCGATCTGGCTGTTTTTGTTGATCCTTGCCTTCGCGGTGGTCACTTTCGCGTCTCACTTCCTGTTTCCCTCCGTGCGCTGGTTTCTGCGCCGCAGGATGGAGCGCGTGGTGAGCCGGATCAACGAAAGGCTAGAGCGCCCGATCCAGCCGTTCAAGCTGGCCCGACGGTCCGACATGATCGAGCGACTGGTCTATGATCCACAGGTCAACGAGGCGATCATAGAATATGCGCGTGAGCACGGTGTGCGCGAGGACGTCGCCTCGGAAAGGGCGCGGCAATATGCGCGCGAGATCGTGCCCTCGTTTTCGGCCACGGCCTATTTCGGCTTTGGCATCCGGGCGGCCCGTTGGCTGTCGCGGACGCTGTATGACGTGCGTTTGGAACATGCAGATACGCAGGCCCTGCGGGACATCGACCCGTCGGCGACGGTGGTTTATGTCATCAACCACCGATCGAACATGGATTACGTCCTGGTCACGTACTTGGCGGCGCGAACGTCTGCGCTGGCCTATGCGGTAGGAGAGTGGGCCCGGGTCTGGCCGCTATCGGGGCTGATCCGGTCAATGGGGGCCTATTTCATCCGGCGAAAGTCGCGCGATGCGCTCTATCGCCGGGTGCTGGCGCGTTACGTGGCGCTGGCGACAGCGGGCGGCGTGACGCAGGCAATCTTTCCCGAAGGCGGACTGAGCCTGACCGGCGCCTTGGCACCACCCAAGGTCGGTTTGCTGAAATACATCGTGGAAGGTTGGGACGACGGCGGGCGCGACATCGTCTTCGTGCCGGTGGCGCTGAACTACGACCGCGTGCTGGAAGACCGGGTACTGATCGCAGCCGACCGCTCCGGCGTGCGGAGGTTTCGCGGACGGCTGAGCGAGGGCGCAGGCTTCGTGGCCCGGCATGTGTGGCAGCGGATCACCGGACGCTTCCGGCGGTTCGGCAAGGCCGCAGTGAGTTTCGGCGACCCGGTCGGGCTGCGCGGATTCGTAGACAGTCACGGTCGCGTGCCTGAAGCCTTGGCCGCGGACCTGATGAACCGGATTGCCGCGGTAGTGCCGGTGTTGCCGGTGCCCTTGGTGGCATATTGCCTGCAGGGCGGACCGCGACGTGAGACCGACCTCATGGCCTGCGCAGCCGCCGAGTTTGGCGCTGGCGCGTCTACGGTCCGGGACGGGCTCGATATCATGCTAAAGCGGCGGCTGATCAACAACGACAGCGGGGATTTTGCCATCCTGCCGGAGCAGGCGGAGATTGTTGCATTCTATGCCCGCTCGATTGCGCACCTGGCACAGGACCGTGCTGCGCTTGCGAAGTAGTTGCTGCAACGGCTCGGTTATAAAATTACAAAACGGCCACATTATATGTTGCAATGTTGCGTATAGGCTTATATTCCATACGTAGACCGCGCGATTCTGCGCTGCGGCACAAAACTGCGGACGACAAGACAAGGAGGCCCACATGGCTCTGGACACGCATGGCGGCATCGCTGCTTACGAGGCGCCTGAAAAGGACCTGTACGAGATGGGTGAAATGCCCCCGCTGGGCTATGTGCCCAAGCAGATGTACGCTTGGGCGATCCGCAAGGAACGCCAGGGCGAACCGGACAAGGCGATGAAGTTGGAAGTCGTCGATGTGCCCAAGTTGGACAGCCATGACGTGCTGGTCCTGGTGATGGCCGCCGGGGTCAACTACAACGGCATCTGGGCCGGTCTGGGTGTTCCGATCAGCATGTTCGACGTGCATGGTGCGGATTATCACATCGCCGGCTCTGATGCCTCGGGCATCGTCTGGGCAGTGGGCGAAAAGGTGACCCGCTGGAAAGTCGGCGACGAGGTCGTCATCCACTGCAACCAGGACGATGGCGACGACGAACACTGCAACGGCGGCGACCCTATGTATTCCGCCAGCCAGCGGATCTGGGGCTATGAGACGCCGGACGGCAGCTTCTCGCAGTTCACCCGGGTACAGGCGCAGCAGTTGATGCCGCGTCCCAAGCACCTAACCTGGGAAGAGAGCGCCTGCTACACGCTGACGCTGGCAACTGCCTACCGGATGCTTTTCGGCCACGAGCCGCACGACCTGAAGCCGGGCCAGAACGTGCTGGTCTGGGGCGCCTCCGGTGGTCTCGGTTCCTATGCGATCCAGTTGATCAATACGGCCGGCGCCAACGCCATCGGCGTGATCTCGGACGAAAGCAAGCGCGACTTCGTGCTCGGACTGGGCGCCAAGGGCGTGCTGAACCGCAAGGACTTCAACTGCTGGGGCCAGCTTCCCAAGGTGAACACCCCGGAATATGCCGAGTGGTTCAAGGAAGCGCGCAAGTTCGGCAAGGCGATCTGGGACATCACCGGTAAGGGTGTGAACGTCGACATGGTGTTCGAGCACCCGGGTGAGAGCACCTTCCCGGTCTCGACCTTCGTGGTCAAGAAGGGCGGCATGGTCGTGATCTGCGCCGGCACCACCGGCTATAACCTGACCTTCGACGTGCGTTACATGTGGATGCACCAGAAGCGCCTTCAGGGATCGCACTTCGCGCACCTGAAACAGGCGGCTTCGGCCAACAAGCTGATGTTGGAACGGCGGCTCGATCCCTGCATGTCGGAAGTGTTCGACTGGGCCGACCTGCCCGCCGCGCACATGAAGATGATGCAGAACCAGCACAAGCCCGGCAACATGTCGGTGCTGGTGCAGGCGCCCAAGACCGGGCTGCGCACCTTCGAAGACGCCCTGGAGGCCGGTCGTCGCGACTGAGGCCATTCAGCCTGAAAGAATCGGCCCGTGGACCCACTTGGGGACGCGGGCCGAATGCCACTCAGCCAAGGGGGTCAGGACGCACCCCGCGATTCCAGGTACTTGGTTTGTTCCTACTCGCCGTTTTTGGGGAGGGGAAATACGTGAATATTTCCGAAACCTTCGGCGTGCTAGAGTCAGATTAATGCTTCGTTAACCATTAGAATTGAGAGTCGAACATGCAACACGACTGGATATTGGACGTACTCGCCGACCTCAGAAATTATGCCACGTCGAACGGGCTGCCGGCCTTGGCCGAGCAATTGGATGACGCCCGGCTCGTCGCCATGGCCGAGGTCGCGAGTGCGACGGAGGTGACACAAAGTGAACGTGCGGGCGATCTTGCCTCGGTTGGACAGGGAACTCGCGCGGCTGGAGGAGTCCGTCGCGCTTGACGACATGCAGGACATCATCACCGGGCTCCGGGATGCCTTTGGCGTGGACCACATGGTGTATCACTGGGTCAGCAGCAACGGCGAGCAATATGGCTGCGGGACCTACTCTTCCACATGGGTTGAACGCTATCTGGAACAGGGCTTCTTGCGGATCGACCCGGTTGTCCTGGGGTGCTTCCAGCGTTTTCACCCGGTCGACTGGAAACGGCTCGACTGGTCGTCCAAGGCAGCGCGGGCCTTTCAGAAAGAAGCGACAGAACACGGCGTCGGCAATCAGGGATTCTCGATCCCGATCCGCGGTCCGAATGGCCAGTTCGCGTTATTTACCGTCAGCCACAATTGCGACGATGACGAATGGGCCGGCTTCTGCGAAGCACATCGGCGGGAGTTGATCCTCGTGGCGCACCTCTTCAATCAGAAGGCGCTGGAATTCGAGCCCGGTCGAATACCCGACCAGAGCCAGGCGCTCAGCCCCCGTGAGGTGGACGCAATGACGCTGCTGGCGGTTGGCTACAGCCGGGCGCAAGCGGCCGAGACGCTGTCGATCTCGGAACACACGCTGCGGGTCTACATTGAATCGGCCCGTTTTAAACTGGGCGCACTGAACACCACTCACGCCGTTGCCCGCGCCCTGAGTCGCGGGCTGATCGTTGTCTGAAGGTTAAGACCCGCGCTCCGCGCTGAGTGGGTCTTAACCGGTGACGCCGCAGCTTTCCCTCCGAACCCCGGAGAGGAAAGCCGTTATGATCCGTTACCTGTATGCAGACCGACTGGCCAGCGAACCGCAGCTTCAGCACGCGATGTTCCGCGACCGTGCCTGCCAGTTCAAGACCCGCCTGGGTTGGGATGTCAGCGTCGACGATGCTGGCGAGGAGCGCGATGCATATGACGCCCTGAACCCGCTTTACGTGATCTGGCAGACGCCCGATGGCGGTCATGGCGGATCGATGCGGTTCTTGCCGACGACAGGCCGCTGCATGGTAAACGAGCACTTCACGCATCTGATCGGCGGAGGCACAGTGACCAGTCCCGAGATTTGGGAATGCACCCGCTTCTGCCTGTCGCGCGGCGCCAGCTGCCATGTCGCGGCGGCGCTGATGCTGGCCGGCGGCGAGATCATGCAGAATTTCGGCGTGCGCAATTTCGTCGGCGTCTTTGACGCGCGGATGGAGCGTATCTATCGCCGTATCGGATCCTGCCCCGAGGTGCTGGGCAGTCACGGTGCAGGCTTCGGCAAGGTAAGCGTCGGACTGTGGTCGTTCTGCGCCGAGGCACAGGCGCGTGTGGCCGAAAGCGCCGGCATCCCGATCGAGCAATCCCGCCGATGGTTCGCGCAGGCCTTTAGTGCGCCTTCAGAGCTGGCGCGAACAGCTTGAGCCCCCTGCTCTCTCATGGCGAAGGGCGCACCCTGCGGCGCGCCCTCCACGTCTCCTCCCCGAGACTTCGTCGTATCAGATGGCGACGACATCCAGCGGCGGGAAGCCGTTGAAGCCAATCGAGGCATAGGTCGAGGTATAGGCCCCGCAGGCACGGATCATTACCTTGTCGCCGGCCTTGAGGCCAAGCGGAAGCTGCACCGGCTGCTTTTCGTACAGAACGTCGGCACTATCGCAGGAAGGGCCGGCCAGGATGCAGGCACCGGTCGGTTCGTGATCGCGCTCGGTCACAAACTGGTAGCGGATCGCCTCGCCCTCGGTCTCGGCCAGGCCTGAGAAGCGGCCAATGTCGAGGTAGACCCAGCGGTGAAGGTCATTGTCGGACTTGCGCGACACCAGCAGCACCTCGGCAGCGATCATGCCAGCCTCTGCCACCAGGCCGCGGCCCGGCTCTGCCATGATCTCCGGAACATCGCCGAACCGTTCTTGGACGAGGCGCATGACCTCGGCGGCATAGAGCGCCGGCGCGTCGATCTCGCGGCCGTAAAAGGCCGGGAAGCCACCGCCGATGTTCAGGAGGCTCAGGTCGTGGCCCGCATCACGCGCAGCATGCCAAACGGCGGCCACCTGGTCGAGGATCGGCGCCCACATCGCGGCGCGACGGGTCTGGCTACCCACGTGGAACGACAGACCGACCGGGTTCAGGCCGTAATCCTTCGCCATCTCAATCAGCGCCAGCGCCTTGTCGCGGCCGGAGCCGAACTTGCGGGTCAGCGGCCATTCGGCCTCGGTCGCATCGACGATGATGCGCAGGTAGACGCGCGCGCCGGGGGCGTTGGCGGCGATCTTCTCGATCTCTTCCTCGGCGTCGACGGCGAACAAGTCGATGCCCTGCCCATGCGCCCAGGCGATGTCCGAGGCGCGCTTGATGGTGTTGCCAAAGGACAGCTGATCGGGACGCGCGCCGGCGTCGAGGCACATCTGAAGCTCGACCCGGCTGGCGGCGTCGAAATGCGAGCCGAGCTGGTGCAGTTTGCGCAGGATTTCCGGGGCCGGGTTGGCCTTCACGGCGTAGTGGATACGTGCACGGCCGAGGCCCTGTGCCAGCGCCGCGTATTGGCGGGCAACGGCGTCGGTATCGATGACCAGCGTCGGGCGTGCGAAATCGTGCGCGCGGATGTAGGCCTCGATGCGGGAGATACCCAGACGATCGGCATCGGCGGTGGTGACAAAAGAGCCGTCACGGGCGGTCAGCCCGGTTACGTATGCGTTCATGGTCATCTCCAATCAGACCCGGCCATTCCGGGCATCCCGGCGCAGACCGCTCAGTTCCAAGGGAGACGTTACCGTCGCTACGTAACCGCGTGGGTGCTAGGCCCACCTCGACAGAGGCGCGTGCGTTGGCGTCTTGAAGCGCCATATGGAGCGGGGGCGGGATTCGATCAAGGAAAAAAATGCGCCTGAGACAAGTTTTTCATCGCACCGCTCAGGGCTTGTTACGAAAGCACGTTTTCGGTGGCGTGAGATCGGAACTCGTGGTTTCGGCGCCACAGAAGGCACAGCGCCAATGGACGAGATCGCCTGCCTTCCGGCGCCGCCAGCGACAATGACGCAACGCAGGGCGTGAGAAAATCAGCACGAGGACAAAGGCTATCAGAAGGCCGATGATGATGATCATTGGGTCAGGCCGGAGATTGTGTGCACCCGAGACCTAGGCCTCAAGCGCCGGCTGTCGACCGCGCAGCAGCCGGCACGGGACAACCAGCCGCGTAGCTGGACGCCCCGGACCACATTCGCGGCACCGTCAGACGGTACGCTCGACCATCATCTTCTTGATCTGTGCGATCGCGAGCGCAGGATTCAGGCCCTTGGGGCAGGTCTTTGTACAGTTCATGATCGTGTGACAGCGGTAAAGCTTGAAGGGGTCTTCCAGGTCGTCCAGCCGCTCGCCCGTTGCTTCGTCGCGCGAATCGATGATCCAGCGGTAGGCATGCAGCAGCGCCGCCGGACCGAGATAGCGGTCCCCGTTCCACCAGTAGGACGGGCACGACGTCGAGCAGGAGGCGCACATCACACATTCATACAGTCCGTCGAGCTTCTTGCGGTCCTCGATCGACTGCTTCCACTCCTTGGCGGGACGGTTGGTCTTGGTTTCCAGCCACGGCATGATGCTGGCATGCTGGGCGTAGAAATGCGTTAGGTCGGGGATCAGGTCCTTGACCACCGGCATGTGCGGCAGCGGATAGATCTTTACGTCGCCGTCAACCTCGTCCAGCCCGTAAATGCAGGCAAGTGTATTGATGCCGTCAATGTTCATCGCGCACGAGCCGCAGATGCCTTCGCGGCACGACCGGCGGAAGGTCAGCGTCGGGTCGATCTCGTTCTTGATCTTGATCAGCGCGTCCAGAACCATCGGTCCGCACTTATCCATGTCGAGAAAGTAGGTGTCGACCGAAGGTTTGCCGCCCTCGTCCGGGTTCCAACGGTATATCTGGAACTTGCGCACGTTGGTGGCGCCCTCGGGCTTGGGCCAGGTCTTGCCGGTGGTGATGCGCGAATTCTTGGGGAGGGTCAGTTGGACCATGTCGGGCTCCTGTTACAGCAAGGCGCTGACGCCGTCGGTCAGCAGGCATTGGACGGTCTCGGGTTTGCGATGAATCACCGAGATGGTTTCCCAGGTCGCGGCCGTGGGTCCGGTCACGCTGTCCGCCGCAAGGGCGAGGATCTGGCTTGAGCTGGCGTTTTCGATGATGCAGTCGGTGAATGGCTCGACCGCGACGCCGGGCAGGTATTGCAGCGTCGCGCGCGCGATCACGGACTTGGCAGCGTCGCGTGCAAGCCGGTCTTGCGTCGACGGCGCGCAGGCCGACAGCACCAGCGGCGCGATGACAAGCGGGATCAACCTGCCCGGCATGCCCATCGTCCTCAGTGGCCCGGACAAATCAGGGTGCCGCGCTGAAGCACCCCGTGGCCCATGATGCAGCCGTAGGACACAGGCGCGACATCGACATGGGCTTCTACGTAAACCGTCGTCTCGACCGGTGCGTAGACATCGGCCTCGACCACGACAACCTCGGGCGCGGGATCACCGATCCATCCCTTTTCGCCGTAGGCCTCCTGCGCGAGGGACACGGTGGGGGTCAGGCTGGCGGCGAGGATCACGGCGGAGAGTGCATAAGCAGGTTTCATCAGAACGTCCTTTCCTTCGGAGCGATCCGCTTCAGCGCAATGCCGCCCTCGTCCTCCGAGGTGAGCGGATCCTTGACCACAGGACGGTAGCTCAGTTCCACCTTGTTTCCATCGACCGTAGCGATCGAATGCACGCGCCAGTTTTCGTCGTCACGCTTTGGGTGATCTTCATGGGCGTGGGCGCCACGGGATTCCTTGCGCGCCTCGGCGCCCACGATGGTGGCCAGGGCGTTGGGCATCAGGTTGGTCAGCTCCAGCGTCTCCATCAGGTCGGAGTTCCACACCAGCGTCCGGTCGGTGACATGCAGATCGTCCAGCTTGGCGGCGATCTTGGTCATTTTCTCGACGCCCTGGGCCATGGTCTCGGCGGTGCGGAAGACGGCAGCGTCCTCCTGCATGCATTTCTGCATCTCCAGACGCAGCTCGGCGGTGGGGGTGCCGCCCTTGGCGTTGCGCAGATCGTCGAAGCGGTTCAGCGCCTTGTCGATCTGAGCCTTGGGCGCGGACGGCACCGCGCTTTCGGGGTTTACCACCTTGCCAGCGCGAATTGCGGCCGCACGGCCGAAGACCACGAGGTCGATTAGCGAATTGGAGCCGAGACGGTTGGCGCCATGCACCGAGGCACAGCCCGCCTCGCCCACCGCCATCAGGCCGGGCACGATGCGGTTGGGGTCGTCCTCGGTGGGGTTCAACACCTCGCCCCAGTAGTTCGTCGGAATGCCGCCCATGTTGTAGTGCACGGTCGGCAGCACCGGGATCGGCTCTTTCGTGACGTCGACGCCGGCGAAGATACGGGCGGATTCCGAGATACCCGGCAGACGTTCGGCCAGAGCCTCGGCCGGAAGATGGCTGAGGTTGAGGTGGATGTGATCGCCCTCTTCGCCTACGCCACGGCCTTCGCGGATTTCCATGGTCATCGAGCGGCTGACATAGTCGCGCGGCGCGAGATCCTTGTACTGGGGCGCGTAGCGCTCCATGAAACGCTCGCCTTCGGAATTGGTGAGGTAGCCCCCCTCGCCCCGCGCACCTTCGGTGATCAGGCAGCCCGAGCCGTAGATGCCGGTGGGGTGGAACTGCACGAATTCCATATCCTGAAGCGGCAGGCCGGCGCGGGCCACCATGCCGCCGCCGTCGCCGGTGCAGGTGTGGGCCGATGTTGCGCTGAAATAGGCGCGGCCGTAGCCGCCGGTGGCCAGCACCACGGTCTTGGCGTTGAAGACGTGCATGGTGCCGTCGTCGAGCTTCCAGCACAGCACGCCCTGACAGGCGCCGTCCTCGCTCATCAGCAGGTCGATGGCGAAATATTCAACGTAGAACTCGGCCTTCTGCTTCAGCGACTGTCCGTAGAGTGTGTGCAGGATGGCGTGGCCGGTCCGGTCGGCGGCGGCGCAGGTGCGCTGCACGGCGGGGCCTTCGCCGAATTCGGTGGTGTGACCGCCGAAGGGGCGCTGGTAGATCTTGCCTTCTTCGGTCCGCGAGAACGGCACGCCATAATGCTCAAGCTCATACACCGCCTTCGGCGCCTCGCGGGCGAGGTATTCCATCGCGTCGGTGTCACCCAGCCAGTCCGAGCCCTTGACGGTGTCGTACATGTGCCATTGCCAGTGGTCCGGCCCCATATTCGACAAGCTGGCCGCGATGCCGCCCTGCGCCGCCACGGTGTGCGACCGGGTCGGGAACACCTTGGTCACGCAGGCGGTGCGCAGGCCCTGTTCGGCCATGCCCAGCGTGGCGCGCAGGCCCGCGCCGCCGGCGCCGACAACCACGACGTCATAATCATGCGTCTCGTAGGAATATTCAGCCATTACACGCTCCGGAATTCAAAGGGCCAGTTTGACGAGGGCAAAGAGCCCGATCGCCATGGCGGCATAGGACAGCAGGATCACGCCGAGGATCAGCAGCTTGCCGGGCAGGCCGTGGACATAATCCTCGATCATGATCTGGGCGCCGTCCTTGAAGTGCAAAAAGCCCACCACGATGGTCAAGGCAGCAAGGATCGCCGGATAGGGCCGCGCGTAGTGTGCAACGACCTCGTCATAAGGGGAACCGAGGATGGCGCCGAAGTTGAACACGAACAGCGGGATCAGGATCGCCAAGGCGACGGAGGAGATCTTCATCCGCACATGGTGTTCGGTGCCGGATTTGGCCGAACCCCAACCCACGGCGCGCTTGTAGTCGGTCAGAAAAGACATGGCTGCGCCTTTCTCAGATGAAGATGACGGTGATTAGGGTAAGCAGGACCGAGCCGCCGATCACGCCCCAGCCGAGCATGTCCGAGGTGCGGATATCCAGCGCGACGGCCTGATCCCACACAAGGTGACGCAGGCCGGCCAGCGTGTGATACCAAAGCGCCCAAAGTGACAGGAACATGATCACGTCACCGATAAAGCTGGTGACGATCCAGTTGACGGTATCGAAGTAATCGGGGCCAGAGGCGGCGGCCAGCAGCCACCAGACGACCAGAAGCGCGCCCAGAAGCAGCGCGTTGCCGGTAATCCGGGTAAGGATCGAGGTCACGGAATTAAGCTGAAACCGGTAGTACTTGCCCAGCATGAAGGGCGAGAGCGGTCTGTTGCCGCGGTTCACATCGGCCATGGCGCATCCTTTCGGGTTCTCTTGGACGTAGTGATAGAGATTTTTTTCGTCATGTCACAGGGCACCGCGCGAAACCGCTGCGGTTTTTTAGCGCGGTTTTTCCTTTTTTGCAGAATTTGTGATCACGGGAGTTTGCGCGTGATCACATCTCGCGGCGCCTTGCGCTGCCTGCGCGATTCGCTTGCCGAGACCAAAGCAAACGGGCGACGGTCTGCTATAGGAAGTGTTAGCGTTCACGGGCCGGACGAGCCTGTGATCACGCGCCCCGGGCGTTTCAGGGCGGGACCTCCCACCCGAGGGCGTCGTTGTGAATTCCGGTCGTACGACGCATCTCACAGGGGCATCAGCGCCCAGTAATCCAAATCCAGCAGGACGTGGGGGCGGTACTTTCCATCCTCGCCTTTCAGGTCGAACGGTGCGCCTTCCGCCGTTGCCACAAGCCGCAGACGGATCGCCCCGACGCCCGGAGCGGCGATCTCGGCCTTGTCGAGGACCTCGGACCATGCCTTGACCGTGCGCCCGGCAAAACAGGGGTTGGCGTGCGCGCCGCCGTTCAACCCGACGATCATCTGCGCATTGGCCAACCCGTTGAAGGACAGTGCCCGCGCCATCGAGATCACATGCCCGCCGTAAATTAGCCGCTGCCCGTCGTCGCGGTTCGTGGCGTCGAAATGCACCTTCGCAGTGTTCTGCCAGAGCCGTGTGGCGAGCATGTGCTCGGCCTCTTCGATGGTGACGCCATCGACGTGGTCGATCATTTCGCCCACTGCGTAATCGCCCCAGCGGTGCGGTTCACCGGCAAGCGTGAAGTCGTAGCCTGTGAAGTCGAGGCCTTCCGGGATCACCAGATCGGCGGCGGGGATGACCTTTTGCAGGTCGGGCACCACCGTCTCGGGCGCGGGCGCGTCGAGATCGTTCTTGCGGACCATGACCCAGCGGACATAGTCCATCACTGTCTCGCCGCGCTGGTTGATGCCCCGGGTGCGGACCCAGACGACACCGGTCTTGCCGTTGGAGTTCTGTTTGAGCCCGATGACCTCGGACTCCGAATGCAGGGTGTCGCCGGGATAGACCGGCTGGTGCCAGCGGCCTTCGGCATAGCCGAGGTTGGCCACCGCGTTGAGCGAGATGTCCGGGACCGTCTTGCCGAAGACCACGTGGAAGGCCGCCAGATCGTCGATCGGCGCGGCGGGCAGACCGCAGTCCCGTGCAAATTCGTCCGAGGAATAGAGCGCGTGGCGGGCAGGATAGAGCGCGTGATACAGTGCCCTCTCGCCCCCCGACACGGTGCGTGGCACCGCGTGGCGGATGACCTCGCCGAGGGTGTAATCCTCGAAGAAGCGGCCCGGATTGGTTTTGGCAGGGGTGTTCAGGGCCATGCAGGTCTCCGGTGTTTATATGTCAGACGGGGAAGGGTGAGGGGCCGATCATCCCGTGGATCCAACCGACGATGCCCACCAGCAGGATCGAGACGGCAAAGAACATCGCATCCTTGCCGTAGCTGCCAGGGGCGGGCGGAGTCCAATTCGGCTCGGCCCGGTTGATCACCACGATCTCGGCCAAGGCCCAGACCAGCAGCCCGCCGAACAGCACGATCGAAGCGACATCACCGTTGACCAGCAGGTGCGCCACGGCCCAGAGGCTGAAGCCCAGCAGCATCGGGTGGCGCATGCCGTTGAGCAGCCGGCCCTTCTTGGGCGCGGGCGAGGTCATATAGAAGGCGACCAGCACCATCAGGTTGTTCAGGTGCTTGCCCCAGGTCGGCGGAGACCAAACATCGATGTAGGGCGCGGCGCGATAGCCCAGAACCATCAGCACCACCGAAACCGCCAGCGCCAGAGCGACGTACCCCTTGCCCTTGTTGCCGAGCGCCGCACGGCGTTCAGGATGCATGCGTTTGAAAAAGTGCGCCAGCGCCCAGAGGGCGAGACCGAGGACAAGGAGGAACATGGGGGCTTACTCCGCTGAGAGGGCTGCGATTGCCTCTGCTTTTGCCAGTATCTCACGGGCCGTGGCAACATGCAGGTTCTCGACGATGCGGCCATCGACCACGGCGACCCCCTGCCCCTTCGCCTCGGCCTCCTCGAACGCGGCGATCTGACGCTCGGCAAGGTCGATTTCTTCGCCCGATGGGGCAAACACCTGATTTGCAATCTCTACCTGCGCCGGATGGATCAGCGTCTTGCCGTCCATGCCCATGTCACGGCCCTGCTGGCACTCGGCACGCAGTCCGTCCTCGTCCTTGAAGGCGTTGTAGACCCCGTCGACGATCACCACCCCATGCGCCTTAGCCGCCAGCATGCACAGCCCCAGAGAGGTCATCAGCGGCAGTCGGTCAGGCCGGAAGCGGCACTGCAGGTCCTTGGCGAGGTCGTTGGTGCCCATGATGAAACCGGCGAGTTTCGGGTGGGCTGCAATCTCCTCGGCGCGAAGCATGCCCTGCGGCGTCTCCATCATCGCCCAGATCGGCAGGTCGCCGGTAATCTCGGCCAGCGCGTCGAGATCGGCAGCAGAGTTCACCTTGGGCAGCAACACCGCGTCAGGCTGCATGTCCACCACCGCGCGGGCGTCATCGCGGCCCCATGCGGTGTCCAGCCCGTTGATCCGCACGATACGCATGCGCGCACCATAGCCGCCTTGCGCCAGCGCCTCGGCCAGAATGGCGCGCGCGTTGGCCTTTTCGTCGACCGAGACCGCATCCTCAAGGTCGAAGATGATCGCATCGACAGCAAGGTTCCGCGCCTTTTCGAGCGCCCGCGTCTTCGAGCCGGGGATGTATAGGACGGAACGGTAGGGGCGCGTGCGCATGTCCATCGTGAAACTCCCATCAGAATAAAGTTGCGCGGATTAGGGGCACTCTTTTGCGAAAAATACAAGGGGTGATTTGCCGCAGTGCAGCGCAAACTCACCGATTGATGCAACGTTCGCTCGCTTTAGGAAGGAACCAACCTTTGTGTGCAAGGGTTCTACCTGTGTCGCCCCTACCAGAGGCGGCTCCGTCAAAACCGGGCCGGGAGGCAACGCAGAACCTGCGCCCCACGGAGGTAATGTTATGAAACGTAATGCAGTTATCATGATGGGGGCCAGCATCCTTCTTCTGGCCGCAACTCAGCTTCAGGCCCAAGGCCAGCGCCAATGCGCGCCGCGCGACACAGTGATCGCACGCTTGGCCGAGACCTACGGCGAAAGCCGGCAGGCGATCGGCCTGGGTGGCGACAACGCCGTCATGGAGGTCTTCGCTTCCGAGGAATCAGGAAGCTGGACGATCACCGTGACGATGGTGAATGGCATGACCTGTCTTCTGGCGAGTGGCCAGGCCTTTGAGACGCTGGCCGAAGCTTTGCCGGCCGCCGGGAACGATGCCTGACTTCGGCAGCACCTGTCGCGCACGACCTATGTGAGCGCATCCCAGATCAGCTTGGCCCCGGTGCAAGTCAATAATGCATAGGCCAGCAAGAAGAACGCCCGTTCGGGAATACGGGTATGTGCCTTGACGCCCAGCCAGGCTCCGACGAGGGCGGCCGGCGCAAGATAAACGCCCGCCAGAAATGTCTGGGCAGAGAAGATGCCGAGAAAGCTGTAGGGCACGAACTTGAATATGTTGATCGCCCAGAAGGTCAAAACCGTCGAGGCCTGATACGTGGTCTTGTCCAACTGCCGCCCGAGCAGATAGACCGCGGCGGGCGGCCCACCCGCATGGCTGACAAAGCTGGTGAATCCGGCTGCAACGCCGGCAAGGTAGCCTGCGCGTTCCGGCATCGGGCGCCTGCCCGGACGGATCCAGCCCCGGCTCACGCTGATTTGCCAAGCTACGAATCCGATTGAAATGACACCAATTAACAGTCGGATCGCGTCATCATGGGTGACTCTGTACAGCAGCGCGCCCAGCGCCACACCGGGCAAGGCACCCAGCATCAGCGCACGAGTCTCGGGCCACGCCCAGCGTTTCCAATAGGGTCCAAGACTGGCGGCATCCACCAACATCAGCAGCGGCAGCATGATGCCCAACGCCTGTCCTGGTGGCAAAACAATTGCCAGAATCGAGGCACTGGCAAAAGCCGCGCCAGAGCCGAACCCAGCCTTCGAGATGCCGGCGAAGGCAACGGCGGGAAGCGCAACGGCGAAAAATCCCGGGGTGAACTCCAACATCGTCGAACCTGTGCAAACGCCCGTTTTGCCGGGTCTTTAGCGCTATCCAAACGGATCCGCCAGAAGTTGCGAAAATTCGTGCCGCATTGCAGCGCCCTTGCATAGAAACGGAAACCGCTCTACCCCATCGTGCAATTTGAACCGGACCGGAGAGACTTCCATGGCCAGACCCAAGATTGCCCTGATCGGCGCAGGACAGATCGGTGGCACGCTCGCCCACCTCGTTGCACTCAAGGAACTGGGCGACGTCGTCATGTTCGACATTGCCGAAGGCATTCCACAGGGCAAGGCACTCGACATCGCTGAATCCGGTCCGGCCGAGGGCTTCGACGCCTCGCTTAAAGGCACCCAGGACTACGCAGACATCGCGGGCGCCGATGTCTGCATCGTGACCGCCGGTGTGCCGCGCAAGCCGGGGATGAGCCGTGACGACCTGCTGGGCATCAACCTCAAGGTCATGAAGGCCGTGGGCGAAGGCATTCGGGACAATGCCCCTGACGCATTCGTCATCTGTATCACCAACCCGCTCGACGCGATGGTCTGGGCCCTGCGCGAATTCAGCGGCCTGCCACACGAAAAGGTCTGCGGCATGGCCGGCGTGCTGGATTCGGCGCGCTTCCGTCACTTCCTCGCCTCCGAATTCGACGTGTCGATGAAGGACGTGACCGCCTTCGTGCTGGGCGGCCACGGCGATACCATGGTGCCGTCGGTGCGTTACTCGACCGTCGCCGGTATTCCGCTGCCCGACCTGGTGGAGATGGGCTGGATTACTCAGGAGAAGCTGGACGCCATCGTGCAGCGCACCCGTGACGGCGGCGCCGAAATCGTCGGCCTGCTGAAAACTGGCTCTGCCTTCTATGCTCCGGCGACGTCGGCGATCGAGATGGCCGAGGCCTACCTGAAGGACCAGAAGCGCGTCCTGCCCTGTGCCGCCTATTGCGACGGCGAATTCGGGCTGAACGGCATGTATGTCGGAGTGCCCACCGTGATCGGTGCCGGCGGCATCGAGAAGATCGTCAACATCAAGTTGAACAAGCAAGAACAAGAGATGTTCGACGCCTCGGTCAAGGCCGTGAAGGGCCTCGTGGATGCCTGCAAGGGTATCGACAACTCGCTTAGCTGATAAGTTCGGCACTCATTTCGACAGGGCGTCCCATTGGGGCGCCCTTTTTTTGTCGGGATCATCAAGGCGTGGGTGCGCGGGAAAGTTACGCGGGCCTGTGAAACGCGGGCGCTTGTGTGGCACCGGAAATATCGGGTGGCCAGCCAGCGAGCCCTTTCCAGTACGGCTGGCGCTGCAAAGCAGCACCGATGCCGCCACACGCACGTCTGTATGGAACGATTCGCTTTAGCCAATGCAGCGAAATTTGAAACCGCCAGATGTGATCACAGCCAGAAATCGTGTGATCACAAATGTAGGAATTTCGCCGCTAACATGTGCCTGCGGTCAATAACCCGTTTAGATTCCCTCTCTATTCATGGCATTGGACAATGCAATTGCAGCAAGACGGGACAGATGATCCATGAACATTCATGAGTATCAGGCAAAGGCTCTGCTACGCAGCTACGGCGCTCCGGTATCCGACGGGCGTGTGGTTCTCAAAGCGGAAGAGGCCAAGACCAAGGCCGGCGAGATGGACGGTCCGCTTTGGGTGGTCAAGGCGCAAATCCACGCCGGCGGCCGCGGCAAGGGCTCCTTCAAAGAGGCCAGCGCCGGCGAGGCGGGCGGTGTCCGTCTGGCCAAATCGGTCGAGGAAGCCGCCGAGGAAGCCAAGAAGATGCTGGGCCGCACGCTGGTCACGCACCAGACCGGCGAGGCCGGCAAACAGGTCAACCGCATCTATATCGAGGACGGCTCGGGCATCGAGACCGAACTGTACCTCGCCCTGCTGGTGGACCGCCAAACCAGCCGCGTGTCCTTTGTCTGCTCGACCGAGGGCGGCATGGACATCGAGGAAGTGGCGGCGTCGACCCCCGAAAAGATCCTGTCGTTCAGCGTCGATCCGGCCACCGGCTATCAACCGTTCCACGGCCGCCGCATCGCTTTCATGCTGGGCCTCGAAGGCAAGCAGATCAAGCAATGCGTTCAGCTGATGGGCACGCTCTACAAGATGTTCATCGAGAAGGACATGGAGATGCTGGAGATCAACCCGCTGATCGTCTCCGACAGCGGTGATCTGAAGTGCCTCGACGCCAAGATGGGCTTTGACGGCAACGCGGTCTATCGCCACCCCGACATTGCCGAGCTGCGCGACACCACCGAGGAAGACCCAAAAGAGCTGGAGGCGTCGAAGTACGACCTCAATTACATCGCTCTGGACGGTGAAATCGGCTGCATGGTGAACGGCGCAGGTCTGGCCATGGCGACGATGGATATCATCAAGCTCTACGGCGCCGAGCCTGCCAACTTCCTCGACGTCGGCGGCGGTGCCACCAAGGAGAAGGTGACCGAGGCGTTCAAGATCATCACCTCGGACCCCAACGTGAAGGGCATCCTGGTCAACATCTTCGGCGGCATCATGCGCTGCGACGTGATCGCCGAGGGCGTGATTGCCGCGGTGAAAGAGGTCGGTCTCAAGGTGCCGCTGGTGGTGCGTCTGGAAGGCACCAACGTCGAGAAGGGCAAGGAAATCATCAACAACTCGGATGTTGACGTCATTGCCGCAGACGACCTGAAGGATGGCGCCCAGAAGATCGTGAAGGCGGTGAAGGGCTGATCGTAGGATGGGTAAATTTACCCATCTTTACCATGGATTGACGAGAGATGGGTGCCGAGCACCCATCCTACGAAATGAACAGGAGTAGCCGAACATGGCAGTCCTCGTAGACGAAAATACCAAGGTGATCTGTCAGGGCCTTACCGGCTCGCAGGGTACCTTTCACACCGAACAGGCGATTGCCTACGGCACCAAGATGGTCGGCGGCGTCACCCCCGGCAAGGGCGGTCAGACGCATCTGGACCTGCCGGTCTTCAACTCGGTGCATGAAGCCAAGCACAAGACCGAGGCCAACGCGAGCGTGATCTACGTCCCGCCGCCCTTCGCCGCCGACTCGATCCTCGAGGCGATCGACGCCGAGATGGAACTGATTGTCTGCATCACCGAAGGCATCCCGGTGCTCGACATGATGAAGGTGAAGCGCGCGCTCGAGACCTCGAAGTCGCGGCTGATCGGGCCGAACTGCCCGGGTGTCATCACGCCCGACGCCTGCAAGATCGGCATCATGCCCGGCCACATTCACAAGCGTGGCTCCTGCGGCGTGGTCAGCCGCTCGGGCACGCTGACCTACGAGGCGGTGAAGCAGACCTCCGACCTCGGCCTCGGCCAGTCCAGCGCGGTGGGCATCGGCGGCGACCCGATCAAAGGCACAGAGCACATCGACGTGCTCGAAATGTTCCTCGCAGACGACGAGACCCAATCGATCATCATGATCGGCGAGATCGGCGGCTCGGCGGAAGAGGAGGCGGCAGAATTCCTCGCCTCCGAGAAGAAGAAGGGCCGGTGGAAACCGACGGCGGGCTTCATCGCCGGCCGTACCGCGCCTCCGGGCCGCCGCATGGGCCATGCGGGCGCCATCGTCGCCGGCGGCAAGGGCGGTGCCGAGGACAAGATCGAAGCGATGCGCAGCGCGGGCATCGTGGTGGCGGACAGCCCGGCGACGCTGGGCGAGGCCGTCAAGGAAGCCATCGACAAGGGCTGACCCCTGGGGGATGGGCGGATTGCCCGTCCCACCGCATGAAATCGGGCGGAAACGTCCTATGGTAAGGCGGGGTTAACCCGCCCTGCCGAAACAGCAAACCGGTTCACGTTCGCCAAAGGTGCCACAATGACCGACCAAAGCCCCAACGACATCTTCAAGGCCTCGAGCTTCATGCAGGGCCACAACGCGGAGTATCTGGAGCAGATATACGCGCGCTACGCCAACGATCCGGCCTCCGTGGATGAGGCGTGGCAGGCATTCTTCCGTCAGTTGGGTGACGACGACATCGACGTCAAGAAAGAGGCCACCGGCCCATCCTGGGCGCGCACCGACTGGCCGCCGCAGCCGGGAGACGAGATCACCGGCGCGCTGACCGGCGAATGGCCCGCGCCTCCGGCCGAGGCCAAGGCGGCGGGCAAGAAGATCTCGGACAAGGCCAAGTCGCAGGGCGTCGAACTGACCGACGACCAGATCCAGCGCGCGGTGCTGGACAGCATCCGAGCGTTGATGCTGATCCGGGCCTACCGAATCCGCGGCCACCTTGCCGCCGATCTGGACCCCCTTGGCTTGCGGCAGGACAGCCCGCATCCCGAGCTGGACCCCAAGACCTATGGTTTCACCGGCGCCGACCTCGACCGGCCGATCTTCATCGACAACGTACTGGGGCTTCAGATCGCTTCGATGCGGCAGATCGTGGAAATCGTGAAACGGACCTACTGCGGCACCTTCGCGCTGCAGTACATGCACATCTCGGACCCCGAGCAGAGCGCCTGGCTGAAAGAGCGGATCGAGGGCTACGGCAAGGAGGTCAAGTTTTCGCGCGAGGGCCGGAAAGCCATTCTCAACAAGATGGTCGAGGCCGAGGGTTTCGAGAAATTCCTGCACGTCAAGTACATGGGCACCAAGCGCTTCGGGCTGGACGGCGGCGAAAGCCTGATCCCGGCGATGGAGCAGATCATCAAGCGGGGCGGCGCGCTGGGCGTCGAGGAAATCGTGATCGGCATGCCGCACCGCGGCCGCCTGTCGGTTCTGGCCAACGTGATGAACAAACCCTACAAGGCGATCTTCAACGAATTCCAGGGCGGCAGCTTCAAGCCCGAGGACGTCGACGGATCGGGCGACGTGAAGTACCACCTCGGTGCTTCGTCGGACCGCGAGTTCGACGGCAACACCGTGCACCTTAGCCTGACCGCCAACCCTTCGCACCTGGAGGCCGTCAACCCGGTGGTGCTGGGCAAGGCCCGCGCCAAGCAGGACCAGCGCAAGGACGCCGAGCACAAGACCGTGATCCCGGTGCTGCTGCACGGCGACGCGGCCTTTGCCGGGCAGGGCGTGGTGGCGGAATGTTTCGCCCTGTCGGGCCTGCGCGGCCACAAGACCGGTGGCACGATCCATATCGTCGTCAACAACCAGATCGGGTTCACCACCGCGCCGCACTTCTCGCGTTCGTCGCCCTATCCCACCGACAACGCGCTGGTGGTGGAAGCGCCGATCTTCCACGTCAATGGTGACGACCCCGAGGCGGTTGTACACGCTGCCAAGGTTGCGACCGAGTTTCGCCAGAAGTTCAACAAGGACGTGGTCATCGACATATTCTGCTATCGCCGCTTCGGTCACAACGAAGGCGATGAGCCGATGTTCACCAATCCGATCATGTACAAGAAGATCAAGGGTCACAAAACGACCCTGTCGCTGTATACCGAACGGTTGGTCAAGGACGGGCTGATCCCCGAGGGCGAGATCGAGGACATGAAGGCCGCCTTCCAAGCCAAGCTGAACGAGGAGTTCGAGGCCGGCAAGGATTACAAGCCCAACAAGGCCGACTGGCTCGATGGCCGCTGGTCGCATCTCGACCGGCGCGACGAAGAGGATTACCAGCGCGGCGAAACCGCCATCAAGCCCGAGACGATGGAAGAGGTCGGCACCGCGATCACCCGCGTGCCCGAAGGCTTTCCGCTGCACAAGACGGTGGGCCGGCTGCTTGATGCCAAGCGCGAGATGTTCAGGACCGGCAAGGGCTTCGACTGGGCCACGGGTGAGGCGCTGGCCTTCGGCTCGCTGCTGACCGAAGGCTACCCGGTGCGTCTGTCGGGCCAGGATTCGGCGCGCGGCACCTTCTCGCAGCGGCATTCGGCCCTGATCAACCAGGACACCGAGGAACGCTATTACCCATTGAACCACGTCCGCGAGGGCCAGGCACGCTATGACGTGATCGACAGCGCGCTGTCGGAATACGCGGTCAGCGGTTTCGAATACGGCTATACTCTGGCGGAGCCCAACGCCCTTGTGGCCTGGGAAGCGCAGTTTGGCGACTTCGCGAACGGCGCGCAGATCATGTTCGACCAGTTCGTCAGCTCGGGCGAAAGCAAGTGGCTGCGCATGTCCGGTCTCGTCTGCCTGCTGCCGCACGGCTACGAGGGCCAGGGACCGGAGCACTCTTCGGCGCGGCTCGAACGCTTCCTGCAAATGTGCGGTCAGGACAACTGGATCGTGGCCAACTGCACGACGCCGGCGAACTATTTCCACATCCTGCGTCGCCAGATCCACCGCACCTTCCGCAAGCCGCTGATCCTGATGACGCCGAAATCCCTGCTGCGGCACAAGCTGGCGATCTCCGAAGCCGAGGATTTCACCACCGGGTCGAGCTTCCACCGGGTGCTCTGGGACGACGCCCAGAAGGGCAACTCGGACACCGAGCTTAAGGCAGACGACAAGATCAAGCGCGTCGTGATGTGCTCGGGCAAGGTCTATTACGATCTGCTGGAGGAACGCGACAATCGCGGCATCGACGACATCTACCTGATGCGGTTCGAGCAGTTTTATCCGTTCCCCGCCATCTCTGCCGTGAAGGAGCTAGAGCGCTTCAAGAACGCCGAGATGATCTGGTGCCAGGAAGAGCCCAAGAACCAGGGCGCATGGACCTTCATGGAACCCAATGTCGAATGGGTGCTGAACCGGATCAAGGCCAAGCACAAGCGCCCGGTCTATGTCGGACGCCCCGCGAGCGCCTCGCCCGCCACCGGTCTCGCCTCGAACCACAAAGCTCAACAAGCCGCCCTGGTCGACCAGGCGCTGACGATCGAAGGAAAGTAACGCCATGCCCACCGAAGTACGCGTCCCCACCCTTGGCGAATCCGTGACTGAGGCCACCGTGGCCACATGGTTCAAGAAACCCGGCGACACCGTCGCCGTGGACGAAATGCTCTGCGAACTCGAGACCGACAAGGTCACCGTCGAGGTGCCCTCGCCTGCCGCGGGCAAGCTGTCGGACATCGTGGCGCAGGAAGGCGAAACCGTGGGCGTCGACGCCCTGCTGGCCAACATCGCGGAATCAGGCGAAGCCGGCGAACAGATCGAGGAACGCGCCCCAGAGGCCACGACCGAGGACGAGGATGACGCAGACAGTGGCACCGACGACGGCGGTGCCGACCGCAAAACCATCGACGTCATGGTGCCGACACTGGGCGAAAGCGTGACCGAGGCCACGGTGTCCACCTGGTTCAAGAAGGTCGGCGAACCGGTCGCCCAGGACGAAATGCTCTGCGAACTCGAGACCGACAAGGTCAGCGTCGAGGTCCCAGCACCCGCCTCCGGCGTGTTGTCTGAAATGCTGGCGCAGGAAGGCGATACCGTCGAAGCCTCGGCAAAACTTGCAGTGATCTCCACCGAGGGCGGCGCGCCGGCCAAGACAGGCGACGAGGTCGAGCACCCCGGCGGCGGCAGCCAGTACACCACGCCCCCCGCCGGCAAGGCTGAAGAGGATGTGGAAGACGCGCCCTCGGCCAAGAAGCTGATGGCCGAGAAGGGCCTGTCGCGCGATCAGGTCTCGGGTTCCGGCCGCGATGGTCGCGTGATGAAGGAAGACGTTTCCAAGGCGATCTCCGCCGCATCGCAGGCTCCCGCAGCCTCGGCTCCGGCCCAGGCCCCACGCGCGCCGGTCTCGGCCGAGGACGCCGGTCGCGAAGAACGGGTGAAGATGACCCGCCTGCGCCAGACCATCGCCCGCCGTCTCAAGGATGCGCAGAACACGGCCGCGATCCTGACCACCTACAACGAGGTCGACATGACCGAGGTCATGGCGCTCCGAAACGAGTACAAGGACCTGTTCGCCAAGAAGCACGGCGTCAAACTGGGCTTCATGTCGTTCTTCACCAAGGCCTGCGTCCACGCTCTGAAGGAGGTCCCCGAGGTCAACGCAGAGATCGACGGCACCGACATCGTTTACAAGAACTTCGTCCACATGGGCATCGCCGCCGGCACGCCGCAGGGCCTCGTGGTGCCGGTGATCCGCGACACCGACCAGATGAGCTTTGCCGAGATTGAAAAGGCCATCGCCGAAAAGGGCGCCCGCGCCCGTGACGGCAAGCTCAGCATGGCCGAGATGCAGGGCGGCACCTTCACCATCTCCAACGGCGGCGTCTACGGTTCGCTGATGTCCTCGCCGATCCTGAACCCGCCGCAGTCGGGCATCCTCGGCATGCACAAGATCCAGGACCGCCCGATGGTGGTCAACGGCGAGATCAAGATCCGCCCGATGATGTACCTGGCGCTCAGCTACGACCACCGCATCGTCGACGGCAAGGGCGCGGTGACCTTCCTTGTGCGGGTGAAAGAGGCGCTGGAGGACCCGCGGCGGTTGCTGATGGATTTGTAATTGATTGGGCCGGGCTGAAGCCCGGCCTACATCCGTGACGCGGGGCGGGCTACAGTCCGCCAATCGAGGCTGCGAAAGACTTTCGGCGATGAGCAAGAGTAACGATCAGGCACCCTGGCAGACCGACCGCTCCACACAAAAAGCGGGGCCGGCCGCGACATGACCCCCGAACTCACCGCCCTCACCCTCGCCGCACTGCTGCAGATCGTCCAGATCGCCCTCATGGCGGTCCCGGCCAACCGCGAGCTCGGTACCGCCAAGACGCTTTCCCCGCGTGATCCGCACCGCATGGCAAAGCCGCTGATGGAACAGGTCACCCCGCGCACCGCGCGGCTGCACCGGGCGATGACCAACCACTTCGAAAGCCTGATCCTCTTCGCCATCGCCACGCTTGTTATCACATTCGCCGACAAGGCCAGCGCCATCACAGGCGCCGCGTGCGGTCTCTACCTCCTGGCGCGGGTGCTCTACATCCCCGCCTATGCCTTCGGCTGGGTGCCGTGGCGCAGCCTCTTCTGGGCGCTGGGCCTTCTCGCCATCCTCATCCTGCTCGTGGCGGCCCTGCTATGAGCGCGACCCGCCTCTTCTTCTGGCTGAAAGTATCCCGGGGGTCCGGGGGCAGAGCCCCCGAAGCCCGGCTTCAAGAAAGGACACACAATGGCAAGCTATGATGTGATCGTCATCGGCGCCGGCCCCGGCGGCTACGTCGCCGCGATCCGCTGCGCGCAACTGGGGCTCAAGACCGCCTGCGTCGAGGGCCGCGAGACATTGGGCGGCACCTGCCTCAACATTGGCTGCATTCCCTCGAAGGCGCTGCTGCATGCCTCGCACCAGCTGCACGAGGCCGAGCACAACTTCGCCAAGATGGGCCTCAAGGGCAAATCCCCCTCGGTCGACTGGAAACAGATGCTGGCCTACAAGGAAGACGTCATCGGCCAGAACACCAAGGGCATCGAATTCCTGTTCAAGAAGAACAAGATTGACTGGCTCAAGGGCTGGGGGTCGATCCCCGAGGCCGGCAAGGTCAAGGTCGGCGACGAGGTCCACGAGGCGAAGAACATCATCATCGCAAGCGGCTCCGAACCGGCGCCGGTGCCTGGTGCCGATGTGACCATCGACGAGAAGGTGGTGGTGACCTCCGAGGGCGCGCTGGCGTTGGGCAAGGTGCCGAAAAAGATGATCGTCATCGGCGCCGGCGTGATCGGGCTCGAGATGGGCTCGGTCTATGCGCGGCTTGGCGCTGAGGTGCAGGTGATCGAGTTTCTCGACCACATCACCCCCGGCATGGACCGCGAGGTGCAGAAGCAATTTAAGCGGCTGCTCGAGAAGCAGGGGCTCAGCTTCACCCTCAATGCCGCAGTCTCGCGCGTCGAGGCCGGCAAGGGCAAGGCCACGGTCACCTACCGCAGCCGCAAGGACGACAGCGAACAGACGGCCGAGGCCGACGTGGTGCTCTGCGCAACCGGGCGGCGGCCCTATACCGACGGGCTGGGGCTCGACAAGTTGGGCATCGAGACAACCAAGGGCGGCCAGGTCAAGGTCGACGGCACGTGGAAGACCAGTGTCGAGGGCATCTATGCGATCGGCGATGCGATCGAGGGACCTATGCTGGCGCACAAGGCCGAAGACGAGGGCATGGCGGCGGCCGAGGTCATCGCCGGCAAGCACGGCCACGTCAACTATGGCGTCATTCCCAGCGTGATCTACACCCACCCCGAGGTCGCCGCGGTGGGCCAGACCGAGCAGCAACTCAAGGATGCGGGCCGCGCCTACAAGGTCGGCAAGTTCTCCTTCATGGGCAATGCCCGCGCCAAGGCAGTCTTCGCCGGCGAAGGGTTCGTCAAGCTGATCGCCGACAAAGAGACCGACCGCGTGCTCGGTTGCCACATCATCGGCCCGGGTGCCGGCGACCTGATCCACGAAATCTGCGTGGCGATGGAGTTCGGCGCTTCGGCCGAAGACGTGGCACTTACCTGCCACGCGCACCCAACCTTCTCGGAAGCCGTGCGCGAGGCGGCCCTGGCCTGCGGCGACGGCGCCATTCACATGTAGGTAACGCCGGTGGCGGGACCATCCCCGCCACCGCCACCCCGTAGAATCGAGAGATTACGCAAGTCGCACCTGCGGACCTTGCACCGGCAAGTGGCGAACTCGCCCTATGCCAGGGTAAGGTGCCTGGTCTCCGCAGGAAAATCGTCGAACCCCGCTTCCAGCATCAATTCCTGCGAGCGGCGTTCGACCTTCTCTTCCAGCTCTGCCAGAAAGGCCGCACGGTCGCGGCCCGGCGCGATCGGCTCGAGAAACTCCACCACCGCGAGGCCCGGCTTGCGCAGCACGCCCTTGCGCGGCCAGAACACGCCCACATTGGTCGCTGCCGGTACGCAGGGCTGACCCAGTTCGGAATACAGGACGTGACTGCCCACCTTGTAAGGCAGGTATTTCGATGGCGCCACGCGGGTGCCCTGCGGGTAAATCACCAGCTGGCCGGGAATTTCCTGACCGCGCGCGACATCCGCCACCATTTTCTTGATGGCCGCACCGCGTTTGCCACGGGCCACCGGCACACAGCCGACGCGCTTGGCGTATTGTCCGACAAACGGCGTCCAGAGCAGTTCGCGCTTCATGATGAACTTGCCGGCGGGAATGGCCTGGTAGATCATGATGATGTCGAGGAACGACTGGTGCTTGGCGGCGATCATGACCTCGCCCTCGGGCACCTTGCCGCGCACCTCGCATTTCAACCCTACCATCCAGCCGGCCGTCCACATCACCCACCGGCACCAGGTCTTGCAGGTCCAGATGGCGCCCTTGCGGCTGACCAGAGCCAGCGGGAAGAACAGGATGCCCATGACGGCCATCATGACGTACATCTGGAAATTGAAGACCACCGACCGCGCGTATTGCATCAACTCAGACCTTCCAGAACCCGCAGGGCCGCCCATCGTGTCGCGGCAAAGGCCACCAGCGCGGCCAGCGGAGGAACCAGCAGCGGCCAGAGCCAGTGCCCGCCCTCGAACCGCAGGCCGGTGAGGATACCGGCCTCCGCCCCGGCGCCGGGCAGCAACAGCACCGCGATCAGCCCCGCCAGTACACCGCCCCCGGCCCCAAGCGCCGCGCGCAGCGTGAAGCGCCGGACGAAGGCACCGGCGATGTAGCTGTCGGTCGCGCCCACCAGTCGTAGAACCCGGATCACCTGGGCATTGGCCGCCAGCGCGGCGTTGGCCGCCAACGTGATCATTGCCCCCATGGCGCCGAAGATCAAGGCGATCGCCACCCAGCCCAGCAGCTTGAGCCGCCCCGCCGCCTGCACCAGCGGACGCCGCCAGCGGGTATGGTCGTCCAGCACCGCGCCGGGCAGTTCGGCCTGAAGGCGCAGGCGCAGCCCGTCCGGGTCGTAACCGGCGCCTTCCTCGCGGATCTCGATCAGTTGCGGCACTGGCAGGCTCTCGACCGGAAGGTCGGGGCCGAACCACGGCTCAAGCAGGGCACGCTGTTCGTCCGGGTCCAGCGCACGCGCCTCGGCGACCCCACGGGTCTGTGACAGGATCGCCAGTGCCCGTTCGACCTGTGCCGCCATCTGCCCGGCCGGGGCCGAGATGCGCAGAGTGGCACTGCCCGCCAGCGCATCGGCCCAGTTGGTCGCCAACCGCCCCGAGGCCAGTGACAGCGCCATCGCGAAGACCGCGAGGAAGGCCATCGCGCCGGCGGTGAACACCGTCAGCCGCGCGGTGAAGCCCGTGGGCGGCACCACCCGGTCCGCGCCCGCATCGACCGAGACCAGGCTGCCGAGGCCGGGGATCTGCGGCAATCTCACAGGTCCGCCCCCGCCAGTTGCAAGCGCTTTTGCGAAATGCGCAACACGCGGGCCTGCACATGCGCCTTGGCCGCGCGGATCAGGCTGAGGTCATGGGTGGCGATCATGATGGTCTTGCCCATCTTGTTGAGCTCGATCAGCAATTGCAGAAGCCGTTGCGACATCTCCCAATCGACGTTGCCAGTGGGCTCGTCCGCCAGCACCACGTCCGGTGACAGGATCAGCGCCCGGGCCAAGGCGGCCCTCTGACGCTCACCGCCCGACAGTTGCGGCGGCAGGGCCCCGGCACGGTCCGACAGGCCGACCCAACCCATGAGCTCCTTGAGATTGGACTGCGCCTCGAGCTTGTCCTGTCCCGACACAGCCAGAGGCAGCGAGATGTTCTCGGCGACCGGCAGGTGATCCAGGAACTGGCAGTCCTGATGCACCACCCCGATACGGCGACGCGCCATGGCGATACCGTCGCGGTCAAGCTCGCGCACGTCCTTGTCGAAAAGCCTCACCTGTCCGCCGGTTGGCACCAGTGCGCCATAGCACAGCTTGAGAAAGGTGGTCTTGCCCGCGCCCGACGGCCCGGTCAGAAAATGAAACGATCCGGGGGCGAGCCGCAGCGATATGCCAGACAGCAATTCGCCGCCCCCATAGCTGTAGGCCACTTCGTCAAGCTCGATCACGCTCTGCCCTGCCCCGGTCTGGTTCTGCCGCCAAGATTGGCTGGCCTGTAATGCATCAGCCATAGCGCGGTTGCAATCCGCGCCGCAGGGCGGCTTGCGCTTTTCCTTGCCGGTAGACCCACTTATGATGCACACCTGAGGCCGAACCGAGCGACAGGTGGGAAAACATGCGGTTGAATTGCCCGAATTGCGGGGCGCAATACGAGGTTCCGGACGACGTGATCCCCGAAGGCGGGCGGGACGTGCAATGCTCCAACTGCGGCAATACGTGGTTCCAGCAGCACGCCGACGCCGAGGCCGAACAGGAGCTCGACGCGGCAAAGGCCTCTGCAACGCCTGAGCCGCAGCTCTCGCCTTCGCCGGACCCGGAGGTCGCCAAAGCGCAGGATGCGCCGGTGCCCGACCCCGCTGCGCCCGAACCCGAATCCGCGCCCGAGGCCAAGCCGGTCCCCGAGCAACCGCCAACCCCCGAGCCCGCCCCGGCCCCGCGTCCACGACAGCTTGATCCAGAAGTGACCAGCGTGTTGCGCGAAGAGGCCCAGCGCGAGGCCCGCCAGCGCGAGGCCGATCGAGGCGCTGTCGAAAGCCAGCCGGATCTCGGGCTGGACGACATGAGCAACGAGGCCGACCTGCGCGTGCAACAAAGCCGCGAGCGCATGGCGCGACTGCGCGGCAAGGATCCCGACGCGCCTGACGTTGCCGCCGCCGCTGCGGCTGCCAGCGGGTCAAGGCGCGAATTGCTGCCCGACATCGAAGAGATCAACTCGACCCTGCGCTCCTCGGATCAGCCACGCCGCAGCGAAGCCAGTGAAGAGATCGCCGCAAGCCCAGACAGGGAAGCCCGTTCGGGCTTTCGACGCGGGTTCGGCCTTGTCCTGCTGCTGGTGGCAATCGCGGTGGCGGTCTACGTCTATGCCGATCAGATCGGAGAGGCGCTGCCCGACACCGCTGCCGCGCTCGACGCCTATGTGCGCTGGGCCGACGGTCTTCGCGGCTGGCTGGACGCCCGCGTGCTGGAATTGCTGAAGTGGCTGGACGGGATGTCCTCGGAAGCGGCAAGGCCTGTGGAATAAGCCGGACATCCGGGCCCGAAGGCGGCGCAGATGGCCCCTTTGTCAGAACCTGTCAAGCAGACGTTCAAGGTAGTTGCGCTCGACCTCGGGCCGTTCGCCATCACCGGAGCGACGGCGGATCTCGTCCAGCAGTTCACGCGCACGACGATAGACGTCTTCGCCCTGCAACAGGTTCTCATCGCTCGAGATGGTGCCGGTGTTGCCCTGATCGCGGCCCAATGGATCACGCCGCTGGCTATCGCGAGCACCGGCGCTGTCGCCCTGACCACCCTCCTGCCGCTGCTGCTCGGCCATGGCCTCTCCGAGGTTTCGCATGCCTTCGCGAAGTGCATCCATCGCTTCGGCCTGTCGGTCGATGGCCTCGGGCAGATCGTTGCCACGCAACGCGTCCTCGGCACCGTCCATCGCCCGCTCGGCATCGCGCAGGGCGTCTTGTGCCCGGCGGCCGGCTTCGGTGCCCTGTCCCGGCATCGAACCACGCTGACGTTCGAGTTCCTGCCGCAAGGCCTCTTGCCGGTCCGCGAGCCCCTGCCGACCCTGTTCGGCCTGCTGATCGCCGCCGCCCTGCTGACCCTGCTGCTCGCCTTGGCCTTGCCCTTCGCCCTGCTGGTGCTGCTGGCCCTGCCCCTGCTGGCCGTCACGGCCCTGGTTCTGCTGGCTCTGGCCCTGGTTGGCACCGGGGTTGAATTGTTCCTGAAGGTCGCGGAACGCTTCGTCCGACAATCCCTGCTGGTCACGCAACGTCTCGGCCAAACCGTCCATCGCCTGCTGACCCGGCGATTGCTGACCCTGACCCTGCTGACCTTGCGTGACCTGCATGTTCTCGAGCAGTTGCTGCAACTCTGCCAGCGCCTGCTCGGCCTCGGCCATGCGGCCCTGTTCCATGAGCTCCTGAATGCGGTCCATCATGCGCTGGAGGTCGTCCTGCGACATCTCCATCATGTTCTCGGGGTTCTGCGCCATTTCGGGATTGTCTTCGCCGTTCTCGCGCTGCTGTTGCGCCAGTTGACGGATGTAATCCTGCGTGGCCTCGCGCAGCTCCTGCATCAGCTCGGCAATCTCCTGCTCCGATGCGCCGTTCTTCATCGCCTCGGCCAGCCGCTCCTGCGCGCGTTGCAGCCGTTCCAGCGCGTCCGAGAGGTCACCGTCCTCGAGCAGAACCGCAAGCTCCCACATCGCGGCGGCCAATTCGTCGCGCTGCACCTCGGTCATGCCCGCCTCGGCGAATGTCTCCAGACGGCGCTGGATGGTCCGCATCCGCAGAAAGGGCACCACGGACTTGAACAAGTCGTCAGGCTTGTAGGTCACCGCCCTCAGGATCATGGTAACGTCGGCGGCGTTGTCGCGTGTCCACAGCAAGGCGCGCCGCTGGTCGATGATCGCGGCGGCAAGCGGATCGAAGAACCGTCGTCCGGGCAGCGGCACGTTCAGAACGTCCGGCGGGCTTTGCTGATCGCTGTCGTCGGTCACCTGCAGTTCGATGGTCACCGGCAGGTTCGCCCAAGGGTGCTGCGAGAAGTCCTCGATCAGCGTCTCGGTGAAATCCGCACGCGAGCCCGAGATCGGCAGAGGCAATGGCACCTCCAGCGGCGCACGCGGCTCGGGCGCGCGTGCCAGCCCGTAGCGTCGATCCAGCGCCGCCATGTCAAGCGTGATCCGCGCCACGCCGTCGCGGATGCCGTAGTCATCCTTGGCCTCGAAAGGCAGAGACATCTCGCCACGCGCAGCGGTGGTGATCTCATCGGTGACACGCACGCTGGGCAGGGCATCCTCGGCCAACGTGATCTCCCATTGGCGTCCGCCGGGGCCTTCAATGGACAGCGTGCCGGGGCGCGCAACCTCGAAGCTCTGCGAAGCCTCGGCGGCGCTCGGGACCTCTTCGGTGCGGCCGGACACGGTCTCGGATACAGTCAGATCCCCGACCGCGCCATAGAGGCGCAGGGTGATCCGGCTACCCTCGGCGACCTCCAGGGTCGGCGCGGTCTGATCGGCCAGATAAAGCGATGGCAGGGCTGTGTACGCGGGCGGCTCGATCCAGCCCTCCCACGTCGGACCGCTGGCCAAAGCAGCCCCGCCGGGTGTCATGGTCGCGACGGACGACACCTTCCAGAACGAGCCGAACAGCAATGCCACGGCCAGCGCCAGAACCGCCACATAGCGCAGCGCGAAAGGATCGCGGCGCGAGACGCGCAGGTCCGGCGCTACGGCCTTGGCCTGTGCCGCCCGCTCGGCCATGCGCGCCTGGTGCGCCTGCCAGACTGCGACCGAGGCCGCGTCTCTGGCGCCAATCACCTGGCTGTCGCGCAGGGTTTGCAGGGGCCGGCCCTTCAGCGTGCCGTCCAGCCGGTCCAGCGCCTCCTGCCGGTGCGGCGGTCGGAACCAGCGAATGCCCAAGCCCAGCGCCACCAGCGCGCCGAGTGTGAACAGCACGATCAGCACCCAGACCGCCTCGACCGGCAGCATGTCCTGCGCGCCCAGCATCAAAAGCGCGAGCCCGCCCAGCACCACCGACCACAAGGGCCAGAACGCCCGCGTCACGCGCTCGGCCCAGAGGCCGGCCCAGGTCAGGGTCAGTGCGCCGCGTATCCGGCTCAGGCTTTCACGATAGCTGGTCTGGGGGATTGTACCGCTCCATCTCACAAGGGCCGCGGCACGGGGTCCGCGCCTACAGCCACTCGGGGATGGTATCTCGATTTATGATTTCGTCAAAGGTCGGTCGGGCGCGGATGACGGCAAATTTATCGTCCTTCACCATGACCTCGGGGATCAGCGGGCGGGTGTTGTATTCGCTGGCCATAACAGCGCCATAGGCCCCGGCCGAACGAAAGGCCACGAGGTCACCCGCCTGCAAAGGCGGCATCAGCCGGCCCTTGGCGAAGGTGTCGCCCGACTCGCACACCGGGCCGACGATGTCATAGCGCACCTGCTCCAGCCCCGGTTCCGCCTCCACCACCGGCACGATATCGTGCCAGGCATCGTACATCGCGGGCCGGATCAGATCGTTCATCGCCCCGTCGAGGATCAGGAACTGCCGGTCCTCGCCCTGCTTGACGTAGATCACCCGGCTCACCAGCACCCCGGCATTGCCCGCGATCAGCCGCCCCGGCTCGATCTCGACCTCGCAATCGAGATGACCAAGAACATCCTTGATGAGCTGCCCGTATTCCACAGGCAGCGGCGGTGCCTCGTTCGAACGGGTGTAAGGGATACCCAGACCGCCGCCGAGGTCCAACCGCCGAATGTCGTGTCCGTCGCTGCGCAACACCTCGGTCAACTCGGCCACCTTCCGATAGGCCATCCGGAATGGCTCAAGGTCAGTCAACTGGCTGCCGATGTGCACGTCGATGCCGATCACCTCGATCCCGGGAAGTGAGGCCGCATGGGCATAGACCTCCCGCGCGCGGCTGATCGGGATGCCGAACTTGTTCTCCGACTTGCCGGTGGCGATCTTGGCGTGGGTCTTTGCGTCCACGTCCGGGTTGACCCGGATGGTCACCGGCGCCGAAACGCCCAGTCCAGAGGCAACCTCCGAGATTGTCGCCAGCTCCGGCTCGCTCTCGACGTTGAACTGCCGGATCCCGCCTTTCAGCGCCGCCGCGATCTCTTCCGCCGTCTTGCCGACGCCCGAAAACACGATCCGTTCGCCCGGCACACCCGCCGCCCTTGCACGGGCGTATTCCCCGCCCGAGACAACGTCCATCCCGGCGCCGGCGTCGGCCAGTGTTTTCAGGATCGCCTGGTTGGACGCCGCCTTCATCGCATAGCACACCAGATGCGGCATCGCGTCCAGCGCCTCATCGAACAGCCGGAAGTGCCGCAGCAAGGTGGCCGTGGAATAGAGATAGAACGGCGTGCCCACCTCCGCCGCGATCTCGGCCACGGGCACGTCCTCGGCGAAGAGCGCCCCGTCACGGTATAGAAAATGATCCAACCTCGCCTCCTTGCGCGGCCCAGCCCTTCATCTTGCCGGTCAAACTCCGGGGTCCGGGGCAGAGCCCCGAAAATCCCGCACTAGCGCACCGGCGCCGTCCTCAGAAACAGATAGAGCGGCAATCCGCAAGCCAGCCCGATCCCAAATGTCACCGGGATTGCCAGCAAAGCCATCCAGTTGCGCCGGACCGCGACCTCGGCGATCACCCACAGGCTCAGCGCCAGCGCCGCGATCGTCAGGTCCCAGACCAGCCCGGATGTCGCGGCGTTCACGTGCCAGGCCTCGATCAGGCCCGACAGGCTGACCCCATTCTCGGCGAACCAGACCAAGAACCAGGCCATCGGATGCACGGCCCCCCAGAGCGCCAGCGCCAGATAGGCCCAACGAAGTGGCGAGACGTCCCGCATCGGCTCAGTTCGACCCGCCGACAATGCCGACCTCGGCCGTGCCGGTGACAGAGACGTTGAACGGCCCCGCAGGCTCGCCCTTCTCGGGCCGCTCGGGCGCGCCGTCGACACCGCAGCCGGCCAAGGCGGCCACCGCCATCACTGCCAGAACCCTCATGCCAGCGCCTCCTTCCAGCGTGCCACCTGTTCGCGCACCCGCTCGGGCGCGGTGCCGCCATAAGATATACGCGAGGCCACCGAATTGTGCACGCCCAGAACCTCGAAGACCTCTTCGGTGATCGCGCCGTGCACCGACTGCATGTCCGACAGCGTCAGGTCCGGCAGGTCGCAGCCCTTGCCCTCGGCCATCGCCACCAACGACCCGGTGACATGGTGCGCGTCGCGGAACGGCATCCCCAGCACCCGCACCAGCCAGTCGGCAAGGTCCGTCGCGGTGGAAAATCCGGTGGCCGCCGCGGCCTCGAGTTGCGGCCGGTTGGCCTGCATGTCGCGCACCATACCCTCCATCGCGGCCAGTGCCAGCATCAGGTTGTCGGCGGCGTCGAAGACCTGTTCCTTGTCCTCCTGCATGTCTTTGGAATAGGCCAAGGGCAGCCCCTTCATCACCGTCATCAAGGCGACGTTGGCGCCGAAGATGCGGCCGATCTTGGCGCGGATGAGCTCGGCGGCGTCGGGGTTTTTCTTCTGCGGCATGATCGACGATCCGGTCGAGAACCGATCGCTGAGCGTTACGAAACGGAACTGCGCCGAGGACCAGATCACCAGCTCTTCCGACAGCCGGCTGAGGTGCATGGCGCAGATCGAGGCCGCCGACAGGAATTCAAGCGCGAAGTCCCGGTCCGAGACCGCATCGAGCGAGTTGGCCGCCGGCCGGTCGAAGCCCAGCGCGTCTGCCGTCGCATCACGGTCGATCGGGAACGAGGTGCCGGCCAGCGCGGCCGCGCCCAGCGGGCATTCGTTCATCCGTGCGCGGGCGTCGCGAATGCGGCCACGGTCGCGGGCGAACATCTCGACGTAGGCCATCATGTGGTGGCCCCATGTCACCGGCTGCGCCACCTGCAAATGGGTGAAGCCCGGCATCACCCAATCCGCGCCGGCCTCGGCCTGCGCCACCAGCGCCTTCATCAGCGCCGTCAGGCCTGCGTCCACTGCATCCAACTGGTCGCGAACCCACAGCTTGAAGTCCGTCGCCACCTGGTCGTTGCGGGACCGTCCGGTGTGAAGCCGCCCGGCAGGCTCTCCGATCACTTCTTTCAGCCGCGCCTCGACGTTCATGTGGATGTCTTCCAGCGCCGTCGAAAAGGCGAACTCGCCGCGCTCGATCTCTGACAAGATCGTGAGAAGGCCTTCCCGCATCGCCTCGGCATCTTTACCGTCGATGATGCCCTGTGCCGCCAGCATCGCGGCATGGGCGCGCGAGCCTGCAATATCCTGCGCCGCCATGCGCTTGTCGAACCCGATCGAGGCATTTATCGCCTCCATGATCGCATCGGGTCCGGCGGCAAAGCGGCCGCCCCACATCTTGTTCGAGGATTTATCTGACATGAAGCTCACCGGTCCCGGTCTGAAGGCAATCGCTGTTGCCGCCGCTCTCTATATGGGCTTGGGCGCAAGCGCAAATGCTGCCGGTCTTGCCGAGCTTGAGGCCCTGCGTGAAGGCGACATGCAAAAGCTGATGCTGCACGCTGAGCCGGTCACGGTTGAAGCGCGGGAGTTCACCGACTTCGACGGCAACCCACTCAGTCTGGATGACTACCTTGGCAAGGTCGTGTTGGTGAACTTCTGGGCCACCTGGTGTGCGCCCTGCCGCAAGGAGATGCCAATGCTTGCCGATCTGCAGACCGATCTGGGTGGCGAGGACTTCGAGGTCCTGACGCTGGCCACTGGGCGCAACCCCGGCCCCGGCATGACCCGTTTTTTCGATCAGATCGGAGTCGACAACCTGCCGCTGCACCGCGATCCGAAACAGAAGATCGCCCGAGGCATGGGTGTCATCGGCCTGCCGACCACGGTGATTCTCGGCCGTGACGGACAGGAGATCGCTCGCCTGCAGGGTGAGGCCGACTGGTCAACCGAAAGCGCCAAGGCCATTCTGGAAGCTCTGATCGCCCGGTAGCGACCAGCTTACCCCTTGAGATTTCAAACTGTTTCACCGGTTCATGCTGATCGGCAACAGCGGCGCATTGCCACGCCGCAACGCAGCATTTCTGCAATGCAAGTGCAGCTAAATGTGCTATAGGTCGCGGGAAACGAACCGCTGATCGCGGCTACCGCGCCTTGTCCCGGACAGGCAAACGGTATCTGCGCTGGCCCGCGCCTTCGAAGGATGCGACCCATATGCGTGCCTCTGTGCAACAGGCTCTGGACACCTGGAAGACCTGTCTCGCCGTCGGTGAGTTGACCGCGCAGGCCAACAGCGTCGTCGCCTATCGCAGCCTCGGCATGCTGGGTGGATGGTCGGTTGAGACCGATGAAAACCAGCGCATGTTCCAGGAAAAACCTGCGGCCTTTCTCGAAGCCAACTGGGCGGCGGGAATGGCACTCATGGCCGGCAAGCGCGCCGACCAGGTGACACAGGCCTGGATCTCGCCGCTGACGCGGACCGTGGAATCGAACCGCGCACGGCTGGAAACCCGGGGACCTGCGGGCCCGGGCCTGCTCTTCAAAACTCTGCATGACAACGGGAAAGCACTTGATGAATCTGCTCGTGAAACAACTTGAGATGTCGGCCGCCTGCATGCGGCTGGCCAACAAGACCCTCGAACGCAATCTGCGGCTGGCCGAAGTGATCATGACGTCGGCCTTTCAGACAGCAGCAAAACTCTCGCCCGTGGCGCCGATCGTTTCGGCCCCTGCCGGCAACACCCCGGCCGCGCCAACCAAGCCTGCTGCAAAAGCGCCCGCAGCGAAGAAAGCAGCGGCCAAACCTGCCGCAAAGCTGGTCGAACCCGTGAAGGCACCGGCGGCCCCCAAGGCGGCCGAACCCAAGGTCGCGAAAGCTCCGGCAAAGACCGAAGCGAAGACCAAGGCACCCAAGGCAACCGCGACACGGGCATCGGCCAAGGCCGAGGCCAAGCCGGTTGCGGCTAAAGCGGACGCGACACCCCAGCCCGCCAAGGCAGAGGCCCCGAAACCTGCACCGAAGCCTGAAAACAAGCCGGTGGCGGCGAAGGCAGAGATCAAACCCGCCGCGCCCACGGCGGACACCAAGTCCGAAGCCACCAAGGTTGATGCGCCGAAAACCGGCTCAAAAACCAATGCGTCGCAGGCCGAAACAAAAGCCGATGCGACGCAGGCCGACACAAAGGCCGAAGCTTCCAAGACCACTGCCCCCAAGGCAGAGACAAAACCCGAGCCTGCGAAGTCAGAGGCACAGCCAGCAGCAGGTTCGTCCGTGAACCCGGCGTCCGCGACAGGCAGTGCACCCAAGCCGGCTCCCAAGGCCGAAGACACCAAGCCGGCCAAGACCACGCGCCTTCGCCGCAAGCGTCAGCCTTCGTCTCCGCCGGCGATGCCGCGATCCAAATCCGGGAAGAGCTCGTAACTTCGGTTCCCGGTCCGATTGCCGAATCCAGATTTGACGGCAGCTCTCACGGGCTGCCGTTTTTTCGTCGGACGCTTGGAGTGGTGGCATAAAGTGCCCACGGCCAGCGCCGTTCGTGTCATACCGCCAATTTCGGGAAAGTGGCGGACCGAGGAGGATTCGAACCCCCGACCCCCTGATTCGTAGTCAGGTACTCTATCCAGCTGAGCTATCGGTCCGTTGGAGCCGGGGTTTAAGGGACACCCTGAAGGTTTGCAAGGGCGAAATTCAGGGAATTTCACCACCCTCCGCGCGGCAGGCAGATTTCGAAGACCGTGCCCTCGGGACCAGTCGAAACCAGCTCCAGCGCACCGCCGTGGCCGCGAATCAACTCGGCCGAAATTGCCAGCCCCAGGCCGCTGCCGCCCTTACGCGCACCGCCCTGAAACGCCTTGAACAGGTATTCCCGGGCCTTGGGCGGCAAGCCCGGCCCGGTGTCCGAGATCCGGATGCGCCAGGCGTCCTCGGCGTCTTGTGCCGACACGTTGATTTCACCCGGCTTGCCGGTCGCGGTGATCGCCTGCCGTGCGTTGCGCACGAGGTTGGCGATGACGCGGTAGAGTTGTTCGGCATCGGCGCGGATTTGAAGCGAGGCGGGCACATCCTCCGAGAAGCTGACATCATAGTCGCCGGTCGCGAGGCGCTCGCTCTCCACAACGTCCGACACCAGTTCCGCCAAGGCGAAGCGCGTCAGCACTGGTGAGGGCTCTTCGGCGCGTCCGAAGGCAAGCGTGGATTCGCAAAGGTTCACGGCGCGTGTGATCGAGTTGACCAGCTTAGGTGCCAGCCGCTTGACGCCCGGATCTTCGGACATTTCGATCCGGTCGGTGAACAGCTGTGCCGATGTCAGGATGTTCCGCAGATCGTGGCTCACGCGGGCGACCGCGCCGCCCAACTGCGCCAACCGCTCCTTCTGCTTCAGCGCGTGGGTGAGCTCGGTCTCCAGCGATTGCAAGGCTTCCTCGGCCTCGCGCAGTTCGCGCACGCCGGCAGAGGGCTGGATGATGCGGCGGCCGTCTTCCGGCGCGGCCGCATAGGTCGCCATCTGCCCGACCACCCGCTTGATCGGCTTGACGAGGAATACCCGGACGGCAAGGAACAGCAGGAAAGCGGTTGCCACCGAAATCACCGCTGACAGGAACAGAATGCGCAGCCCGTAGTCGATCATCGCCGCGCGCAGAGGCGCGGTCTCCATGGACACTTCGATCAGGAGCCCGGCGTCGCGCAACGGGTTGCCGATCACCCGTATGATCCGCGGTTCGGGATCGATCAGCCGCTTCAGGGCGTCCATGATCAGCGCGATCGGTGACGGGTCACGCAGGTCATAGGTCGCGTCGATGGCGCGCGGCATCGGGGACGAGAGCACAAGTTGCCGCGCCTCGTCACGGCGCAAAACCACGTTGTAGACCCCGGCATTGCGCAGCAACTCCTCTTCGAGGTCGCGGTCGATCATATCGGCTGCCAGCAACGACAGCGATGCGATCTGCGCCCGTTCCAGATGCCCCAGCAGATAGTCCTGCCGGAACCGCGCTACCGAGGGGACAAAGACCAGCACTTCCGCCAGCATCACGAAGACGGTTGTCAGGATAAGAAATCGCCCCGAGAGCGAATTGAGCATACCCGCCCCTTCTATGGCACCCAGCGCTGCACCAAGCGCACGACGCGCTTAACCAACTGATTATCAAACAATCTGGGTGAGAAATAGGCCCCGGCAACCCGTTTGTTGATCTCGCCCACCGTGGGATAGGGGGAAACCATCGCCGCGACGTGCTTCATCTTCAGCTTGTTGGCAATGACCAGCGACCAGAGGTTTGCCAGTTCGCCTGCCTGATGTCCGGCGATCGAAACGCCCACCGGGCGCCCCCCGACCGCCATCACCTTGATGAGGCCCTCGGTCCTGCGCTCGGCGATCAGGCGGTCGTTGTGATGGAACTCGAAACGAACGACTTCAAGCCGCGCGCCGTGTTCCTCGCGCGCCTGGCGCTCTGTCATCCCGACCTGCGCCAGCTCGGGCGCGGTGTAGGTGGCCCACGGAATGTGCGCCGTTGAGGTCTTGGCAGGCAGCCCGAACAGCGCCGATCGGATCAGGGTGCTGGCGTGATACCCCGCCACATGGGTGAACTGCAGCCCGCCCGCAACGTCGCCGATGGCGTAGACCTTGGGGCTGGAAGTCTTCAGGCTGTCGTCGACCTTGATGCCCGCCTTGGTGGTCTCGATCCCAGCCTTGTCGAGGTCGAGCAGGTCGATGTTGGGTTTGCGCCCCACCGCCACCAGCAGATGCGAGCCCTTGAAGACGCGCCCGTCCTTGGCCTCTACCTCTATCGCACCGGCCGCGCCGCGCACCTCGGCGGCCATGGCGTCCTCGGCGATCTCGATGCCTTCCGCACGGAGCTGTTTCAGCACGATGGCGGCGGTCTCGAGGTCGTCCTTGCCTAGCGCCTTTTCGCCCTCGATCACGGTCACCGCGCAGCCCAGCCGGCGGTGCGCCTGCGCCAGTTCCATGCCGATGGGCCCACCGCCGATGATCAGAAGATGCTCGGGCTTTTCACGCAGATCGAAGAGGGTCTCATTGGTCAGGTAGGGCACGGCGTCGAGGCCGGGGATCGGCGGCACCAGCGGTGAAGACCCGGTGGCAATCACGATCCGCCGCGCCGTGATACGGTACGCGCCCGCCTGCACGACGGAATCTGAAAGAAAGGCCCCGTATTCGCGGATCACCCGAACGCCAAGGCCCTCGAATCGCTCCTCCGAATCGACCGGCGCAATCTGTGCGATAACCTCCTGGACGTGTGCCATCGCGGCGGTGTAGTCGACCTGCGGCTCTACGCTCTGCACCCCGTACACGCCGGAGTGCGCCTGTGCGTGGGCCGCCTTGCTGCTGGCGATCAGCGCCTTCGACGGCACGCAGCCGTAGTTCAGGCAGTCGCCGCCCATCTTGTGACCTTCCAGCAGCACCACGTCGGCGCCCATCTGCACCGCGCCGGCCGCAACGGACAACCCGCCGGAGCCCGCGCCGATAACCAGCAGGTCGGTCTTGATCTCCTGCATGTCAGACGCCTTTCTTGCCGCGCACGGCCTTGATCACGATGGGCAGTGCGGCCAGCGCCGACAGTCCGAGAAGAGGCAACAGGATATGCGGCTCCCAGAGCAGGCTCAGGTCCGGATCCTCGCCCCGGTCAAACACGGCACCTAGCCCGACCCCGATGGAGGTAAAGACAATGGCACCGGGGATGATGCCTGTCGCGGTGGTCCAGACGAAGTTGCGAAACTTCACGCCAACAAGCGCCGGCAGCAGGTTGGCGACGAAGAACGGCACCGCCGGCACCAGCCGGATCAGCAGAAGCACGCTGATCTCGTTGTCGCGCAGGCCCTCCTTGACGCGGGCCACCGCGCCCTCCGAGGCCTCGAGCCTGGCAGTCAGCGTCTGCCCCAGCCCCCAGCGCGCCGCGAGAAAGATCGCCATTGCGCCCACGGTGGCCGCCGTCACGTTGAACGCTGTGCCCGCGACCAGCCCGAACAGGAACCCCCCGGTGACCGAGGCCACCGCCGCGCCGGGCAGCGAGAACGCCACGATAACCACGTAAATCCCCACAAAGCCCAGCGCCAGCAGCAGGTAATGCGAATCGCGCCAGCCCAGCAACAGCTCGCGGTGTTCGCGCAGGGTGTCGAACGACAGGTAATCGCGCAGGGTGAAATACCCCACCACCGCCGCGATCAGAATCGCGATCAGCGGCAGGTGCCGGACAAGGCCCGGTTTGCGCTCGGAGGATGAAGCGTCGGTCATGCTGGCTGGGTTCCTGATGCGAAGGGCTGGATTTCGAAACAAGATGATGGTTTTCACCGCGTTGGCACAGAGGCATCACGCCCGCTTGATGCAAGGTGACGGAATTCACGGTGAAATCCCCCTCCAATGTCTCGATTGAAACATTCGCAGGCCCCTGCGACAAAAAATGTTGCAGCATCGCGGCTTTGCCCGGGATCGGGGTTTGACTTGGCGCGAAACCCCTCCTATAGCACGGGCTTCAAATTGCCGCCGCGCGCGAATCCGCGTGAGCTTGACTGCGTGCGCGGCCCAGTATCGGAGACGGAGCGATGAAACGCACCTACCAACCCTCGAACCTCGTGCGCAAGCGGCGCCATGGCTTCCGTGCGCGCATGGCCACCAAGGCCGGTCGCAAGATCCTGAACGCCCGTCGTGCACGTGGCCGCAAGTCGCTGAGCGCGTAAGCCCTCACCCGACTGCGAAAAGATGACACCGCCGGAGGCCCCCGAGACTGGCAGCACTGCCACGCCGGGATCACCTGCCCCGGCGGTTTCTTCGTGTCCGGACACCAAGGTGACGCTGCGGGTGCTGACCCGGCGGCCGTCGTTTCTGGCCGCCGCCCGCGCGCGCCGTCAGGCGACCGACGGCTTCCTGTTGCAGGCCCGTGAACGCCGCGACGATGATGATGCCATCGGCGTCGGCTTCACCTGCTCGAAGAAAGTCGGCAATGCCGTCGCCCGCAACCGCGCCAAGCGCCGCCTGCGCGAAATCGCACGCCTGATCCTGCCCAAGGCCGGACGACCCGGCTGGGACTACGTGCTGGTCGGCCGTGCGGGGACGACTGCGGCCCGCGATTTCTCCGACCTCCAGAACGACCTGCGCTTTGCGCTGAGCAAGGTGCATGGGGGCCGCAAATGACCCCGCTGGCCTTTGCCGTCTCGCTTCCCGTGCGCGCCTACCGGCTGATCTTTTCGCCCTGGGTCGGTCACAACTGCCGCTACCACCCGACCTGTTCGGCCTATGCCATGGAGGCGCTGGAGCGGCACGGCGGGCTGAAAGGCAGCTGGCTGACCCTGCGCCGCATCCTGCGCTGCCACCCGTGGGGCGCCGGCGGTATAGACAACGTTCCGGACTGAGTCCGCCGGCTTCGTCAGCGGATCGGCCCTGCGCGAGACACTTGCCTCGCTGCGCCGACGGCCCTAAACCCGCGCCATGTTGGACACACCCGAAGACATCCACGCCCTGTTCGCAGGCGCCCCCGCAACCACCGAGTTCAAGAAGCTCCGCAAGCGCATCGTGCGCCAGACCCGCGAGGCGATCGAGCAGTTCGGCATGGTCGAGCGCGGCAGTGACAAGCCGAAATGGCTGGTCTGCCTGTCCGGAGGCAAGGACAGCTACACCCTGCTTGCCGTCCTGCATGAGCTGCAATGGCGCGGTCTGCTGCCGGTGGACCTGTTGGCCTGCAACCTCGATCAGGGCCAGCCGGGATTTCCTGCCACCGTCCTGCCCGAGTTCCTTGAACGGATGGGCGTGCCGCACCGGATCGAGTACCAGGACACCTATTCTATCGTCATGGACAAGGTCCCCGAGGGCCGCACCTTCTGCGCGCTGTGTTCGCGGCTGAGACGAGGCAACCTCTATCGCATCGCCCGCGAAGAGGGTTGTTCGGCCGTTGTGCTCGGACACCACCGCGACGATATCCTCGAGACCTTCTTCATGAACCTCTTCCACGGCGGTCGCCTGGCCACCATGCCGCCGAAGCTGGTCAACGAAGAAGGGGACTTGTTTCTCTACCGCCCCCTCGCCTTCGTGGCCGAGGCCGATTGCGACAAGTTCAGCGCTGCAATGGGGTATCCCATCATCCCCTGCGATCTCTGTGGGTCGCAGGACGGGCTGCAACGCCAGCAGGTTAAGGCGATCTTGGATGGATGGGAAAAGAACAGCCCCGGCCGACGGCAGGTGATGTTCCGGGCGCTGATGAACGCCCGTCCGTCGCACCTGCTGGACGCTGGACTTTTCGATTTCGCAGGACTGGGACTGAAATAGGAAAAATTTTAGGAAAGTTCCGGCAATGTTCTCTTGGTTGATTAACGTCTGAGTGAAGGGCCTCCGCTAATTCTGTCCGCAACGTTTTATCGCGGACAGGAGCGTCAATGCCGGTCACCTCTGCCATCAGCGCCGCGGCAATGCGCCCGTTACTGCGCAGCAAGCGGGCCGGTCGCGCGTTGCCCGTCCTGTTCGCGATGGCCGCACTGGGGGCCTATTGGCTCGGGGGTGAAACGCCGCTGGCTATCGTGGCAGTCGGGGGGCCTTTGACTTGGCTGGCGGTGCTGACCCTGGCCTCGGGCCGCGTGTCCCTGCCAGATCGGGACCCCGTCAGCGGACTTGAGCTAAAGGACGGTTTCGAGGAACGCGTTCAGGCCGTACTCGATACCTGCCGTGCCGAAGGGCGGACGACAGCGGCCCTGTTCATCGAATTAGACGAACCTGCGGAATTGGCCGACCGATTCGGCCCTGCGGCCTGCGAACGAGTGATCGATGTGGTGGCGGGCCGCCTTGGGTCAGGGATGCGCGGCGCTGACACTCTGGTGCGGCTGGGCGACTGGCAGATCGGAATCCTGCTGGCTCCGGTGCGGCGGCTCGATGTCGAGACCGCGGTGCAGATGGCCGTTCGCATACAGTCCTTTTTCGAAGACCCGATGCATATCGACAGGGCTCCGCTCTACGTCTCGGCGAGTATCGGGTTCTGTCTGGCCGCCCGTGCACCCGCACCCGATGCCGCGGCGCTTCTGGACGCAGCCCATGTCGCGCTCTACGAAGCGCGCCGCCATGGGCCGGGCGCGATCCGGGCCTACTCGCCGGATCTCCAGCGCAGCCGCAGGCAACGGGCCACGATGATGGACGAGGCGGTCAAGGCGCTTGAGAACGGCGATATTTCCGCGTGGTTTCAGCCACAGATTTCGACCGATACGGGCCGGATATCCGGGCTGGAGGCTTTGGCGCGCTGGATGCACCCGGTCCGCGGGCTGATTCCGCCCTCGGATTTCCTGCCGGGGCTCGAAGCTGCGGGCCTGAGCGACCGGCTCGGGGAAGTGATGCTTTACCAGGCGCTTTCCACCCTGCGCGGTCTCGATGCCTCGGGCGTGGAGGTTCCGCACGTCGGTGTCAACTTCACAGCCACGGAGTTGCGCAATCCGCAGTTGGTCGAGCGGCTTCAATGGGAGCTGGACAGGTTCGATCTTGCGCCCGCGCGGCTTGCGGTGGAAATACTGGAACATGTCGTCGCCGGTGCCCCCGATGACATCACCGTGCGCAACATCGCCGGGCTCGCGGACATGGGCTGCCTCATCGATCTGGACGATTTCGGAACCGGCCACGCCTCGATCACCTCGTTGCGACGATTCGCCATCACGCGGCTGAAGATCGACCGGTCCTTCGTGACGAACTGCGACATCGATCCGGATCAGCAGCGTATGATCACCACGATCCTGACCATGGCCGAGCGGCTGGAACTGCAAACCCTCGCCGAAGGCGTCGAGACGGTCGGCGAGAACGCGCTGCTCGCGCAACTGGGGTGTGACCACGTGCAGGGCTTCGGGATCGCGACCCCGATGCCGGGTGACCAACTGGCCGATTGGATCTCCACCCATGACACCCGGATTGCCCGTCCGCCGCAGATCGCCCCCCTGACCGATCTGACCCGCCGCCGCGGCGACTGACCTTCGCAACGAGCTGTGCGTCACGTGACGGCCATGGTCAAGACGCCGGACCGTCCCCGCACCACCGCGACGCCAATGGACGCATCCCCGGCGAATATGCCACTCTGCCCTTGACCTTTCGGCCGCCGAACTGTTGAACCCCGGCTGATACACAAGGACAGGTGACGGTCCCTCATGGACGATCAGAACAAGAACCTCATCCTCGCAACCGCGCTCAGCTTCGTCGTGATCCTGATCTGGTTCGTGCTCTTCCCGCCGCCCGAGCCGGAGGTCACCGACCAGACCGCGCCGGTGGCCGAGGACGTCACGACCCCGGTGGGCGACGTTGCCGCCACGCCGGATGCCGCGCCCGACACCGCGCCTGCGACCGAAGAGGCTGCCGCCGACACCGCGGATGACGCAGCGCGCGTCGAGATCGAGACCGAGCGCCTGTCCGGCAGCATCTCGACCCTCGGCGGCCGCATCGACACGCTGGCGCTGAAGGATTACCGCGAAACCCTCGATCCCGGCGCCCCGATCGTCAGCCTGCTGAGGCCCGTGGGCGAGGCCGGCGCCTATTACGCGCTCTATGGCTGGGCCGCAGGCCAGGGCCTGAGCCCCGAGCTGGTGCCCGGGCCCAACACGCTGTGGCAGGTCGAAGGCAGCGCCACCCTGACGGAAGACAACTCCGTCACGCTGACCTGGGACAATGGCCAAGGCCAGGTCTTCACGCGTGAGATCGCGGTGGACGAGAACTACATGTTCACCGTCACCCAGAGCGTCGAGAACACTGGCGAAAGCACCATCTCGCTTGCCCCTTACGGTATCCTCGCCCGCCATGGCGAACCCGCCGACCTGAAGAACTTCTTCGTGCTGCACGAAGGCGTCGTGGCCATGGCCGACGGCGAACTGGCCGAAATCGACTATGACGACATGACCGATTTCGACATCGACCCGCGTGAAGGTGCGCAGGCCGAGGTCACGCAGGTTACGGAAAACGGCTGGATCGGCTTCACCGACCACTACTGGATGACCACGCTGATCCCGACCCCGGGCGAGGCGTTCAAATCCGCCGCAAAGTATGACGCCCGTCGCGACATCTATCAGACCGAAACCGTGCTGCCGACCCGCCAGGTCGGGCCCGGCGCACAGGTCGCGGTGACGACCCAACTGTTCGCCGGCGCCAAGGAATGGGACACCATCCGCGAATACCAGGCCGCCGGCGTCGACCGCTTCATCGACTCGATCGACTGGGGCTGGTTCTTCTTCCTGACCAAACCGATCTTTGCCGTGCTGCACTGGCTCAACCAGCTGATCGGCAACATGGGCTGGGCGATCATCGGATTGACCATCATCATCAAGGCACTGCTCTTCCCGCTGGCCTACAAATCCTATTCCTCTATGGCCAAGATGCGCGAGCTTCAGCCCGAGATGGAAAAGCTCAAGGAACGCGCTGGCGACGACCGCCAGAAGATGCAGCAGGAGATGATGGCGCTCTACAAGAAGGAAAAGGTCAACCCGGCCTCGGGTTGCCTGCCGCTTCTTCTGCAGATCCCGATCTTCTTTTCGCTCTACAAGGTGATCTTCGTCACGCTCGAGCTGCGCCACGCCCCTTGGATCGGCTGGATCAACGACCTATCGGCCCCCGATCCGTCGTCGCTTTACAACCTTTACGGGCTGCTGCCTTGGGCCGCGCCCGAGCCGGGCACCATCCTTGCGCTGATCTTCATCGGCATCCTGCCGCTGCTTCTGGGCGTGTCGATGTGGCTGCAACAAAAGCTGAACCCGGCCCCCACCGACCCGACCCAGCAGATGATCTTTGCCTGGATGCCCTGGGTGTTCATGTTCATGCTCGGCAGCTTCGCAAGCGGGCTGGTGATCTACTGGATCGCCAACAACACGATCACCTTCATCCAGCAGTACCTGATCATGCGCAGCCATGGGTACAAGCCGGACCTGTTCGGCAATATCACCGGCAAGAACAAGAAGAAGGCTGCGGAAGCCGCCAAGAAATGACCGGCAGGATCACCGATATCCTGCGCTATCCCATCAAGAGCCATGGCCGAGAGGCCGTGGCTCGCATCGCTTTGACTGCCGGGCAAAGCCTGCCGTGGGACCGGGCCTGGGCGGTGGCGCACGAGGCTTCGGAGGCGGATGGAACGGAATGGGTGCCCTGCCGCAACTTCACGCGGGGTGCGAAAGCGCCGGGTCTGCAGGCGATTGAGGCCACGCTGGACGAGGCAGAAGAGACCGTCACCCTGCGGCATCCGACGCTGGGCGCACTCAGCCTTCAGCCCGACACAGAAGGCGACAGGCTGATCGATTGGACCCGGCCCCTGGTGCCGGACGGCCGCGCCGGATCGGACCGGGTAGTGCGGGCGCAGACCCGCGGAATGACCGACAGCGACTTTCCCTCGGTCACGCTCTGCAACATGTCCTCGCACCGGGCCGTGTCTCAGAAAATTGGCCGTGAGCTTTCCATCCATCGCTGGCGCGGCAACATCTGGTTCGACGGACTCGCCCCCTGGGAAGAGTTCGACTGGATCGACCGCGAGGTCCGCGTCGGCACCGCCGTCGTGATCCCACGCGAGCGCACCACACGCTGCCTGATGACCCACGCCAACCCCGAAACCGGTACGCATGACGCCGACATCCTCGGCACGCTCGAGACCTGGGATCATCGGGATTTCAGCGTCATGGCCGAGGTGGTGGAAAGCGGGCACATTGAAATCGGCGACAAGATCGGACGCGCATGACCAACCTTCCCTTTCCCATCGCCGAAGAGCCCGACGCGCAGTCCCGCGAAAAGGGCCGCCTGCTGTTTGCGGGCGAAAAGGATTTCCTGAAGGGCGTGGTGGCCATGTCCGGCCTACCGCCCGACGACCGGATCGAGATCTGCTTTGCCGGCCGCTCCAATGTCGGCAAGTCCAGTTTGATCAACGCGCTGACCGGCCGAAAGGGCATCGCGCGGGCCTCGAATACGCCGGGCCGCACGCAGGAAATCAACTTCTTCACGCTGGCCGACAGCCACTACCTTGTCGACCTGCCTGGCTACGGCTATGCCAACGCGCCGCTGCCGGTGGTCGAGAAGTGGCAGAAGCTGCTGAAGCAATACCTGTCCGGCCGCCAATCCCTGCGCCGCGCCTTCGTGCTGATCGACGCACGGCACGGGGTCAAGAAGGTCGACGAAGAGATCCTCACCCTGCTCGACAAGAGCGCGGTGACGTTTCAATGCGTGCTGACCAAGGCCGACAAGGTCAAGGCGGCCGAACGTGACAAGGTGCTCGATCAGGTGCGCAAGCGGCTCTCGGCGCATCCGGCGGCCTTCCCCGAGATCGTGGTAACCTCGTCCGAAAAGGGCGATGGGATCGAGACGCTGCGCGCGATCATCGCGACCCTGATCTGAGGCCGCGGGCCCCCGTTCAGAGGATGACGCGTCAAGCTCTAAACGGGATTCGCCGGCCTCGAACAGCCGTTCAGTGGAAGCTGAAAGCGAAGCCGCGCTTGGAGATCGATGCCAGAGGCAGATTGACGCCATCTGCCTCTGGCCTACCGACTAAAAGCCTTCCGCGTTACTGCGCGTCGAAGCTGGCGATGGCCTTGGAGAGGTCCTCGTCGTCGTTCTCACGCAGCTCGGTGGTCACGACACCGGGCAACGCGCCGAACTGTTCGCTCAGGCTGACCGGAAAGAACGTCGGGCGGATCGATTCGAAGCCCGGCAGTTGTTGCAGAAGCTTCGCCGTCGATTGGGAACAGAAGGACTGCGCCACAGGTCCGTTCGAGATTGCCAGTTGCAACGCCTTTTCCGCGACCTCGGGCGACACCTCGATCCGCTGGATCACCACGTAGTGGGTGCTGCGGGCATGGGCGCGAGCATAGAAATCCTTGACCTTGGGTGTGATGCCGTAAAGCACGTCGGCCCGCTCGGCGATACGCGGATGCTGCACCGAGCCGGCCGGATCGAAGATCACCCGCTGCGAGCCGTTGATCATCAGGCTGGTGTGCGCCCCGGCCCCGCTGCGGGTGTTGATCATCGTGTAAAGCGTCAGTGCGGGCGGCCCGTCATGGCGATAGGCGGCACGGGACACGACCTCCGGGTCGTCGTAGCGGGTGCGCTGTACGGTCTCGCCGCAGGCAGCCAGCATCAGCAGGCCCAGACAGGCCGCGATCAGCTTGGGCATGGGTACGGACCGATCAGGTGTTGAAGATCGCGAGGAAAATCAGCACCAGAATGCTGACGATCACCACACGCATCGACCAGGTGACGAAGCCGTTGAAGGTTTCTTCCTGAACGGTGATGTCCATTTCGCCGTGCTTGTGATCGTGATGATCGGCCATGTCGTTGTCCTCTGAACTGGTTTGCCGCCGATGTAACGGATTCCCCGGGCGGTGTCACGCCCGTGCGACCGCGCAATTATGTCGCTTCCGGATCGTTCCGGGCCGCATCCCCGAGCCTCTGCGCCAGCCGGAAGCCGATACGGCGCGGGGCATCGTCATCGGTGGGTTTGCGCAGCGCCCGCAGGATCACGTTCAGCTGGCTGACATGCTGAACAAGCTGGGTGCGCCGCCCGGCAGGATCGGTGCCGTAGAAGGTCAGGATGTCGGGGTCGAAGTACCCCATTCCCTCGATCCGGAGCGTGCCCGCGTCCGAGCCGGTGAAACCCATCGCGGCCTCGTGTTCGCTGTCCAGTTCGGCCTCGAAGTCGCGGATATAAAGCACCAGCCGCTCATAAGCCCATTCCGCCGGGCTCTTGCGGCCGACGGGCTTGTCGGTGACGCAGCCGTCGTGCGCCGGCGCAGCGCCATCCTCAAGCGCCGAAACCTCGACCCGGCGGGGCATGGCGTCCGATTCGGCGGCCTCGGCAGTGGTGGAAATATCATCTTCGTGCATGTGGCCTCACTTTCAGCGGCAGGGCGGTGGTGTCCTTGATGTCCTCCATCACGAAGCTGGCGGAAATGTCCGAAAGCGGCACCATGGCGATGAGCTTCTTGTAGAAGGCATCATAAGCAGGGACGTCCGCAACCCTCACCCGAAGGATATAGTCCAGATCACCGGACATGCGATGCGCGCCGGTGATTTCCGGCAAGGTGCTGATCGCGCGGTTGAACTTCGTCATCCAGTCGGCGTCATGGGCGTTGGTGCGCACCAGCACGAAGGCCTGCAACGGACAGCCGATCTTGCCCGCGTCCAGCAGTGCAACGCGGCCCCGGATCACGCCCGCATCCTCCAACTGCCGCATCCGCCGCCAGCAGGCATTGCGCGACAGACCCGCGGCCTCGGCCAAGGCATCCATGCTGAGCGTGGCATCCCTTTGCAGGGCGGCGAGAATTCTGAGATCAAGTTCGTCAAGCTTGGGCATGGGCGGGATTTTGTCCCAACATTGACAGCATATGCAAGTGAATTTGGGACCTGCCGATGCGTGGCATCCGATAGGATGCAATCAGACACCGTAAGGAGACCCCCATGCCCGCCACGCAAGGCCCCGCCAGCTTTTTCACCGCACACCCCGCCAAGGTCGGGGAAACCTACTTCGGACACATGCGGTTTGCGCTGCGCTTCTCGGGCCTGCTGTTCATGGCCGCAGGTGCCGCGCTGGTGCACGCGGTGTTCCCCGCCTTGTTTGAGACGACCGCCGGCCGGCTGGTGACCCGCCTGCATGACATGATCACGCGGCGACACTGAAACGTCAGTCCCTTGGCGCGGCGGCGCGGCGCAGGCGGTCATTGATCGCCCGCCCCAGACCGTGTTCCGGGATCGGTGCCACCGCAATCACCCCTGCGCCGCGCGCATCCAGCGCATGCAGCGCACCGAAGAGGCCAGCGGCGGCCTCGTGCAGGTCGCCGCTGGCCGACAGGGTCATGTCGCCCGCGACCGCGCCAAAGCCCAACAGAACCTCGCCGGTACGCGCCTCGGTGGCGTTCAGCCTGAGACCGGCTGCGGGCGCGTAGTGTGACAAAAGCTGCCCGGGGGCCGAGGGCGCCTCGGCCGAGCCGCCGGTGTCCAGCGGCCCGCCCAACATCGCCTCGAGCGCTTCGGCAGGCAGCCCTCCGGGGCGCAGCAGCACCGGTTCGGGCATGACCGCCACGATGGTCGATTCCAGCCCGACCTCGCAGGCCCCGCCATCCAGCACCGCTTCGATCCGACCGTCGAGACCGGCCAGTACATGCGCCGCCGTTGTCGGGCTGATCCGCCCCGAAGGATTGGCAGAGGGTGCCGCCAGCGGGCCGTCGAAGGCGCGCAGCAGTTCCTGTGCCAGCGGATGCGCCGGCACACGCACCGCCAGCGTCGCCAGCCCGGCGGTCGTCAGCTCGGAAATTCCGGCATCCGCGCGCAGCGGCAGAACCAGCGTCAGCGGCCCCGGCCAGAACGCCTGCGCCAGCCGGTCGGCCATGTCCAGCCATTCGACGTAGCGCCGCGCCATCGCCACATCCGCCATATGGGCAATCAGGGGGTTGAAGCTGGGCCGCCCCTTGGCAGCATAGATCCCCGCCACCGCAGCGCCGTCCCGCGCGTCGGCGCCCAGCCCGTAGACCGTCTCAGTCGGAAAGGCGACCCGGCCACCGGCACGCAACACATCCACTGCGCGTGCCACGCCGTCTTGCGCCGGAGTAAGCCGTTGAGTAATCACCTGAGCCATGAATGAGCCGTGACGCCGCGTTTGGGTTGCTGGAAAACTGCGCCCGCGTATAGCTGTCGGGGACCTTTATGCAAAGCCTTTGTCTGGATGGATCCCATGGCCTATATCGCACCCCTAAACGACTACGACCTGATCCTGCGCCACGTGGTCCCGTTGGCGCCCGTGTCCGGCACCGACAAGTTCGCCGAAGCCACCTCCGACATGGCGCAGGCCGTGCTGTCCGAAGCAGCGAAACTCTGTGAAGAGAAACTGGCGCAATACCAGCGCAGCGGCGACCTGCACCCGGCGGTGCTGGAAAACGGCGTGGTGCGCACCTCGCCCGGATTTGCCGAGGGCTACAAGGCGATCGGCGAAGGCGGCTGGATCGGCATGTCGGCGGACCCCGCGCACGGCGGCATGGGCCTGCCAATGATGCTGACAACGGCGGTCAACGACATGATGTCCAGCGCGTGCCTGTCGCTGCAATTAGCGCCGCTGATGAGCCAGGGCCAGATCGAGGCGCTGGAAAACCACGCCTCGGACGCGTTGAAAGAGCTGTATATCCCCAAGCTGATTTCGGGCGAATGGACCGGCACCATGAACCTGACCGAGCCGCAGGCCGGATCAGACGTCGGCGCGCTGCGCTCGAAGGCAGAGCCCAATGGCGACGGCACCTATGCGGTTTCGGGGCAGAAGATCTTCATCTCCTGGGGTGACAATGACTTCGCGGCCAATGTCTGCCACCTCGTGCTGGCCCGCCTGCCCGACGCCAAGGCAGGCACCAAGGGCATCTCGCTGTTCCTTGTGCCCAAGTACATCCCCGATGAGAACGGCGAACCCGGCAAGGCCAACTCGCTCCGTGTCGTCTCGCTCGAACACAAGATGGGCCTGCATGGGTCGCCCACCGCAGTGATGGAATACGACGGCGCCACCGGCTGGTTGGTGGGCGAACCGAACGACGGCATGCGCGCGATGTTCACCATGATGAACAACGCCCGACTGGGCGTCGGTGTGCAGGGTCTGGGTCAGGCCGAGGCCGCTACGCAAACCGCGCTTGCCTATGCCATGGACCGCAAGCAGGGCCGCACCCCGGTCGAGGGCGGCACCGGCACCATCGTGGACCACGCCGATGTGCGGCGGATGCTGGCCACCATGCGCGCCGACACCTTTGTCGCCCGCTCCATTGCCGTGGCCTGTGCACAGGCCATCGACATGGGCCATGCCACCGGCGATCCCGCGTGGACCGCGCGTGCCGCGATGCTGACGCCGATCGCCAAGGCCTTCGGCACCGAAACCGGGATGCGCGTGGCCGAGACCGGTGTGCAGGTGCATGGCGGCATGGGCTTCATCGAGGAGACCGGCGCCGCGCAGTTCTATCGTGATGTCCGGGTGACGGCGATCTACGAAGGCACAAACGGCATCCAGGCGATGGACCTCGTAGCCCGCAAGATGATGGACGGCGGCGAGGCCATGAACGCCCTGCTGGACGAAATCGAAGCCCACGCCGAGGGGCTGCGCGGCACCCTGCCCGATCTGGCCGAACCGGTATGGCAGGCCTCCGAGACCCTGCGCGAAGCGGTGGACGCGCTGGCCAGCATGACCGACCTGAACGAACGCTTCGCCGGCGCCGTACCCTTCCTGATGGGCTTTGCCCGGGTACTGGGCGGGCATTACCACCTCAAGGCCGCGGAATCCGAAGGCGCGGACAGCGCCCGCGGCCGGCTCGCCCGGTTCTACATCGAGCGTCTGCTGCCCAGTCACGCCAGCCTGCTGGAAGAGGCCCGTATCGGCGCGGCCTCGCTCTACGCGATCACGCCCGAAGACCTTGCCTCCTGATGGACGGCGAACGCGGCGGCATACGGTATCCATGGCCCGAGCCGCCAGCTGAAGGCGAAGCGATAGAGGTCGCCCAAGGTATCCTCTGGATGCGGCTGCCGCTGCCGATGGCGTTGGATCACGTCAACGTCTACGCGCTGGATGACGGCGACAGTTGGACGATCGTCGACAGCGGCTTTTCCTCGAAACGCACGCGGGCGATCTGGGAAAGGCTGCTGGCCGGGCCGCTGGCGGGCAAACCCGTGGGCCGCATCGTAGTGACCCACCATCACCCGGATCACGTCGGCCTCGCCGGTTGGTTCCGGTCCGAGAAGGGCGCGGACCTCTGGGCCACCCGAACCTCATGGCTGATGGCGCGGATGCTGACCCTGGACGAGCAACACGTGCCCTCGCCCGAGACGGTGGCATTCTGGCGCTCCTGCGGGATGGATCCCGCGATCCTCGCCCAGCGCCAGACAGACCGCCCCTTCAACTTCGCCGACACCGCCTGGCCCTTGCCACTGGGCTTCACGCGGCTGCGCGAGGGCGGCGAAATCACCATGGGCGGCCGCCGCTGGCGCGTGCGGCTCGGTAATGGCCATGCCCCGGATCACGCCACGTTCTGGAGCCTCGACGACCACCTTGTGCTGGCGGGTGACCAGATCTTGCCATCGATATCCTCGAACCTCGGCGTTTATGCCACCGAGCCCGAGGCCGACCCGGTGGCCGAGTGGCTGGAAAGCTGCGAGAGGTTCCTGACCTTTGCGCGTGAGGATCACCTCGTGCTCGGGGGTCACAAGCTGCCCTTCACCGGGCTGCCCCTGCGCCTGCACCAGTTGATCGACAACCATCATGGCGCACTGAAACGGCTTTCGGCGCATCTGGCCCGGCCACACACCGCAGCCGAATGCTTCCCGCCGCTGTTCAAGCGCACCATCGGAGAGGGCGAATACGGGCTGGCGCTGGTCGAGGCCATGGCACATTGCCTGCACCTCTGGCACGAGCAGCGCGCGACCCGCGTCATGCGCGACGACGGCGCGTGGCTCTGGCAAAGCCACTAGGCGCGCGCGCGTCCCGGATCAGGCCCGTGACGGGGTCATCTCACGCATGTCCGGCGGTCGACGAAAGCGCCAGCGCATCGACGCCAAGTTCTTTCAGCGCCGCCTCCCAGCGGTCCTGGTCCGGCAGGCCGAACAGCAGATCCGGGGTGGCCTCACAAGTGAGCCATCCGTTCTGCGCCAGTTCCGCCTCCAACTGCCCCGGCCCCCAGCCGGCATAGCCCAGCGCCACCAGCTTGCGCTTCGGGCCACGTCCGGCGCCGATCTCTTCAAGCACATCGATAGTGGCGGTCATCGACACCGCATCGTCCACTAGCAGCGTTGCCACCGGTGACTTGTAATCCGGCGTGTGCAGCACGAATCCGCGCGCCTGCTCGACCGGACCACCGAAATGGATGCGTCCGGGGATGAAATCGTCGGTCACCGACAGGTCAAGCTGCTTCAGCAAATCTCCCAGGTTCAGATCCGCCACCGGCTTGTTGATGATCAGCCCCATCGCGCCCTCCTCGGAGTGGGCACAGAGGTAAACCACCGAATGCGCGAACCGAGGGTCAAGCATGCCCGGCATGGCGATCAGCAATTGTCCGGTCAACTCGCTGGTATCGGCCTCGGTCTCGGTCATGCGCGCTGCCTCATGTTCTGATCCTTCGTTCAAAGATGGGCCGAAGCACGGCAGAGGGCAAGGCTCGCCACAAAGTGAGTTGGATTTCAGGGGTCCTTCACGCATGTGATAAGGTATGAAACACCATCTTCTGACCCTTGCCGCCTGTATGATCGGCCTTGCGTCTTCCGCTATCGCACAGTCCGACATCGCGCGGGCCGAATTCCTGCCCGGCTGGCGCAAGGCCGACGGCACGCATGTTGCGGGTGTGCTGATCGACCTGCAACCGGGGTGGAAGACCTATTGGCGCAGCCCCGGCGATGCCGGCATTCCGCCGCGGTTCGACTGGGCCGGCAGCCGCAATGTCGGGTCGCTCGGCATCCAGTGGCCGACGCCGAAGGCGATGGATCAAAACGGCATGACCTCGGTCGGCTATCCCAGCGATGTCGTGGTGCCGCTGATCATTCGCCCCGGTGCCTCCGGTCGCAAGGTGCGCGTCAATGCAAGGATGGAACTGGGCGTCTGCAAGGACATCTGTGTTCCGGCAGAGCTGACCTTCAGCGGCACCTTGCCCGCCGAGGGCAAACGCGATCCTCGAATCGTTGCCGCATTGGCAAATCGCCCGCTGACGGAACGCGAAGCCGGTGTGGGTCAGGTCGCCTGTCGCATCTCGCCGGCGCGCGGGGGCCTCGCGCTGACGGCAGAGATCAACATGCCGCCCGCGGGCGGGACCGAATTCGTGGTGATCGAAACCGCCAACCCCGCGGTCTGGGTGGCCGAGGCGCAAACCCGCCGCAGCGGCGACCGCCTGATCGCCACCACCGAGATGAGCCACGTCGAAGGCGCGCCCTTCGCACTGGACCGTTCAGGCCTGCGTATCACGGTGCTGGGCGCCGATCGCGCGGTCGACATCAAGGGGTGCGAGGGGCGGTAGGCCGCCCCCCGAAAGCCGTCAGCTGCCTTCGTCGGCGGCGTCTTCCATCTCCGGCCCGACGTCCTTGAGGAAGGCATAAAGGTCACGCGCCTCGTCTTCCTTCCGCACCCGGAACGACATTTTCGAACGGGCCGAGCTGTCGTCCAGCACTTCCTGAATGTGGCCCTTCGGGTCCATCACGTAAGCTACGAAGTTGGCCTCGTCAAAGACCAGCCCGGCCTCGCCTGCGGCCACCATATCCTTGCCATAGCGGAAATCCTCGACGACGCCCGCGGTGCGACCCACCACACCATAGAGGTTCGGTCCGGTCTTTGCCTTCTTGCCGGCCAGTACCTCGCCGTCGTCATCCATCACGACATGGCAGGACTGGCACTTGCGGAAAGCTGTTTCGCCGGCCTCCGCATCGCCGGTCGCCGTCAGGTCAAGATCGGCGGCGTGGCTTTCGGCCCAGGCGGGGGCGGCCAGTGCCATGGCCAGAGTCGAGCTCAGAACAAGCATTTTCATGATCGGTGTCTCCTCACAATCTGAGGCAAACACATAGCAGCGCGACGCTCTGGTCAAGCCACCCGACCACGCTGATTGGTCGGATTGACAGGCCTTCGGGCGGGGCCGATGGTCGAATTGACAGGCCCGCGCCAGGGCGCGGGTTGATTTGGCGGGCCACCGCGGGTAACGCAGGACGCCATCGCCGCCAGCAAGACGAGGATCACATGGACACGAAGGTTCCCGCCTGGGTCGACGGCGTTCTGACGCCGGTCGGGAAGCTGGAAGCGCACGAGAAGGGCCTGCGGCACAAGGCGGTATCGGTTTTCGTTCTGGACGGCGACGCCGTGCTGCTGCAACAGCGCGCGGCAGGCAAGTACCACACGCCGGGACTCTGGGCGAACACCTGCTGCACGCATCCGCTGTGGGACGAGCCGGCGGAGGCCTGCGCGGTGCGGCGGCTAGACGAAGAGCTGGGCATCCGCGGCACCGTGCCGCAGTGGCTACAACAGGTGGAATACCGCGCCGACGTGGGCGGCGGCCTGACCGAGCACGAGGTGGTCGAGATTTTCACGGTGGCGGCCAGCCGTGACCTTGCGGTGACCCCCAACCCCGACGAGGTGCAGGCCGTCCGCTGGATGACCCGCACCGACCTGGAAGCCGACATCGCAGCCCACCCCGAGGCCTACACGCCGTGGATGCGCATCTACATGGCCGATCACGCCCCGGCGATCTTCGGAACGCGCTGACCAATCTGGCAACGGATCGGGCCGCCGCCCGCACTGGCGCGTTATGGCGCAAAGGTGTATCGGGGAGCAAAGACAAGAGGCAAACGCCATGGACACGGCATCCCCCCAGACGGTCACCGACAGCGGCAGGCGCGTGCTGCGGACCGAGGCGCAGGCGCTCGACACGCTGGCCGACGCGCTGCCCGATGATTTCGACGCCACGGCCCGCCTGCTGGCCGGGGTCGAGGGCCGCGTGATCGTTTCGGGCATCGGCAAGTCGGGCCACATCGGCCGCAAGATCTCGGCCACGCTGGCCTCGACCGGCACCCCGTCCTATTTCGTGCATGCGTCCGAGGCGAGCCACGGCGATCTGGGCATGATCACCCGGCACGATGTCTGCCTGCTCATTTCGAATTCCGGCGAGACGTCGGAATTGCGCGACATCCTGCTGCACACGCGGCGCTTTTCGATCCCGATGATCGGCATCTCATCTAACCCCGAGAGCACGCTGATGCAGGCCGCCGATTACAGGCTGACCCTGCCGAAACTGCCGGAAGCCTGCCCGATGGGCCTTGCCCCCACCACCTCGACCACGCTGACGCTGGCCCTGGGCGATGCGCTGGCGGTGGCGGTGATGGAATTGCGCGGATTCCAGTCCGAGGATTTCCAGGTCTTCCACCCCGGCGGCAAGCTGGGCGCGCAGCTGTCCCGCGTCGAGGATCTGATGCACGGCCCCGACATGCTGCCGCTGGTGCCCGCCGACATGACCATGGACGAGGTGTTGATCACCATGACCTCGAAAAGCTTCGGCATCGCCGCGGTGGTCGAGGGCGGCAAACTGGTCGGCGTGATCTCGGACGGCGATTTGCGCCGCAACATGGCCGGGCTGATGAAAAAGACCGCCGGCGAACTGGCCAGCCGCAACCCGGTAACGGTGACGCCGGACGTGTTTGCCGCGCAGGCGCTGGCCATCCTCAACGAGCGCAAGATCGGCGCGTTGATGGTGGTGGACGCAGACGATCACCCGGTCGGCATCCTGCACATCCACGATGTGCTGAAGGCAGGCGTGGCATGAAGACCGTCATCCTGATCCCTGCCCGCTATGCGTCGCAGCGCTATCCCGGGAAGCCGCTGGCGGAGCTGACGCAGAAAGACGGGTCGCGAAAGAGCCTCATCCAGATGTCGTGGGAGGCCGCGCAGTCCATCGCCGGCGTCGCCGAAGTCCACGTGGTCACCGACGACAACCGCATCCGCGACGCGGCCGAGGCTTTCGGCGCCTCGGTCCTGATGACCTCGCCCGAGGCGGAAAACGGCACCGCCCGCTGTGCCGAGGCGCTGGCGAGCGGAGCAATCGAGGCCGATCTGGTGGTGAACTTCCAGGGCGACGCGCCGCTGACCCCGCCGTGGTTCGTCGAGGACCTGATCGCCGCCATGCAGGCCGACCCGGGCGCGCAGATGGCCACCCCGGTGCTGCAATGCGACCCCGCCACCTACGCGATGTTCGTCGAGGATCGCCAGCACGGCCGCGTCGGCGGCACCACCGCCGTCTTCGGCGCCGATCACCGGGCGCTCTATTTCTCCAAGGAGATCGTGCCCTACATTGACCCGGGCAAGGTGCCCACGACCGACATCCCGGTCTATCATCATGTCGGCGTCTACGCCTACCGGCCCGAGGCGCTCAGTGCCTACACGTCATGGGGTGTCAGCCAATTGGAGTTGCTGGAGGGGCTTGAACAGCTGCGCTTCCTCGTCCACGGCACCCCGGTGCGCTGCGTCGAGGTGCAGGCCAAGGGCCGCGTGTTCTGGGAACTCAACAACCCCGCCGACGTGGCGCGGATCGAAAAGGTGCTGAGCGAGCAATGACCGACATGAAAACCGTCACCGTGGGCGAGATCGAGATCGCCGCTGACAAGCCTTTCGCGCTGATCACCGGGCCGTGCCAGCTCGAAAGCCTCGATCACGCGCGGATGATGGCCGAGAAGATCGCCCAGGCCTGCGCACCGACCGCGACCCCCTTCATTTTCAAGTCGAGCTACGACAAGGCCAACCGCTCGTCGATTGCCACCAAGCGGGGCCTCGGCATGGACGAAGGCCTGACGATCCTGTCGAAGATACGCGACGAATTCGGCTGCCCGGTGCTGACCGACGTGCATTCCGACGCCCAATGCGCACCGGTGGCCGAAGCCGTTGACGTGCTGCAAATCCCCGCCTTCCTCTGCCGCCAGACCAACCTGCTGCTGGCCGCCGGCGAAACCGGCGCGGCGATCAACGTCAAGAAGGGCCAGTTCCTCGCGCCGTGGGACATGGGCAATGTCGCCGACAAGATCGCCTCGACCGGCAACACCCGCATCTTGCTCTGCGACCGTGGCACCTCGTTCGGCTACAACACACTGGTCAGCGATTTTCGGGGCCTGCCGACGATGGCGCGGACCGGCTACCCGGTGGTCTTCGACGCCACCCATTCCGTGCAGCAGCCCGGCGGTCAGGGCACCACTTCCGGAGGCCAGCGCGAGTTCGCCCCGGTGCTGGCACGCGCGGCAGTGGCGGTTGGCGTCGCGGCGCTCTTCATCGAAACGCACCAAGACCCCGACAACGCGCCCTCCGACGGGCCTAACATGATCCCGGTGGACCAGATGCAGGCGCTTATCGGGCGGCTGGCCGCCTTCGACAGACTGGCGAAAGACCTGGGCTGACCGCATTCTTCACGCGGTCCCGGATCAGGTCCGGGGCGCGTCTCAGGTACAAGGATCCCCCCCATGCGCTCTGCCGAAGCCCTGACCCCCAAGGCCGCCGAGGACACCCCGCAGGGCTTTGTCTTCGCCATGGCCGCCTATGTGATCTGGGGGTTCCTGCCGCTCTACATGAAGCTCCTCGCCCATATCCCCCCGGTCGAGGTAGTGGCGCACCGGGTGATCTGGTCTGTACCGGTGGCGGGCGCAGTGCTGATCGTCCTGGGCCGGACCCGCGACCTGCGCGAGGCATTGCGCAGCTTGCGCACGCTGGTCTGGGCCTGCGTCACCGCGGCGCTGATCTCGATCAACTGGGGCATCTACGTCTGGGCCATCGCCAACGACCGGGCGCTGGACGCAGCGCTCGGCTATTACGTCAACCCGCTGTTCTCGATCTTCCTCGGCGCGGTGCTTCTGGGCGAACGCCTGAGCCGCGCGCAGATGGTCGCGGTGGGCCTCGCCGCGCTTGCGGTGCTGGTGCTGGCGATGGACGCCGGCCGCCTTCCCTGGCCCGCCATCGGGCTGATGCTGAGCTGGGGGTTCTATGCGTTGGCCAAGAAGCAGCTGCCGGTCGGACCCAATCAGGGGTTTCTGCTCGAAGTGTTGATCCTGCTGGCCCCGGCGCTGGTGTACTTCGGCTGGATGCAGACCAGCGGCCAGACCAACTTCGGCGCGTCGGCCATCGACACCGCGCTGCTCTTCGGTCTCGGTGCGGTAACAGCCGTGCCGCTGCTGTTCTATGCCAACGGCGCCAAGCTGTTGCGCCTGTCGACCATCGGCATCCTGCAATACATCGCGCCCACGATGATCTTCCTGATCGCCGTCTTCGTCTTCGACGAACCTTTCGGCACCTCGCGCATGATCGCCTTTCCGCTGATCTGGGCGGCGCTGGTGATCTACTCGGTCTCGATGCTGCGCCGCATGCGACGTGCCGGGGCTTAGCTTCGGCCCTTGCGGGACCGCCCCGCATTTGCGAGAGGGCAGGCCATGAGCGACTATCACCCCCCCGACACGCCGCTGGAAGTGGTGCACGAGGACCACGAAATCATCGTGGTCAACAAGCCCGCCGGCTTGCTGTCGGTGCCCGGCAAGGGGCCGGAGCTCGCCGATTGCCTGATCGCGCGCTTGCAGGAGGTGTTTCCGCAGGCACTCTTGGTGCACCGGCTCGACCGTGACACATCAGGCGTGATGATCTTTGCGCTCAGCGCCCACGCCCAGCGCCACCTCGGCCTGCAGTTCGAAAAGCGCATGGTCAAGAAGACCTATGTCGCGCGCCTCGACGGCCGGCTGGAGCCGCGCACCGGCACCGTCGACCTGCCGCTGATCGTCGACTGGCCGAACCGGCCCTTGCAGAAGGTCTGCCACGACACCGGCCGTCCAGCCCAGACCGACTGGCGCGTGGTTTCCTACGGCGCGGACGAGACCCGGGTGCGCTTCATGCCGAAGACCGGGCGCAGCCACCAGCTGCGGGTGCATGCCAAGGCGCTTGGCCACGTGATCCTCGGCGATCCGCTCTACGCCAAGGGCGCCGCCCGCGCGCACGACCGCCTGATGCTGCATTCCGAGGAACTGCGCCTGCGTCACCCCGACGGCGGCGCGGGTCTGAAATTCCGCGTCAAGGCGCCGTTCTGACACGGCTCTGAGGCGCCCCGCCCTTCTTCTGGCCGAAAATATCCCGGGGGTCCGGGGACTGGCCCCCCGGTCCGTCGGCGCGCGCAGGCGCGGCGACATCCTGCCAACCACCAGAAGCCTCAGGCTTCCGGCGCCGGGCCCTGCCCCCATCCCTCGGCCTGCATCTCGCGCAGGCGCGATGCCGTGCGTTCGAATTCAAACGCCCCCGACCCCTCGACATAAAGCATCTCGGGCTCCGCCGCGGCGCTGGCGATCAACTTCACCTTCGCTTCGTAAAGCGCATCGACAAGGGTCACGAAGCGCTTCGCCTCGTTGAAATTCGACCGGCCAAGCTGCGGGATGTCCTCGAGGATCAGCACCCGCGCGGCCTCGGCCAGCGCAAGATAATCCGCCGGCCCCAGCGGCCGCCCGCAGAGGTCGTAGAACCGCGCCCGCGCAACCCCGTTGTGGAACGCCGGGACCGTGACCTCGCGCTTGTTGACCACCAGCGTCAGCGGCGCCCCCTCGTCGCCGGTCAGATGCTCCCAGATCTGCTGGATCTCGGCGCGCGACGCCTCGTTGGCGGGCGTGAAGTACACCTGTGCGCCCGACAGCCGGTCCTGCCGGTAATCGCGCGGGCTGAGCAGTTCCCAGACCACCAGCCGCCCTTCGATGAGCTTGATGAAGGGCAGGAACAGCTGGCGGTTCAGCCCGTCCTTGTAGAGATCCCCGGGCACCCGGTTCGAGGTGGTCACCACCACCACGCCGGCGTCGAACAGGAACTCGAACAGCCGCCCCACCACCATGGCGTCGGTGATGTCGGTGATCTGCATCTCGTCGAAGGCCAGGCAGCGCAGGTCCTTTGCCACGTCCTTGGCCACCGGCGCCAGCGCGTCCTCGGCGCCCTGCTGGCGCGCGGCGTGCATGCCGCGGTGTATTTCCTGCATGAAAGCGTGAAAATGCACGCGGCGGACGGCCACCTCCTGCGCTTTCAGGGTGTCGACGAGAAGGTCCATCAGCATCGACTTGCCGCGCCCGACACCGCCCCAGAGATACAGCCCCTTCGGCGGCTCAGGCGCCTTGCGGAAGAAGCCGCGCTTGACCGGCTCGGTCAACGCCGCGCGAATGCGTTCGAATTCCGGCAGCACGGCCCGCTGCGCCTCGTCGGGCTCCAACGCGCCCTCAGCCACCTTGGCGGCATAGATGTCCTGCATCGTCTTCATGACCTGCACTTAACCCGCGGCGTTGGTCTTGCCCAGACCGCCCGCACCATTTCCCACCCTGTCCCGGGCCGCGAAGGGCCATCGCCACACACCCGAATTGCAGCCATCACAATTGCTGAATTGACCAAGCGTTCAGAACAAGTAGATTGCCGGCCTGATCCAAGGAGCCAGCCATGCAGGCCAAGACCCCCCTCTTCACGCCCGTCCTGATTGTCGGCTGCTTCATCATGCTGCTCAGCTTCGCCATCCGGGCCAGCTTCGGCGTGTTCCAGATACCCATTGCCGAGGATTTCGGCTGGCTGCGCACCGAGTTCTCGCTCGCCATCGCGATCCAGAACCTCGCATGGGGCATCGGCCAACCGCTGTTCGGCGCGGTGGCCGAGAAGATGGGCGACCGCGTGGCGATCGTGCTGGGCGGGGTGATGTATGCCGCGGGACTGGTGCTGTCGTCCTTCGCGGTTACGCCCGAGGCGCACCAGATGCTGGAAATCCTCGTGGGCTTTGGCATCGCCGGCACCGGCTTCGGGGTGATCCTTGCCGTGGTGGGCCGCGCCAGTTCGGACGACCACCGGTCAATGAGCCTTGCCATCGCCACCGCGGCAGGCAGCGCCGGGCAAGTGTTCGGCGCGCCGGTGGCGGAGTACCTGCTGAGCGTGATGGATTGGCAGTCGGTGTTTCTGGTTTTCGCAGCGGTGATCCTCGGTGCGCTCTTGGCACTGCCGCTGATGCGCGCGCCGCAGCCGGTCAGCCGGGCCGAACTGGAAGAGACCATGGGTCAAATCCTCAGCCGCGCGTTCCGCGATCCGTCGTATACGCTGATCTTCCTCGGGTTCTTCTCCTGCGGCTATCAACTGGCCTTTGTCACCGCGCACTTCCCGGCACTGGTGACCGAGATGTGCGGGCCGATCCTGCCCGGCGGCGTGCTGCATTCCATCGGCATCACGACGACCTCGGCACTTGGGGCCTGGGCCATAGCGCTTATCGGGCTGGCAAATATCGCCGGCACCTTGACGGCGGGGTATCTGGGCAAGCGCTATTCCAAGAAATACCTGCTGGCCGGCATCTATGCCGGGCGGACCATCGTCGCCGCTGCCTTCATGCTGTTCCCGATCACCCCGGCAACGGTGCTGCTGTTTTCGCTGGCGATGGGCTCACTCTGGCTGGCGACGGTGCCGCTGACCTCGGGGTTGATCGCGCATCTCTACGGGCTGCGCTACATGGGCACCCTCTACGGCATCGTGTTCTTCAGTCACCAGCTGGGCAGCTTCCTTGGCGTCTGGCTGGGCGGGCGGATGTATGACGTCTATGGCGATTACACCATGGTGTGGTGGATCGGCGTCGGCGTCGGCGCCTTCTCGGCCATCGTCCACCTGCCGGTGAAGGAACACCGGCCCCAGCCGGTCACGGCCTAGCCGAACCGTCGCCGGGCCGGTACGCGTCAGCCCTGCGTGGACCAGCGGTCAAGCACGAAGCGCGCCGTCATCAGATCCAGATGCGCGCCGCCGCCGTTCTTGAACAGCGTGATCTCGTCGTCGTTTTTCCGCCGCATCTTCTCCGGTTCGTAGAAGTCCGCCAGCAGGTCGGCCCGGGCAATCGCACCGCTGTCCAGCGGCATCTGGATCTCGCCGATGTGTCCCACCGTCGTGTCGAAGCTGTCCACGAAGACGCGGGCGCGCTGCATGGTCGTGTCATCGGCCTCGCGCATGTCGGCCCGGTAGGCCCCGATCAGGTCGATGTGCTGGCCGGGCTGCAGCCAGTCACCGCGCAAAACCGGCGCCGTGGCCATGGTGGCGCTGGTGACGATGTCGGCCTCGCGCACCGCGGCCTCAAGCTCGTCCGCGACCGTCATGCCTGCGCACGCCGCTGCAAGCTCACGCGCCTTTGAGGCGGTGCGGCTCCAGACCGCGAACTGCGCCTCCGGGAAACCTGCCGAATAGGCCTCGTAAAGCGATCGTGCCACCGTGCCGGCCCCGATAATCAGCACCTTGCGCGCGTCACGACGCGCCAGCCGCAGGGCACCCAGCAGGGAATCGCCGGCGGTCTTCCACTTGGTTACCAGATGAAAGTCGACCATCGCCTCAAGCACGCCGGTCTTGTCGTCGAACAGGCTGACCGCACCGTTGACGCTGGGCAGGTCGCGAGTGCCGTTGCCGGGATGGATCGTGGCGGTCTTCACCAGCGAGCCCAGCCCGTCGATCCATGCCGCCCGGCTGAGCAGGGTATCCTCGCCACGGCGCAGAACGGTGTCTCCGATCTCGGCCCGCGGCAGGCGGTGCCCGGCCTTCAACGCCTCGGTCAGGGCGATCCAGTCCAGCAGGCGTTCACCTTCGGCAAAGGGGATGGTCGGAAAGCTCATTCGGCCTCCTCCTCGGTCAGAAGTCCCTCGGACACCAGCCGCGCGGCCCAGCCGTCCGCGCCCTGAAACAGGTGTACCTGCCATCCGCGCGCCTCGGCCACGGCGATGTTGTCGGCGCGATCGTCGGCAAAGAGCAGTGCCTCGGGCGCCACGCCGCACGTAGTCTCGAGCAGCTGGTAAATCTGCGACTCAGGCTTGATCGACCCGATATGGCCCGAGATATAGGCCTGGTCGAACTCGGTCAGGAACGGATAGTGCTGGCAGGCGATCTCGAAGGTGCGAACGCCAAAGTTGCTGAGCGCATAGACCGGCACGCCATTGGCCCTAAGGCCGCGCAGCAGCCTGACCGAGCGGTCGATGGCCGGGCTGCACAGTTCGATCCAGTTGTCGCGCCACAGCCTGACCTCGCTGGCCCAGGCCGGGTGCGCCTCGGCCAGATCGTTGACGGCAGAGGCGAAGTCCACACCGCGGTCGACCTGGTCATTCATCGCCATCAGCGGAACTTCGTCAAAGAACCGCGTCCGGCGTTCCGGCCCGAGGCGTACATCGAAGAACCGCTGAGGATTCCACTCGATCAGCACGTTGCCGATGTCGAAGACCACGGCCTCGATCGTCATTGCAGCGCGCCCGATGCGCGGATGACGCCGGCCTCGATCCCGCGCCGACTGAGTATCGGCACGTTGACACGGCGACGGGCCGCAGGATGCTCCGGCTCCAACGCGCCCAGCCGTATCAGAATCTGAGCAATCGCGGCCTCGCTGGCCCGCGTGGCACCATCGGCGATCTTCAACGCCACACCCAGCCCTTGCTTCGGCAGAATCGCGGTAAAGACACCGTCGGCCCCGGTCTTGACCACCGCACCCGGCACGGCGCGCATCAGTTCGGTACAGGCGCGGCCTTCGCCCGCCACCAGATCGGGGTGGGCGCACATCGAGGCCACCAGCCGCGCGGCGGCCCGGCTCATGGCATCGTCACGGCCCTCAGCCGATGCGAAATACGCCATCGACCGCGCAATCCCGTGCATAGAGGCCGCGAAATTCGGCGCCGAGCAGCCGTCGATGCCGTAGCCGGTGCTGGTTTCCCGCGTTACCGTTTCGAAGGCCTCGAGCACGGCGCGCTGCACGGGATGGTCGGGCAGGATATACTCTGGCCCGCCACCGATATGCCGGTTCAGCATCAGGAAACCGCAGTGCTTGCCCGAGCAGTTGTTGTGCACCTGACAGGGCGAGGCATCGGCCTTGACCAGCGCGGTGCGCGCCGCGCGGTCGACCGGCATCTGCGGCCCGCAGCGCAGGTCGTCCTCGCCAAGCCCCATGTCGGTCAACCAGGAGGTCGCCAGGTCGGTATGGATCGCGCCGCCGTCGTGGCTTGCGCAGGCCAGCGCCAGGTGCCGCTCGGACAACCCCGCGCCCGCGCCACTGGTCAGCAGGGGCAGCGCCTGAACCATCTTGATCGACGACCGTGGCAGTATGGGCAAATCCGGGTCGCCCCAGGCCTCCACGATATCGCCCCTGGAATCGCAGATCACCGCATGACCCGCATGGGCCGACTCGAGAATATTTCCGCGCCAGACCTCGACCAGAGGCACCGCGGCGGACAGGGGGGATTGGGTCATCAAACACCGTTCAACTATTGGCGATTTTCTGCCAACGGACCTTTCGCCCGTCGCACCTTTGACGCTAATATGCTTTGGTCGAGAAGGAAATGGCCGCGCAAGACCCATGAGCCAAAAGGGGCGCCGCCAAAGATCAGAAATTGAGGCTGAGGACAGCTTGGAGGCTGGACATATGAATTTTCGTATTGCGCGCAGTATGGCCGCAGTGATTGCACTGGCGGTCGCAACCGGCGTGGCAGCACAGCAGGAAAGTACCAATCGCGTCGCGGCCCAGACCGATTGGAGCGTGTTCACCGAGGACGATCCGAAAGAGTGCTGGGCGGTCACCCGGCCGAAGGAAACCGTCAACACGAGGGATGGCCGCGTGGTGGCCGTGCGGCGTGGCGACATCCTGCTGTTTGCCTTCTACCGCCCCGAGGCGGGGGTGAACAAACCGCAGCTGACCTTCACCGGCGGCTACCCTTTCGCCAGCGGATCGACCGTCAATATCGATATCAGCGGCACGTCGTTCGAATTGTTCACCGAAGGGGAATGGGCCTGGGCGGCGAGCCCGGCAGATGACGCCAAGATCATCACCGCGATGAAGCGCGGGTCCGAGGCGGTGCTGACCGCGCGTTCTTCGCGCGGGACCGTCACCAAGGACACGTTCTCTCTGTTGGGCTTCACCGCCATGATCGAGGACGCCGAAAAGCGCTGCGCCGGGTAACCGGTGCTGCGGCCCTCGCGGGTCGCATCCGTCATCCCTGCCGCACAGGCAGCAAGTTGCGCGTCCGGGTCCGGGCGCGCAAATTCTTTGATTCCTGCCCCGAATCCTATATGTGGGGCACTTCGTTCGACATGAGAGCCCCGTTATGACCGCGCCGATCACCCAGGATGTGCTGACCATCCCCCGCAAGCTGCCCGAGTCCGGCAAGACCAACCTCGTCGGTCTGACCCGCGACGCCATGCGCGACGCGCTGATCCGGATCGGCACGCCGGAAAAACAGGCCAGGATGCGGGTCGGCCAGATCTGGCAGTGGATCTACCAATGGGGCGTCCGCGACTTCGACGTGATGACCAACCTCTCCAAGGCCTATCGCGCCGAACTGGCCGAGCATTTCGTGATCGAACTGCCGGAGGTTGTGACCAAGTCGGTCTCGGCCGACGGCACGCGCAAATACCTTGTCCGCATCGCCGGCGGACACGAGGTCGAGGTGGTTTATATCCCCGAGGCCGACCGCGGCACGCTCTGCATTTCAAGCCAGGTGGGCTGTACGCTGACCTGCTCGTTCTGCCACACCGGTACCCAGAAACTGGTGCGCAACCTGACCGCGGGCGAGATCATCGGCCAGGTCATGCTGGCCCGCGACGACCTTGGCGAATGGCCCGAGCGCGGTGCGCCGAAGAACGAGACACGGCTTCTGTCGAACATCGTGCTAATGGGAATGGGCGAGCCGCTCTACAACTTCGAGAACGTGCGCGACGCGATGAAGATCGCTATGGACCCCGAAGGCATCCAACTGTCGCGCCGCCGCATCACGCTGTCGACATCGGGCGTTGTGCCAGAAATCGCGCGCACCGCCGAAGAGATCGGCTGCCTGCTGGCGGTCAGCTTCCACGCCACCACCGACGAGGTGCGCAACACGCTGGTGCCGATCAACAAGCGCTGGAACATCGAGGAACTGCTCGGCGCGCTGCGCGACTATCCCCGGATCTCGAACTCCGAGCGGATCACCTTCGAATACGTCATGCTCAAGGGCGTCAACGACAGTGACGCCGACGCGAGGCGGCTGGTGAAACTGATTCAGGGCATCCCGGCGAAGATCAACCTGATCCCGTTCAACGAATGGCCCGGCTCGCCCTACGAGCGCTCCGATTGGGAGCGGATCGAGAAGTTTGCCGACATCGTGCACAAGGCGGGCTATGCCAGCCCGATTCGCACGCCCCGGGGCGAGGACATCATGGCCGCCTGCGGCCAGCTCAAGTCCGCCACCGAGCGTGCCCGCAAGTCGCGCAAGGCGATCGAGGCCGAGGCCGGTCTGGACCGCTGAGGCCGCGCAATCGGGGGCGCTGCCCCCGCCTTCGGCTCCCCCCGGGATGTTTTCGGCCAGAAGAAGCACTGGACCTGCCTGACCTTCGGCGCGGGGCATTGTGCTTGCGCCCGGCACGGGCGCTTGTGATAACGGCGTGACCAGAGGGCCAGACATGAGAAAACAGGACATGAACCGCGACTGGATCGCCACCGCCCGCACGCTTTCCCAGGCCCTGCCCTATCTGCAGCGCTACACCGGTGCCATCGTCGTCATCAAGCTGGGCGGTCACGCCATGGGCTCGGACGAGGCGATGGAGGAATTCGCCCGCGACGTGGTGCTGATGCAGCAGGTCGGCGTGAACCCGGTGGTAGTGCACGGCGGCGGCCCTATGATCAATGCCATGCTGGACAAGCTGGGGATCGAGTCGAGCTTTGTGAACGGCAAGCGGGTCACCGACAAGGCAACGGTTGACGTGGTCGAGATGGTGCTCTCTGGCCTCGTGAACAAGCGCATCGTGCAGGCGATCAACGGTCAGGGTGGCAAGGCGGTGGGCGTGTCGGGCAAGGATGCCAACCTGATCGTCTGCGAGCAGACCCATGCCGATCTGGGGTTTGTCGGAACGCCGAAGGAGATCAATACCGCGGTGCTGCATGACATGTTCCGGTCCAATACCATCCCGGTGATCGCGCCGCTGGGCGCCGGGCGGAAGGGCGAGACCTTCAACATCAACGGCGACACCGCGGCGGGGGCCATCGCCGGGGCGCTCAAGGCCGACCGGCTGCTGCTGCTGACCGACGTGGCCGGCGTCAAGAATGACAGCGGCGAGGTGGTGACCGAATTGACGGCGGCCCAAATCCGGCAGATGACAAGCGACGGCGTGATTGCCGGCGGCATGATCCCCAAGACCGAGACCGCGCTGGATGCGATCGAACGCGGGGTGCGCGCGGTGGTGATCCTCGATGGCCGCGCCCCCAATGCCTGCCTGCTGGAGCTTTACACCGAACACGGCGCGGGATCGCTGATCCGGGACATGCCGAAGCAGTGATTGGTTACATGCGGTCTGCTGCATATATTGCACCGCATGGAGCATGAAGCCGTCATTCGCCTGGGGTTTTTCCTCGGGCTGTTCACCCTCTTCGCCGCGCTCGAGGCATGGACACCGCGCAGGGACCGTCAGCGGCCCCGCACGCGACGCTGGCTGACCAACTGGGGGATCACCGTCGTCGACACGTTGACCTTGCGTGCATTGGCCTTCGGGTTGCCGCTGCTGGCCATCGGCGCGGCGGTGGACGCCGAGGCGCAGGGTTGGGGGCTGTTCAACCTTCTGGACTGGCCCGCGTGGCTCGAGATCGGGCTGGCGGTGCTGATCTTCGACTTCGCGATCTGGCTTCAGCACCTGATCACCCACAAGGTGCCGCTGCTGTGGCGGCTGCACCGGGTGCACCATGCCGATGTCGAGTTCGACGTGACAACGGCGATCCGTTTCCATCCGGTCGAAATCGCGTTGTCGATGCTCTTGAAGATCGGGCTGGTCTATCTGCTGGGTCCGGCCGCCGTCGCGGTGCTGATCTTCGAGGTGCTGCTGAATGGCACGGCTCTCTTCACCCATTCGAACCTGCGCCTGCCGCTCTGGCTCGACGCGGCGCTGCGCCGGGTGCTGGTGACGCCCGACATGCACCGGGTGCATCACTCCGTGCATCGTCACGAGCATGACAGCAACTACGGCTTCGCGCTTTCTGTCTGGGACCGGCTGTTCCGCACCTACCGGCCCCAGCCCGAGGCCGGGCACGACGGCATGACCATCGGGCTGGAGTGGCAGGACGAAAGGCCGACGCAACTGGGGTGGAGCCTGTGGCTGCCGTTTATGAAACGCTAGTCTCCGACGCCGAGGCGCGGCACCTGCGGGTGCTGGGCGGGTTTCACCCGGGGCCGCAGGACGGCGCACCGAAGGACTGCGCCACGCTGCTGATGATCGGTCCGGCCGAGCCCGCCTTTTGGCCGGCTTTCCAAGAAAGTGCCGAATACCGTGACGGCCTTGCCGACCCGCTTGACCGGTGGTCGAAGCGTGTGCTGGGCGGCTGGGCGCGGGACATCGGCGCCGCGGCACTTTTTCCGTCGGACGGCCGCCCCTATGCTCCCTTCATCGCCTGGGCCAAGGCCACGGGGCGGGTCTGGAACTCGCCCGCGGGTGTGCTGGTGCATGACCGCGCCGGTCTTATGGTGTCGTTTCGCGGGGCGCTGGCCCTGTCACAGACGGTGGACCTGCCCCCTGCCCCGTCAAGACCCTGCGACAGTTGCGACGACAAACCCTGCCTTACCGCCTGCCCTGTCGGCGCGCTGGCCGGGGCGCAGACCTACGATGTGCCGCGCTGCAAGGCCTATCTGGACACGGCACCGGGGCGCGATTGCATGACGCGGGGCTGCGCGGTACGGAGGGCTTGCCCGGTCTCGCAATCGTGGGGCCGGGCCGAAGCGCAATCGGCGTTCCACATGAGGAGCTTTCACCCGGAATGGTCCGACGCCTGATCCTGATGCGACATGCCAAATCAAGCTGGGGCGACCCCGGCCTTGCCGATTATGCGCGGCCCCTGAACCGACGCGGGGCGCGGGCGGCAAAGGCCATGGGCGATTGGCTGCGACACCGGGGCCACCTGCCGGACGCGGCGATCAGTTCCGACAGCACCCGCACGCGCGCGACATTTGAAGGGCTGGCACTGACCTGTCCGGTGCGGTTCACGGCCAACCTCTATCACGCCGGCGCTGAAGAGATGCTGGCGGAGCTACAAGATGCCGAGGGCACGACGCTGCTGATGATCGGCCACAATCCGGGCATCGCCGAATTCGCCGCGCGGATGGTGGCGCACCCGCCGGATCATCCCCGGTTCCGCGACTATCCCACCTGCGCGACGCTTGTGGCTGATGTTCCGGGCAGTTGGGCAGAGGCACGGTTCGGAACGACCGTGGCGCGCGACTTCGTGATACCGCGCGAATTGGGCTGAGACAGCCGACGATCATGGTACCTGTGGCCTGCGCCGCCGTCTCGGGAAGGGGCGGCGCAAGGAGGTCCCGGGTCAGGCCCGGGACGGGATCTTGGCAATCCGCGGCGCGTCAGTGCCCCAGGATCTGGCTCAGGAACAGCTTGGTGCGCTCGTTCTGGGGGTTGTTGAAGAACTCTTCCGGTTCGTTCTGTTCGACGATCTGGCCGGCGTCCATAAAGATCACACGGTTCGCCACCTGCCGCGCGAAGCCCATCTCGTGGGTCACGCAGAGCATGGTCATGCCTTCCTCGGCCAGCTCGACCATGGTGTCCAGAACCTCTTTGATCATCTCGGGATCGAGCGCCGAAGTCGGTTCGTCAAACAGCATGATCCGCGGCTTCATGCACAGCGACCGGGCAATTGCCACGCGCTGCTGCTGACCGCCGGAAAGTTGGCCGGGATACTTGTTGGCTTGCTCGGGAATCTTCACCTTGCGCAGGAAATGCATCGCGATTTCCTCGGCTTCCTTCTTGGGTGTCTTGCGGACCCAGATCGGCGCGAGGGTGCAGTTTTCAAGGATCGTCAGATGCGGGAACAGGTTGAAGTGCTGGAACACCATGCCAACCTCGGACCGGATCTTGTCGATGTTCTTGAGGTCCGACGACAGGATCGTGCCATCGACGGTAATCTTGCCCTTCTGGTGTTCTTCCAGCGCGTTGATGCAGCGGATCAGCGTCGATTTACCGGACCCCGAAGGCCCCGCGATCACGATCCGTTCGCCCCTGTGCACCGTCAGGTCGATGTCGCGCAGCACGTGGAAGGTGCCGTACCACTTGTTCATGTTCTCGATCTGAATCGCGACTTCGTCGGTGATGTGCAGTTGAGTTTGTGCAGGTTGAGCCATGTCCAAACCCCTTTCTTAACGGTGATCGGTCTGAAGCTGACGCTCCAGCCATTGTGAATATTGCGAGATCGAGTAGCAGACGATGAAGAACAGCAGGACCGCGAAGCCCCACAGCTCCCAGTAAACGCCGTTCCACTCGGTCGAGGCCAGGATCGGACCGCGGATCATGCCGACAAGGTCGAACATCGAGATCACCGACACCAGCGTGGTGTCCTTGAACAGGCCCACCGCCACGTTGACGATGCCGGGGATCGAGATCTTCAGCGCCTGCGGCATGATGATCAGCCGCGTTGCCTGAGCATAGTCGAGGCCCAGGCTGTCCGCCGCCTCGTACTGGCCGCGCGGCAGCGCCGCCAGACCGCCCCGGATCACCTCGGCAATATAGGCCGACGAAAACGCGGTGATCATGATGATGACGCGGATAATCAGGTCGAAGTTAGTCCCCGGCGGCAGGAAGTAGGCCAGCACCACGTTGGCGACGAACAGCAGCGTGATCAGCGGCACGCCGCGGATGAACTCGATGAAGACGACGCAGATCCACTTGATGATCGGCATGTCCGACTGCCGGCCCAGCGCCAGCAGGATGCCGATGGGCAGCGAAAGCGACACGCAGACCACGCCGAGGATCATGTTGAGCATGAAGCCACCCATGTCGCGCGACGCCACCTGCTCGAGTGCCAGGAAACCCGGCATGGCGTCAACAAGGAACCCGCCCAGCGCCCATGTCACCACCGCGGCGACAAGGAAGGCCAGCGCACCCATCGCGAAGCTTTGGTGCTCGACTTTCTTGAAGGCGATGTAACCGATCACGAATCCTGCCAGCGCCACCAGCGGCGCCAGGATGCTGCCGCCCCAGATCAGCCAGAAGGCGATGAAGGGGTAGAGGCCGGTGAAGATCAGCATACCCTTGGGCAAATGGCTGAACAATACAGGCGCGGCGGCCAAACCCAGCAGCAAGAAGGCAAGGATCAGCCTCCAGTATTGATCGGTCGGATATTTGAAACCAAACAGCAGCTGGTTCCAGCGCTCGGTCAGGACCGAGAAACAGCCCCCCGTCGTGCCCTGCAGGATCTCGCGGCACTCGGCCAGCGAATCCGTGGACCAGATGCCGTTGACGAACCATGGAAGCGCGCCCGCGACGATCTTGTAGATCACGAAGATCGCCAGCAATGTCATCAGGGTGTTGACCCACCCCTTGAAGAGGTTCTCGCGCATCCAGTGGACGACACCAACTTCGGATGCAGGCGGCTCTGCCTCGGGCAGCATGGTTTCACGGACGTAGGCGACGCTTTCGGCATGCATGTCGGACATGATCAGCGCTCCTTCAGCTTAACGGCGTTGTTGTAGACGTTCATCAGCGCCGAAATGGCGAGCGAGATCGTCAGGTAGAACAACATCAGCAACAACACGCATTCGATGGCGCGGCCGGTCTGGTTCAACGTGATGCCGCCCAGCGTCCCGGTCAGGTCCATGTAGCCCACGGCAATCGCCAGCGACGAGTTCTTGGTCAGGTTCAGATACTGCGAGATCAGCGGCGGAATGATGACCCGCAGCGCCTGCGGGAGTACCACCAGATTCATGATCCGGTTGGGGCGCAGCCCAAGCGAGGCCGCAGCCTCGGTCTGGCCCTTCGAAACGGCCAGGATGCCGGCGCGGACGTTCTCGGCGATGAAGGCGGCGGTATAGATCGACAGGGCAAACCACAGCGCGATCAGCGAGTTGCGCATGTAGATGCCGCCCTGGAAGTTGAAGCCCTTCAGCTCCGGGTATTCCAGCGTGATCGGCATGCCAAGCACGAAGAACACCAGCAGCGATGGAATGAAGAACAGCGCCGCCGTGGGCCAGGCACGGGGCAAAAGCACGCCTTCGTCATAAAGCTTTTTGGTGGTGTAGCGACGGTAGAACACGATCGCCACGATCGAGGCAATGAAGGTCGCGACCACCAACCAACCGCCGGGTCCGAACACCGGTGCCGGCAGATAGAAGCCTCGGCCGGTGAAGGCGAAGGCATCCCACAGCATCGAAGCTTCGGCCGGATCGCCGCGGAAGTCGCGCGGCTGCGGCAGGACGGCCACGAAGATCGCCATGATCACCAGAATCCAGATCAGCACCGGCACGTTGCGGAAGATCTCGACATAGACCGACATCAGCTTGCGGATCAGCCAGTTCGGCGACAGCCGCAGCACACCCACGAAGACGCCGACGATGGTGGCCATGATGCAGCCCAGGACAGCCACCAGCAGCGTGTTCAGCACACCCACCATGGCGGCGCGCCAGTGACTCGACTGGCTGTTGTAGTCGATCAGGGTCTGGTTGATGTCATAGCCGGCAGGCTCGCCCAGAAAGTCGTAGGAAATGTTCAACCCGGCCGCGGCCAGGTTCTGGACAAGGTTCCATCCAAGATAGGCCATGGCGAAGATCAGCAGGATCAGCGCAATGAACTGGAATGTGATGGATCGATATCGGGTGTCGTTGACAAGCTGCGAAAGCCGGAACGACTCCGCCGGTGGGTCGGAGAAAGTCGACATGTATTTTCAGATCCCTGGGTTTCCGCTGTATCGTCTGGCCGGCGGCTGTCCCGCTCTGTGACCGGTCGCGGATATTCTTGTTGTCTTGCAAAGGGCAGCAGGGGCGCGGCATGACCCGCGCCCCTGCCGTATCAGTGTTTAGCGGAACGGCGGGGCGTACATCAGGCCGCCGTCGGTCCATTGTGCGTTCAGGCCGCGCGACAGGCCCACCGGGGTGTTCTCACCGATGTGCTTCTCGAACAGTTCACCATAGTTGCCGCCCGCCATGATGGCGCGCTTGGCCCAGTCGGCGTCCAGACCCAGCATCTCGCCCAGGCTGCCTTCGGTGCCCAGCAGACGGTTGATTTCCGGGTTGTCGGTGCCTTGCGACAGCTCTTCGATGTTGGCCGAGGTGATGCCGTACTCTTCCGCGGCGATCAGCGCGTTCAGCACCCAGCGGTTGATGTCGCCCCAGTCGTTGTCGCCGTGGCGGACCAGCGGGCCCAGCGGCTCTTTCGAGATGATCTCGGGCAGAACGACGTGGTCGCCCGGATTCTCGAACGCGGCGCGAGTCGCGGCCAGGCCGGAGGCGTCGGTGGTGTAGACGTCGCAGGCGCCTTCCAGGTACAGCGGCTGTGCTTCGGCGTTGGTTTCGATCGGAACCGGCTCATACGAGATGTTGTTCTTGCGGAAGTAGTCCGCCAGGTTCAGCTCGGTGGTGGTGCCGGTCTGGATGCAGACGGTGGCGCCGTCCAGTTCCTTGGCCGAGGACACGCCCAGCGACTTCGGAACCATGAAGCCCTGACCGTCGTAGTAGTTGACGCCCACGAATTCGAACTTCAGGTCGACATCGCGCGAGAAGGTCCAGGTGGTGTTGCGGGCCAGCGTGTCAATCTCGCCCGAGGCCAGCGCGGTGAAGCGCGTCTTGCCTGTCGTGGGCACGAATTCCACAGCGGTCGGATCGTTCAGCACAGCGGCTGCGATCGCACGGCAGATGCCGACATCGAAGCCGTCCCAGTTGCCGTTGGCGTCGGGGGCGGCAAAGCCCACGAGACCGGTTGTCACACCGCAGTTAAGCTTGCCGCGTGCCTTCACATCGTCCAGCGTGGCTGCGGCGGCAGCGCCGGCAGCAAGACCGGCGACGGTCATCGCGCCAAGAAATACGGATTTGTTCATGGATTACCTCTTCCTGTTTTCAGCCGTTTTACGCAAACGGTCTCGCCGGCCCTGGGCCGGATTCGGTGTCCAAGAGGGCCGAGGCCCCCTGACAGGGCTGAGTGTGTGAATAATTTGGCGCGAAGGTCAAGCCTTGCGGGGTAAATTCACCGTCGCCGAACCGACAACACGGCGCATGACGAAAGGTCAACGCGCGTGGCACAGGCGCCAGACACGCGCCGCGTGCAGAAAGGCCGCGCGCTTGATCGCGGCCTGCTCGGCGGCCTCTTCATCCGCGCCCCATTGCTCTTCCTGCCAGGTCTCGTCGATACGCGACAAGCGCCACAATGCCTCGTCCGTTTGGTGCCCCCGGGTCACCGCCAGACCGATCACCAGCGACCCCGACAGCGACACCAGATCGTGCAGCGCGGCCAGTTCGAACGGATTGCACTGGTGGACCACGTCGCGCAACGGCTTCAGCGCCGCGTCGTCCTGAGCCAGGTGCATCACGCCGCTGGTCACCGCCAGCCGCGCGCCATAGGTGCTTTCCGCCCAGTCCAGCAGCGGGTCCCAGCCCGCGTCATGGCGGTCGCGCAGCGCTTCAGGCACACCCGCGCGATAGCACAGCAGGTCGGTGCCGCCGTAATCGGCGATCATGTCGGCCACCTCGGCCTGCTGTACCGCGACCTTGTCGATGGCGGCATTTGCGGTGCGGGTGAAGGGCATCCTGGTGGGGTCAATATGTTCGTCCACCGCGTTCCATTCCTCGGCCACCGCATCGGCCATGGCGCGGGTCGGCATCACCAGCGGCGCCTTTGCCGGGGTCTTGACGGGACGACCGTCCAGAGCGACGCCGAAACCGCCGGCCGTCTCTTGCACCGTCGCCTGTTTCCAGAACCGCTTGGCTTTCCACTCGCTCATGCCCGGTGCCCCCATCTGTCGTCCAGTAGCGCCGGCAATTCCGCGATGTCATCGAGGATCACGCCGGCCGCCGTCAGTTCCTCGCGCGGGTGATACCCCCAGCTCACGCCGATGCCGAAGACCCCTGCGGCCCGCGCCATGTCCATGTCGAAGGTGGTGTCGCCTATCATGACCGCATCCGTTGCATTGACCCCGGCCTCGCCCACCGCGGCGTGAAGCATCGCCGGATGCGGCTTCGACGGGTGATAATCCGCCACCTGCTCGGTGATGAAGGTCCGCTCGAGTCCATGCGCCTGCAACAGGGCCGTCAGCCCGCGCCGGGATTTGCCGGTCGCGATGCCCAGAAGCCAGCCGTCGCGTTTCTCAAGCTCGGCCAGCATCTCCAGAACGCCGGGAAACAGCGGCGCCGCGACCCCGGGTTTCTGACGGCTGATGTAGGCGTCCTTGTAGGCGCTCATCATGATGCCCAGCGTGTCTCGCGATGCGTCCGGCGCCAATTTCGCTATCGCCAGATCGAGCGAGAGGCCGACGATCGACAGGACTTCGGACCGGGGTGGCGCGGTACGCCCGACCGCATCGAAACTGGCGTGCATCGCCGCGACGATATCGGCCTGGCTGTCGACCAGCGTGCCATCCACGTCGAAGATCGCCAGCCGCAACGGCCTCATTGCAGCGCCTCGAAGGGGTCGTCCGCGGCCAGATCCTCGGTCCATCCCAGCGTCTCGAACGTCTCGGACATATGCGCGGGCAGCGGCGCGGTGATGCTGACCTGCTTGCGGGTTTCGGGGTGCTCGAAGGTCATCGTCCGGGCGTGCAGGTGCAGCTTGGACGAGATGATCCCGCCCAACTTGGCGCCCCAGCCATCGCCCAGATTCTCTTGACCCGAGCCGCCGTACTTGCCGTCGCCGATGATCGGATGCCCGATCTCGGCCATGTGCGCCCGCAACTGGTGCGTTCGCCCGGTGATCGGCTCCATCGCCACCCACGCCGCGCGGCTGGCCACCCGGTAGAGCGTCGCATATTGCGTGATCGCGCGCTTGGCACCCGGCGTGGCCTCGACCTCGCGGGGGTGCACCGCGCGCATCTTCTCACCCTCGCCGTGGCGGCCGTGACCGGCGGCCTTCACCAGCCCGTACTTGATCTCGCCAAGGTAGGGCGTCGGCACGCCGGCCACCACGGCCCAGTAGATCTTGCGCGTCTCGCGGTGGCGGATCGCGGCGGTCAGCGCCCGCGCCATGGCCTGTGTCCGCGCCAGCAGCAGCACGCCCGAGGTGTCCTTGTCGAGCCGATGCACCAGCCGGGGCTTTTCGTCATAGCCGAACTTCAGTGCCTCGGCCAATCCGTCCACGTGTTTGGTCTGCTTGCTGCCGCCCTGCGTCGGCAGGCCCGGCGGCTTGTTCAGCGCGATGATGTGATCGTCCTTCCAGATCACGGCATCCCGGATCATCCTGGCGTCGGCCTGCGAAATGTCGGTGGCCTTCGGCGCTGGCTTCGACAGTTCCTCGTCGGGAATCGGCGGTATGCGCACCTCTTGCCCGGCCTCGATCCGGGTCGCGCTTTTCACCCGCGCGCCGTCGACCCGCAGGTCGCCCTTGCGGCACATCTTCTCGATCCGCCCCTGGCTCAGGTGCGGGAACATCCGCCTGAGCCAGCGGTCGATCCGCTGCCCGCCGTCGCCCTCGGCCACGATCTGCTTCTGCACGCCGCTCATGCGAAATACCCCCGCGCTGTCATCATCCCGGCAAACAGCGCCACGATTGCCATAAGGACCGAGCCCACGACATAAAGCGCCGCCGTCGTCACCTGCCCGCGCTCGAACAGCGCCACCGTGTCCAATGAAAAAGCCGAGAAGGTGGTGAACCCGCCCAGCACCCCGGTCATCAAAAGCGGCGCAAACCGCGTCGCGTGGTAATGCGCCAGCACCACCACCAGCGCCCCCATCAGGAAAGAGCCCGCGACGTTCACGATCAGCGTGCCCCAGGGAAAGCCGTGCCCGATCAGTCGCACCGCCGCGATGCCGGTCAGGTACCGCGCTGTCGCGCCGATGGCGCCGCCGAATGCGACTTGAAGAAGGGTTGCTGTCATGCCGCGTCTGTCGCGCGGTGCCGGCGGGTTGTCAAGGCGCGCACACCGTAGGCCGGGCTTCAGCCCGGCAATCGCCACGCCGGGCTGAAGCCCGGCCTACGTCATCCGGCGAGGGGCTCGCTACCCCTCGCGCTTCGACCGCAACTTAGCGAAATAATCCACCCGCTTCTTCAACTCCCGCTCGAACCCGCGCTCCACCGGCAGGTACATAACTGGCCGCGTCATCCCGTCAGGAAAGTAGTTCTGCCCCGAAAACCCGTCCTCGGCGTCGTGGTCATAGGCATAGCCGTCGCCATACCCCTGTTCCTTCATCAGCCTGGTCGGGGCGTTCAGGATATGCTTGGGCGGCGGCTCCGATCCGGTGCGCTTGGCCTCGTTCCGCGCCGCCTTGTAGGCGACGTAGACCGCGTTCGATTTCGGTGCCAGTGCGATATAGGTCAGCGCCTGCGCGATCGCCAACTCACCCTCGGGGCTGCCCAGCCGCTCGAATGTTTCCCATGCCTGAAGGCAGACCGCCTGCGCCTGCGGGTCGGCCAGACCGATGTCTTCGACCGCCATGCGGGTGATCCGCCGGGCAAGGTAGCGGGGGTCCTCGCCGCCCTCCAGCATCCGCGCATACCAATAGAGCGCCGCGTCCGGGTCCGAGCCGCGCACCGATTTGTGCAAGGCCGAGATCAAGTTGTAATGCGCGTCGCCCGACTTGTCATACTGCGCCGCCCGCCGCATCAGCCGCTGCGACAGCGCCTTGGGGTCGAGCTGGTCGGCAACGTCCCAGGCCATGATCTGCTCAATCAGGTTCAGCAGCGCCCGCCCGTCGCCGTCGGCCATCTCGAGCAGCGCCTCGCGTGCCGGGCCGTCCAGCGGCAAGGCGCGGTCCATCTCTCGCTCGGCGCGCTGTGCCAGCCGCTCGAGGTCGCTCAACTCCAGCCGCGTCAGCACCAGCACCTGTGCCCGGCTCAGCAAAGCGGCGTTCAGTTCAAACGACGGGTTCTCGGTGGTCGCCCCCACCAGAAGGATCGTGCCGTCCTCCATATGCGGCAGGAACCCGTCCTGCTGCGCCTTGTTGAAACGGTGGATCTCGTCGACGAAAAGCAGCGTCCCCTGCCCGTTCGCCCGCCGGTGCTTGGCCTGCTCAAACACCTTGCGCAACTCGGCCACGCCGGTGAAGATCGCGCTGATCTGCACGAAATGCAGGTCGGTAACGTCCGCCAGCAGCCGCGCGATGGTGGTCTTGCCCACCCCCGGCGGCCCCCAGAACACCAGCGACGACAAAGCGCCCGACGACAGCATCACGCCCAGTGGCGCTTCCGGCCCCATCACCTGTTCCTGCCCGATCACCTCGTCCAGCGCCTTGGGCCGCAGCCGGTCGGCCAGCGGACGGGGGGCGGTATCGGGCAGAGCGTCGGGGGCGTTGTCGAAAAGGTCCGCCACCCGCTCAGACCCGGAATCTGAGGGCGATGCGCCGGTTGCCGCGCAGCACCTCGATGCCGATGCGGCCCGAAGCCCGGCGCAGCACCGCGCCGACATCGGACGGCCGGTCGATGCGCACCCGCCCCACCGACAGCACGATGTCGCCGGGCTGCAACCCTAGCCGCGTGCCCAGCTCTCCCGGTTCGACCACCATGACACCCTCCGGTCCGTCGGGCAGACCCAGTTCATCGCGCAACGCTGGATTGGCCCGCGCCAGAACCAGCCCGTGCAGAACCTCGCGGCGGCCCAGCCGGACCTCTTCCCGCGGGGGAATGTCGGGCGGGGCGATCATCGCCACCTCGACCTCAAGCTCGTCACCGCCGCGGACATAGGTCACCCGCGCCGCCGCCCCGATGCCGCGCACCGCCATGCGAAAGGCCATCTCGGCCGGCGTGTTGACCGGCTGGCCATCGACATAGAGCACCACGTCGCCCACCCGCAGGCCGGCCGCCGCAAAGGGGCTGCCCGGCCGCAATTCCGAGATTACCACGCCACCCGGCACTGCCAGTCCAAGCGAATCCGAGATGTCGGCGTCCACCGCCTGACCGGTGATGCCAGCCCAGGGACGGCGGAACCGCACCTCGCCGTCGCGGGCCTGATCGACGAATTGTTCAACCAGCGACGCGGGAATGGCGAAGCCGATGCCGTTCGAGCCGCCCGATCGCGTCAGGATCGAGGTGTTGATGCCGATCAGCCGGCCCTCAACGTCGATCAGCGCCCCGCCCGAGTTGCCGGGGTTGATCGGCGCGTCGGTCTGGATGAAATACCCGCGCATGTTGCCGGTCGCCATGCCGGACCGCGCCAGCCCCGACACGATCCCCGAAGACACGGTCTGTCCGACACCGAAGGGGTTGCCGATGGCCAGCACCAGTTCGCCCACCTCGACGGTGTCGCTGTCGCGAAGCGGCAGGTGCGGCATGTCGCTGGCGCCTTCCAGCCGCAGGATCGCAAGGTCGCTTTGTTCGTCGGCCAAAAGCACACGCGCGCCGAATTCGCGGCGGTCGTTCAGCACCACGCGGATGTCGGTGGCCTGCCCGACCACGTGATAGTTCGACACCACGATGCCGTCGTCCGACAGGATCACGCCCGAGCCCAGAGAATTCTGAACCCGCGGTCGTATCGTCCCGAAATCACGAAAGAATTCGCGGAAAAAGGGATCGTCGGCGAAGGGGCTGCGGCGGCGGGTCTCGACCACACGGCTGGCGTAGATATTGACCACCGCCGGAGCGGCTTCGCGCACGAGGGGCGCAAAGCTCAGCGAGATCTCGGACCGGCTCTGCGGCACGCGTGTCTCGGCCCACAGGGGCTGCACCATCAGGACCGTCAGAATTGCCGCAATCAACCGCATGATACCCCTCCGGAAGCTTGCGCCTGATATGCCCCCCGCGCGCGCTCTTATCAAGCCGAGACCGGAACCGCGGGGGCGATCCGCGCGTTTGCCTGACAGTGATAATTCCCAAGTCAGGAGGTTGCCATGGCAGACCGCAAGAGATCGCAGGACGGCGAACGCGAGACCGAGAAGTTCATCGACGACGCAGACACCCCCAGCCAGCAGGGACGCGCTGATGGCAACCTCGAGCGCAAGGTCGGCACCCGTGACCTGCTGAAGCAGGCCGAGCACGGCCCCGGCGCTACCCGCGTGGAAGGCCGCGACAAGCGCGAAAACGGAGATACCTGATATGGCACGGATGAAAAACGACACCCTCGTGGTGGTGGCCGACAGCGAAAAGGCCCTGTTTCTCCGCAACCTGACGGACCATGAGAACCCCAACCTCGAGGTCACCGATAAGGACGAACAGGAAAATCCCTCGGACCAGGAGCAATCTGCCAACCGACCGGGCCGGATGCAGGACACAGGGGTGCAGCAGCGCTCGGCGATGGACGACACCGATTGGCATGAGCTGGCGAAGGAACGTTTTGCAGCGGACCTTGCGGAAAAGCTTTATAAACAGGCACATAAGGGCGAATTCGACCGGCTGATCCTGGTCGCGGCGCCGTCCGTCCTGGGCGATATCCGCTCTGAACTGCACCAAGAGGTTGCCGACAAGGTAGTTGCCGAAATCGACAAGAACCTGGCGAACCACCCGGTGAACGAGATCGAGAAGCTGGTGAAGAAGGAACTCGACGCGCGTTAAGGCGCCATTCCCTTCCAGCCCTACCCAACGAAAAAGGGCCAGCCGCGATGGCTGGCCCTTTCCTGTCCCTCGTACGAGGTCAGTCTTTTTATTCTTCGGATGCTTCCATCTCGGCCACGCGCGCCTTGTCGGCTGCGCCCTTGGCGTCGACATCGCGGTCAACCAGTTCGATGATCGCCATCGGTGCCATGTCACCGTAGCGGAATCCTGCTTTGAGAACACGGGTGTAGCCGCCCTGACGGTCGGCGTAGCGGGGGCCGAGGATCTCGAACAGCTTGGCGACGTCCTTGTCTTCCTTGAGCTGCGACGCGGCTTGGCGACGGGCGTGAAGATCCCCGCGTTTGCCGAGGGTGATCAGCTTGTCCATCACCCGCTTGAGCTCTTTGGCTTTGGGCAGGGTGGTCTTGATCTGCTCGTGTTCGATGAGCGAGCCGGCCATGTTTGCCCAGAGTGCCTTGCGGTGCTCGTGGGTGCGGTTGAGGCGGCGATAACCTTTTGCGTGACGCATGTGTCTGTTCCTTCTTTGCCCTCTACGGGCGGTTTTGCTTTGTCCGGCCGGCGATGCGTGTCACCGGCTCTCCTTGGGGCGAATGCCCGGTCGAGTTTTGTACAATTTGTACAAAACAGGGGGGTGTTTTGTACAAAAGGGGGTGCGCACCAAGGGCGCGCACCCGATCGGGGACGTGCTTAGAACGCGTCCTCGAATTTCTTGGCGAGATCTTCGATGTTGTCGGGCGGCCAATCCTCAACATCCATGCCGAGGTGCAGGCCCATTCCGGACAGCACTTCCTTGATCTCGTTCAGCGACTTGCGGCCGAAGTTCGGGGTGCGCAGCATCTCGGCTTCGGTCTTCTGGATCAGGTCGCCGATATAGACGATGTTGTCGTTCTTCAGGCAGTTCGCCGAACGCACCGACAGTTCCAGTTCGTCCACCTTCTTGAGCAGAAGCGGGTTGAACTCGAGACCGTCGTCGTCGTCCTGACGCGAGGCGCTTTCGGGTTCGTCGAAGTTGACGAAGATCGACAGCTGGTCCTGCAGGATCCGCGCGGCGTAGGCCACGGCGTCCTCGGGCGTGACCGAGCCGTCGGTGTCGATCTTCAGCGTCAGCTTGTCGTAGTCAAGCACCTGGCCTTCACGGGTCGGCTGCACGTCATACGACACGCGCTTGACCGGCGAATAGATCGCGTCGATCGGGATCAGGCCGATGGGGGCGTCCTCGGGCTTGTTCTTGTCAGCCGAGACATAACCCTTGCCGGTGTTGACCGTCAGTTCCATGTAGACGTCCGCGCCCTCGTCGAGGTGGCAGATGACATGTTCCTTGTTCAGCACCTCGATACCGGCGCTGTCCGAGATGTCGCCGGCGGTGACGACGCCCGGGCCCTTGGCATTGATCGACAGGCGCTTGGGCCCTTCGACTTCCATGCGCAGCGCGACGCCCTTGAGGTTCAGAACGATATCCGTCACGTCTTCACGGACACCGGCCACGGACGAGAATTCGTGCAGCACGTTGTCGATCTGGACGGAGGTGATGGCGGCGCCCTGCAGCGACGACATCAGCACGCGCCGCAGCGCGTTGCCGAGGGTGAGACCGAAGCCGCGTTCCAGAGGCTCGGCCACGGCGGTGGCCTGGCGTGTGGGGTCGTTGCCGGGGCGGACCTCCAACTGTGTCGGCTTGATCAGCTCGGCCCAATTCTTGTGGATCATGCGTCCCTCCATTCCTGCGATTGCCCCATGTCCGAAAGGCAAAAGCGCCCGAGGTTAAAATGACGGAATGGGGCCCTGCAGTATGCAAGGCCCCAAACTTGATAAATTCGGATCAGACCCGGCGGCGTTTCGGCGGGCGGCAGCCGTTGTGCGCGATCGGGGTCACATCACGGATCGAGGTGATGTTGAAGCCGACGGCGGCCAGCGCGCGGAGCGCCGATTCACGGCCCGAACCGGGGCCCTGAACTTCGACTTCCAGCGTCTTCATGCCGTGCTCCTGTGCCTTCTTGCCTGCGTCTTCCGCAGCCATCTGAGCGGCATAGGGGGTCGATTTCCGCGAGCCCTTGAAGCCCATGGTGCCGGCCGACGACCATGCGATCGCGTTGCCCTGCACATCCGAGATCAGGATCTTGGTGTTGTTGAACGACGAATTCACATGCGCAACGCCGGTTGCGATGTTCTTGGAGACCTTCTTCTTGGCCCCACGACGGGTATCACGTGCCATTTGCGTAAGCCTCCCTTACTTCTTCTTGCCAGCGATGGGTTTCGCCGGGCCTTTGCGCGTGCGCGCATTGGTGTGGGTCCGCTGACCGCGGACCGGGAGGTTGCGGCGGTGACGCAGGCCACGATAGCAGCCAAGATCCATCAGGCGCTTGATGTTCATCTGCGTTTCACGACGCAGGTCGCCTTCGACGGTCAGGTTGGCGTCGATGTATTCGCGAACGGCCAGGACTTCCGCGTCGGACAGTTCGTTCACGCGACGCGAGACGTCGATGTTCACGGCGTCGCAGATTTCCTTGGCCGAGGTGTGGCCAATTCCGGTGATGTAGGTCAGGGCGATCGGGACCCGCTTGTGGGTCGGGATGTTAACGCCGGCGATACGTGCCAAGTGTCACTTTCCTTTTCGTTGCGGTTCCGTAGTGCCGGAACCTTTTTTCACAACGTTAGCCCGAGGCAATCTGCGCCCGGGCCGCGGCTGAATTCGAGGTGGTCGGTTCCCGTCCGGGAATCGCTCGCTGATCGCGAGATAGGGCTGACTATTGGACCTGCGCGGCAGGGTCAACCCCCTGTCAAGCGGTTTGTGCCTCGGCGGTTTCACGGGCGGTTTCGCGAGACCGTAGGCCGGGCTTCAGCCCGGCGTCCGGGGTGCCGGGCTGAAGCCCGGCTTACGGTCTGTATCACCCCAGTTGGATCTCGATCTCGCGGCGGACATCGTCGGGCGTACCCATGCCGTTGATCGGGCGCAGCTTGCCCTTGGCGTAATAGTAGCCGATCAGCGGCGAGGTCTGCTTGTAGTAGGCCATCAGCCGGGTGCGCAGCGCGTCCTCGTTATCGTCGGCGCGGCGCTTCTGGTCGGTCGAGCCACAGTTGGCGCATTTGCCGTCCGCGGGCCAGGGCTTGGTATCGTCGTTGTAGACTTCGCCGCAGTTGCCGCAGGTCGAACGCGCCGTGATCCGGGCAACCAGCGCCTCGTCGTCCACCCGCATCTCGATCACCGCGCCGAGGCTCTTGCCGTGCTTGGCCAGCAGCGCGTCCAGCGCGTCGGCCTGCGCCAGAGTCCGGGGGAAGCCGTCGAAGATGAAACCGGCGTCGGGGCCGCTTTCCAGCTTTTCCTCGATCAGCCCGATCACGATCTCGTCGGTCACAAGCTCGCCACGTGCCATGACGTCGGCGACGCGCTTGCCCATCTCGGTGCCGCTTTCCTTGGCGTCGCGAAGCATGTCGCCGGTCGAGAGCTGGATCATGTCGCGCTCGTCTACCAGCTTGCGGGCTTGCGTGCCTTTGCCGGCCCCCGGGGGCCCGAGAAGGATGATATTCATGTTGGGGGTTACCTCCGGACGGGGCTGCGTTTCTTGCGGGCCTTACCTTTACCACGCAGTTGCGATTTCTGGATGAGACCTTCGTACTGGTGCGCCAGAAGATGCGACTGCGCCTGTTGGATGGTGTCCATGGTCACCGACACGACGATCAGGACTGAGGTGCCGCCGAAGTAGAAGGGAATCGCGAACTGACCGCGCAGGATTTCCGGAAGCAGGCAGACCGCGGCAAGGTAGGCCGAGCCCAGAACCAGCACGCGGTTGACCACGTATTCAAGGTATTCGGCGGTCTTCTTGCCGGGGCGGATGCCGGGGACGAAGCCGTTCTGGTTCTTCAGGTTGTCGGCCACGTCATCGGGTTTGAACGACACGTTGAAGGTATAGAAATACGCGAAGAACACGATCATCAGCGCGAAGAACAGCAGGTAGAGCGGCTGCCCGGGGCCGAAGTAGGCGAGGATCGTCGACATGATCGGGCTGGTCTGGTTGCCCGAGAAGGTGGCGATGGTGGTGGGCAGCAGAAGCAGCGAGGAGGCGAAGATCGCCGGGATCACGCCGGCCGGGTTGACCTTGACCGGCAGGTGGGACTGCTGCGCCTCGGAGATCTTCATGCCCTGCTGGCGACGCGGATACTGGATGGTGATCTTGCGCAGGGATCGTTCCATGAAGACCACGAACATGATCACCGCGACCACCATGAGCATGACGCCCACGATCACGGCGGGCGAGATCGCGCCCGAGCGGCCGGAGGCGAAGAACTGCGCCAGGGCTGCCGGAACCTCGGCGATGATGCCGACGAAGATGATGAGCGAGATGCCGTTGCCGATGCCGCGGGCGGTGATCTGCTCGCCCAGCCACATCAGGAACATGGTGCCGCCGACCAGCGTGATCACGGTGGCGGCGCGGAAGTACCAGCCCGGATCGGTCACGAGGTCGCCCGCTTCGAGCGAGACGGCCAGCCCGTAGGCCTGGAAGGTGGCCAGCACCACGGTGCCGTAGCGCGTCCACTGGTTGATCTTCTTGCGGCCCTGTTCGCCCTCTTTCTTGAGCTGCTCCAGCGCCGGCACCATGGAGGCCAGAAGCTGGACGATGATCGAGGCCGAAATGTAGGGCATGATGCCCAGAGCGAAGATGCCCATGCGGCCCAGCGCGCCGCCGGTGAACATCGAAACCATGCCGCCGATACCCTGACCGGCCTGCTCCATGAATTCGCGCAGCGCGGCGCCGTCGATGCCGGGGACCGGGATGAAGGTGCCCAGACGGTAGACGATCAGAAGCCCGAGGGTGAAGAGGATGCGGTTGCGCAGGTCGGTGGCCTTGCCGAGCGCCGCCCAGCTGGTGTTGGCCGCCATCTGCTCTACTGCTGATACCATGGCTCGTTAATCTCGCTCTATGAAAACGCCGCCCCTGGCCGTTTTCCGGCGGGCGGCGTTTGGAAAACTTAAAGCTATGTAAGCGGCGATGCCGCCGCTCACAACCCGGTTCTAGCCGCTTATTCGGCCGCTTTCGCTGCCGTGACCGTCAGAGAGCCGCCGGCCTTCTCGACCGCTTCGATGGCCGACTTCGATGCGCCGGTGACCGAGATGGTGGCTTTCGAGGTCAGTTCGCCCTTGGCCAGCACGCGGACACCATCCAGCTTGCGGCGGATGACACCCGAGGCCACGAGGGTCTCTTCGTCGATCTTGCCGGCGTCGAGCTTGCCGGCTTCGATGAATTTCTGGATCAGGCCGAGGTTGATGACGGCGTACTGTTTGCGGTTCGGCTTGTTGAAGCCGCGCTTGGGCAGACGCTGATAGATCGGCATCTGGCCGCCTTCGTAGCCGTTGATGGCCACACCCGAACGGGATTTCTGACCTTTGATACCGCGACCGGCGGTCTTGCCCATGCCGGAGCCGGGGCCGCGGCCAACGCGTTTGCGTTTCTTGGTGGCGCCTTCGTTGTCGCGCAGTTCGTGCAGTTTCATGTCGCTTCTCCTTGCCGGATGCTGCCCCGAAGCGAAACAGGCAGACCACGGCGTTTCTTGGTTGATTTGAGTCGCGGCCCGTGAGGCCACCGGGGGCGTATAGCGGGGGAGAGAACGTCACGCAAGACCTGCGTTGCGCCCTGCCCCGCCTTGCCGAGCGGCCTAGCCTCTCCGGAAGGTCAGGCGCAGGAAACTGGCCCAGGTGCCGTCGTGTTTACGGCGGGCGCGGATCAGCGCGATGAGCAGCAGGGTGGTCATGTCCCTCTCCGGGGGCTGGAATATGAAACGCGGGCCGAGGGAGCGGCCCGCGTGGAACAGCGGTCAATGGACGCGGCTGTGAAATTCCGTGGTCAGAGCGCTTTCGCGGCTTCCTGACGTGCGATGTCCGAGATGTCGCGGCGGGCGACGCCGATGTCGGCCAGGTCACGATCGGACAGAGCGCTGAGCTCGTTGTAAGTCCGGGTGAAAACGGCGCGGCGGTCGCGGGCTTCCTGCCATGCGGCGGCGATCTCGTTCAGTTTGCCCAGGATACCGTGGGCGGCGGGGGTCGTGTTGGACAGAGCATAAGCCATGTTTAAGTCCTTTCGGTGTGCGGGGCGTATTCCCCGGGAGGTCTCATTTCCTCCGTGACCCTTATCTAGACCTGTATGGTGGCGCTAACAACGCACAGTTCGGTCGACCTGCCATGCGTTTTCTGCAATGCAGCATAAAGAGATTTCTCGTCGGATCAGGGAGTTGAGGCAGAGTCCTGTTGTGGATGAAACGCAAAACGCGGACCGAAGTGACGGCCCGCGTTTGCGGGGTGCCGGGGCACCCGGATGTTCGTTGTAGCTTACACCGACTTTTCGGCGTGCTCCTGTGCAACCTGACGGATTTCGCTGCGTCCGAGGCCGATGTCGGCCAATTCGCGGTCCGACAGGCCGTTCAGTTCGTTAAAGGTGGTGTTGAACACGGCGCGGCGCGCGCGGTTCAGTTTCCAGTTCGCGGCGAAGGCGTTGAAACGTTCGGCCAAGTTGAAGCCGGCGGTCTGGGTGGTGTGTGCGTATGCCATTGTCAGGCGTCCTTTCGATGTCCGGGGCGTATTCCCCGTGCGTGTTTCTGCGTCGCAGCATGATCTGTGGTCGGGTGCGGTCCGCGACAATTGGCAAAAGCGGCAAGCCGCCATGCGTCCGGTGCAATCCCTTGGCGTGATGCCTGCGACGGGGTGATGAGTGCGGCTGCGCGCCCTAGGGACACGTGCCTTGGGGTCAGGCCGCTTTCCTCGCGGCGTCGGCCGCAACGGCCGGGATCTGTGCGCGGGAGATGCCGATGTCGGCCAGGTCGCGATCGTCGAGCGCGCTGAGCTCGTCGAAGGTCTGGTTATAGGCACCGCGTCTTGCGCGCGCGGTATGCCAGGCCGAAGCCAGTTCGCGGATCCGGGCCGAAAAGCCCGTAGCGGAGCTTGTATTGGACAGAGCGTATGCCATGTGGATCGTCCTTTGATGGGTCGGGGCGGATTCCCCGAATGGGTTCGTTTCCTCCGTGCCCAAGAGTTAGGGTCGCCCGCTGGCGCTAACAATCCACAGTTTCGGCAAGCCGCCATGCAATTTCTGCAACGCAGCACGGGTTGACAAGCCCGACACCGAACTTAGACGCGGGCGACGCATAACCTATTGACCGCATTCACATAAATCGTTGACGCGGCGTGAGCCGAACGGCGGCGGCCGGTTCCGCCAAAGCGATTTGGATAATTGGCAACAAAAAACGCCCCCCGGATCACTCCGGAGGGCGCCTGTTCTGTACGAGGAAGGGGGCTTAGCCGCGCTCTTCGACGATCTCCACCAGATGCGGGATCTTGTTGATCATGCCGCGGACGGAAGGCGTGTCTTCCAGTTCACGGGTCTTGTGCATCTTGTTGAGGCCGAGACCGATCAGCGTCTTGCGCTGGATCTCGGGGCGGCGGATCGGCGAACCGACCTGCTTGACGACGATGGTTTTTGCCATTGTGCTCAGGCCTCCTCGGCGATCTGGGTGCTTTCCTGCGGCGCGTCTTCACGCTTGGGCAGGATGTCGGCCACTTTCTTGCCGCGACGCTGAGCCACCATGCGGGGGCTCGATTCGCGGCCAAGCGCGTTCAGCGTGGCACGGATCATGTTGTAGGGGTTCTGCGAACCGGTCGATTTCGCGACCACGTCCTGCACGCCCAGCATCTCGAACACGGCGCGCATCGGACCACCGGCGATGATACCGGTACCTTGCGGTGCGGTGCGCATAACGACCTTGCCGGCGCCGTGACGGCCTTCGATGTCGTGGTGCAGGGTGCGGCCTTCGCGCAGCGGCACGCGGATCATCTGGCGCTTGGCTTGCTCGGTGGCCTTGCGGATGGCCTCAGGCACTTCTTTCGCCTTGCCTTTGCCGAAGCCGACGCGGCCTTTCTGGTCGCCGACGACGACGAGGGCTGCGAAGCCGAAGCGCTTACCACCCTTGACGGTCTTCGAGACCCGGTTGATCGCGACCAGGCGGTCTGCGAATTCCGGAGTTTCGTCACGATCGCGACGGCCGCCCCGGCTTCTGTTTTCACGTTCTGCCATGTGGCATTTCCTTTAACTGGTCGGACCATCGGCCCGGTTGTCCAATCCAGGTGGGCGCGGGCGCACCCCCGGATCATCGAGGCCTTGCGGCCTGCAAGCAGGGTGCGCCCCGAAGGGCACACCCCGTGTCACTTAGAACTTCAGGCCACCTTCACGCGCGGCATCGGCCAGAGCCTTGATGCCACCGTGGAACAGGAAGCCGCCGCGGTCGAAGTAGCAATCCTCGACACCGGCCGCCTTGGCGCGCTCTGCGATAACAGTGCCCACCTTGGTCGCCGCGTCGACGTTGTTCTTGCCCACGACACCCAGGTCCTTTTCGAGCGAGGACGCGCTTGCCAGGGTCTTGCCCTGCACGTCGTCGATCAACTGGGCCGAGATGTTCTTGTTCGAGCGATGCACCGACAGGCGCACGCGCCCGCGGTTCATCTTGCGAAGCTTGTTCCGGACGCGCAGACGGCGCTTGAGGAACAGTTGTCTTTTGCTGTTTGCCATTGTCCGCGTCCTTACTTCTTCTTGCCTTCCTTCTGGAAGATATACTCACCCTTGTAGCGGATGCCCTTGCCCTTGTAGGGCTCGGGCTTGCGCCAATCACGGATGTTCGCCGCAACCTGGCCGACTTCCTGGATGTCATTGCCTTCGACAATGATCTCGGTCGGTTTGGGAACGGTGACAGTGATACCTTCCGGAATCTCGAAATCCACATCGTGCGACAGGCCGAGGTTCAGTTTCAGGGTCTTGCCCTGAAGCTGCGCCCGGTAACCGACGCCCTGGATTTCAAGCTCTTTCTTGAACGTGTTGGACACACCGTGGACCATGTTGGCGACCACGGTGCGGCTCATGCCCCACTGCTGGCGCGCGCGCTTCGACTTGCCGCGCGGCGCGACGGTGATCGCGCCGTCTTCGACGGTCAGCGTCACGTCGTCGGTGGCGGTGAAGCTTTGCGTGCCTTTCGGGCCCTTGACCTCGATGGTCTGGCCGGAAAGGTTCGCCTGCACACCGTCGGGCAGGGTCACGGGCTGTTTGCCGATACGAGACATCTGCAAGCCCTCCTTAGAATACGGTGCAAAGCACTTCGCCGCCAACATTGGCAGAGCGTGCGTTTGCATCCGACATGACGCCTTTCGAGGTGGAAACGATGCTGACGCCCAGGCCCTGACGGACGGTGGGGATCTCGTTCACACCCAGGTACACGCGACGACCCGGCGTAGACACCCGCTTGACTTCGCGGATGACGGGGGCGCCGTCGTAGTACTTCAGGCTGATTTCGATGGCGGGGTGACCGCGCTCATCGGTGGTTTTCTCGTAGCCGCGGATATAGCCTTCGTCCGCGAGGACATCGAGCACCCAGGCACGCAGTTTCGAACCCGGGGTCGACACCGTCGACTTGCCGCGCAGCGATGCGTTGCGGATACGGGTGAGCATATCGCCGATAGGATCGTTCATCTATATACCCTCCCTTACCAGCTGGATTTCACGACGCCGGGAAGCAGGCCCTTGGAGCCCAGATCCCGCAGCGCGATACGGCTGATTTTCAGCTTGCGGTAGTACGCGTGGGGACGACCGGTCAGCTGGCAGCGGTTGTGCAAACGGGTTGCCGAAGAGTTGCGCGGCAGTTTCGCCAGTTTCAGGCGTGCCTTGAAGCGCTCTTCCATGGGCTTGGATTCGTCGTTTGCGATTTCCTTGAGTTCGGCGCGCTTGGCAGCATACTGCTTGACCAGCTTCTCGCGCTTCTTCTCGCGTTCGATCATTGCTTTCTTAGCCATGTCTCTATCCTCTCGCCCGCGTCACGAATTGAAAGGCATGTTGAATGCCTTCAGAAGCGCCTTGGCTTCATCGTCGGTTTTCGCGGTGGTGGCGATCACGATGTCGAGGCCCCAGGCCTCATCCACCTTGTCGAAGTCGATTTCCGGGAACACGATGTGTTCCTTGATGCCCAGAGCATAGTTGCCACGGCCATCGAACGACTTGCCCGAGACGCCGCGGAAGTCGCGGATACGGGGCATGGCGACGGTGATCAGCCGGTCGAGGAAATCATACATGCGCGCGCCGCGCAGCGTGACCTTGGCGCCCAGCGGCATGTCTTCGCGAACGCGGAAACCGGCGATGGATTTCTTGGCCTTGGTGGTCACGGCCATCTGGCCTGCGATGCGGGTCAGGTCTTCCTGGGCCGACTTGGCCTTCTTGGAGTCCTTCACCGCCTCTGCGCCACAACCGATATTCAGAACGATCTTGTCCAGACGCGGGATCTGCATGTCGTTCTTGTAGCCGAACTCTTCTTTCAGAGCGGCCTTGATCGTGTCCTGGTACAGCGTGCGCAGGCGCGGGGTGTAGGTTGCGGAATCAAGCATCGATCACGTCCCCCGTGGTCTTGGCGAAACGGACCTTCTTGTCACCTTCCATGCGGAAGCCGACGCGGGTCGCTTTGCCGTTTGCGTCCAGCAGGGCCAGGTTCGACAGGTCGATCGGCATCGCCTTGGGGGCGCGGCCACCCTGCGAGGTCTGGGACTGCTTGGTGTGACGGATGGCGATGTTGACGCCGTCGACAATGGCCTTGCCGGATTTCGGGTCGACGGAAGCGATGGTGCCTTCCTTGCCCTTGTCCTTGCCGGCCAGCACGACGACCTTGTCGCCTTTGCGGAGTTTCGCAGCCATTACAGCACCTCCGGAGCGAGCGAGATGATTTTCATGAAGTTCTTGGCGCGCAGCTCGCGAACGACCGGTCCGAAGATCCGGGTGCCGACGGGCTCGCCGGCGTTGTTCAGGATGACGGCTGCGTTGCGATCGAAGCGGATCGCGGTGCCGTCTTCACGACGGACTTCCTTGGCGGTGCGCACGACGACGGCCTTGCGGACGTCACCTTTCTTCACGCGGCCGCGCGGGATGGCTTCCTTCACCGAGACGACAATGATGTCGCCGACGGAGGCGTATTTACGCTTGGAACCACCCAGGACCTTGATGCACTGCACCCGGCGAGCGCCGGAGTTGTCAGCGACATCCAGATTGGTCTGCATCTGGATCATGGGGTTTCTCCTGACCTTTGGGGGGCGTTGCTTGCCTGTTCCCCAGGGTTTCGATCAAACCAAAAGGCTCGGAAGGCTTACGCCTCCAGAACCTCCCAGCGTTTCGTCTTCGATTTCGGCGCGCATTCGATGATGCGGACTGTGTCGCCGACCTTGAAGGCGTTCTTTTCATCGTGAGCCCGGTACTTCTTGGACTTACGGATGGTTTTCTTCAGGACCGGGTGCTTGAAGCGGCGTTCAACCGACACGGTGACTGTCTGTTCGTTGGCATCGCTGGTGACGGTGCCGGAGAGGATACGTTTGGGCATATGTCTGGCTCCTTACTCAGCGGCTGCCGCAGCGGCTTTTTCGTTCAACACGGTCTTCACACGGGCCACGTCACGCTTGACGGTGCGCATGCGCGCGGTGTTTTCCATCGAGCCGGTGGCGGCCTGGAAGCGCAGGTTGAAGGCTTCTTTTTTCAGGTTTGCCAGATCTTCACGAAGCTGATCCGGCGTCTTGTCACGCAGTTCCTTGGCGTTCATCGCCTGTTTCCTTTCTCAACATCAACGGAGGGCCCCCGGTGAGGGTCACCCTGATTCCGCTGGAGTGCATGGATGAAGGGTGCCTATAGGCGGGATGGGCGGGGTTGGCAAGCGTTTTCGCGGACGGCCTGCCGTGTGCGGTAGGATGGGTGGTCTCTACCCATCTTTCGCCACGATGGGTGAAAATCACCCATCCTACGAATTGCCCCCTCGCCCGCTCCGCGCTAAAGCCGGTGTCATGCCCCAGATCCGCTCTCTCTTCGTCACCCGCCTCTATCGCGCGCCGCTGTCCGAGCAGTCCCCTGCCATCAACGCGCGGGAACTCGAAACCTCCTGCATGACCATCGCCGAGGATGACGAGGCCGGGCAGGAGTGGTGCGAGGCCAACGACTATCCCGGTTATACCTCCTATGCCTCGCTGTCGGACCTGCCCTGGCGGTTCCCGATCTTCGCCGACTTGGTGAAATCGCTCGACGCGCATGTCGCGGCCTTTGCCGGGGATCTGGAGTTCGACCTCGACGATCGGGCGCTGAAGCTTGAGGACATCTGGATCAACATCCTGCCCGAGGGCGGCTTTCATTCCTCGCACCTGCACCCGCACAGCGTGATCTCAGGCACCACCTATGTTTCGATGCCCGAGGGCGCCAGTGCGCTGAAGCTGGAAGATCCGCGCTCGGCCCGGATGATGGCCGCGCCGCCGCGCCGCAAGCAGGCGCGCGAAGAGCTGCGGACCTTCGTCTACGAAACACCCAAGGTGGGCGACGTGCTGCTGTGGGAAAGCTGGCTGCGGCACGAGGTGCCGATGAATGTTTCGGCAGATGAGCGAATATCCATCAGTTTCAACTATACCTGGGCCTGACGGTCGAATTTTGACGCCGATGTGCTATGGTGGGCCTCCCTGAAGTGACTCCGTATCGGGAAGGGAGGACCCCAATGGACGCCATTCAAGCCAGCGATTATGCCAACCGCCTGCTTGCCGCCCACGGTGACAAGGCGATTGTCGAAGCCTCGGAGAAGATGCGTGAATGCGAGGCCGCGGGCAAGACTGACGAAGCCACCGACTGGCAGAAGGTGCGCGACGCGATCTATCGCCTGCGCGGGCCGATTCAGGCCTAGCCAGCCGGACCTGAAACAACGGACGCACCGGAAGACGACGCGGCCTCTTGTCAGCAGGTGGCCGCGCCGCTACCCCTGCGCCCATGCGCATTATCCGCGATTTTCAGTTCATCGACCCGCAGGATCGCGGGGCCAGCGTCGCCATCGGCAATTTCGATGGCGTGCACCGCGGTCATGTCTCGGTGATCGATCTTGCCCGTCGCAGCGACGCGCCGCTGGGCATTCTCACCTTCGAGCCCCACCCGCGTGAGTTCTTTGCACCCGACGCGCCGCCGTTCCGGCTGATGTCGCCGCAGGCGCGGGCCTCGCGGCTTGAGAAGATGGGGGTGGAAAAGCTTTACGAGTTGAATTTCAACCACGCCCTTGCCGGGCTGACCCCGCGCGAGTTCTGCGAGACCGTGATCCGCGACGGACTCGGGCTGAGCCACGTGGTGGTGGGGTCGGACTTCTGCTTCGGCCGCAAACGGGCCGGAACGGCGGCGGATCTGCAGGCCTTCGGCGCGGAGATGGGCTTTGACGTGACCATCGCGCCGCTGGTGCAGGAGGGCTTGGCACAGGTTTCTTCGACCGCGATCAGGCAGGCGCTTTCGGATGGCAAACCGGAGCTGGCCGCCGAGATGCTGGGCCACTGGCACCGGATTGCCGGCCCGGTTGTGGGCGGGGAACAGCGCGGGCGAACGCTGGGCTATCCGACCGCCAACATGGACCTGACCGGGCTACACCTGCCTGCCTTCGGCGTCTACGCCGTACTGGTCGACGTGCAGGACGGGCCGCACAAGGGCAGCTATCACGGCGCGGCCTCGCTGGGGGTGCGGCCGCAGTTCGGTGGCGCGCTGCCGAACCTCGAGACCTTCCTGTTCGACTTCTCGGGCGATCTTTACGGCGCGATGCTTTCGGTCGGGCTGGTCAGCTATCTTCGGCCGGAAGCGACCTTCGACAGCCTCGAGGCCTTCATCGCGCAGATGGATGCTGATTGCCTGCGCGCCCGCGAGATCCTGAACCGATGAGCGATCCGATCGACCGCACCGGACTTGCGCCCCGGTTCTGGGAAACAAAGCCGCTCAAGAAGCTGAACCCGGCGGAGTGGGAAGCGCTCTGCGACGGTTGCGGCAAGTGCTGCCTGAACAAGCTGGAGGACGAGGACACCGGCCATGTCGAGCTGACCTGCGTCGCCTGCCGGCTGTTCGACGACGAAACCTGCCGATGCGCGCAATACGAGATCCGTCACCAGTTCGTGCCGGAATGCATCGTGATGACGCCCGACAACATCGACGATCACGCCTACTGGATGCCGCGGACCTGTGCCTATCGTCTCTTGTGGCAGGGCAAGTCCTTGCCGGAGTGGCATCCCCTGCTGACCGGCACGCCGGAGTCAGTGCATGCGGCCGGGGTGTCGATGAAGCACCGCACGGTGCCGGAGTTCGAGGTCGACGAGGACGACTGGGAAGACCACATCATCGAGGAACCGCTGGGATGAACTTTGCCTCGGACAACGCGGGGCCGGTGCATCCGAAGGTCATGCAGGCCCTGCTGGCGGCCAACGAAGGCCACGCCCTGCCCTACGGCAACGACCCGTGGACGGCGCTGGCCCGCGACCGGGTGCGCGACGCGCTGGAGGCGCCGGAGGCGGCTGTGTATTTCGTGCCAACCGGGACGGCGGCCAATGTGCTGGCGCTGGCGAGCCTGACGCGGCCTTGGGACACGGTGTTCTGCACGCCGGTGGCGCATGTCGAGGAGGACGAATGCAACGCCCCGGAATTCTACACCGGTGGCGCCAAGCTGACGCTGGTGGGTGCGGATGACCTGATGCCGGTGACCGCGCTGGACGCGGCGATGGCGAAATATGCCCGGGCGGACGTGCACACGGCCCAATGCGGGCCGGTGACACTGACACAGGTGACGGAAAACGGGCGGGTCTACGGACTGGACGACCTTGCGGCTCTTTGCGACGTGGCGCATGGCTATGGCAGCCCGGTCCATCTGGACGGCGCGCGGCTGGCGAATGCGGTGGCGGCGCTAGGGTGTTCCCCGGCCGAGATGACGTGGAAGGCGGGCGTCGACGTGCTGTCCTTCGGCGGCACCAAGAATGGCCTGATGGCGGTCGAGGCGGTGGTGTTTTTCGATCCGGCGAAGGCCGCCGAATTCGAACTGCGGCGCAAGCGCGGGGCGCACCTGTTTTCCAAGCATCGGTTTCTGGCGGCGCAGATGGCGGCCTATCTGGACGACGGGTTGTGGCTTGATATGGCGCGGCAGGCCAATGCCAATGCCGCGCGGCTGGTCGATGGGTTGCGGGGCTGTTCGGTGCAGCTGCTGTGGGAGCCGCAGGCCAACATGGTGTTTTGTGCGTTGCCGCGCGGTGTGCACCGGCGGTTGAATGCGGCCGGGGCGCGGTATTCTGTGAACGGGGCGCTGGAGGGGCCGGAGGATGAGGTTCTGACGGCGCGGCTGGTGTGTGACTGGTCGATGTCGGAGGCGGAGATTGATGGGTTCCTGAGGGTGCTGGCGGGTTCGTAGCCCCGCATCGCCGGGCCGAGGTGCGGCGAACCGACATTGGTGAGGGCCACTTCATGCTAGCGGTTGCCGTAAACCCTGAGAGGGTCAGGCGTCCACCGGCGGTATCGCCGCGCCGTGAGGCGGCCCGGCGATGCGGGGCGGCTTTGCCGCTGTTAACCCGCCTGTTGTGGCACTTGGACGTCGATCCCTTCCGGGGGGCTTATTAGTACGAATGCGCTGCGTAGATCCGCGTCAGGTCGCCGCCCCAGTCGCCTTCGTATTGCTCCAGAAGTTCGTCCGCCGGGACCTTGCCGCTTTCGACGCTTTCGATCAGCGCGTTGAGGAAATGCGTCTCGTCCGGCACCAGCCCGCCCGAGCCGGTACGGCCGCGGGCTTTCAGCCCGGCTTCGGCGATGTCCAGCACCTGGCGCGCCAGATCGTGCATCCGGATGCCGCTCACCTCGGCCTGCAGGCCCAGCTCGGAGGCCGCGACGCGCAGACCTTCGCGGGTTTCCGGGCCCCAGCCTTTCACCAGATCCCAAGCCGCGTCCAGCGCGCCCTGATCGTAGGTCAGCCCGACCCAGAAGGCCGGCAGCGCGCAGAGCCGCCGCCACGGGCCGCCGTCGGCGCCGCGCATTTCGATGAACTTCTTGAGGCGGGCTTCGGGGAAGAGCGTTGTCAGGTGGTCGGCCCAGTCCGAGATCAGGGGTTTCTCGCCGGGCAGCGCGGGCAGTTCGCCCTTCAGGAAGTCGCGGAAGGACATGCCCAGCGCGTCGATGTATTCGCCGTCGCGGTAGACGAAGTACATCGGCACATCGAGCGCGTATTCCACCCAGCGCTCGAAGCCGAAGCCTTGCTCGAACACGAAGGGGACCATGCCGGTGCGGACGGGATCGAGATCGCGCCAGATGCGCGAGCGCCATGACTTGTGGCCGTTGATCCGGCCTTCGAAGAACGGCGAATTTGCAAACAGCGCGGTGGCCACCGGTTGCAGGGCGATGGCGACGCGCATCTTGCGTACCATGTCGGCCTCGGACCCGAAATCGAGGTTCACCTGCACGGTGCAGGTGCGGCGCATCATCGACCGGCCCATGGTGCCGACCTTGCCCATGTAGGCATCCATCAGCTTGTAGCGGCCCTTGGGCATCAGCGGCATCTGTTCATGCGTCCAGATCGGCGCGGCGCCCAGCCCGATGAAGCCGACGCCGATCTCGTCGGCGATGTCCTTGACCTCGCGCAGGTGGACGTTCACCTCGTCGCAGGTCTGGTGGATGGTCTCCATCGGCGCGCCGCTGAGTTCGAGCGCGCCGCCCGGTTCGAGGCTGACATTGGCGCCGTCCTTCTCCAGCCCGATCAGCTTGCCGGCCTCGCGCACCTCGGCCCAGTTGTGGCGGTCGCGCAGCCCTTCCAGCACCGCCTCGATCGAGCGGCGGCCTTCGTACGGCAGCGGTTTCAGCGTGTCCTTGCAATAGCCGAACTTCTCGTGCTCGGTGCCGATGCGCCACATGTCCTTGGGTTTACAACCACTTGCGAGGTACTCGACAAGCTGTTCGTAACGCTCGACCGGAGCGCCGCCGGACTGGGGGATGGACATGGGGGTTGCTCCGCTTTCGGCCGTCAGGTCAGACAAGCCTTGGAGCCAAACGCCGCAGGTGTCAATGCGAGGTCGGGGGCAACCCCGGGGCGGTCCGGTCGCGCTGCCAGATCAGCGCCTCGTTCGAGGTGTCGCGGGTCAACTCGCGCAGCATGTATTCGGTGCGCAGGCCGGGCAGCGTGGCGAAGGCGTCGAACAGCGTGTCGCCGCCCTTGGCGGTCACCGGAATGTGCAGCGGATCGTGGCCGGGCTGGTGCAGCACCCAATGCGCGGGATGCATGCGCCGGTCGAGGCCCAGCCGGGTGACATCGGCGATGTCCACCGCGCCGCCGGTGAGCGGGCCGAAATAGGCCACGCGGCCTTCGACCACCTGCACCACGCCGGGGCCGTCGCCGGTGGCGCGGAAGCGGGCGCGTTGCAGGCCGAGGACGATCAGCGCGACGGCGGCGAGGACCAGCCCGTAGCCGACGCCGTTGATCATCCAGCCAGTTGCGCCAAAGCCCCACCACAGGCCGAGCGTGACAAGCCCCGTCCCGGTCAGGACCTCGCGCCAGCGCCAGAGGGCGGCACGGGCCTCGGGGCGGAAAAAGCTCATTGCCAGTCCCCCAGCGTGGCCTGCCAGAGGGTCAGCGCGGCGACCGCCGCGGTTTCGGCGCGCAGGATGCGGGGGCCGAGGGCGATGGGCTGGGCCTGGCTCATGCCGGTCAGGCGGCTGCGCTCGGCGTCGGAAAAGCCGCCCTCGGGGCCGATGAGGATGGCCCAGGGGCCGGAGCCTGTGGCGGTGAGGCTGGCGACGGCTGAAGCCTCCCCTGCCCTTGCCTCGTCACAGAACATCAGCCGGCGATCCTGCGGCCAGCCGTCCAGCACGCGGTTCAGCTTTTGCAGGTCCGCCACTTCCGGCACGAAGGTGGCGACGCATTGCTCGGCGGCCTCGATCGCGTGCAGGCGCTGCTTGTCGACGCGGAAGCGGTCGGAATTGGTGAAGTCGGTCTGCACCGGCAGGATGCGGCGCACGCCCATCTCGACCGCCTTTTCGACGATGAAATCGGTGCGCGCCTTCTTGACCGGGGCGAAGACCAGCCAGAGGTCGGGCGGCATCTGCTGCGGCTGCGTCCGTTCACGGCACACGAGCACACCGCCCCGTTTGCCGGCCTCCAGCACCTCGGCCCGCCATTCACCGTCGGCGCCGTTGAACACCAGCAGGTCCGCACCCCGGCCAAGCCGCATCACTCCGAAGAGGTAATGTGCCTGCTCGCGGGTCAGAGGAAGCGTTTGCTCCTCCCCCAGCCCATGTTCTACATACAGCCTGACCGTGCCACTCATGGGATGACAGATATGCCAGAGACCCGCCCGACACCAGAGGCCAAGGCACCGGAAACCGGGGGTCAGGTCTCCGACGCGGTGCGCGGCAACTGGGTCGACCGTTACGCGCCCATGGCTTTGCGGCCCTACCTGCGGCTCAGCCGCGCCGACCGGCCGATCGGCACATGGCTTTTGCTGCTGCCCTGCTGGTGGGGGCTTTTGCTGGCCATGGTCCACACCGGCCAGACCAGCCTGCACGACCTGTGGATATTTGCCGGCTGCGGCATCGGCGCCTTCCTGATGCGCGGCGCTGGCTGCACATGGAACGATATCACGGACCGCCATATAGACGGCTCCGTGGCGCGTACCGCCAGCCGGCCAATTCCGTCGGGACAGGTTTCGGTGCTGGGGGCAACCCTGTGGATGGTTTTGCAGGCGGTGATCGCCTTCGGCATTCTGCTCACATTCAACATGGCCGCCATCGCCCTTGGAATCCTGTCTCTTTTGCCGGTGGCTGTGTATCCTTTCGCCAAGCGTTTCACATGGTGGCCGCAAATTTTTCTGGGCCTCGCCTTCAATTGGGGCGCGCTGCTGGCCTGGACCGCGCATACCGGGCGGCTGGAGTGGCCGGCCTTCGTGCTCTACCTCGCCGGGATTGCATGGACGCTTTTCTATGACACGATCTATGCCCATCAGGACAAGGAGGACGATGCGCTGATCGGGGTGAAGTCCACCGCGCGGCTGTTCGGTGAGGCGACGCCGAAATGGCTGATGTGGTTCCTGATTGCCTGCATCTCGCTGATGGGGCTGGCGATCCTGCTGGCGGCGCCGCAGGGCGAAATCCTAACGCTGGTGATCGCGCTCGGCGGGCCATGGGCGATGGGCTGGCACATGGCGTGGCAGATGCGGATGCTGCGGATGGACGACATGGACCGCCTGCTGATGCTGTTCCGGTCGAACCGCAATGCCGGGATCCTGCCTGTGCTGTTTTTCGCCACAGCCATGGCGCTGTGATTGATCCCCCCGCCCGGCTGGCGTATCTGACATCAATCTTTCCAAACTCCGGATTCCCGGCATGCGTCTGTCGACCTACGTTCTGCCCGCCTCGTCCTTCGGCCTTGCCGCCGTGTTTTCCGTCGTCGCAGCCGGTTTCGCCGTCACCCAGGTCGAGGACGCGTCGCGTACCGCCATCACCGAGAAGTTTCAGGCCGCCGGTCTGACATGGGCCTCGGCCGATGCCACCGGCTTGCAGGTCTTCGTGATCGGCACCGCCCCCAACGAGGCCGACCGCTTCCGGGCGCTCAGCAATGCCGGGCAGGTCGTGGATGCGGCGCGGGTGATCGACCAGATGGATGTCGAGGACACGCAGGACCTGGCGCCGCCGCGGTTCTCGGTCGAGATCCTGCGCAACGATTCCGGGGTGTCGCTGATCGGGCTGGTGCCCAAGGGGACAAAGCACGAAGCGATGGTGGACCGGCTGGAAAAGATGGTCGGCGCCGAGCAGGTGGCCGACCTGATGGAGACCGCCGACCACGAGGTGCCCAAGGGCTGGGACGGGGCGATGCGTTTTGCGTTGAACGCGCTGACCCGGCTGCCGCGCTCGAAGATCTCGGTCGATGCGACCCGGGTCGAGGTCACCGCGATGACCGAGAGCGCCGAGGAGAAGCTGGCCGCCGAGACCGCGCTGCGCATGGGGCGGCCCGACGGGGTCGAGGTGGTGCTGGATATCTCGGCGCCGCGGCCGGTGATCACGCCCTTCACGCTGCGCTATGTGCTGGACGGAAAGAAGGGCCGCTTCGACGCCTGTTCGGCCGATAGCGAGACCTCCCGCGACCGCATCGTAGAGGCGGCGAAGGTCAACGGGCTGGCCGGCGAGGCCGACTGCACCATCGGTCTCGGGGTGCCGAGCACCCGTTGGGTCGAAGCGGCGGAACTGTCGATGGCCGCGCTGCATGACCTCGGCGGCGGCACGGTCACCCTGTCAGACGCCGACATTTCGCTGATCGCGCTGGAGGGCACCGCGCAGGAGGCATTCGACCAGACCGTGGGAGAGCTGGAAAACGCGCTGCCGCCGGTCTTTGCGCTGACTGCCGTCCTGCCGGAAACGCCCGAGACCAGCGATGACGGCCCGCCCGACTTTACGGTGACGCTCAGCCCCGAGGGGCAGGTGCAGTTGCGCGGCCGGGTTTCATCCGAGATCGCCCGGCAGACCGCCGAGAGCTATGCCAAGGCGGCCTTCACCGGCTCCGCGGTCAACATGACGGCGCGGGTCGACGAAAACCTGCCCGCCGGTTGGCCGGTGCGGGCGCTGGCGGCGATCGAGGTGCTGTCCTATCTCAACAGCGGCGCGGCGACCGCCACCCCGGACGATCTGACGGTGCGCGGCAAGACCGGAGACCAGGGCGCCAAGGCGGCGATCGCGGGCCTGCTGGCCGAGAAGCTGGGCGAGGGCGCGACCTATAGCATCGACGTGACCTACGTCGAGGCGCTCGATCCGCTGGCGGCGTTGCCGACGCCGCAGGAATGCCTGATCCGCATCCAGACCGTGCTGGGCGACCGCAAGCTGAACTTCGAACCGGGATCGGATACGCTGGACAGTGCCGGACAGGCGATCATGGACGACATTGCCGAGGTGCTGCAGGGCTGCGGGCCGATCAACCTCGAAATCGCGGGCCATACCGACAGCCAGGGGCGCGAGACCATGAACCTGACGCTCAGCCAGGCGCGGGCCGAGGCGATCCTGACCGAGTTGCGCAATCGGCGGGTGCTGACTTCGACCTTCCGGGCCAAGGGCTATGGCGAGGCGCGGCCGATCGAGAGCAACAAGACCGAAGCGGGCCGCGAAGCCAACCGGCGCATCGAATTCAGCCTGATCGTGGCGGAGGCGGAAGAAGACAGCCAAACAACCCTTGAAGCCGCTGAGGTTTCCGTGGAAGAAGGCGAAACTTCATCCACGGAGGACGACGCGCATGAACAGGACTGAGTTTGTCATCGCCACCGCGATCATCCTCTTCGTGGCCTTTTGCCTCGGTTGGTTCGCCAACTGGCTGCTGAACCGCTTTACCGCGGTGTCGAAGTCCGACGTCGGCGAGCTGGAGCGCATGAGCCAGGAGCTGCACGAGGCCGAAGAGACCCGTGATCAGGCGATCACCTACCTGCAGCAGCGCGAGGCCGAGCTGACCAACCAGCTGGCGCAGACCGAGGCCGAGCTGAACGCCGCCATGGAAGGCCTGCGCGACGCGCGGCACGAGGCCGAGGAACTGCGCGCCTACGTCGAGCGGATGCAGCACAACGCCGGATGAGCGAAAGCGGCACCAGCCGCGGGCGAGCGCCGTTCTTCACATGACATAACCGAAAAAAAGGTGGCTCTGCGCTGACGCGACGAGCCACCCACCCTGCGGCGTACCGGTCCGGGGTGGGATGGGTCATTCCGAGGCCGCAGGCATCGGCATGACCCATCCGGGTGTCACCCGTCCTTGCGGATGGTTTCGTTCTTCGGATCGTAGGGCGAATCCTCGGCCACCTCGGCATCCCACAGCTGGCCCTGCATCCGCACCTTGAGCTTCGTCCCCGGCACCGCCAGCTCGGGCCGCACGTAGCCCATGCCGATGGATTTCCCGAAGGCCACCGAATAGCCGCCCGAGGTCAGACGCCCGACCTTCTCGTCACCGAGATAAAGCGCCTCGCGGCCCCATGGGTCGGCATCCTCGGGCCCGTCGACCAGCAGCGTGCAGCATTGCGACCGGACGCCCAGCGCCTGCATGGCCGCCTTGCCGCGGAAGTCCTTGTCCAGATCGACGAAGCGCGGCAGGTCGGCCTCCATCGGCGTGGCGTCGCGGCCCAGCTCGGTGCCGAAGGCGCGATAGCTTTTCTCCTGCCGGAGCCAATTCTGCGCCCGCGCGCCGACCAGCTTGAGCCCATGGGCTTCGCCTGCCTTTTCGAGCAGGTCAAACAGGTAGTTCTGCATCTCGATCGGGTGATGCAGTTCCCAGCCCAGTTCGCCGGTATAGGCGACGCGGATCGCCATCACCGGGCACATGCCCAGTTCGATCTGCCGCATCGACAGCCACGGGAAACGCTTGTTGGACAGCACGGTGTCCGGATCGGCATCCTTGACCACGTCGCCCAGGAGCGCCCGCGCCTTCGGACCTGCCACCGCGAAGACGCCCCACTGCGTGGTCACGTCCTGCACGATCACCAGCTTGCCGGTCTGTTCCATGAAGTCCTCGGCGGACTTCTTCAGGTAATCGCCGTCATAATCGGTCAGCGCGCCGGCGGAGACGAGGTAATAGTCGTTCTCGCCGCGCCGCACGATGGTGTATTCGGTGCGCGTGGTGCCGGCCTCGGTCAGCGCGTAGGTCAGGTTGATGCGGCCCACCTTGGGCAGCTTGTTGGTGGTGAACCAGTCGAGGAACTCGGTCGCGCCCGCCCCCGTCACCGCATGCTTGGTGAAAGCCGTGGCATCGATCATGCCGACGCCCTCGCGCACCGCCTTGGCCTCCTCGACCGCGTATTTCCACCAGCCGCCGCGGCGGAACGACCGCGCGTCGTGATCGAAGCTTTCGGGCGCGTCCAGCGGGCCAAAGTAGTTGGGACGCTCGAAGCCGTTGACGCAACCGAACTGCGCGCCGCGCGCCTTCATCCGGTCATAGCAGGGCGCGGTGCGCAGCGGGCGGCAGGCTTCGCGCTCTTCGTCGGGGTGGTGCAGGATGTAGACGTGCTCGTAGCACTCCTCGTTCTTGCGCGCGGCGTATTCGGTCGTCATCCAGCGGCCGTAGCGCTTGGGGTCGAGCGCGGCCATGTCGATCTCGGCCTCGCCCTCGACCATCATCTGCGCCAGATAGTGCCCGGTGCCGCCGGCGGCGGTGATCCCGAAGGAGAAGCCCTCGGCCAGCCACATGTTGCGCAGGCCCGGCGCGGGGCCGACCAGCGGGTTACCGTCGGGGGTGTAGCAGATCGGGCCGTTGTAATCGTCCTTGAGGCCCACCGTCTCCGACGACGGGATGCGGTGGATCATCGACATGTATTCCTCTTCGATCCGGTCGAGATCGAGCGGGAACAGGTCGGCGCGGAACGATTCCGGCACGTCATAGAGGAAGCGGGCCGGCGCATTCCGTTCGTAGGGGCCGAGGATCCAGCCCTTGCGTTCCTCGCGGACGTACCACTTGGCATCGGCGTCGCGCAGCACCGGGTGCTCTTCGTTGCCGGCGGCGCGCCATTCGGCCAGCGCCGGATCGGGCTCGGTCACGATGTACTGGTGTTCGACCGGGATCGCCGGGATCTTGATGCCCAGAAGCCGCGCGGTGCGCTGCGCATGGTTGCCGGTGGCGGTGACCACATGCTCGGCCGTGATGACCTGTTGTTCGTCGGAGGGCACGAGGTTGCCGCCCTTTTCGACCATCTTGGTGACGGTGACCTTCCATTCGGAGCCGGACCATTCGTAGCCGTCCACCTGCCAGCGGCGTTCGATGGTGACGCCGCGCTGGCGGGCGCCCTTGGCCATGGCCTGTGTCACGTCGGCCGGGTTGATGTAGCCATCCGTGGGGTGATAGATCGCGCCCTTCAGATCCTCGGTGCGCACCAGCGGCCACCGCTCCTTGATCTGGTCGGGGCTCATCCATTCGTAGGGGATGCCCACGGTTTCGGCGGTCGAGGCATAGAGCGCGTATTCGTCCATCCGTTCTTGCGTCTGCGCCATGCGCAGGTTGCCGACCACGTAGAAGCCGGCGTTCAGGCCGGTTTCCTCTTCCAGCGTCTTGTAGAAGTCGACGGAATAATCGTGGATATGGCTTGTCGCGTAGCCCATGTTGAACAACGGCAGCAGCCCGGCGGCGTGCCAGGTCGAGCCGGAGGTCAGCTCGTCACGTTCCAGCAACATGACATCCGACCAGCCCGCCCGGGCCAGGTGATAGCCAATCGAGGTGCCGACGGCACCACCACCGACGACCAGCGCTTTGACATGGGTTTTCATCTCGGGCTCACTCCTGAAGGATCTTGCCCCGTGCATATCGACGCAAAGACCTTCGCGCAAAACCAGCCCGACCAGTGAAGGCGGGAAAGCGACATTCGCCGACATCGGCGTCGCAAGTTTGCGGCATGCTTCTGTCGTGGGGCGCGGATGAGAATCCCTGCGGCGTATCGTGGACGCGCCGGCGGGGGGCGGGCCCGGACGGAGGGGCCCATGATGGCGGATTTCACCGTGGTGATAGGTAAGGATCAGGGGCGCTGTCGGGCAGGTTGCGGGGGGATATGCCGCGAGAGAACGGCGGAATTGATGGCGTTTCGAGGGGGCGGTTCGTGATCATGACTCGGTGGTGGAAGGGCGGCGCATGCCCGCGTGGGGCCTTTATCCACAGGAGCGCCGGAGGATTATCCACAGGTGTCTGGCAGCCACCGCCATCGAACCACGATTGCACTTATTCAAAATATTGGCCTCTATGCGGCACTCACCTTCATCTTAAATTGTCATTAATCAATATTTCAACCAATTTCGGCATGTTTTCGATTGGCGGAATTCCGGTCTGTTTGGCCGGGGTCTGGCAGAATCGCGCTGATCGGTGGCAGCTGGCCCTTCCCACGCTGCGAGCGCCTGCGTATAAGCGGTTTGGCCGTGCTCTGGTGCAGAGTCGCGGCCACAGGTCATGTGACCCTCATCCGCACCCGGCACCAAGCAAAGGCACACCCCGACATGTTCTCACTGTCCGATCTGACCGGCCTGTTCTCCGCTGACATGGCCATCGACCTCGGCACGGCCAACACGCTGGTCTACGTCAAGGGCAAGGGCGTGATCCTGTCCGAGCCGTCGGTGGTGGCCTATCACGTCAAGGACGGCGTCAAGAAGGTGCTGGCGGTGGGCGAGGATGCCAAGCTGATGCTGGGCCGGACCCCGGGCAGCATCGAGGCAATCCGCCCGATGCGCGAAGGCGTGATCGCGGACTTCGACACCGCCGAGGAGATGATCAAGCACTTCATCCGCAAGGTGACGAAACGCTCGACCTTCTCGAAGCCCAAGATCATCGTCTGCGTGCCGCACGGCGCGACCCCAGTCGAGAAGCGCGCGATCCGCCAGTCGGTGCTGAGCGCCGGTGCGCGCCGCGCCGGGCTGATCGCGGAGCCGATCGCGGCGGCCATCGGGGCCGGAATGCCGATCACCGATCCGACCGGCAACATGGTGGTCGACATCGGCGGCGGAACCACCGAGGTGGCGGTGCTGTCGCTGGGCGACATCGTTTATGCGCGCTCGGTCCGCGTCGGCGGCGACCGGATGGACGAGGCCATCGTCAACTACCTGCGCCGCCAGCAGAACATTCTTGTCGGCGAATCCACCGCCGAGCGCATCAAGACCTCGATCGGGACCGCGCGGATGCCCGACGACGGGCGCGGCGCGACGATGCAGGTGCGCGGCCGCGACCTGCTTAACGGCGTGCCGAAAGAGACCGAAGTGACCCAGGCGCAGGTGGCCGAGGCGCTGGCCGAGCCGGTGCAGGCGATCTGCGAGGCGGTTATGACCGCGCTCGAGACCACGCCGCCGGACCTTGCCGCGGACATCGTCGACCGCGGTGTGATGCTGACCGGCGGCGGCGCGCTGCTGGGCGATCTTGATCTGGCGCTGCGCGAGCAGACCGGGCTGGCGGTGTCGATCTCGGACGAATGCCTGAGCTGCGTGGCGCTGGGCACCGGGAAGGCTCTGGAATACGAAAAGCAGCTGCGTCACGCCATCGACTACGACAGCTGAGCCGGCATGGGCGACGCGCCTCATCCTGCGGCGCAAACGTGATCGGCGGGCCGCTGGATCGGGCGCGACGCTTCGTGATATGACAAGCTGAACTGTGAACAGGGGCGCATTTGGCACGCGATCGGGCACAGCAGGACGATTTCAGCACCCCGCTCCGGCGGCTGATGATCTTCGTGCTTCTGCTGTGCCTGTTTGCGCTGTTTCTGGTCTGGCGGATCGACAGCCCGCGGGTGGAACGCTTCCGGGCGCAGGTGATCGACCGGGTGATGCCGGGGTTCTCGTGGGCGATGGCGCCAGTGACCGCGTCGATCAACCTGATCCGCGACTTCCAGTCCTACGAATCGCTTTACGCCCAGAACCAGGAGCTGCGGCGCGAATTGCAGCAGATGAAAAGCTGGAAAGAAGCGGCGCTGCAGCTGGAGCAGGAAAACGCCCGGCTGCTCGATCTGAACAACGTGCGGCTTGATCCGCGGCTGACCTATATCACCGGGGTGGTGCTGGCTGACAGCGGCTCGCCGTTCCGGCAATCGCTGCTGCTGAACGTGGGCAATCGCGACGGCATCCAGGACGGCTGGGCGGCGATGGACGGGCTGGGGCTGGTCGGGCGCATATCCGGCGTGGGCGAGCGCACCAGCCGCGTGATCATGGTGACCGACACCTCGTCGAAGGTGCCGGCGCTGATCCAGCCCTCGGGGCAGAAGGCGCTGGTGGTGGGCGACAACTCGATGGTGCCGCCGATCGACTTTCTGGAAGACCCCGACCGGGTGCGGCCCGGCGACCGGGTGATCACCTCGGGCGATGCCGGGGTGCTGCCGCCGGGGCTGGTGATCGGGCAGGTGGCCAAGGATCCGGGCGGGCGGCTGCGCGTCAGGCTGTCGGCGGATATCGAGCGGCTGGAGTTCCTGCGGGTGCTGCGCGATCACGGCACGCCCGAGGTCTCGACCGCGGGCACGCTGGTGACACCGATCGGGTCCGCGGAAGAGCCGGATGCACCCGAGCAGGAGGTGGCCGAAGATGCACGGTAATGCGGCGCCTCGGCTCTGGGTCATGCGCGTGACCTTCATCGGCCTTGCCTTTCTGGCGGTCTTCTTCCCGCTGCTGCCGCTTCAGACCGGCCCGGCCCGCTGGCCCGCGCCCGACCTGTTGCTGGCGCTTTGCCTCGCGTGGTCGCTGCGACGGCCCGAGTATGTCCCGGCGACCTTCGTCGCGGCGGCGATCCTGCTCACCGACTTCTTCTTCCAGCGGCCTCCGGGCTTGATGGCCGCGCTGGTTGTCATCGCCTGCGAGAACATGCGCAAGCGCGGCCCGGGCCTGCGGGATGCGGGGTTCGTGACAGAGTGGATCCTGATCGCGCTGACGGTGCTGGCGGTGACGCTGGGCTACCGGCTGGTGCTGATGGTCTTTCTGCTGCCCGCGCCGTCGCTGGGCATGTCGCTGGTGCAGGCGCTGATGACGGTGGGTGTCTATCCGGTCGTGGTGTTGCTGTCGCAGAGCGTCCTTGGGGTGCAGGCCCGCACCAATGCCGAAATCGCCGCCGGGAGATCGCTGTGAAACGTCCGCCTCGTGATACCGCCGAAAGCCATCGCCGGGTCAGCCGGCGCGGGCTGATCGTGGGCGGTTTGCAGGCCGGGTTCATCGGGCTGCTGGGCTTTCGCATGCGTCACATGCAGGTCGATCAGGCCGACCAGTTCCGCTTTCTCGCCGAAGAGAACCGCATCAACATCCGCCTGATCCCGCCGGCCCGTGGCGAGATCTTTGACCGCAACGGGGTGGCGGTAGCCGCCAACACCCCCGCCTACCGGATCACCATGGTGCGCGAGGATGCGGGCGACGTTGACGCGGTGCTGGCCGAGTTGGGCAAACTTGTCGAGCTGGACCCCGAAGAGCTGGAGCGGGCGCGGACCGAGATGAAGCGCTCGGCACCGTTCCTGCCGGTGACGGTCGCTGACCGGGTCAGCTGGGAGGATATCAGCCGGGTGGCGGTCAACGCCCCTGCCCTGCCCGGCGTCACGCCCGAGGTCGGTCTGTCGCGGTCCTATCCGCTGGGTCACGATCTGGCGCATGTGGTGGGCTACGTCGGGCCGGTGTCCGAGCGCGACCTTGCGCGCTATGAGGACCCGCCGCCGATGTTGCGCATTCCCCGCTTCCAGATCGGCAAGGTGGGTGTCGAGACCAAGCTGGAAGAGGTGCTGCGCGGCGAGGCCGGGGCCAAACGCGTCGAGGTCAACGCCGCCGGGCGGATCATGCGCGAGCTGGACCGGCGCGAGGGCACCAAGGGCAAGACGGTGCAGTTGACCATCGACAGCGCCCTGCAGAACTACACTCAGGCGCGGCTGGGCACCGAGAGCGCTTCGGTCGTGGTGCTGGACGTCGCAAACGGCGATGTGCTGACGGCCGTGTCCTCGCCGGCTTATGATCCCAACAAGTTCGTGCGCGGAATTTCGGTCAAGGATTACGGTCTGCTGCGCGACAACGACCGGCGGCCGCTGGCCTCGAAGGCGGTGCAGGATGCCTATCCGCCCGGGTCGACCTTCAAGATGGTGACCGCGCTGGCGGGGCTTGAATCGGGGCTGATGGGGCCGGATGACACGGTGTGGTGTCCGGGGCATCTGACCGTCTCGGGGCGGCGGTTCCACTGCTGGAAGCGGGCCGGGCATGGGCACGTGAACCTTGAGGAATCGCTGCGCGAAAGCTGTGACGTCTATTACTATGACCTCGCGGTGAAGGTGGGGATCGAGAACATCGCGGCGATGGCCCGCAAGTTGGGGCTGGGCGTCGTGCATGACGTGCCGATGTCGGCGATCACCGCCGGGCTGATCCCCGACAAGCAATGGAAGCGGACAAACCGGGGCGCCGAGTGGCTGGTGGGCGACAGTGTGAACTCGGCCATCGGGCAGGGCTTCGTGCTGGCCTCGACACTGCAACTGGCGGTGATGACGGCACGGCTGGCCACCGGGCGCGCCATCGAGCCGCGGCTGATAAAGCGCATCGAGGGGGTCGAACAGCCGATCAAGGGCGGCGAGCCTATCGGGCTGAACGAAAACCACCTGCGCCGCATCCGCAGCGCGATGAACGCGGTGTCCAATAGCAACCGAGGCACGGCCTTCCGCTCGCGCATCGTGGCCGAGGGGATGGAGATGGCCGGCAAGACCGGGACCTCCCAAGTGCGCAACATTACTGCGGCCGAACGTGCGCGCGGCGTTGTCAACAACCGCGATCTGCCGTGGAACCGGCGGGACCATGCGCTTTTCGTCAACTTCGCGCCAGTCGACAAGCCGCGGATTGCGGTGGCAACGGTGGTGGAGCACGGCGGCGGCGGTTCGACCGCGGCGGCCCCGATCGCCCGCGACGTGACCTTGCAGGCGCTCTACAATGGCGATCCGCCGCTGGAAGCCTATCCATCGTCGGACCGGGAGCGGATCAAGGAATTGCAGGAGCGGCTTGCCCGCGAACGGCTGCTGCACGGCAGGCCGGGCAAGGAAGAGGCCTGAGGCAGCGCGATGTCCTATCTTGAGTACAACGTCAAACACGTGCCGTCGGGCATCCGCAAGGTGCTCTACCTGAACTGGCCGCTGGCGCTGCTGCTGGCGTCGGTTGCGGCCATCGGCTTCCTGATGCTCTATTCGGTGGCGGGCGGGTCGTTCACGCCCTGGGCCGAGCCGCAGATGAAGCGCTTTGCCATGGGATTCACGCTGATGCTGATCGTCGCCATGGTGCCGATCTGGTTCTGGCGCAACATGGCGGTGGTGGGCTATTGCCTGTCGGTGGCGCTGCTGCTGGCGGTGGAGTTCGTCGGCTCCACCGGGATGGGCGCGCAACGCTGGATCGATCTGGGGTTCATGCGGCTGCAACCGTCGGAACTGATGAAGATCACGCTGGTGATGGTGCTGGCGGCCTATTACGACTGGCTGCCTACGAAAAAGACCTCGCGGCCGTTCTGGGTTCTGGTGCCGGTGCTGCTGATCCTGTTTCCGACCTTCCTGACATTGCGCCAGCCGGACCTCGGCACCGCGATCCTGCTGATGACCGGCGGCGGGCTGGTGATCTTCATCGCGGGGGTCCACTGGGCCTATTTCGCGGTGGTGCTGGCGGCGGCAGGCGGGCTGGTCACGGCGGTGTTCAAAAGCCGCGGCACCGACTGGCAACTGCTGAAGGACTATCAGTTCCGGCGCATCGACACCTTTCTGGATCCGTCGACTGACCCGCTGGGCGCGGGCTATCACATCACCCAGTCGAAGATCGCGCTGGGATCGGGCGGCTGGACCGGGCGCGGATTCATGCAGGGCACCCAGTCGCGGCTGAACTTCCTGCCGGAGAAGCACACCGATTTCATCTTCACCACGCTGGCCGAGGAATTCGGTTTCGTGGGGGCGTTTTCACTGCTGGGGCTCTATGCGCTGATCATCGCCTTCTGCATCGCCTCGGCGCTGCAGAACCGCGACCGGTTTTCGGCGCTGCTGACGCTGGGGATTGCGGTGACCTTCTTCCTGTTCTTCGCGGTCAACATGTCGATGGTGATGGGGCTTGCGCCGGTGGTGGGCGTGCCGCTGCCGCTGGTGAGCTATGGCGGCTCGGCCATGCTGATCCTGATGATCGGCTTCGGGCTGGTGCAATCGGCGCATGTCCATCGTCCGAGAGGACCGGTATGATCCGCATTCTGTTTGCCGCCGGCGGTTCGTGTGCGTGGGAGCGTTGGGCCCCGCCGCTGCGGGCGGCGCTGGACGGGCTCGGGCTGAACTATGACCTCGCGCGGGACATGCCGCCTGAGGATGTGGACTACATCGTCTATGCGCCGGATTCCCCGGTGCAGGATTTCCGGCCTTACGTGAACGCCAAGGCGGTGCTGAACCTCTGGGCCGGGGTCGAGAGCATCGTCGGCAATGAAACGCTGACCCAGCCCCTGACGCGGATGGTCGGCGGCGGGTTGACCGAGGGCATGGTGGAATGGGTGACGGGGCACGTGTTGCGCCATCACCTCGGGATGGACGCGCATATCGTCAACCCCGATCACCGGTGGCACTGGGCGCCGGCACCCTTGGCAATGGATCGGCCGGTGACGCTGCTTGGGCTTGGCGCGTTGGGGGCCGCTGTGGCCGAGGCGCTGACCGGGCTGGGGTTTCCGGTAACCGGCTGGAGCCGGAGCGCCAAGGACCTGCCCGGGGTACTCTGCCTGAGCGGCGACGAGGGGCTGCGCGCGGCGCTGTCGGGTGCGCAGGTGGTGGTGCTGCTGTTGCCGGGGACGCCGGCGACACGGAACGTGCTGAACGCGGAGACGCTGGGGCTGCCGGCGCGGGGCGCCTTTGTCATCAACCCGGGGCGCGGGCCGCTGATCGATGATGACGCGCTGATTGCGGCGCTGGACAGCGGACAGGTGACGCATGCGACGCTGGATGTGTTCCGGGTGGAGCCGCTGCCGCGGGATCATCCGTTCTGGGCGCATCCCGGGGTGACGGTCACGCCGCACGTGGCCTCGGAAACGCGGCCCGGTCCGGGGGCGGAGGTGATCGCCGAGAACATCCGCCGGGGCGAGGCGGGTGAGCCGCTGCTGCACCTTGTGGACCGTCGGGCGGGGTATTGAGGTTCATGGGGAAGCCGGCCTGAAGCGGACCTCTCAGCCTGTTCAAATTCGGGCGTAATGTCGCCTTAACCGAGCACCCGGCGCGCATGCGCCATGCCCGACCTCGGGAGGCCTGTCAGTTTCGTTGGGCATCTGTTCCACGAGACCCGCAATCGCCCCGTGCGTGACCTCTGTTGGAATATGCCCTCCCGGGGGGGAGGTCGGGCATGGCGCATGCGCGCCTTTTGGGCCAGTGTTGGCGACCCACAGGCTCCGCGACAGCCGACCCCCTAGCTCGACACCTGTTCGCGCAGGATCGAGGCGGTCAGCGAGATCAGCAGGTAGATGCCGCCGAAGATCAGGAACGCCAGGATCGTGTTCTCAAACTTGCGCGGATAGCTGGGGTCCTCGGAGGGCACCGGCTCGACCGCGGTCTGCAGGTAGCGGACCTGCGAATTGGCTTCGCGACGGGTCGAGCTGAGCGATGTCAGCGCCTCTTGCAGCATCAGATCGCGGGTGGCGAGGTCGGCCTGCGCCATCTGGATCTCGGCGGTGAGTTGGGCCAGCGAATTCTCGCCCTCGGCGGCCTGCGTCATGTCGGCGCGCAGCCGTTCGAGCAGGTCGTTCAACCGCCGGATGTCGCCCTGAGCGCCCTCGACCTTGGCGGCATTCGGGCGGGCGTTGTCGAGCAGCGCCTGCAATTGCAGCTCGCGCTCCTGTATCTGCACTTCGACGCTGCCGATCTGCTGGCGGAGCGAGGCGATGCGGCCCTCGGGATCGAGCACCTTGGAGACCTGCTGCAATTCCACCAGCCGCAGCTGCGCATCGCGGCGCGCGGCCTCGGCCTCTTCCAGCGCCTCGGTGGCGCCTTTCAACTGGTCGCCGCGCTTGCGCTGCGACAGGCTGTCGACGCGGTCCTCAGCATAGGTCAGCAGGGCCTTGGAGTATTGCGCGCTGACCTCGGGGTCAGCGGCGACGATCTCCATTCGGATGACGCCTTCGGTGGGGTCGTAGCCGATTTCGATGTTCTTCTTGTAAAGCCTGTAGGCTTCTTCGTTCGACGGATCGTTGCCAAGCCGCTGGATCGGGTCGATGAAATCCTGCGTGAAGTGGCTGCGGAAGCCGACATCCTGATCGAGCCGCAGCATCGCGTCCTTGGACTGCAGGTAGCTCTGCACCGCGATGGCGTCCTGATTGGTGGCGAACTGGGTGCCCGAAAGCAAACCGCCCATGCCGCCGCCGCCGCCGTCGTTGGCGATGATCAGGAATTCGGACTTGGTGGCATACATCGGGGTGGCCACCGCGTAGAAATAATAGCCGCAGATCAGCGTCGGCAGGCCCACGAAGAACGCGAGCCGGGTGAGCAGCAGGGCCGACTTGCGGCGGCGGCGCTTGGCGATGTCCTTCTGGATGTCGCCGATTTCGCGGATGCGGCGCTCCATCGGGCTGGCCTGTTCGGTGGACGGCAGGGTCCTGTCCTTCGACGGCACCGTCTGCGGAAGCTGCACCTTCGGACCTTCGGCGGCATCGTCCTTTTCCGGCACCACCAATTCAAGCATGTTGGCGCGCTGGAACGGGTCTATGCCGCGCTGGCGCAATTGCCGGACGGCGTCGAAATCGCTGGTCACCGCCAGCCCGTGTTTCTGCGCCACCCGGCGGGCCATGCGCAGTTGCCGGCCGGTCAGACCCTCCTTGCGGATCGCATCCATGTCGACCTCGCCAGCGACCTGCGCGGCGCTTGAGACTTCGCCGTCGCGCGGTGCTTCGGAGGCCTTGGTGGCTGTCTCGGGGCGGGTGCCGGTGATGCGGGCGATGGTGGCGGAATTGCGAATGTCGCGCTGTTCGCGCGGGGTGGCGGTGTCCTCGGACGCGGTCGGCTTCGGGACTTCTTGCACAGGGGTTGGAACGGGCGGTTTGCCCGTGCTTTCGACGGGGTCCGCCCCTTCGGGGCCGACAGAGCCGCGGCCGGTCCCCCGGTCGCGGCGCACGCGGAATTTCTTAGCCTTGGGTTTCGTAGTCATAGAGCTGTTTCGCTTCTTCCAAGGTTTCAAACATGTGCAACTGGCCATTCAGCAACACGCCCGCCTTGCGGGCGAATTTTTCAAGTATGTTGGGCTGGTGCGACACGATGATGATCGTCGTGGTGCGCAGCCGCTCCGCCAGGATCGACGCGGCCTTCTTGTTGAACTCGGCATCCGTCGAATTCGGCATGCCCTCGTCGATCAGGTAGATGTCGAAGTCCAGCGCCAGCATCAGCGAGAAGGTAAACCGCGCCCGCATGCCCGACGAATAGGTGCCGAGCGGTTGATCGAAGTACTCGCCCAGTCCACAGAGCCAGCGACAGTAGGCTTCCACATAATCCGGGTCGATACCATAGAGCCGCGCGATGTAACGGGCGTTTTCATGCGCCGAATGCTTGCTGACCACCCCGCCCATGAAGCCCAGCGGAAACGAGATGCGGCAGCCACGGCGGATTTCGCCCTCGTCCGGCTTTTCCAGCCCCGCCATCATCTTGATCAGCGTGGTCTTGCCGGTGCCGTTGGGTGCGAGGATGCCCAGAGATTCCCCAAGGTCGACGCGAAACGATGCGCGGTCAAGGATCACCTTGCGCTGCGTGCCAGTCCAAAAGGACTTGCTCACCGTGTCGAACTCTAGCATGTCGCGGTCTGCCTCGGGATCTGCTGACCTCATCTTAGCGGAGGTTTGGTTAACGCGGTATTAGACAGTGAATCTGGTCATATTATGGCCTCGGTGCCTCGGGCTGTGCAATCGGGTGGCGCCGGCAGGGCGCGGCAGAGGCAGAGATCTGGCCGCACCAGCGCCTTATCCGGTATCATGGCGGCGATGACACAGATGATTCCGCAATTGCATCTTGGGCTGACAGGCGCGTTTTCCGCCCGGTCCGGAGACGGTCCGCTGGAGGGGCTGTCACGCCGCGGGCAGGCGCTTGTGGCCTATCTCACGCAGCAGCCCGGCATGCGGGCCGAACGCGCCCGGCTGGCCGACCTGCTGTGGAGCGACCGACCCGAAGAGCAGGCCCGCGCCTCGCTGCGGCAGGAATTGTCGGTACTGCGCCGGTCCTTGCCCGAGGGCGTGCTGGACGCCAACCGCCAGCATGTCTGGCTGGATCCCGAACGGGTGCGGCTGGAGACCGCTGCCGGCGTTTTCATGGACGGCTTCGACCTGGGCTCGGAGGGGTTCGAAGACTGGCTGCGGGACATGCGGGGCGGCGCGACCGAGCAAGCGAAGTTTCTGGCGCGGCCGGCGGTCTTGCTGTTTGCCTTCGAAGCGCTGTCGCAGGGCGATCAGGACGCGATGATCGCGCTTGGGCTGGCCGACGACCTGCGCACCACGCTGAGTTACTGGCGCTGGTTCCCGGTCATCGGCCCCGAGGCGATCGGCTGGAAGACCGCGCGCGAGACCGACCTGCGCGACGCCGCCAGGCAGGTGGACGCCGCCTATGCGGTGACCGGCACGCTGCGGTGCGCCGGCAACCGGGTGAAGATCGCCGTCAGCCTTACCGAAGTCGAGACCGGGCGGTCGCGCTGGTCGCAGACCTTCGACGGCAGCCTCGACGACATCTTCGCCTTTCAGGAAGAGGTCAGCTACGCCATCGTCGCCCAGCTTGAACCGCAGATCGCCCATGCCGAGGCCAGCCGGATCGCGCGCGTGCGTCCCGCTTCGGTCGGGCCTTGGCAGCTTCTGGCACAGGCGGGCGAGCTGGAGCGCATCCGCGGCGAGGGATACGGCACGCCCGAAAGCAATCAGGCGCAGGAGCGGCTGATGCAGGAGGCGCTGAAGATCGACCCCGGCTTCGCGCCCGCGCTGGCCAGCATCGCGCGGGTGCATTTCAGGTTCGCCCTGCTGAGCTGGGCCAAGGACAGGGACGCGGCCTATGAGCGCGCTCTCGATTACGCCTCCCGCGCGCTGGCCGCCGACCAGTCGAGCTGGGAGGCGCATGCCTATTTCGGGCTGGCCCACATTTTCGGGCGGCACGAGTACAGCTCGGGCGAGTTCCATACGCGCGAAGCGGTGCGGCTCAATCCCTCGGCGGCGGTGGCGCGGCACGGTCTGGGCTGCGTGCTGGAGTGGCTGGGCGAACCCGAGGAGGCGCTGGAGCATCTCGATCTTATCTTCCGGCTCAATCCCGGACACCCCGGACGCGCGGCGGTGCTGGGACAGGTCGCCACCTGCGAGATGTTTCTTGACCGGCGCGACAGGGCGCTGGAGGCCGCGCGCAAGCTGCTGGCGCTGGCGGGGGACTATCCCCGCGGGTTGCAGCGCTGCGTCTTCGTGTTCGGCTATTTCGACGCGCCAGAGCTTGCCGCGCAGGCTTTGACCCGGCTGCGGCAGTTGCAGCCCGATTTCAGCGAAGCCTACGTGCGCGAGACCTATCCCTATGCCCGCGAGAGAGACCTCGACGCGGTGCTGCACGGCTTCCGCAACGCCGGTGCCTTCACCCCGTAGGCCGGTGCGTATGGCGCAGCGCGCGCGGCTGCTGTCAGATCGTCTGTTTCGTGACCTTGAAGACCTTGCCCGCCGCGATCGACACCAGCGCCGCGGCGAAGCTGAACAGCGCGCCCATCTTGGCCGCGTCCTGCACCGGCCCGGCGTCGAAGGCCACCGAGGCCACGAAGAGCGACACGGTAAAGCCGATGGCGGCGACGAAGCCGATCACCACCAGATCGACGATCCGCATGCCCTCCGGAATGCCCAGTTTCAGAGGCTTCGCGGCGATCCAACCGAACAGCAGGATGCCCACCGGCTTGCCCACCAGAAGCCCCGCCAGCACCAGCCAGGTGGCCGCGCCCATCGACGAAAACTCGACCCCCGCGTTGAGCAGGCCGAACAGGAACAGGATGATCTCGACCGGGTGCTTCAGCGCATGTTCGATCATGTTCAGAAGGTCGGTCAGGTATCTCTCGGACTCTTCGAAAATGCCGAAGTCACGGTCGGCATGGGGGATCGTCGGCACGATCGGCAACAGGCCCAGCGCCGGGTGCAGGCCGGACATCATGAAGCCGTACCAGCTGGCGCAGGCGGCCAGCAGGTAGGGCCAGAACGACAGCGTCCGCCGCACCCAGGTCGATGTGGGCCGATCCTGCCTGTGCCGGTCCAGCCGGCGCGGCAGCCAGTTGGCCAGCACGAAAACCGCCACGGCCGCGCCCAGCGACAGCAGCAGCCACGCCGGCGCAAGCTCACCCGAGGGATAGAACACCGCGAGGATGATCAGCCCCGCCGCGTCGTCCGCAATCGCCAGCAGCAGCAGGAAGCGCACGGCGGGGTGGCCCGCGCCGAATACCAGCCGCCCGACGAGGTAGGAAAACGCGATGTCGGTGGCGGTGGGGATGGCCCAGCCGTTGGCGACTGCCGAATAGGTCTCGGACCCCATGACGGCGGCGAGGCCGAGATAGACCGCGATCGGCCCGAACATGCCCCCGGCGGTGGCGAAGAGCGGAGTGGCAGCCTTCTTGCCACGCAGGGAGCCGTGCCTGAGGATCACCGCCTCCCAGACCTCCTTGGCTGCGATGGCGAAGAAGAACGCCATCAAGAGATCGTTGACGAGGTAGTGCAGCGTCAGGGTGCGGTGGCCCTCGCCGTAGACATAATCGGTGCCGTCGGCCTGCCGATGGATTTCGGCGCCCCGGGCTACCATCTCGGCGAAGGCCGGATCGGCAGCGGTGATATGGGCGGCGTGGTAATGGCCGATGGGGGCGTGATCCCAGATCACGAACTCGACGAAGCCATGGTACATGTCGGCCCAGTAATGCGGCGCTCCGGCCACCGGTGCCACGGCATCGAGATTGGCCCAGACCAGCGCGATCAACGCGCCGAAGATGAGAAGGAGCGAATAATTGGTCAGAAAATTCCAGACGCGATACATGTGTCCCCCTCATCCCGCAGTATCACCGGTTCCCTAGCGTAACCGCGATCCCCGGACAACGCGAGGCAGGCGGCTTACATCGCCGTTTCGGCCGAATCGCCTTCTCGGAACTTTTGATAATCAGGCTGTCGCGCATTTTTCCGCTCCGACGGCCAAGGCTTGCGCCCGGCCGGCGCGATGCGCACATAGCCCCGCATGGACATTCTCGACGACATCGCCCGCTGCCGGCTCTGCGCCGACCGTTTCGCCGCGACGGCAACCGCGCACGCTCCGCGCCCGGTGTTTCAATACGCGTCGGGCGCGCGCATCCTGATCGTCGGTCAGGCCCCCGGCGCGCGGGTGCACGCCAGCGGCCGGCCCTTCACCGATCCCTCGGGCGACCGGCTGCGCGACTGGATGGGGGTCGGGCACGAGGTTTTCTATGACGCGTCGCAGGTGGCGATCCTGCCGATGGCCTTCTGCTTTCCCGGCTACACCGCGGCGGGGTCCGACCTGCCGCCGCCGGTGGTCTGCGCCCGGACCTGGCGCGCGGAGCTGATGGAGACCCTGCCGGACTTTCCGCTGACGCTATTGGTCGGCGGCTATGCCCAGAAGTGGCACCTGCAGACCCGTGCCCCGGTCACCGACTGCGTGCAGGGCTGGCGCGACCATGCCCCGCGGGTGTTCCCCTTGCCTCATCCGTCGTGGCGCAATACCGGGTGGCTGAAGAAACACCTGTGGTTCGCCGCCGAGCTTCTGCCGGTCTTGCGCGCCCGCGTTCAGGAGGTGCTGTCATGACCGAGGAAACCGCGCTTGATACCGCGCACGAGGCGATGCAGGCCGCGCCCGAGGACGCCGCGCGGCGGCTGCGCTTTTACGACCGACTGGCGGACAGCGAGCTGTTCCTGCTGTTGACCGGCGAGCCGCAGGGTGACGCCGTCGAGCCCGAAACCTTCGAGGTGGAGGGCGCGCGCTACGTGCTGGTGTTCGACCGCGAAGAGCGGCTGGCGGACTTCACCGGGCGGCCCACGCCCTATGTCGGGCTGTCGGGTCGGGCGGTGGCGGCAATGCTGGCGGGTCAGGGCATCGGGCTGGCGGTCAACCCCGAGGTCGCGCCCTCGTCGATCCTGATCCCGTCAGAGGCGGTGGACTGGCTGGCGCAGATGCTGGCGCAGGGCCCGTCGCAGGCCGAGGCGCGGCCATCGGAGGTGCGTCCGCCCGCCGGTCTGCCGGATGCCCTGCTGGGTGCGCTCGACGGCAAGCTGGCCAGCGCGCGGGGGCTGGCGCGGATGGCCTATCTGGCCGGCGTCACCTATGCCGATGCCAGCCGGGGGCACCTGCTGGGCTTCATCGACGCGGCCCCCGGGGCCGAGGCCGCGCTGGCCGGAGCGATCAACGAGGCGCTGACGTTCTCGGGCATCGAGGCCGGGGCGCTGGACGTGACCTTCCTGACCGCCGCGGACCCGCTGGCGGCGGCGCTGGCGCGTCATGGCCTGCGCTTCGACCTGCCGCAGCCCGAAGAGGCCCCTGCCCGCCCGGCCCCGGGCAGCGATCCCGGCAAGCCGCCGATCCTGCGCTGAGGTGGCAAAATCCGTCAACGGATTTTCACCGATCCATCAAAGGTTCGGCCACCTTCGGCCGCATCGTCGCACCCGGGTGCCGCAGGGTGACATCCCCCAGCCGCCCGCCTATAAGGCGCGGGAAATTCCACACTCCCCGAGGATGACAGACATGACCATTCAGGTTTTCGGCCACAAATCCCCCGATACCGACTCCACCGGCGCGCCCATCGCCTGGGCCTGGTATCTTTCCGAGATCAAGGGCACCCCGGCCGAGGCGAAGCTTCTGGGTGAGCCCAACACCGAGGCCGCCTTCGTGCTGAAGCGCTGGAACCTCGACAAGCCCGAGATCATCTCGGACGTGGCCGCCGACGCGCCGGTGGTCATCGTCGATACCAACAACCCCGCCGAGCTGCCGGCCTCGATCAACGACGCCGACATCCTCGCGATCATCGACCACCACAAGCTGACTGGCGGCATCGAGACCAAATCGCCGATCGACGTTCGGATCGAGCCGCTCGCCTGCACCGCGACGCTGATGTACAAGATGATGGGCGACGACATCGCGCAGGCCCCCGAGGCCGTGAAGGGCGCCATGCTGTCCTGCATCATCTCCGACACGCTCGAATTCCGCTCGCCCACCACCACGCAGGAAGACAAGGCAGTCGCGCACGCGCTGGCCGATGACCTGGGTGTCGATATCGGCACGCTGGCGGAAGAGATGTTTGCCGCCAAGTCCGACGTCTCGGCCTTTTCGGATGCCGAACTGCTGCGGATGGACAGCAAGGAATACGGCGTCGACGGCACCAAGTTCCGGGTCTCGGTTCTTGAGACCACCTCGCCCAAGACCGTGCTGGACCGCAAGGACAGCCTGATGACCTCCATGGGCGAGGTCGCGAAAGAGGACGGCGTCGATCAGGTGCTGCTGTTCGTGGTGGACATCCTGAAAGAGGAATCCACGCTGCTCGTGCCCAACGATCTGGTGAAGACGGTTGCCGCCAAGAGCTTCGACGCCGAAGCCACCGGCGACACCGTGGTGCTGCCGGGCGTGGTCAGCCGCAAGAAGCAGATCATCCCCAATCTGAAAGTCTGAGGTTTACCGCCTCGCCGACATGCCCCCGTGCGAGAGATCGCGCGGGGGTTTTGCACCACGGAAGCGCGCGCCTACGTGAGCAAGTCGCGCCTGCCTCTGGTCAAGCGACCTGCGCGATCCTATGAACGGGCATGGCGCGACCCCATGTGATCTTTCATCTCGGTCAGGACAAGACCGGCTCCACCGCGATCCAGCGTGCGCTGGCGCGGTGTGACGGCGTTCTGCAGGACGCGGGCGTGCTGTTTCCGGCTCCGGGCAAGCATGCCAACCATCAGATCATGATGCCGGCGCTCAGCGGGCGTCTGCCCGACGACCCGGTGCAGATGCAGACCCTGGCGCGCAGTCTCGACGCGGCCTGGCGGGCGGCCGAGGCGCAGTGGCAAGCCACGCGCCAGCGGCTGGCACAGGGCGACATCCGGCGGCTGCTCATCAGCAGTGAGATCGAGTTTCGCCCATGGCAGGTGGCGGAGGTCACGCATCTCGGGCGCGTGCTGGCAGAGGTCAGCGACAGTGTCGAGGTGGTGGCCTACCTGCGGCCGCCTTCGTCCTACATGATGTCGGTGATCCAGCAGGACCTGAAGAAGCGACCCGCCTTCAAGCCGATCTCGGCCAGCCGCTACCGTGACGCGCTGGAGCCGCTCCTGGTGCATGGTCCCGGGCCGGTGCGCGCGATCGCCTTCGACCGCAAGACCCTGGCAGGCGGCGATGTGGTCACCGATTTCTGCACCCGCTTCGTTCCCGAAGTCTCCGCCGAAACCATCGCCGCGCAGGCCGAACACGACAACGAATCGATCAGTGCCGAGGCGATCGCGATTCTGCAGGATTATTTCCGTGACAAGGTCTCGCCGCCTCACCCCTGGTACGCCCGACGCCCGCAACGCTTCAAGCGATTGGTGATGGCTGCCGACGCTGTCGTGCCGGGTTTTGCTAGGCCGCGTCTCAGACCCGGCCTTGCGGAGGTGGCGCTGGCACGGGCGCATGATCTGGACTGGCTGGCCGAGACCTTCGGGATCGACTTTCATGGCGACACCGGCGGCCTGACCCGGGCCGAGGCCGAGGCGGCCTATCAAGCGCTGTCGGATATCGAGGATGTCACAGTGGTGGACGACGCCCGCCGTGACGCCCTCCTGGGCGAGATGCAGCGGATCGCGCGACGTGAGCAGACACCGGTGGCGCGACTGATGCGGGCCTTCCGGCGGCGCTGAGCGGACGTTACCGGCAGACAGCACTACGCCGTCGCGCGGCGGCGTCGAAGTGGAAATGATCGCGGTGGAAGCCGTCCGAACCCGGCCCCAGCACCGTGCCGAAGGGGCCGCAGGCGCTGTCGCGGATGCGGCGCAGGGCGCGGCCTTTCTCGCCCTTGCCCCAGTCGCGCAGCACGTTGAGCGTGTCGCCGGTCTGCAAGCGGATCTGCGATATGTCGATGGCTTTGCCCTTGCCGTGTTCGCTGATCTTTGCCCCCGGCTGGTTGTTGCGCGTGCGGCAGGAGTAATGCGCCGCGACCCGCAGCCCCGCAACTCCGCCACCCATCCGGCCCACGGCCTTGCGCAAACCGTTCTGCACCCAGCCGTTCAGCACCCGCGCCGCACCGCAGTTCATCAGCGAGGGCTGGCTCAGCTTGACCCCGGACACCGACCGGACCTTGATTGCGTCCTTGATGCCGCAGCCCGGCAGACGTCCGGGCACGGTGCCGACGTAATCGCCGATGATGCCGGGGCTGTTGCACAACCCGCCGCCCTTCTGCCGTTCGCGCTGGCCCATCGCCTTTTTCAGCAGGCCGGCTGGCCGCTTCAGGGGCCGGGCCGAACGCACCGGCGAGATGGTCGAGAGCGACAGCACCTCGGCCGCGGGAAGCGTTTCGCCGGCGGCGAGCATCTCGCCGGTGTAGAGCACTTCGCCTGACGCAAGCACGGTGCCGGAGCGCGGTGCATTGGCGGTGGGCGGGGCATCGACCACGGGTCGCGCGCGGGGTCTCGGGCTGGTGTCCATGGGGTCTGCCAGCACCGGCAGGGCCATCGCGCAGACCATCATGCTCACCCAGATCCGTATCATCCGTGCCTCTTGTCGCGGCCGAAATCCGGCGCATCGGTGTCCTGTCCGGCCTCGATGATCCCGCGCCGGATGGCGCGGGTCCGGGTGAAGTAGTCGAACAGTTCCTCACCGTCACCCGTACGGATAGCGCGTTGCAGCGCGAAAAGTTCCTCGGTGAAGCGGCCCAGCATTTCCAGCGTGGCGTCCTTGTTGGTGAGGAAGACATCGCGCCACATGGTCGGGTCCGAGGCGGCGATGCGGGTGAAGTCGCGGAAGCCGGCGGCCGAGAACTTGATGACTTCCTGATCGGACACGCGGCTGAGGTCGTCGGCGACGCCCACCATGGTATAGGCGATCAGGTGCGGGATGTGGCTGACCACGGCGCAGACGAGGTCGTGATGCTCGACCTCCATGCGTTCGCAATTGGCGCCCAGCGCCTGCCAGTAGGCCTCGACCTTGTCGATGGCGGCGGGGTCGGCGCCTTCGGGCGGGACAACCAGCGTCCAGCGGTTGTCAAAGAGCGTGTCAAAGCCCGCCTCCGGTCCGGAATGCTCCGTTCCCGCCATCGGGTGGGTGGGCACGAAATGGACGCCATCGGGGATGTGGGGGCCGACGGCCTCGACCACCGAGCGTTTGACGGAACCGACGTCGATCACCGTGGCGCCCGGTTTCAGGTGCGGGGCAATGGCTGCTGCGACCGGCCCCATGGCGCCCACGGGAACGGCGAGAACGATCAGATCGGCGCCCGCGACCGCCGCTTCCGCGCTGTCGCAAACCGTGTCGCACAGGCCGATCCTGCGGGCGGTGTCGCGGGTGGCGTCCGAACGCGCATAGCCCGAAACCTCGCCCGCAACGCCACCGCGTTTCATCGCCCAGAACATCGACGAGGCGATCAGCCCCAGCCCAATCAGCGCAACCTTGCCGTAAACCTGCCCGTTTGCCTGGCTCATGCGCCTGCCTCCCGCCAGCGGGTCAGCGCGGCGATCACGCGGCCGGTCTGATCCTCGTCGCCCACGGTAATGCGCAGCCCCTCGGGGAAGCCGTAGCCTTTGACCGCGCGCACGAGGATGCCGTCGGCTTGCAGGGCGGCGTCGGCCTGCCCGGCCTCGGCCTCGCTGGCAAAGCGGGCCAGCACGAAGTTGGTCTGGCTGTCGTCGCAGGCGATGCCCAATTGGCGGAGCGCGCCAGTCAGACGGGCCCTTTGGTCGCGGTTCAGCGCGGCGCAGTCGCGGCGCCAAGCGGGATCGCGGACGGCGGCCTCGGCGGCCTGCATCTGCAGCTCCGACAGGTTGAACGGCTGGCGCAGGCGGGTCAGCACGTCGATCATCTCGCGGCAGGCGTAGCCCCAGCCGATGCGCAGCCCTCCCAGACCGTAAATCTTGGAAAAGGTGCGCGTCATCAACACGTTGGGCCGTTCGCCGGCAAGCCGGGCGCCACCGTCGTAGCCTTCGGCATATTCGGCATAGGCTGCGTCGATCACCAGGATCACCCGCTCGGGCAGGCTATCGGCGAGGCGGTGCAATTCGGTATCCGACAGCATCGTGCCGGTGGGGTTGCCGGGATTGGTGAGCAGCACGATGCGGGTGCGGTCGGTCACCGCGCCGAGGATGGCGTCGATGTCAACCACGCGGTCCGCCTCGGGCACCACCACTGGGGTGGCGCCGGCCATGTGGGTCAGGACCGGGTACATGGAGAAGCCGTGCGCGGTGTGGATGATCTCATCCCCCGGGCCGGCGTAGGCCTGTGTCACGAATTGCAGCACCTCGTCCGAGCCGACACCGCAAATGATGCGGTCGGGGTCGAGGCCGTGGACCTCTGCGATGGCAGCGCGCAGGGCGGCGTGGTCGGTGGAGGGATAGAGATGCGCTTGCCCGGCCGCGTCCCGGATGGCCCGTTGCGCCGCAGGCGGCACGCCCAGCGGATTTTCGTTCGACGACAGCTTCAGCACCTCGGAGCGTCCGGCAATCTTCGACTTGCCGCCCTGGTAGAGGGCGATCTGCATGATGCCGGGCTGTGGCGTGTGTAGCGTCATGGGCGGGCTCCTTTGCAGCAGGTTCTAAAGCGCCGCGCCGGGCAAGGGAAGGTGTGCTGTGCCGCCCTGTCCGACGCATGAGCCGACCCGGCGCGAATGCGCACCTTATTGCCAAAATATCGCTTTACGGTAATCTCGGGCCATGATTTCGCGTATAACGACCGTTGCCCTGTTGCTTGTCCTTGCCGCCTGCGGGCCGCGGGGGGTGTTTTCCCTGCAGCGCGGCGTCGATGCCGGAGAGGTACAGCCGGTGTTCATAGCCTCGAACCGGGCCGCGCTGATCGAGAACGGCGTGCAGTTCACCGCCAAGCGCGCGCAGGACCTGAGCTTCGCGCGGGTCGATGTCTCGATCCCGCCGGCGCATCAGGAAGGGCAGATCGAGTGGCCGTTCGATGTCACGCCCGATCCGGCGAAGCATTTCGTTCTGTCGAATGCCTGGGCCATTCCGGACAGCAGGGCGTTTCTGGCTGCGCTCGACCGGGCGCAGGGGACGCGGGACGAGGTGATCGTCTTCGTTCATGGCTACAACACCACCCATCCCGAGGCGGTCTACCGGCTGGCGCAGATGGCGCACGACTTCGATCCCGGGGTTCCGGTGATCTCGTTCTCATGGCCGTCGGGGGGCGATCCGCGCGGCTATGTCTATGACCGCGACAGCGTGATCCATTCGCGGGACGCGCTGGAAGCGTTGCTGCTGAAGCTGACGCCGGGCCGCGAGGTCATGGTGGTGGCGCATTCGATGGGATCGCAACTGACGATGGAAACGCTGCGTCAGATCTCGATCGGCGGCAAGGGGGCGGTGCTGCGGCGGCTGTCAGGGGTGGCGCTGATCTCGCCCGACATAGATACCGACGTGTTCCTGCGGCAGGCGCAGCGGGTGCACCCCTTCCCGCAGCCCTTCGTGCTGATGACCTCGGCCAAGGACAGGATACTCGACCTGTCGGCCATGCTCACCGGGCAACCGCGACGGCTGGGCGGGATCACGTCGTCCGAGGGGCTGGAGGGGTTGCCGATCCTGGTGGTCGACCTGACCGATTATGCCGAAGAGGACAGCTCGGGCCACGACACGGCGTTCACTGCACCGGCGGCGATCAAGCTGTTGCGGGATCACGAACGGCGGTGAGGGAGCAAAGCGGCTGGATGCGGAGCCGTGCGGTCGCTGACCCTCGGGGAGGCGATGCAACGGGGGTGGTAGGCACTTGATCTACAAGCTACCGTAGAAGTTCCGGATGTCAGGTAGCATGTCCATTTGATTGCGCGGCGGCTTCGCCTTGATTCCGCGCGGGAAGACCGCGAGCGCAGGGGATAGCTGCCAGCGCGGTCCCGGCGCGGGGGCCGGGACCGCGGGGCGTGTCGGTCAGCTGGCCAGCACGTTGCGGAACAGCCAGGGGTCGCTTTCGTCGATGTCTTCGGGGAAATGCTCCCACCGGTCCTGAAGCGGGGTCCAGTCGGTGTAATGCGCTTCGACCGGGCCGAGGTAGGGGCGTTGCACCTCTAGGCAGCGGGCGTGGTCCATCTCGTCGGTCTCGACGATGCCGGCCTCGGGGTTCTCCAGCGCCCAGACCATGCCAGCCAGTACGGCAGAAGTCACCTGCAACCCGGTGGCGTTCTGGTAGGGCGCGAGGTCGCGGGTTTCCTCGTTCGACAGGCGCGAGCCGTACCAGAGCGCGTTCTTTTCGTGGCCGAAGAGCAAGACACCCAGCTCGTCGATACCTTCGACGATTTCGTCCTCGGTGAGGATGTGGTGCTTCTGCTGCTGTTTGCCTGAACCGAACATCTCGTGCAGTGACAGCACCGCGTCGTCGGCGGGGTGATAGGCGTAGTGGCAGGTCGGGCGGTACTCGGGCTCATGCCCCTCGCCCACGGTGTAATAGTCCGAGATCGACACCGCCTCATTATGGGTCACGAGAAATCCGAACTGCGGGCCGGGGGTCGGGCACCAGGTGTGGACGCGGGTGATCGCGCCGGGGCGTTCCAGCCAGATGGCGGACTTGCAGCCTGTGTCCTGACGGTGGGCGTTTTCCGGGAACCATGTCTCATGGGTGCCCCAGCCCAGTTCGGCGGGCTGGAAGCCCTCGGCGATGAAGCCCTCGACCGACCAGGTGTTGACGAAGACGTTGCGCGGGCGTGGCGTACGCCGCGCCTGGGTGTCGCGTTCGGCGATATGGACACCCTTGACGCCGAGCGATTGCATCAGTTTTGCCCAGCCTTCACGGTTTTCAGGCTCCTCGGTCTCGCGACCGGTGTCCTTGGCCAGTGTCAGCAGAGCCTCCTTGACGAACCAGCTGACCATGCCGGGGTTGGCGCCGCAGCAGCTGACCGCAGTGGTGCCCCCGGGATTGGCGGCCTTCTCGTCGCGCACCTTCTGGCGCAGCGCATAGTTGGTGCGAGCGGCGTTGTCCTCGGTGTCGAAGTAGTAGCCGGCCCAGGGCTCGACCACGGTATCGATGTAGAGCACGCCCAGCTCGCGGCAGAATTTCATGATGTCGAGCGAGGAGGTGTCGACGCTGAGGTTGACGCAGAAGCCCTTGCCATCCGGGAACAGCCCGCCCAGCACCTCACGGTAATTGTCGGGTGTAAGCGCGGTGTCGACGAAGTTCAGCTTGTGCTGGCGCAGGAAGTTGTGGTGCCCGCTGTCGGGCTCGATCACCACGAACTGATCCGCATCATATTCGAAATGGCGTTCGATCAGCGGCCAGGTGCCTTTGCCGATCGAGCCGAAACCGATCATCACGATGGGGCCGTCGATGCGGCCATAGATGGGATAGTCCTGCGTCATGCCTGTCTCCTCGGTGTCGGCGCGAAGGTCTGAATGAACAAAAGGCCGCGCAAGCAAGCGCGGCCTTTCGGAACATCGGTGCCAGAACGGTTTAGTTCTGCGCGTAATATTCGATGACGAGATTCGGTTCCATCACCACCGGGTAGGGCACGTCCGACAGGCCCGGCGCGCGGGTGAAGGTGGCCTTCAGCTTGGAGTGGTCGGCCTCGATGTAGTCGGGCACGTCACGCTCGGGCAGCTGGGTGGCTTCGAGGATCGCGGCCATCTGCTTGGACTTCTCGCGGACTTCGATCACGTCGCCCTCTTTCACACGGTAGGAGGGGATGTTGACCTTCTTGCCGTTCACGGTGACGTGGCCGTGGTTCACGAACTGGCGTGCGGCAAACACGGTGGCGACGAACTTGGCGCGGTAGACCACGGCGTCGAGGCGGCGCTCGAGCAGGCCGATCAGGTTCTCACCGGTGTCGCCCTTCACACGCTCGGCTTCGCGGTAGATGCGGCGGAACTGCTTTTCGGTCAGGTCGCCGTAGTAGCCTTTCAGCTTCTGCTTGGCGCGGAGCTGGAGGCCGAAGTCGGACAGCTTGCCCTTGCGGCGCTGGCCGTGCTGGCCGGGGCCGTATTCGCGGCGGTTGACCGGGGACTTCGGGCGGCCCCAGATGTTTTCGCCCATGCGGCGGTCGATCTTGTACTTGGCAGAGGTGCGTTTTGTCACCGTCTGATCTCCTTTATATTGGCAATTCGGCTTGTTCCGAAAACCGGTTCCCACTTTTCGGGCCGATGTCGCGTCTCCGCCTCGGACCGTAGGTGCGCGCCGGACCCGGAGTGGGCCTCGTGCCAGTTGCAAAGGGCGTTGTCCTCTAAGCCTGAGCTTCGACAGGCATCCCCTCGCGGGGGCCACCAACACCAATGAAGCCGCGCGTATACGAGGGGCTTGAGACAGAGTCAACAGGCTGAGGGAACCTGATCCATCGATGGATCAGGGCTGATCTGTCGACAGATCAGCCCCCGCCATCGCGGCGCACGCCGCGTGGCGCGGGCAGCAGGTCAGGTGGTCGTTCACCAGCCCGCAGGCCTCCATGAAGGCATAGGTAATCGTCGGGCCGCAGAACCGAAAACCGGCCTTCTTCAGATCCTTCGACACCTGCTCTGAAAGCGGCGTGAAAGGCGGTATATCGGCATCCGAGGCGAACCGATTCTGCAAGGGCACCCCGTCGACGTAACGCCACAGGAAATCGTCGAACCCCTGCCCCAGATCAAGGTAGGCCCGTGCGTTGGTGATGGTAGCCTCGATCTTGCCACGATGACGGATGATGCCGGGGTTGGTGAGTAGGCGTGCGACTTCATCCTCGCCCCACGTGGCGATGACCTCCGGGTCGAAGCCTGCAAAGGCGTCGCGGAAGGCGTCGCGCTTCTTGAGGATGGTGATCCAGCTGAGGCCGGCCTGAAAGCCGTCGAGGATCAGCTTTTCCCAAAGCGCGCGGGGGTCGCGCTCGGGCACGCCCCATTCGGTATCGTGGTAGGCGATATAGATCGGCTCGGGTCCGGCCCAGCCGCAACGTGTCAGGGCATCGTTCACTGTTTCCCCCTTCCGGACCGGTCCGGCCGGCTTTTGTAAACCCAAGTTTAAACCTTGTGGCGCAAATTGGGCCTCGTCCGCAATCAAGGGGTCGACGATGAAGCAGGCGAGACAGGATGAAAAGCCCAGGCGCAGGGGAAATGCCCTGGCACAGGCGCTTGTTCTGCGCGACCAGAACACCCTTCAGATGGTCGAGGACGCGGTCAGACACAAACAGGTCATGCTGGCGTTTCAGCCGGTAGTGCAGGCACGTCGGCCGGACCGCATGGCCTTCTACGAAGGGCTGATCCGTGTGCTCGACGACACCGGCCGGGTGATTCCCGCGCGCGACTTCATCGGCGTGATCGAAGAGACCGAAACCGGGCGGCGGATCGACTGCCTCGCCCTGGAAAAGGGGCTGCTGGCGCTGGCGCGGACCCCTACGCTGCGGCTGGCGATCAACATGTCGGCGCGCTCGATCGGCTATCGCCCCTGGATGCGCACGCTGGAGCGCGGGCTCAAGGCCGATCCGACAGTGGCCGAGCGGCTGATCCTCGAGATCACCGAAAATTCCGCCATGATGGTGCCCGAGATTGTGACTGGCTTCATGTCGGACCTACAGACCCAGGGCATCGCCTTTGCGCTCGATGACTTCGGGGCGGGTTATACCGCGCTACGCCACTTCAAGCAGTTCCAGTTCGACATCCTCAAGATCGACGGTCAGTTCATCCGTGGCATCCATGCCGATCCGGACAACCAGGTGTTGACCCAGGCGATGCTGTCCATCGCCCAGCAGTTCGACATGTTCACCGTCGCTGAAACCGTGGAAAAGGCCGAAGACGTGGCGATGCTGACGGCCATGGGCGTCGACTGCATGCAGGGCTATTTCTTCGGCGCGCCGACAGTTCATCCCCCCTGGAGCGAAGACCACCGCGCGACTGCGTGACTTCGTCGCATACCCGGATTGCGTGCATGGGATAGGGGCCGCGCGCAGGGGCAGACCTGTTGCTGCAAGCGCAAAGTTACGCTATGGCATCTTCCCGAGCGGCGGGGGGATGTCGGGGCCGTTGGGCACACCTGATATCGTCCTGCGCCAAACTTGGTGAAGGAAGAAATCATGACCAATGTCGTTATCGCCTCGGCCGCCCGGACTCCGGTGGGCTCGTTCCTCGGCTCGTTTGCCAACACGCCTGCCCACGATCTCGGCGCCACCGTGCTGGAAGCGCTGGTCGAACGCGCCGGCATCGACAAGTCGGACGTCTCCGAGACGATCCTCGGCCAGGTGCTGACCGCCGGTCAGGGCCAGAACCCCGCCCGCCAGGCCCACATCAACGCCGGTCTGCCCGAGGCTTCGGCCGCGTGGGGCATCAACCAGGTTTGCGGCTCGGGGCTGCGCGCCGTGGCACTGGCCGCGCAGCACATCCAGCTGGGCGACGCCGATATCGTCGCTGCCGGCGGCCAGGAAAACATGTCGATGTCGCCCCACGTGGCCAACCTGCGCAATGGCCAGAAGATGGGTGACCTGAAGTACATCGATTCGATGATCAAGGACGGCCTCTGGGACGCCTTCAACGGCTATCACATGGGCCAGACCGCCGAAAACGTCGCCGAGAAGTACCAGATCAGCCGCGACCAGCAGGACGAATTCGCGCTGGCCAGCCAGAACAAGGCGGAAGCCGCTCAGAAGGCCGGCAAGTTCGACGACGAGATCGTTGCCTTCACCGTCAAGACCCGCAAGGGCGACATCGTGGTCGACAAGGATGAATACATCCGCCACGGCGCGACGCTGGACTCGATGCAGAAACTGCGCCCGGCCTTCACCAAGGACGGCTCGGTCACCGCGGCCAACGCCTCGGGCCTGAACGACGGCGCGGCGGGTGCGCTGCTGATGTCGGCTGCGGAAGCCGAAAAGCGCGGCATCAAACCGCTGGCGCGCATCGCCTCTTACGCGACAGCCGGTCTCGACCCCAAGATCATGGGTGTCGGCCCGATCTATGCCTCGCGCAAGGCGCTGGAAAAAGCCGGCTGGAAGGCCAGCGACCTCGACCTCGTGGAAGCCAACGAAGCCTTTGCCGCGCAGGCCTGCGCCGTAAACAAGGAAATGGGCTGGGATCCGGAGATCGTGAACGTCAACGGCGGCGCCATCGCCATCGGTCACCCGATCGGTGCCTCGGGTGCCCGCGTGCTGAATACCCTGCTGTTCGAAATGCAGCGCCGCGACGCCAAGAAGGGCCTTGCCACGCTGTGCATCGGCGGCGGCATGGGCGTCGCGCTCTGCGTGGAGCGCGACTGAGTTAACGGGGCCGCCTTCGGGCGGTCCCATTCCCGCCATGCCGGTAGTTCCTGAAAACCCTGACCAGATCGTCTTTTCCGGCGGCGGATTGCGCTGTTTCTGGCAGGGCGGCTTTCTGTCGGAAGTGACGCGGGTGCAGGAGCTTGCGCCGCAGCGGGTCACCGGGGTCAGCGGCGGCGCGCTTGCCGGCGCGGCCTTCCTGGCGGGCGTCGAAGAGCGTCTGCTGGAAGAGATGTGTGCCGCCTTCGAGAAACAGGACAGCAACATAGGCTGGTTCGAGCCGGGCCAGGACGGAATAACCCCGCATCAGACCGTCTATTGCCAGGTGGTCGAACGCGTGCTGGACGCCGAGGCCGCGCGAAAGATCGCCGAGGGCCCGCAGTTTCAGATCCTCATTGCCCATCCGCCTGAAACAGGGCTGCCCACGATGTCCGGCACCGCATTGGCCGCGACCTATGAGGCCGAGTTGCACATCGTGAATTCACCGCATTTCAACTGGGCCGAAAAGATCGGCCTGAGCGCCCATCTCGTCGATGCCAATCAGGCCGCGCGCGACGGCAAACTGGCCGATCTGGTGTCCGCCGCCGCGGTGATCCCGCCGGTGTTCGAGCCGCCGCTGTGGCAGGGCAAGCGGGTGGTCGACGGCGGCATGTCCGACCAGGCGCCGATGCCCGACCCGGACCGGGGCACGACGCTTGTCCTGCTGACCCGCGACTATCGCAACATCCCGCAGGTCGAGGGCCGGCACTACGTCATGCCCTCTGGTGAAACACCCGCCGACAAGATCGACTTCACCGATCCTCAGAAGTTGCGCGACACCTGGGATCAGGGCCAGCGCGACGCACGGGATCGATTGCAAAATGATGGCGCGGCGCAAAGTAATAATGTTGCGCCCGGAAAGCCAACCCAGTAACAACGTTTCGAATACGCCAGAATGGAGGAAGACCATGGCAAGAGTTGCACTCGTCACCGGAGGCTCGCGCGGTATTGGCGCGGCGATTTCCAAAGCGCTGAAGGCCGAAGGCTACGACGTGGCCGCCACCTATGCCGGCAACGATGAGGCTGCCAGCAAGTTCACCGAGGAAACCGGCATCAAGACTTACAAGTGGAACGTCGCGGACTACGACGAATCCAAGGCCGGGATCGAGAAGGTCGAATCCGAAGTGGGCCCGATCGACGTGGTCGTCGCCAACGCCGGCATCACCCGCGACGCGCCCTTCCACAAGATGAGCCCCGAGCAGTGGAAAGAGGTCATCGACACCAACCTCACCGGCGTGTTCAACACCATCCACCCCGTCTGGCCCGGCATGCGCGAGCGCAAGTTCGGCCGCGTCATCGTGATCTCGTCGATCAACGGTCAGAAAGGCCAGTTTGCACAGGTCAACTATGCCGCCACCAAGGCCGGTGACCTCGGCATCGTCAAGTCGCTGGCGCAGGAAGGCGCGCGCGCGGGCATCACCGCCAACGCCATCTGCCCGGGCTACATCGCCACCGAGATGGTCATGGCGGTGCCGGAGAAGGTCCGCGAGTCGATCATCGGCCAGATCCCCGCAGGCCGCCTAGGCGAGCCCGAGGAAATTGCACGCTGCGTGACATTCCTGGCTTCCGACGACGCCGGTTTCATCAACGGCTCGACGATTTCGGCCAACGGCGCGCAGTTCTTCGTCTGAGCTTTCGCCAATTCGCAAGGACCGGGGCTGGCCTGTCATGGGCCAGCCTTTTCAGTTGCAATGGAACCGGTTTTGCAGCCAATTGCGGCGCAACCAGACCCCGTTCTAACGAAAACTTGAACAAGAATTTGCCGAAACGGCCGACCTCGTCCATCATGGGCGGGAAGGCACGTGATGCCGACAGTATTTCAGGTGGTAATTTCAGACATGGCACAGACCGTTGCTTGTATCAGTCAATTTGCGCCGTACGCCCGGTTTTGCGGGTCCGATGCCTGCGATTGCCGCATTGAAAAGCCCGACTGACATGGCCGAGACCCTTCCCCCCCTGACAGCACTTCGTGCCTTCGAGGCCGCCGCGCGGCACATGTCTTTCGCCAATGCCGCCGAGGAGTTGCACGTCACTCCGGCGGCCCTTTCGTTCCAGATCAAGTCACTTGAGGAGCATCTGGGAGAGAAACTGTTCCTGCGGCTCAACCGCGCCGTGGACCTGACCGAGGCGGGCCGCACCCTGTCACCCGGCGTGTCCGAGGGGTTCGAGGCGATCCGCCGTGCCTGGACCGCGACGCGACGTCTGCAGGAGCATTCCGTGGTGACGGTGACCGCCGGCCCGGCCTTCACCGCCATGTGGCTGTCGCCCCGCCTGTACGCCTTTGCCGAGGCGCATCCGGGCATCGAATTGCGTTTCCTGGCAAGCATGCGGAAGCTGAATTTCGCCCGCGACGGCGTCGACATAGCCATCCGCTACGGGACAGGCGACGATGACGGCGATCTTGTGTCGCGTCCCTTCATGACCGATTTCCTGACGCCGATGATGGCGCCTGCGCTGGTCGAGCGCTACGGATCCGCGGCGACGCTTGCCGAAGCGCCCTTGCTGCATGACGATTCCACCGCCTTCGCCGAACCGCGGCCGGACTGGCCCGCGTGGTGCGCCGTGGCGGGAATCGAAGCCGATTGCAGCCACGGCCAGCACATCGCCCAAGCCGATCAGGCGCTGGCCGCTGCGATCTCGGGCGCGGGCGTGGTGCTGGGACGGGCGGCACTGGCCGCGGGGGCCCTGCGCAGCGGACTGCTGGTCGCGCCGTTCCCGATCGCGTTGTCGGTCAATGCGCAGTACCGGATTCTGCGCAAGAAAGGGGCGGAAAACCGCCCCCAGCTTCGCGCATTCATCGACTGGCTGGCCGCCGAAGCGCGGCCGATGGCCGACTTGGAAGCGGCACATCAGATCGTGCCGCCCCCGGAGGTCGCTTAGGCCATCTCAGAGGAAATTCGGTTGATTTCCTCTTTCAGTCGCAGCTTCTGCTTCTTGAGATCCGCGATTTGCAGGTCGTCGGTGCCTGGCGCGCGCTGCGCCTCTTCTACTCTCTCCGAAAGGACTTGGTGTTTCTTCTTCAGTTCCTGCAGGTGCGAACTCAGGCTCATGAGTGTCCTCCTTTGGTTCATGTGCGAAGTCAGTGCATCACATTTTTACATGCCTGTCACGCTGCAGCCGCGAAAAGGAGAGAGACTTTGCCTAAGATTCTACTGATGCCGGTTCGAAGGGCAAAAACGCCCCCTCGCGCAGCACCGCCGAGACCGCCGGAGCATAGTCATCGCCGTCGCGCAGATGGCTGGCGCCGCGGTGCAGCAACAGCGGCTGATGCAGGCGGAAAGCCGCGCGCCCGCCCTTGCGTCCGCGCAGCAGGACCAGCCGCGCCGCCCGTCCCGCACGCGGGGTCAGCGGCAGAAGCTCCAGCGACCCCAGGTGCTGCCCGAATTCGGCGATCAGTTCGGGCAGACGCTCGGCCCGCTGGATAAAGGTGGCGTGCCCGCCGGGCGTCAGCCGCCGTGCCGCGACGTCGACCCAGCGGGCCAGCGGCAGGCATTCGCCGCGCCCGGTTTCGCGGCCCGGATCGGCGCTGGCGCGGGTACTGTCGCGCAGGAAGAACGGCGGATTGGCGATCACGTGATCGAAGCGGCGCGCCTTGACCGCGTCGGGCAGCAGGTCGAGGTCTGCGGCGTGGATCTCGGCCGATTGCCCGTTGCGCAGCGCATTGTCGCGTGCAAGCCCGGCGTAATCGGCCTGCAGCTCGATCCCCGTCAAGCGCAGCCCCTGCACCCGCGCGCCAAGGCACAGCAGCGCGGTGCCCACCCCGCAACCCAGTTCCAGCACCGATTGCCCCGCCTCGGCCGGGACCGAGGCGGCCAGCAGCACCGGATCGACGCCGGCGCGATAGCCTTTGGCAGGTTGCAGCAGCTGCAGACGCCCGCCCAGAAAGGCGTTATCGGTGAGATCAGCCATCCAGCCGGATGTCATGGGCATGCATCAGCACGCGTGCACGGGGCAGCTCATCGCGCAGCACCATCAGGCGTCTGGGCAGAATGCCGATGGATCCTTCGAGCACGCTCATATTTACGTCGAACTCGAAGCATTCTATACCCTCGTCCTGCAACAGGGCGCGGGCATAGGCGATGACGGTGATGTCGTTGGTGCGCAGCAGCTCTTCCATGGGCGCGATGTAAGGGCAGGACGCGGGGGTTGTCGAGCCTCCGTGACAGGAGTGTGACAGGCTTGGACATGAGCACGATCAAACCGCATGAACGGCTGGCCGAGGTGCTGGAGGCGGACCTCGCCGAGGTGGGGACGCTGATCCGGGCCCGGATGGCGTCGAAACACGCGCCGCGAATCCCCGAGGTGACGGCGCACCTTGTCGACGCCGGAGGCAAGCGGCTGCGCCCGATGCTGACGCTCGCCTGCGCGCGGATGTGCGGCTATGACGGCGACGATCACATCAAGCTGGCGGCGACGGTCGAGTTCATCCATACGGCGACGCTGCTGCATGACGACGTTGTGGACGAAAGCGCCCAGCGTCGCGGGCGGCCGACAGCGAACCTTTTGTGGGACAACAAGTCCAGCGTGCTGGTGGGCGACTACCTGTTCGCCCGCGCCTTCCAGCTGATGGTCGAGCCGGGCGATCTGCGGGTGCTGGACATCCTGTCGAATGCTGCCGCGACGATTGCCGAGGGCGAGGTGTTGCAGCTTTCGGCCGCACAGAACCTTGCGACGGACGAAGCCGTCTATCTGCAGGTCATCCGGGGCAAGACGGCGGCGCTGTTTTCCGCCGCGACCGAGGTCGGCGGCGTCATCGCAGGCCGGCCAGAAGCGGAAATCCGGGCGCTGTTCGACTATGGCGACGCGTTGGGAATCGCCTTTCAGATGGTCGATGACTTGCTGGATTACTGGGGCTCGGACGCCACCGGCAAGAATGTCGGTGACGACTTCCGCGAGCGCAAGCTGACCCTGCCGGTGATCAAGGCGGTGGCGCAGGCCGACGACGAGGAGCGCGCCTTCTGGAAGCGCACCATCGAGAAGGGCAGGCAGGAGGACGGCGACCTGGCACATGCGCTGAGCCTGCTAGAGCGGCACGGCGCGCTCGAGGCCGCGCGAAAGGATGCGCTGGTGTGGGCAGACAAGGCGCGCAAGGCGCTGGAACCTCTGCCGCATCACCCGATCCGCGAGATGCTCTACGATCTGGCGGATTACGTCGTGGCGCGGGTGACCTGATCGCGCTGTCGTCCCGGATCAGCTCCGGGGCGCGCGGATAACCTTAGGACAATCGGGTCGGCGCGACCCACCAGCCCGGATGGGTGACGCGCAGGCGGTCCGCCGCCGCCCGGGCCGTCGCCGTGTCGTCGAACAGGCCGAAACAGGTGGCCCCGGATCCGGACATCCGCGCGAGGGCGGCACCGGAATCGCGCAGGGCAGACAGAACCTCGCCGATGACCGGAGCCTGCGCCACGGCCGGAGCCTCGAGGTCGTTACGCTGGGTGCAAAGCCAGTCCAGCGCCTCTCCCTCGGCCGGCAGGTCCGTCATGGCCGGGTTGTCCTTGCGCTTCAGCGCGCGGAACACCGCCGGGGTGGGCACCTCCACGCGCGGATTGACCAAGACCGCATCGCGGGGCGACAGGTCCACCGGCACGACCGTCTCGCCGATCCCCGAGATGCGCGCGGCCCGGGCCTGCATGCAGACGGGCACATCCGCGCCCAGCGCCAGCGCGTCGCCGTCGAACCGTCGGCCAAAGGCGGTCTCCATCGCCCGCAACACCGCCGCCGCGTCGGACGACCCGCCGCCTATTCCGGCCGCGGCCGGCAGGTGCTTTTCCAGTTCGATGTGAACGGTCTCGCCAAACGCCTCGGCCGCGCGCCAGCAAAGGTTGCGGGCGTCTGTGGGCACCCCCTGCGCCATCGGCCCGGTGACCGTCAGCGCCATCCGCGGCGCAGGTGTGACCCGCAGGACGTCGCCCACGCCCGCAAAGGCCACCAGCGAATCGAGCAGGTGGTAGCCGTCGGCACGCTGGCCGGTGACGTGCAGGGTCAGGTTGATCTTTGCCGGGGCAAAGGCCTCAGTCGACGCCATTCTCCACCACCCGCAGCGGCGGCGCGCCTTCTTCGGCCAGCACCTCGTCGAGCCCGACCTCAAGCTTGCGGCGGATGCGGTCGGGATCGGCTTCGTGGTCCGGGTTTTCGGGATCGACGAAGCTGAGCGCGCGGTGCCAATGGAAGCGCGCTTCCAGCTTGCGGCCCACGGCCCAGAGCACGTCACCCAGGTGATCGTTGACCACCGGATCGACCGGCATCAGCTCGGCGGCGCGTTCCATGTGACCCACGGCCTCGTCATAGCGGCCGAGACGGTAGAGCACCCAGCCCAGCGAATCGACGATATGGCCGGAGTTGGGCCGGGCCTGTACCGCGGTCTCGATCATCGCCAGCGCCTCGTCGAGGTTCTTGCGCTTCTCGACCAGCGAATATCCGAGGTAATTGAGGACCTGCGGCTGATCCGGGCTCAGTTCTAGGGCCTTGCGGAAATCGGCCTCGGCCTCGGTCCATTGATCAAGCCGTTCGTGGGCGATGCCACGGGCGAAATGGACGAACCACTGCGCCTCCTCGGGATCACCGTAGAGTTCGACAGCGGTATCATAGGCCTCGACCGAAGCGGCATAGTCGGTCTCGCCGCGATAGAGGTCGCCCAGCGAGACATGCACCACCGGCAGGTGGCCGTGGGTCTCGACCAGTTTCTCAAGCTCTGCAATGGCCTCGCCAGCGCGGTCGGCGGCGCGCAGCGCCTCGGCCTTGCCGAGCACGGCGGCGTGATAGGCGGGATGATCGGCGGGCACACGACCGTAGGTTTCGACCGCGAGGTCGTGACGCAGCAGCGTCTCGAGCAGTTGCGCCGACAACAGGATGGCATCGACGTGGCCGGGGCGAAGGTATTCGGCCACGCGGGTATAGAGCAGCACGTAATCGTCGCCCGCCTCGCCGCCGAGCGCGCCGGCAATCGTATAGAACACCTCGGCCATACCGTCGCGCGGGGTGGCGATCATGTCGAAGGGCAGCGGAGCCTCGAGGTCAAGCGCGTCGCGCACCACCTGCAGACCGGGATCGAGGCGGCCGTTGAAACTTTCGTCCATCAGCGCGGCGGCATCTGCATTGCGCCCCAGCTGGCTGAGGATCTGCGCCTGCGCGATCACGCCACGGCGGGTCAGCATCGCCCCCGCGCCGCTGTCACCGCTGAGCAGCGCCTGCGCGCCTTCAAAATCGCCGACCGAGGCCAGCGCCAGGGCCTTGTGATAAAGCGCGAAGCCCTTGAGCCCCTTCTCCTGCGAAACCTCGTCGAACTTGACCAGCGCGGCGGTCATGTCGCCGTCGCCCAACCGCGCCCAGGCCACCAGAAGCCCATCGATCAGCGGGCCGATACCGCGGTCATCCTCGACCATTGCAACGATGTCGCCGTAGCGGCCTTCCTTGGCGTGCCCGGCGATCAGCGCCATCTGCGCGACTTGGGACCGGTGCCCCATCTCGCGCAGCTTCAGCGCGTGGTCGCGGGCCTTGTCGACCGCGCCCAGCGACAGGCGCGCGGCGGTGGCCGCCTCGATCAGGGTCGGGTTTTCGCGGTCATGCTGGATGGCCTGTTCGTAATAGTGGGCGGCTTCGGCGAAATCATTCTGATACCCGGCCTGCCGCGCCGCGAGGTAAGCGCCCGAAAGCGTTGCCGCCGACGTGGGGCCAACTGCCGCGAGGGCCAGCCCGACCCCGAGGCCGAGCGCTGCGATCCATGCCTTTTTGCTGGTGGACAAGAGGCCACTCCTTTGCTGCTCACCGGCTGAACCTAGACGGGCGAAGGTTTACAGGCAATGCAGCATGGTGGTTTTCACCCCCATCGGCGGTTTCACGTCCATGTGAACAAGGGGCCGAAAGGCGGTTCGAAGGCCAATCGGAGCCGATCCTGTGCTGGATCGGCCCCGTCGGCGTTTACATGTTGGGGTAATTGGGCCCGTCACCGCCCTGGGGTGTGACCCAGTTGATGTTCTGTGACGGGTCCTTGATGTCGCAGGTCTTGCAGTGCACGCAGTTCTGGAAGTTGATCACGAACTCGGGCTTGCCGTCCTTCTCGACCACCTCGTAGACGCCCGCCGGGCAGTAACGCTGCGCCGGTTCGGCGTATTTCGGCAGGTTCACGTCGATCGGGATCGACGGATCCTTCAGCCGCAGGTGGCAGGGCTGGTCTTCCTCGTGGTTGGTGAAGGAAAACGCTACGTTGGTCAGCCGATCGAAGCTGAGCTTGCCGTCGGGCTTGGGGTAGTCGATCTTCTTGTGCTTGTCCTCGGGCTCGGTCGCCTCGGCATCCGATTTGCCATGGCCCAGCGTGCCGAACAGCGATCCGCCGAACAGTTCGTTGGTCCACATGTCGAAGCCGCCCAGCGCCAGCGAGGCGGTGAGCCCCCACTTCGACCACATCGGCTTGACGTTGCGCACCCGTTTGAGGTCTTTGCCGATGGCGCCCTCGCGCACGTCCTTTTCATAGTCGGACAGCTCGTCCGCCGCGCGGCCGGCCTTGATCGCGGCATGCGCCGCCTCGGCCGCCGCCTTGCCCGAGAGCATGGCGTTGTGGTTGCCCTTGATCCGCGGCACGTTGACCATGCCGACCGAGCAGCCCAACAGCGCCACGCCCGGTGCCACCATCTTGGGCATCGACTGCCAGCCGCCTTCGGTGATGGCCCGCGCGCCATAGGCGACGCGCTTGCCGCCCTCGAGCAGCTCGGCCACCATCGGGTGGTGCTTGAAGCGCTGGAATTCCATGTAAGGGAAGACGTGGGGGTTCTTGTAGCCCAGGTGGACCACGAAACCCACGTAGACCTGGTTGTTGTCGAGGTGATAGATGAACGACCCGCCGCCGGCGTTGCTGTTCAGCGGCCAGCCCATGGTGTGGGTGACGCTTCCCTCGCGGTGCTTGTCCGGGTCGATCTCCCAGATTTCCTTCATGCCGAGACCGAATTTTTGCGGCTCTTTTCCGGCGCTCAGGTCATATTTGGCGATCACCTCTTTCGACAGGTGGCCGCGCACGCCTTCGCCAAGGAAGACGTACTTGCCGTGCAGTTCCATGCCGGGTTCGTAGTTGGGGCCTTCGGTGCCGTCGGGGTTGCGGCCGAATTCGCCCGCCACGACGCCCTTCACCTCGCCGTTGTCGCCATAGACGATCTCGCTGCACGCCATGCCGGGGAAGATCTCGACGCCCAGCCCTTCGGCCTGTTCGGCCATCCAGCGGCAGACGTTGCCCATCGACACGATGTAATTGCCGTGGTTGTTCATCAGCTTGGGCATCGGCCAGTTCGGGATGCGGACCTTGCCGGCCTCGCCCAGCATGTAGAAGTTGTCGTCCTTGACCGGCACGTTGATGGGCGCGCCCTTCTCCTTCCAGTCGGGGATCAACGCATCCAGACCGCAGGGGTCCAGCACCGCGCCCGACAGGATGTGCGCGCCGACCTCGGAGCCCTTTTCCAGAACCACGACGTTCAGATCGGCGTCCAGCTGCTTCAGCCGGATCGCGGCGGACAGGCCAGCCGGCCCCGCGCCCACGATCACCACGTCGTATTCCATTGCCTCGCGCGTAGAGTCGCTCATGTCCCGTCCTTCCGGCAATTGCTGCACCTGCGTAAACCTGGCGCTTTTCCTGCCCGGAAATGAACACGCGGTCAACGTGCTGCGCTGCGTCACAAGCCGGTGCCGACGAATGTTAGCGCAAAATCCTGCGAATTTCCGGGCCGCAGGCTCTGCCGCAGCAGCGAAAATCCGCTCTGGAAAGCGGGCCGGTCAGGCTTTACATCCCGGATGCAGGCAGAAACACTCGACAAACATTCGCTTTGAAGGCAAGACCCGGCCATGGAAAAGATACCGATGACCCGCGCGGGCCATTCCGCGCTGCAAACCGAACTCAAGGTGCTCAAGTCCGAGGAGCGCCCCGCCGTGATCAAGGCGATTGCCGAGGCGCGTGAGCTGGGCGATCTGAAGGAAAACGCCGAGTATCATTCGGCGCGCGAAAAGCAGGGATTCATCGAAGGCCGCATCAAGGAACTCGAAGGCATCCTCAGCCTGACCGACGTGATCGACCCCACCAAACTGTCCGGCCCGGTCAAGTTCGGCGCCACGGTGACCGTCGTCGACGAGGAGACCGACGAAGAGAAGACCTGGCAGATCGTCGGCGAGCACGAGGCCAGTGTCGAGAAGGGCCTGCTGAACATGAAGTCGCCCATCGCCCGCGCCCTGATCGGCAAGGAAGAGGGTGACAGCGTCGAAGTGCGCACCCCCGGCGGCACCAAGGATTACGAGATCCTCAAGATCGCCTATATCTGACGGTTCAGACCGCCGTCCATCGAGAGCCCGGCCATGCCCGACGCGACCCAAGATCCGCAGACCTCCGAGCGCCCGGCACGGGTGGCGCCGTCGGCACCAACGCCGATCGGCATCTACGAGCGCAGCCGGGGCGGCAACATCACCAGCGTCGAGATCATCGCGGTGGCGCTGTCGCTTCTGTGGCTGCTGGCGACGGCGGTGTTCTTCGTGCTGCTGGAGCCGGACACCTCGGGCGACGGCAACCTGCGGGTCCTGATGACCATTCTGGCAATCTTCATGCCGGTGGGGATGATCTGGGTCGCGGCAACCGCGGCGCGCGCGTCCAAGGTGATGCGGGACGAAAGCACCCGGTTGCAGACTGCCATCGACGCGCTGCGCCACGCCTATGTCAGCCAGAGCCAGGGCGGCACGGCGGCCACCTCGGTCAGCCGCAAGCTGGACGAAATTGCCGCTGCCCAGCGCAAGGCCGAGGCGACGATGGCGATGTTCTCGTCAACGCGCGAGATCGGGTCGCACCGCGCGGCCTCGTCCGGCGCCGCGCGCCCTGCCGCCGCCGCCCCGCCTGCCGCCGACGATCAGCCGGCGCTGGCGCTCGGGACGCCCGCCGAGGCGCTGGAGCCGGCGCTGTCGACACAGGATTTCATCCGCGCCCTGAACTTCCCCGAAACCGCCGAGGACCGTGAGGGCTTCTCGGCCCTGCGGCGCGCGCTCAAGCATCGCCCCACCGCGCAGCTGGTGCAGGCCGCGCAGGACGTGCTGACGCTGCTCAGCCAGGACGGTATCTACATGGACGACCTGCGCCCTGACATGGCCAAGCCGGACGTCTGGCGCCGCTTCGCCGAAGGCGCGCGCGGACGCGCGATCGCCGGTCTGGGCGGCGTAAGGGATCGGTCGTCGCTGGCGCTGACCGCCGGCCGGATGAAGCAGGACCCGATCTTCCGCGACGCGGCGCACCACTTCCTGCGGGTCTACGACAAGACGTTCCAGAGCTTCGCCGAACGCGCCAGCGATTCCGAGGTCTCGGCGTTCTCCAACACCCGCACCTCGCGCGCCTTCATGCTGCTGGGCCGGGTGGCGGGCACGTTTAACTGAACACAAGGCGCCGTCTGCGGGTCGGAAGCTACGGCTGTAATAATGCCGTAGGGTGCGTGATCTCACGCACCTCTGATCGGCCGCGGCTGCACAGAGAGCCGCGCAATCCCCGACCCCCGAGGTGGCAAACCAACTGCAGTTCAGGCCACATGATCTCTCGTTTGCCGCAGAAGTTCAGACCCGAGCGCGCCGTTGCGTCGATTCGGCGCCCAATGCTGGCACGGACCCGTAGGCCGGACTTCAGCCCGGCACCCGGAGCGCCGGGCTGAAGCCCGGCCTAAGTCACATCCGCAAGTGCCCGCTGAAACCTGGACCCGGCCTAGCCGAAGCTGCCGAAGGGAATGAACCGCACCGGGTCGCCCACGGCGATCTCGGCCGCGCCGTCGGGCAGTTCCACCAGCCCCTCGGCCCAGCTGAGCCCGCTGATCCGGCCCGACCCTTCCGAACCGAAAACCTCGGCCCGTCCGCCCCGCATCCGTGCCCGCAGGTATTCGCGCCGCCCGGGCTTCTTGCGCTTGGCAAAGCCCGCCGGCACCGTGAAGCCCTCGGGCTCCTGCCACGGGCCGCCCGCCAGCACCTCAAGCGCGGGACGTGCAAAGATCAGTGTGCACACCAGTGCCGCCACCGGGTTGCCCGGCAGCCCGAACACCGGCACCCCCTGCCACAGCCCCAGCGCCAGCGGACGCCCCGGCTTGACCGCGATCCGCCACATCTGCATGGCGCCGGCCTCGCGCAGGAGGGCCGACATGTGGTCCTCATCGCCGGCCGAGGCACCGCCCGAGGTCAGCACGACGTCAGCCAGGTTCGCCGCCTGATCCAGCCTTGCCCGAAGCGCGTCGCGGTCATCGGGGGCGATGCCCAGATCGACCGCATCGAAGCCCCATTGCTCCGCCAGAGCCAGCAGCATGGGCCGGTTGGCATCGAAGATCTGTCCGTCGCCCGCGTCCGCGCCGGGGGGCAGGATCTCGTCACCGGTCGACAGCACCCCCACACGCAACCGGCGGCGCACCGGCACTTTGTCATGCCCCACTGCCGCCAGCAGCGCCAGATCGGCCGGCGTCAGGCGCCGCCCCGACAGGGCCACCGGCTGGCCCTGCGTCACGTCCTCGCCCGCCGGCCGCGTATTCGCCCCGCGTTTCAGTGGCCCGCGCAAGGCGATCTGCACCCCGTCCGAGGTCACGTCTTCCTCAAGCACCACCGTATCGACGCCCTCGGGCAGCGCCGCCCCGGTCAGGATGCGTAGCGCGCGACCCTCCGGCACCCGCCCCGGGAAAGGCACCCCTGCCGCCGCCCGTCCGTCCAGCAGGGGCATCCGGGTCACCCCGTCAGGCACCGCGCCCGCGAATCCATAGCCATCCACCGCCGAGTTGGCCTGCGGCGGGTTCGACCTGAGCGCCTGCATGTCCCGCGCCAGCACCCGGCCCGCAGCCGCGCCCAGCGCCACCGATTCTTCGCCGACCACCGGGTTCAGACCGTCCCGCAGGTGCGCCAGCGCCGCGTCCACCGGCACCCAGTCGACCCCGGCGGGCAGGGCGAAACAATCGTTGCGCAGCGGCGGAGGCATCAGCGCGCCCGAAGCCGCCTGACGCAGAGCATCCTCATGTCCCAACCCGAAAATCCACCCTTCCTCCGGTGCCGAGACCGCTAGCACCTGTGACAGAGTCTCCGGCGGTAGAGCCGCGATCGCCTCGGCCAGAACGCGCACCTGCGCGCGGTCCTTGATCTCGCCGTCTTCCCGCCGGGCAGCCACGGCGTCGGCGATCAGCGACGGCCAGACCTCGACCAGCGCCACCGGGCGGTCCAGCGGCTCGAACGGCCAGACCGCGATGTCGAACCTGTGGCGCAGGCGTTCAAGCACGGGCAATCCCATCATGACCTGAGACCCCACGGCACCCGCGCCCGCCATCTGCCAACAGGTGAAGGCGCCCTGCGCGGCCTCTTCGCAGGCGCGGCGGCCAGGGAACGGGTTTCGGTAGCCGGCCTTGCCGCGTGGCAGGCAGTCGATATCGCGCTGCAACCCATTGGCCCAGAACGGGCCGTCTCCGCCGAAGCGGCGATTGATTTCGCCCGCCAGATCGAAGCGGTTGTTGGCCTGCGGCGCGTCCTCGACCCGGTCCGCGAACCACGCCCAGACCGCGAAAGGGTCGGCGCGTCCGGTCAGCGCCTCGGCGAACCCCTGCGGATAGCCGAACGGAAAATCGACCCCGATGAACAGCCGGCGTCCCGCCCCCGTCTCCTCTGCGATCAGCGCCGCCAGATAGGCTTCGGCCGCCGCCCTGTTGCGGCAATAAACCGGCGCTTCGGACACCCCGCCGCGCACCAGCCCGATCCATATCGCATCCGACTTGGGCGCTGCCCCCCGGTCATTGCCGCCCGACCAGTCGACGATCGCGAAGCTGTCGAAGCTCACAGCCCGACCTCCCGCAGGATGAAATCGGCAATCGCAACGGTATCGTCGAGGTGAAACACCGGCCTGTCCACCCGAGGCGCGGAATCCGAGGCCACCGCGCGGATGGTTTCGTCCTCCGGCGCGATCAGGTCCTGTCCGGTTGCGGCGCGGTGCGCCTCGATCTTCGGGTGTCGGTCGCGCTTGTAGCCCTCGATCAGCACCAGATCGCAGGGCGCAAGCTGGGCCAGCAGATCGGCAAGCGTCGGTTCCTCGGCGCCGCGCAGTTCGGTCATCAGCGCCACCCGCCTGCGCGAGGCCAGCAACACCTGTGACGCCCCCGCCACCCGATGACGGTGCGAATCCTTGCCCGGATGATCGACGTCGAAGGCGTGATGCGCGTGCTTGATGGTGGACACGGCAAAGCCGCGGCCGGTGATTTCGCCGACCAGCCGCTCCATCAGCCCGGTCTTGCCGGAGTTCTTCCAGCCGGTGACGCCGTAGACCCTCATCCGACCATGGCCTCGGCCTGCTCCAGATCCGCGGGCGTATTGACGTTGAAAAAGGCGTCCTCGTCGGGGAAGACCGCCTCGCGTCCGCCGTGTTTCTCGGTCCAGATCACCACTTTCTTGATGCCGCCCTCCAATGCCGCGCGCAGATCGTCGCGCAGGTCGACGGGCCAGAGCCCGAAGGTCGGGTGGCGCACCAGTCCGCCCTTCATCGAGCGGGTGTCGGCGCCCTGCCGTTCGGTCGCGGCCAGCACCAGCGGATGCGCCTGCCCCTCCGCGGCCCCCTGCAGCCGCGTCACCAGATCGCGGGGGAAGAACGGGGTGTCGGCGGCGACGGTGACGATACTGCTGGCGCCCTCTTCGGCGGCATGGTCCATCCCGGCCAGCACCCCGGCAAGGGGGCCGGCGAAGCCGGGAATGCTATCGGCCACCACCGGCAGGCCATAGCCCGCGAACCGCGCCGCATCGCCGTTGGCGTTCAGCACGAGCCCGCCGACCTGCGGGTTGAGCCGGTCGATCACATGATCGAGGATGGCCAGCCCGCCAAGCCGCAGCAGGCCCTTGTCGCCGCCGCCCATGCGGGTCGCCTGACCACCGGCGAGGATCACACCAAGAGGTTTCGTCATGCGTGACCTCCGGTCCGGACGGGGGGAAAATCCGTCGACGGATTTTGTAAAAATCGTTGACGATTTTTCCCGCTCACGTATCCGCCCCCTTGCGCCTGTGCTTGCCCTTTTCCTCCGGCACCGCCGAAGGGTCCGCGTCCCACGTGATGCGGTCCTCCCCCGACAGGCAGATGAACCGCTTGCCGCGCATTCGGCCGATTAGCGTCAGCCCGACCTGCCGGGCGATCTCCACCCCCCATGCGGTGAAACCCGAGCGCGAGGCCAGCACGGGTATCCCCATCAGTGCCGTCTTTATCACCATTTCCGAGGTCAGCCGCCCGGTGGTGTAGAGGATCTTGTCCTCCGCCCCCACCGCTTCGCGGAACATCCAGCCGGCGATCTTGTCGACGGCGTTGTGGCGGCCCACATCCTCCATGTAGACCAGCGGCCGGTCCCGCTGGCACAGGACGGTGCCGTGAATCGCCCCGGCCTGAAGGTAGAGCGAGGGCGTCACGTTGATGCGGTGCGCCAGCGCATAAAGCCAGCTTGACCGCAGTTCCGCCTGCGGCAGGGTCAGCCCCTCCAGCCCCTCCATCATGTCGCCGAAGACAGTGCCCACGGCGCATCCGCTGGTACGGGTCTTCTTCTTCAGCTTCTCCTCGTGGCTGGTTTCACGCGCGGTCCGCACGACCACCACGTCCAGATCGTCGTCATAGTCGACGCCGGTCACGTCGTCATCGGCCTGCAGCATGCCCTGGTTCAGCAGGAAGCCCAGCGCCAGGTATTCCGGGTAATCGCCGATGGTCATCGCGGTGACGATCTCGCGGCTGTTGAGGAAGATCGTCAGCGGCCGTTCCTCGACTACCGAAATTTCCTGCCGCCGGCCGTCGTGGTCGACGCCCTCGACCGTCCGGGTCAGCCGGGGGGCTGCCGGATCGGGGGCGATCAGATAAGGCGCGGCATCGTCGGTCGGGGCCAATTGCGTCTCCTGTGCTGTCCTAGTAGGGCTGAGCCGAACCTAGGATGAAGCCATGCCACCCTCCACCCCCAAACGCGATTTCTGGCGCGGCGTTCGGCACGCCTTTCCCTTTTTCGTCGTCATCGTGCCCTTCGGTGCGCTGTTTGGCGTGGTCGCAGCCGAAGCCGGGCTGAACGTGGTCGAAACGCTGAGCTTCTCGATCGTGGTGATCGCGGGCGCGGCGCAGTTCACCGCGCTGCAACTCATGGTCGAGAACGTGCCAACACTGATTGTGCTGGTCTCGGCGCTGGCGGTAAACCTACGAATGGCGATGTATTCCGCCGGGCTGACGCCCTATCTGGGCGGGGCACCGCTGTGGCAACGCGGGCTGATCGCCTATTTCACGCTCGACCAGACCTTTGCCAGCGCCACCCTGCAATACGAACGTGAACCGCAGATGCCGCTGCCCAACCGCGTCGCCTATTTCTTCGGTGTGTCGCTGGCGGTGGCACCGCCGTGGTGGGCGGCGACGGTCGCCGGCGCGATGCTGGGCGACAGCGTGCCCGACTGGATGGCGCTCGACTTCGCGCTGCCGATCACCTTCCTCGCGATGATCGCGCCGGCCCTGCGGACGCCCGCGCATGTGATCGCGGCCGTGGTCTCGGTGGTGACGGCGCTGGTCTTCGCCTTCCTGCCCTACAACCTTGGCCTGCTGGTCGCGGGGGTCGCCGGCATGATGGCCGGGGCCGAGGCGGAACGCCAGATCGAGAAGCGACGCGCATGATCGAGACATGGGAAATCTGGGTGGTGATCGTCGGGCTGGGCCTCGGCAGCTTCCTTCTGCGCTTCAGCTTCACCGGGCTGGTCGGCGACCGCGACCTGCCGCCCTGGGTGCTGCGGCACCTGCGCTATACCGCCGTGGCCATCCTGCCGGGGCTCGTGGCGCCGCTGGTGGTCTGGCCCGCCGCGACCGGGGGCGAGCCCGATGCCGCGCGGCTGATCGCGGCGGTGACGACACTGGCGGTCGGTCTTGTCACCCGCAACGTACTGGCGGCGATCTTCGGCGGTGCGGCGGCGCTCTACCTGAGCCTGTTCCTGCTCTAGCTCCGGCGCCCGACCGGCAGACAGGGCGCGGTGGTCGAAAATCCGCAACCCCTGTGACGACGCGCGTTTCCTTTTTCCGCGCCGGCCCTAAACTCATGCCCCATGACCGACGTCCCCCCCTTCGCCCCGCTCCCGCGTCCTGAGACCGCCGATGGCCGAACGCGCATGATCGGGGTCGAGATCGAACTGGGCGGCCTGTCGGAACAGGCCGTGGCAGAGGTGGCCCGCGAGGTGCTGGGCGGCCGGCTGGAACCCGGCGCCGAACCGGCGTGGTTCCTGCGCGACAGCAGCATCGGGTCGCTTGAAATCTACCTCGACACCTCGCTGCGCCTGTCCGCCAAGAGCCAGTTGCGTGACGCCGCGTTGGCGCTCGGGCGCGAGGTGATCCCGGTCGAGATCGTCTCCGACCCGCTGGATCACGCGGGGCTGGCGCGGCTGTCGGCCCTGACGCCCGCCCTGCGTCAGGCCGGCGCGCGCGGCAGTTCGGCGGGGGTGTTCTTCGGGTTCGGCGTGCATTTCAACATCGAGATCGTGTCGGACGCCATCGCCGACATCCGCGCGCCGCTGACCGCCTATGCGCTGCTCGAGGACTGGCTGCGCGACGCCGGGCCGATCGACGACACCCGCCGCCTGCTGCCCTTCACCCAGCCCTATCCGACCGGCTTCGTGCGCGCCCTGCTGGATTTACCTGACGATGCCGCGCTGGCCGCGCTGATCGACCTCTACGTGGCGCACAACCCGACCCGCAATCGCGGGCTCGACATGCTGCCGATCTTCGGGCACCTGGCGCCGACACACCTGTCACGGGTTTTCCCCGACCCGGTGAACAGCCGGCCAACCTTCCATTTCCGGCTGCCCGACAGCCGCATCGACGAACCCGGCTGGTCCTTGCCGCGCGAATGGGACCGCTGGGTGCTGGTCGAGACGGTGGCAGGCAACCCCGACCTGATGCGCGGCATGGCCAAGGCCTGGCGGCAGGCCCACGAGGGCATGACCCTGTTGCGCCACAGCTGGGCGCAGCGGGCCGGGGATATCCTGCTGGGCGCCGGTCTCACCCGGGAGCCGCTGGCATGACGACGCCACTGATCGGGGTGACCACATCGCGCCGCTCCGGCTGGCGGATCTTTCCGCTGGTGGCGCTGAACGTCTGGATGGCGGGCGGCCGGGCGGTACGCTGGGTGGCCGGGCGCGACGCCGATATCAGCTCGGTCGACGGTATCATCATCGGCGGCGGCGACGACATCTCGCCCGATCTTTACGGCGGCAAGATTGTCACCTCGGCCCGGCTCGACCCCGACCGCGACGCGCTGGAACGGCGGCTGGTGGACGAGGCCTTTGCCCATGACAAGCCGGTGCTGGGCATCTGCCGCGGGTCGCAGATGCTGAACGTGGCGCTTGGCGGCACGCTGCACCAGGACGCCTATGGGGTCTATACGGCCTCGCGGCGGGTCTACACGATCCTGCCGCGCAAACGGGTGTCGATCTGCCGGGGCACCCGGCTGGCGGGTCTTTCCGGCGTGAAACCGATGCAGATCAACGCGCTGCATTCGCAGGCCGTGGACGTGCTGGGCCGTGGCCTGCGGGTCGCCGCCCGCGATCAGGGCGGCATGGTGCAGGCGATCGAGCGCGTCTCGGACCCCTTTGCACTGGGCGTGCAGTGGCATCCGGAGCACCTGTTCTACGCCCGCCGCCAGCGGGCGATCTTCCGCGCGCTGGTAACGGCGGCGCGGGCAAGACACGACCACCGCGCCCAGATCGAGGACGTCAGACGCGAGGTCGAACCGGTCACCGATTGACGGCTGCAGGGCCTCGCTCCGGGCCCGGTCCAGACCGAACGTCACCCGAAGTTCGCGGCCATCTGCTCTCTACGCCTGATCCCGATGCCCGACATCGCCGGACCACCACGCCCGCTTGAGCCCCTGATAAACCTCGATCTCGGTCCCCGGCGCGATCTGCTCGAGGTCTTTGCGGCGGTACATCAGGCTCTCGCCCTCACGTCCGCTGGCCTCTTCCCACATCAGTCGGTAGCGCGGCTTGTTGTTCACCTCGAAAGAGGTGCGTTTCAGCCCGGTCACCTTGGCCGGCTCGCGCGCGCCGTATCTTCGCGCCCGCACCGCAGCCACCGCCCAATAACCGGCATACCAGCCAGAGCCGAGCATCAGCAGCCCGAAGACCAGCCCGATGACCTGCGCCACCCGCGACCCGCTGCGGTGCGATCCTCGGGTGACCTCGGTTCTCTCGGGCTCGCTCTCGAGATACCAGATCGGCAGTTCGCTGCCCACCTGCGCCCTGTTGTAGAGGCTGTTGTTCACCGACCGCGCCAGCGCGATTCCCTCGCCCGCGTCGGTCACGAAGGCAAGATCGAGGTAATAGGTCACTGTCCGGTCGCCGTCGCTGTCGGTTTGTTCGGTGAAATACTTGTCGCGCACCGTGGCACGGGCCTCCCGGCCCTCGCTGTCGAACCGCTCGGCCAGTCCCACCTGATGCGACGCGATGAAGGTCAGCAACCCCAGTGCCAGCGCAAAGACAAAGGGAAGCCACCCGCCCATCCGCAGGAACAGCCGCCAGAACGGCACCGGATCGTCGCCAGCCACCTTTGCCATGGGCCCATCATCACCACCCTTGCCCTGTCGATCAAGCCCGATGCCATACCTGCTTCCCCTTGCCCGCCACATTCGCTAGACCCTTGCCGGACGCAGGAAAGACAAGCGGGACGCAGCCCATGGCACTGGACAAGACATTCGACGCAAAGGCCTCGGAAGAGCGCATCTACGCGACATGGGAAGCGGCAGGCGCGTTCCGGGCCGGTGCCAATGCCTCGCGCCCCGAGACCTATTCGATCATGATCCCGCCGCCCAACGTCACCGGCGTGCTGCACATGGGCCATGCCTTTAACAACACGCTGCAGGACATCCTGATCCGCTGGAAGCGCATGCAGGGCTATGACACGCTGTGGCAGCCCGGCACCGATCACGCCGGCATCGCCACGCAGATGGTCGTCGAACGCAAGCTGGCCGAGGACGGCAAACCGCCGCGCCGCGACTGGGATCGGGATGCCTTTACCGCCGAGATCTGGAAATGGAAGGCGCAGTCGGGCGGCACCATCTTCCAGCAGTTGAAGCGCCTCGGCGCCTCCTGCGACTGGGACCGCGCGGCGTTCACCATGTCGGGCGCACCGAACGCACCTGCCGGCGAAGAGGGCAACTTCCACGACGCGGTGATCCGCGTCTTCGTCGAGATGTACAACAAGGGCCTGATCTACCGCGGCAAGCGGCTGGTCAACTGGGATCCGCATTTCGAAACCGCGATCTCGGACCTTGAGGTCGAGAACATCGAAACCCCGGGCCACATGTGGCATTTCAAGTACCCTCTCGCGGGTGGCGAAACCTACGAATACGTCGAGAAGGACGAGGACGGCAACGTCACCCTGCGCGAGACCCGCGACTATATCTCGATCGCCACCACCCGGCCCGAGACGATGCTGGGCGACGGCGCGGTCGCGGTGCATCCCTCGGACGAGCGCTATGCGCCGATTGTCGGCAAGCTCTGCGAAATCCCGGTGGGCCCGAAAGAGCACCGCCGGCTGATCCCGATCATCACCGACGAATACCCCGATCCCGACTTCGGCTCCGGCGCGGTCAAGATCACCGGCGCGCATGACTTCAACGACTACCAGGTGGCCAAGCGCGGCGGCATCCCGATGTACCGGCTGATGGACACCCGCGGGCGCATGCGTGATGACGGCGCCCCTTACGCAGAGGCCTCGGAGACCGCCGTCGAGGCCGCCACCGGTGACCGCACCCTGAACGAATCCGAGGCCGACGCGCTCAACCTCGTCCCCGACGACCTGCGCGGGCTAGACCGGTTCGAGGCCCGCAAACGGGTGGTGCAGCAGATCACCGACGAAGGGCTGGCGGTGATGGCCCCCGCGCAACACACGGATGCCGGTAGGCCGGGCTTGAGCCCGGCACCCGCGGAAGAAGAGCCGGGCTCAAGCCCGGCCCACATCCCCTTCGTTGAATCGAAGCCGATCATGCAGCCCTTCGGCGACCGCTCGAAAGTGGTGATCGAACCGATGCTGACCGACCAATGGTTCGTCGACACCGCCAAGATCGTCGGGCCGGCGCTGGACGCGGTCCGCGACGGCACCGTGAAGATCATGCCGGAATCGGGTGAGAAGACCTATTACCATTGGCTCGAGAACATCGAACCTTGGTGCATCTCGCGCCAGCTCTGGTGGGGCCACCAGATCCCGGTCTGGCACACGCCGGGCATGGGATCGGAATGGCGCTCGTTCTGCGCCACCACCGAGGAAGAGGCACTGGCGCAGATGCACGCGGTCTTCGGCGACGATGCCGAGTTCCTGATGGTCGAGGACGAAAAGGCCGCCATCGACCTGCTGGCCGAAACCATCCGCACCGATCCCGACATCACCGGAGTCGACCAGCGCCACCGCCCGCAGGCGATCCCGGTGTTTCGCGATCCCGATGTTCTGGACACCTGGTTCTCGTCCGGGCTGTGGCCGATCGGCACGCTGGGCTGGCCCGAGGACACCGAGGCGCTGAAGAAATACTTCCCCACCTCCACCCTCGTCACCGGGCAGGACATCCTGTTCTTCTGGGTCGCGCGGATGATGATGATGCAGCTGGCCGTCGTCGATCAGGTGCCCTTCGACACCGTCTACCTGCATGGCCTCGTCCGCGACGCCAAGGGCAAGAAGATGTCGAAATCCACCGGCAACGTGGTCGACCCGCTCGAGATCATCGACGAGTACGGCGCCGACGCGCTGCGCTTCACCAATGCCGCCATGGCCTCGCTCGGCGGGGTGCTGAAGCTTGACATGCAGCGCATCGCCGGTTACCGCAACTTCGGCACCAAGCTGTGGAACGCCGCCCGCTTCGCCGAGATGAACGGCGCCGTGGGCTCGGACGGGACCATCCCGGCCGCCACCTACCCGGTCAACACGTGGATCATCGGCGAAACCGCCCGCGTCCGCGAAACCGTCGATCAGGCGCTGGCCGAGTACCGCTTCAACGACGCCGCGCAGGCGCTCTATGCCTTCACCTGGGGCAAGGTCTGCGACTGGTACGTGGAATTCTCCAAGCCGCTCCTGCTCGACGGCGACGAGGCCACCAAGGCCGAGACACGACAGGTCATGGGCTGGGTCATCGACCAGTGCCTGATCCTGCTGCACCCGATCATGCCCTTCATCACCGAAGAGCTCTGGGGCACCCTGGCCTCGCGCGACACCCTGCTGGTGCACGCCGACTGGCCCGACTACGACTCGCGCCTCGTCGACAGCGCCGCCGACCGCGAGATGAACTGGGTGATCCAGGTGATCGAGACCACCCGCTCGGTCCGCGCCCAGATGCACGTTCCGGCCGGTCTGCACGTGCCGATGCTGGTTACCGGGATGGACCCGGAGGCCCGCGCCGCATGGGACCGCAACGAAACCCTGATCAAGCGCCTCGCCCGCATCGACAGCCTGACCGAGACCGACGCCTTCCCCAAGGGCACCGCGACCCTGCCCGTGTCAGGCGCCACCTTCGGCCTGCCGCTGGCCGAGATCATCGACGTCGACGCCGAAAAGGCGCGGCTGGAAAAGACCCTCGGCAAGCTGGCGAAAGAACTGGGCGGGCTGCGCGGTCGGCTGAACAACCCCAAGTTCGCCGAAAGCGCACCGGAAGAGGTGGTGGCGGAGACCCGTGCCAACCTCGAAGCCCGCGAGGAGGAAGAGACCAAGCTGAAAGACGCCCTCGCGCGCCTGTCAGAACTCTGATCCTTTATCTTGCCCGTAAACTCCGGGGAGTGTGAGGGGCTGGCCCCTCACACCCTCCGCCGCCAGACAGCGCCCCGCCCACCCCGGCACGTCACCTCTCCGCTTGCCTCAAAATGAGTGTGCGGAAGCACTCAATCTGAAAACGCGCGCTTCAGCCGACCAGCTTGACGTCGACCGTGGCCCCCAGCGAGGCCGCCAGCGACATCAGCCGGGCTTCGGCCACCTCGCCATACAGCGGCCAGGCGCCGTCGCTCAGCCGCAGTACAAGCTGCTTCTTCTTCGGCCGCCAGCCCAACTCGCCGATGTGGCCACCTTCGGACATCCACAGCATCGCCCCGAAGCGCATCGCCTTGCCGAGGATCTCGGCCTCGCGCTGGTGGGTCTCGTCCAGCAGGCCGAACAGTTCCTCGAACCGCGTGCCCGACCGGCTGTTGCGATAGCGGTGCAGCAGCGCCAACCCGAGGAACACCCGCTCCCAGTGTTTCAGCCCGCCAAGGTTGGCACGGGTGGCATTGTCGAAACAGGTCTCGGCGCGATAGTCGGGATGCGCCCGCCAGCTGACGTCGTGCAACAGGCAGGCCGCCTGCACCAGCCGCAGCTTCACCGGGCGCACGTTGCGGAACACCGGCAGGATGAATTCATAGAGATCACGCCCGAAGCCCGGCATGCGCGCGTCCTTGGCCTCGGCAAACAGGCAGGCCTCGATCAGCGGGTCGCGGTCACGCAATTGCTGCGGCATCTGCTGATAGAGCATGCCCTCGCGAATGCCGTAGCTGGAGATCGCGATGTCCTTGGGCCGGAAGCTCTGCACCAGCCGCTTCAGCACCTCGATGGCATAGGGCACCAGCGCCATCCGCGACGACGACAGGCTGCACCGCTTGCGCAGCCCCTCGAGGTCCTGCTCGGCGATGAATTTCGCGGTCTCGCGCACCGCGCTGGTGCTCATCCGGTATTCGTGCAGCACGTGCAGCGGATAGCCGCGGCGCTCCATGTCGATGCGCGCGATGGCCCGCCATGACCCGCCCACCAGGAACAGCCGGTTCGACTGGGTGCCCATCCGCGCGTGCAGATCCTCGATCACAGCCTTGATATGCGCCTTGCGCCCCTTGGCGCCGCCTTCGATCTCGGCCAGCTTGAACGGCCCCAGAGGCGAGGTCACGCGCCGGCCGACCTTGCCGTCGTTGATCTCGGCCAGTTCCATCGACGAGCCGCCGATGTCGCAGACCAGCCCGTAGGATCCGGGCCAGCCCAGCAGCACTCCCTGCGCCGACAGGCGGGCCTCTTCCTCGCCGTCGATAACATGGATCCGCAGGCCGGTCTCGCGTTCGACCTGATGGCAGAATTCGGCCCCGTCGGTGGCGTCGCGCACCGCAGCCGTGGCCACCGCGGTCAGCGGCGGCAGGTCCATTCCGCGCGCCAGGTACTGGAACCGTTTGAGCGCCGACAGCGCCCGCTTGCGGCCCTCGGGGTTCAGCTTGCCGGTCTCGGACATGCCCGCGCCCAGCGCGCACATCACCTTTTCGTTGTAGAAATAGGCCGGCGAGCGCGCCGCGCCGTCGAACACCACCAGCCGGACCGAGTTCGATCCGATGTCGACCACCCCCACCCGCGCCAGCTTGCGTGCGCTGGGATCGTCGAACAGCGCCCGTCCGAACGGCCCGTGATCCTGCTCCCTGGCGTCGGTGGTGCCGTCCATGTCCATCCCCGAGGTTTTTCAGGGTTATGCCAACCCGCGGGCGCCGGGGTCAACCGAGGCCGTGGCGAAAGGTATCCGACAATTGCGGTTGTGGTGCGGTCTCGCGTCGGTCATGACGCGATGGCGCGGATCTGCTATACTTATGCGTGAATTTCGATCTGGAATTGCACCATGAGATATTTGCAGGCTATCCTCGGGCTGCTGACCTTCGGGGCGCTGATCTATTTCTCGCTTCTGTTGGTCTGGGTCTGGCCGCTGGACAGTGACCCCACGGCGGGCACCGGCCCGCTGCCCGGCTGGCTTGATTGTGAAACCTGCCGCAACCTGCCGTTCGAGGCGCGGATGCTCCTGATCGTGGCCGCGGGTGGCGGCATCGGCGCTTCGATCCACATAGCCACCTCCTTTGCCAGCTACGTCGGCAACGGCAAGTTCGTCGCCTCGTGGGGCTGGTGGTACATCCTGCGGATCCCGATCGGCATCGGTCTGGCGGTGCTGGTCTACCTGCTGCTGCGCGGTGGGTTCATGTCGATCCCCTCGGGGGCCGGCAACGGCACCGATCCGCAGGATTACGTCAATCCCTTCGGCTTCGCCGGCATGGCCGGGCTGACGGGCATGTTCTCGAAACAGGCGACCGACAAGCTGCAAGAGGTCTTCGACACCCTGTTCCGCACCAATCAGGACGCGCGCCGCGACGACAAGCTGGAAGAGGACGTGGTGCTGGCGGTGCAACTGGCCGATCCCAAGACGGTGACGTCAGGCACCACGGATCATGCGGCGGTGCTGACCGGACGGTTCCTGACCAGCGATGTGGTGCTGGTCGACGACACGGTGCAACCGGTCACGCTGGACGAGGACGGGCGGAAGATCACCGTCCAGCTGCCTGATGACAAGCTCGCGCAGCCCGGCACCGTCAGGTTCTCGGTCCTGCGCGGCCATGCCACCCGGCCGCAGCGGGCGGACGCGGTGCTGCGGGTCACGGCGGCCTGAGCGCTACTCGGCCGCGTGCGCCAGTTTGGGCACGTCCTCGGCCCCGGCGGACCCGCGCCCGGACAGCGACGGGTTCTCCATGAAGAACCTGTGGCAACTGAAGGCAAACTCGCCCTCGGCAATCTCCGCCCGGCGGAACTTGCCGTCCGGTCCCATCACCCAGCTCTGCGCCACATCGGCAAGATTGGCGGCCATGATCTGCTCGGTGATCTGCGCCTTCACCGTGGGATTGCGTGCCTCGACCAGCGTTTCGATCCGCCGGTTCAGGTTGCGGCCCATCCAGTCGGCTGAGGAGAAGAACACCCGCGCCTTGTCGGACGGCAGCCCGCCGCCGTTGCCGAAGCAGACGATCCGCGAATGCTCCAGGAACCGCCCGATGATCGATTTCACGCGGATGTTCTCGCTCAGCCCCTTCACGCCGGGGCGCAGCCCACAGATGCCCCGGATCACAAGGCTGATCTTCACCCCCGCCTGGCTGGCCGCGTACAGCGCGTCGATCACGTCGGGCTCGATGATCGAGTTCATCTTGGCCCAGATCGCCGCCGGGCGGCCCTCGCGGGCATGGGTGGCCTCGGCCTCGATCATTGCCAGCAGGTCGCGTTTCATGTCGTGCGGGCTGATCGAGATGTTCTTCAGGTCGTGCGGGCGGGCATAGCCCGAGACGTAGTTGAACACCTTGGTGGCGTCGATGCCCAGCCCGTGATCGCAGGTAAAGAAGCTGAGGTCGGTGTAGATCCGCGCCGTTATGGGGTGATAGTTGCCGGTGCCGTAGTGGGTATAAGTCACCAGTTCGTTGCCCTCGCGCCGCACCACGGTCGAGACCTTGGCATGGGTCTTCCATTCGAGGAAGCCATAGACCACATGCGCCCCCGCCCGTTCCAACCGCCGTGACTGGCGAATATTGGCGGCCTCGTCGAAACGCGCCTTCAACTCGACCAGCGCGGTGACGGATTTGCCGTCCTCCGCCGCTTCGCACAGCGCCTCGACGATGGGCGAGCGTTTCGAGGTCCGGTAAAGCGTCTGCTTGATCGCCACCACCTGCGGGTCGCGCGCGGCCTGTTGCAGGAAGCGCACCACCATGTCGAAGGTCTCATAGGGGTGGTGCAGCAGCATGTCCTTCTGGCGGATCGCGGCAAACATGTCGCCGTCGTGGTCCTGCACCCGCTCGGGCACGCGCGGCGTGAAGTTGGGCCAGAGCAGATCGGGGCGGCTTTCCAGCACCAGCTCTTTCAGGTCGGCGACGCCCAGCATGCCGTCAAGCTCGATCATCTCTTCCTGCCGGACATGCAACTCGCGTTTGACCACCGCCAGCAGCCGCTCTGGCGCGCCGCGCGAAAAGGTCAGGCGCACCACCTCTCCCCGGCGTCGGCGCTTCAGCGCAACCTCGAATTCCCGCACCAGATCCTCGGCCTCGTCCTCGACCTCGAGATCGCTGTCGCGCAGCACCCGGAACAGGAAATGCGCCCGCAGACGGTAGCCGGGGAACAGGCTCTCGGTGTGAAGAAGCAGCAGTTGTTCCAGCGGCAGGAAGCGGTGCTTGCCCTCCGCCGAGGGCAGCCGCACGAACCGGTCGGTCTGGTGCGGGATCGGCAGCAGGGCCTGCAGGACGCTGCCGTCCTTTTCCTTCTCCAGTTCCAGCGCAAGGCTGTAGCCGGTGTTGGGGATGAACGGGAACGGATGCGCCGGGTCGATCGCCAGCGGCGACAGGATCGGAAACACCTGCCGCAGGAACACGTCGTCCAGATGCTGCTTGTCCGAAAGCTTCAGATCGACGCGGTCGACGATCTCGATGCCCTGGGTCTCCATCTCGCGACGCAGCGCCGCCCATGTTTCCTGCTGCGAGGCCATCAGCCGGCGGGCGTCTTCGCGGATCAGCTTCAGTTGCTCGGCAGGGCTCAGCCCGTCCGAGGCAGGGGTGGCATGGCCCTTTTTCTCAAGCTCGCGCAACCCGGCGACGCGGACGGTGAAGAACTCGTCGAGGTTGGCCGCAGAAATCGCGAGGAACCGCACCCGTTCCAACAGCGGCACACGCGGGTTGCCGGCCTCTTCCAGCACCCGCCAGTTGAAGCCCAGCCAGCTGAGCTCACGGTTGAAGAAACGGCCCGGCCCGGTCAGGTCCAGATCGTCCAGCGCCACCGCGGCGGCGAAACCCGAGTGGAGGAAATCGGCCTGCGACATTCCCGCTCAGTCGCCGGGCTCGGCCAGGGCCGCAAGCGCCCGCTGCGCCATCACCCGGCTCATCGGCTTGCCGGTGCGCAGCGCCCGGTCGTCCAGCCAAGCCACGATCTCCTGCGCCGCGCCAAAGGACCGTGGCGCATGGCGCACCAGATAGGGCACCACGTCGGTGCTGGGGCTGAGCTGGCGGTCGGCGAACAGCTTGCTCAGCACCGCGCCAAGCAACTCGTCGTCCGGCTCGCTCAGGGCCACCAGCTGCGTGCCTTCCATCCGGCTGCGCAGGTCCGGCAGGTCGAGGTTCCAGCGGGCAGGCTCGTCCATCGCGGTCACCAGCAGCGCATGACCCTCTGACAGCACGAGGTTGTGCAGGTGGAACATGTGCGCCTCGGCATCGGCGTTGCCGGCAGCCTCCTCGGCATCCTCGATGACAAGCGAACCCTGCGCCAGTTCGGCGACGCTCACCCCCGGCAGGTCCGCCGCGCGCACGATCCGCGCGCCCGACATCTCGGCCCAGACATGCGCGAGGTGGGTCTTGCCGCTGCCCTTGGGGCCCTTCAGGACGAGTTTGCGGTTCGGCCAGTCATGCCAGGCATCCAGCATCGCAAGCGCGACGGCATTGGTGGGCGAGACATAGAAGTCCTCGCGTCCCAGCGCCGGGCGCACCGGCAGGTCGAATCTCAACTGCTCCGTCATCATCCACATTCCGCGGCTCGACTGCTCAGTCATCGGACAATCCGCGATAGAGCATGCTGTCCAGATACTGCCGCGTGGCGAACCGTGCGATCACCCCCAGTGCGGCGGCGACAGGCACGGCAACCAGCATGCCGACAAACCCGAACAGAGAACCAAAAACACTCAACGCAAGCAGCAACCAGACGGGGTGGAGGCCAACCGAATCCCCGACCAATTTCGGTGTGAGAAAATTGCCCTCAATCACCTGACCCACAACGAATATTAGGGCCACGATGGCAATTTGCAACCAGTCGCCCCAAAACTGGAACAGCGCCAGACCCACCGCCAGCGCGCCGCCGACCAGCGCGCCGACATAGGGGATGAAGGTGATCAGCCCCGCGATGAAGCCCACGATCAACCCGAATTGCAGCCCCGCCAGCATCAGCGCCACCGCGTAATAGGTGCCGAGGATCAGGCAGACCGTGCCCATGCCGCGGATGAAGCTGGCCAGCGCCTCGTCGATGTCGCGGGCGATCTGGCGGATGGTGCGGACATGGTCACGCGGCAGCAGCGCGTCGATGCGGGCCACCATCCGGTCCCAGTCGAGCAGCAGGTAGACCGACACCACCGGAACGATCACGAACAGCAGCACCACGTTGAAGATCGAGGCGAAAGAGGTCAGCAGCGTCTCGAACAGGGCGCCGCCATATTCCTGCACCTTGGTCCCTGCCGAGGACAGCGACTTGCGCAGCACCGACTCGGCCTCGACAAGGTCGGGGAAGCGGGCCACAAGGAAGTCGCGGAGATTGTTGAACAATTCCGGCGCGATCGCCACCAGGTCGGCGGCCTGTTTCACCAGCGTCGGCACGACAAGCAGCGCCAGCACCACGAAGACCAGCAGCGCGAAGACGGTGATCAGCGCCACCGAGGCGACCCGCGACAGCCCCAGCCGCTCCAGCCGGTCGGCCACCGGATCAAGCAGATAGGCCACCGCCGCGCCAAGGATGAACGGCATCAGCACATCGCCCAGGAACCACAGCGCCACGACCAGCACGAGCGCCACGATCCCCCAAAATTTCAACTGTTGCCCTACCGGAAGCGCCATGCGCGTGCCCTCTGCCTTTGCAGATACATCGCCTGTCACGGCTGTCGTTGCAAGAGCGGGACGATCCGACGACAGGCAATCGGACTGCTAGGGCGGGCAAGGTTGGGTGCCCACCAACCGTCCTGCGTGACGCAAGGCGCGGCGTTTGCATAGCCCGCCTCTTGCCATCCCCCGCCCCATACCGCAAAACCGCGGGCAACCCGGAATGTCCAAAGGTTCCCCTGACATGCGCCTGTCCCGCTATTTCCTGCCCGTGCTGAAAGAAACCCCCTCGGAGGCGCAGATCGTCTCGCACCGGCTGATGTTGCGGGCGGGGATGATCAAGCAGGCCTCGGCGGGGATCTATTCGTGGCTGCCGCTGGGCTACAAGGTGCTGCGCCGGATCGAGCAGATCGTGCACGAGGAACAGGCCCGCGCCGGACACATCCCGCTGCTGATGCCCACCCTGCAATCGGCCGACCTCTGGCGCGAAAGCGGGCGCTACGACGCCTACGGCCCGGAAATGCTGCGCATCCGCGACCGGCAGGACCGCGACATGCTCTATGGCCCCACCAACGAGGAGCTGATCACCGACATCTTCCGCAGCCACGTCGGCAGCTACAAGGACCTGCCGCTGACGCTCTACCACATCCAGTGGAAGTTCCGTGACGAGATCCGCCCGCGCTTCGGCGTGATGCGCGGCCGCGAGTTCCTGATGAAGGACGGCTACAATTTCGACCTCACCAAGGAAGACGCGCTGCACGCCTACAACCGCCATCTTGTCAGCTACCTGCGCACCTATGAACGCATGGGCCTGCAGGCGATCCCGATGCGCGCCGACAGTGGCCCCATCGGCGGCGACGACACGCACGAGTTTCTGGTGCTGGCCGACACCGGCGAATCCGAGGTGTTCTACGACAGCGCGATCACCGACCTGCGTTTCGGCAACCGCGAGATCGACTACGACAGCCATGATGCCTGCCGCGCGGTGCTGGAGGAATTCACCTCGCGCTACGCCCGCACCGACGAAACCCATGACGAGGCCGAGTTTGCCAAGGTGCCCGAGGACCGCCGCCGTCAGGCGCGCGGCATCGAGGTCGGCCAGATTTTCTATTTCGGCACCAAGTATTCCGAGCCGATGGGCGCCACCGTCACCGACGACGCCGGCAACAAGGTGTCGGTGCACATGGGCAGCCACGGGATCGGGGTGTCGCGGCTCTTGGGCGCGATCATCGAGGCCAGCCACGACGACAAAGGCATCATCTGGCCCGAGGGCGTGACACCCTTCCACTGCGGCATCGTCAACCTCAAGCAGGGCGACGCCGAGGCGGACGCGGCCTGCGACGCGCTCTACGCCTCGCTCAAGGCGCTGGGGCTCGATCCGCTCTACGACGACCGGAAGGACCGGGCCGGGGCGAAATTCGCCACCATGGACCTGATCGGGCTGCCGTGGCGGATTACCGTGGGTCCGCGCGGGCTGAAGAACGGCGTGGTCGAACTGACCTCGCGCCGGACGGGCGAGAGCGAGGAGCTGCCGCCGGAAGAGGCGGTCAAGCGCATCTCGGCCATCTACGACGGGGTGCTCTGAGCACGTCGCGGCGGGCCGCGGCCGATGCGACCGCGCCACTCGGTCCGGTCGATCGCCATGCACCCAGCGCTCCCGGCTTGATCCCTCTGCCCGCCCCGCGTTACCCTGCCCCCGAGCAGCAAACGGAATGGCCATGGTCGCGAAAGTCCTGTCGCTCGCTGGCGGTCTCATCGGCGCGGCGAGCCTGTCGCAGTTTCCCGAGTTCTCTCAGCAATACGCCCAGCGGCTGGGCGGTGCGGTGGACGAACTGTCGCGCGTCGTCGCCGACTTCGATGCCGACGCCGCCGAACTTGGCCTGAGCCGGCAACAGGCGCTCGACGATCTGGCCGAAGGCAGCGCCATGGGACGCCAGCGCTCCGCCACCATGGCGCGGACTGTCGCCCGCCATGCCCGGCTCTCGGTCGATCTGGCCGCGATCGAAGGCGCCGGTCCCTTCACCCGCGCCCTGCGCATCGCGCACCTGACGGACCGCGAGATTGCCGAGCGCGCCTGGCAGGCCTACAAACCTGCCATACCGGTCACCTTCGAAGGTGCCGTCTTTGCCGGGGTCGGTTTCCTGGCCGGGATGTTCATGCTGGGCGCGATGCTGTCGATCCTGCGTATGCCGGCACGACGGCGTTCCTACGGCCAAGGGTAGGATGCAACGGACATGCCTTTAACCCGTTGTTAAAAAGCAGAAATGTTTCGCGCGCGAAACATTTGCGTCGCTAAAGCTCGACTTCTTCCGGTGTCTCCTGCGGCGCATCGAGCATTTCCTGCGGGGTCTTGCGGCGAATGATGATGTCACCGTTGGGCAGGATTTCAGGCGGGTGATAGGCGCTCCAATCCTCGACCTCGGCCATCAGATCGCGCATCGCCGGCCCCATTTCACGAACGAAATCGCGCAGCCGTGGCTCGATGCCTTCGGCCAGACCTTCAAGCTCGCGGAGGGCAGGCTCCATCTCGCCCATCAAGCCCTCAAAGAACATCCGGGCGCCCTCTTCCATCAGGTTGAAACCCTCGTCCTCCTCGGTCTCCTGCGCGGATAGCGGCAGGGCGAGGATCAGGGCGGAGACGGTGAGGATCTTGCGCATCATGCCGCTAATATAGGCGCGCCCGGGCCGGTTTCAAAATCACATCGGCGGCCTTTGGCGCAATCCGGCCGAACGAGGGCCTCAGCCGGCCCCGTTGCGCCGCGGCCCCCAGTGATCGACCAGCTGGCTCACGATCTGGTCGCGGGTCATGCGATAGGCGGCGAGCTTGGCCTCGCGGGTCTCACCCTGTCCGGTGGGGTCGAGGATCGGCCAGTGCTCGACGGTAAGATGGAAGAACCGGGTCAATTCCATTGCGCGGTGCTGGCTGGCGGGCGACAGGGCAACCACCATGTCGAAGGACGACAGCGCCTCGCCCAATTGCTCCATCTCGTCGAAGGAGCGTGACCGGTGGCGGTCAAGCTCGACACCGATTTCCTGACAGACGGCGATGGCGAAGCCGTCGATCTCGAGGTCGTTGTGAACGCCCACCGACTGTACATAGGTCTGGTGGCCATAGAATTTCTTCATGATGCCCTCGGCCATGGGAGAGCGGACGGCATTATGATCGCAGCAGAACAGCACCGATTGCGGCAGGGCGCGCACCACGCGGTCAGGCCCCGAAATGCAGCACGCAGATCAGCGTGAACAGCCGTCGCGCGGTATCGGCATCGACCTCGGCCTTGCCTTCAAGCCGTTCCTGCAGGATGCGCGCGCCTTCGTTGTGGATGCCGCGCCGGGCCATGTCGATGGTCTCGATCTGGCTGGCGGGCAGGGATTTGACGGCGTCAAAGTAGCTTTTGCAGATCTGGAAGTAATCCTTGACCACCTGCCGGAACGGACTGAGCGACAGGTGGAATTCGGCCGCCTTCTGGTGGTCTTCGGTGGCGACGTCGAACACCAGCCGCTTTTCGCGGATCGACAGGCCCAGCCGGTAAGGTCCGGGCGGCACCGCGCGATCGTCGCGCAGCGGCAGCGAGAAGGAGTTCTCTTCCATCAGGTCGAACATCGCCACCTTGCGCTCCTGCTCGACCTCCGGCGTCGGCGCCGGCAGGTTGGCGTCGTCCAGGTCAATCTCGATGATGCGGCTCATGGGGCGGGGCCTCGCGGGTATGGTCGTGACGTTGCTAGCGGATCGCGCAGCGGTCGGCAATCGGTGCTTTCGGACCGTAGGATGGGTGCTGAGCACCCATCCTACCGCAGAGGGAGAGGCAACCAGGCAGGGTCGGGTCATGGTCCGGGTGCTTGAACCTGACCAGCGTTCCGAGAACGCCTCATTCCGCAGGGAAAAGCGCTTGCCTTCCTGCACGTGACTGTTTTCCTGGGCCGCATGGTTAAGATTGTTCTTCTTCACAGGGCTGACTCGATATACGAGGATGTTCCTGAAGATTGTTACGATTTCCCCCGAACCTACCTGAAAGCGGTCGAGGAGGCTGTGGGCGATTGGGCCGTCTACTACGAGCCTGTCAAAGCAGGACCTCGCGGATACTTTGCCGTCGCCAAGATCGCGAGCGTGATCCAGAAACCGGGCGCCGAGGGGCGTTTCTTAGCCCTGATCGAACCAAGAAGTTTCCTGCCCTTTGATCGTAACGTACCGCGACTGATCGATGGCAGCCCGCTGGAAAGCTCTCTCACCAATCCGGATGGCACGCCGAAGTCAGGTGGGACGGTGCAACTGGCGGTGCGGCGCTTGCCGGACGCGGACTTCGCCCGGATCGTCAACCTCGGCCTGCCGCACGACCTGGAGCAAATCGAGGAGCGACGCTATGCGCCGCAGTCGATGCAGTTGTCCGAAGGCGCGGTCGTCTTCGAGAGGCCGGTGATCGAGCGTCTGACCCGGCGACCCTACCGAGACGTAGCATTCCGCCGAAAAGTTCGGGAAGCCTATGGGTATCGCTGCGCCATGTCCGGGTTGATGCTGCGTAACGGCGGTGGCCGGCCCGAGGTGCAGGCAGCACATATCAGGCCGGTCGAAAGCCAGGGCAGTGATTCAGTCCGCAACGGACTCGCTTTGTCAGGCACGCTGCATTGGATGTTTGACAGGGGCTTGATTTCGGTCGCGGAAGATCACGAGACGATCCTGGTTTCGCACAACAAGGTGCCGCAAGATGTCATTTGCCGCTTGCTGCCGTCGGATGGCAAGTTGCTGAAGCCCGACGACCCCAGGGACGCGCCGCACCCGGCCAATCTGCAATGGCATCGCGAGAACATCTTTGGACAGACGCTTAGCGACGGCCCGGCTCCCTGGCAGTAGCCTCGACGCATACGCCACTGGCTGAGCGACCGGGCCTGTAACAGGTGCCCTCGCACATTTTGTCAGTGGCCTGCTTCGCTTAGAGCAGGTCCATCACCGCCTCCGGCGGGCGGCAGATGCGGACGCCTTTGCGCGAGCAGACCAGCGGGCGTTCGACCAGCTCCGGGTGGGCGACCATGGCGTCGAGGATCGTGGCCTCGTCAGCCGCGGGGTCGACCTTGTCCTGCTTCGCGCGCAATGCCTCGCGGGCGGTGAGGCCCGCCACCGCGAACAGCGCTTGCAACTGCGGTTTGGTCCAGCCCGCATCGAGGTACTTCACCAACGTGGGCTCCTGCCCTGCATCGCGGATCAGCTGCAGCGTCTGGCGGGATTTCGAGCATCTTGGGTTGTGAAAGATCACCACGGCCATGGCGTCATCCGTTCAGCTTGCGCAGCCGGGCCGTGACCGACAGCCCGTGCGCTTCAAGGCTTTCCGACTTCGCCAGCACCTCGGCCGCCGGGCCGCAGGCGCGAAGGGCATCGGGGGTGAGCTGCGAAATCGTGGTCCGCTTCATGAAATCCAGCACCGATAGGCCCGACGAGAACCGCGCCGAGCGTGCGGTGGGCAGCACGTGGTTGGGGCCGCCGACGTAATCGCCGATGGCCTCGGGCGTCCATTGACCGAGGAAGATGGCGCCGGCGTGGGTGATCTTGTCCGACAGCGCCTCGGGATCGGCGACGCAAAGCTCAAGGTGTTCCGGCGCGATGCGGTCGGACAGCGCCGCCGCCTCGTCGAGGTCGCGCACCGTGATGACAGCGCCGAAATCGCGCCAGCTGGCACCGGCAATTGCGCGGCGGTCGAGGGTTTCAAGGCGCTTGTCCACGGCCTCTGCCACGGCGCGGCCGAACGCGGCGTCTGTGGTGATCAGCAGCGATTGCGCGCTTTCGTCGTGTTCCGCCTGGCTCATCAGGTCGAGGGCGATCCAGTCAGGGTCGTTGTCGGCGTCGGCGATCACGAGGATCTCGGACGGGCCGGCGATCATGTCGATGCCGACCTTGCCGAAGACGCGGCGCTTGGCGGCGGCGACGAAGGCATTGCCGGGACCGGTGATCTTGTCGACGGGCGCGATGGTGTCGGTGCCGTAGGCCAGCGCGGCGATGGCCTGCGCGCCGCCGATGCGGTAGACCTCGTCGACACCGGCCAGCCGGGCGGCATAGAGCACCAGAGGGTTCACCACGCCGTCGGGCGTCGGCACGCAGATCGCCAGCCGGCCGACGCCTGCCACCTTGGCCGGGATCGCGTTCATCAGCACCGACGACGGGTAGGACGCCAGACCGCCGGGCACGTAGAGCCCCGCCGCCGATACCGGCGTCCAGCGCCAGCCCAGCGTCGCGCCTTCGGGATCGGTCCAGCGCTGGTCATCGGGGATCTGGCGGACGTGGTAGGCGCGGATGCGTTCGGCCGCGGTTTCCAGCGCCGTGCGCTCGGCGGCACCGACCTCGGCGCAGTGCTGTTCGATCTCGTCGGATGAAAAGGCGAGGCGGTCGGCGGTCAGCGCCATGCGGTCGAAGCGTTCGGTCAGCTCGATGACCGCGTCGTCCCCCCGCGCACGCACCGCGGCGATGATTGCCGCGACGGTGTCGTCGACGTCGGGGCTGTCTTCACGCTTCGCGGTCAGCAGCGCGCCGAAGGCCGCGTCGAAACCTTCATCCTGGGTCGAGAGAAAGACGGGCATGGGGCGGGCTCCTGCAGACACGCGCGCAGACATAGACCGCCGGGCCGGAAGGCTCAAGCGGCGCGCACCCCGGGCAGGCGCCCTTCGGACCGGCAGCGCCCGGTCGTCACAGGTTGGCGCGGGGTGAACAGGGCGCGCGGCCATTAAACCTTGCCTGAGTTATTGTTTTGCGTAACAAATCAACTGTCCGGAGTCTGGGAGGAGGACGGACGACAAGTAGGATACCTCTGCTGGTGTGTCGCGTCACAAGCGCCCGGGACAAGGGCCGTGGCCAGCAGCATCTTGGCTGACGCGCCAAGACAGGGGGTCCGCAATTACCAACGGGAGGACCAACCATGAAGAAAACCCTGATCGCCGCCGCTGCCGCGTCGATGGTAGCGCTACCTGCGCTGGCACAGGACGAACGCTATGTCGTCATCACCCACAGCCAGGGCACCGACCCGTTCTGGCCGGTGGTCGAGAAAGGCGCCAAGGACGCTGGCGAGGCGATCGGCGCCACGATCGAATACAACTACGACCCCTCCGGCGACATGGCCGGCATGGCCAAGCTGATCGAATCCGCGGCGGCGACGCAGCCGGACGGCATTATCACCTCGCTGCCCGATGCCGACGCGCTTGGCGGCGCGATCAAGGCGGCAGTCGATTCGGGGATCCCGGTGATCACCATGAATTCCGGTCTCGAATCGTCCAAGGACGTCGGCGCGCTGATGCACGTCGGCCAGCCCGAGAAGGACGCGGGCTTCGCCGCCGGTCAACGGGCCAAGGCGGAAGGCGTGACCAAGGGACTCTGCCTCAACCAAGAGGCCTTCAACACCGCACTGGTCGACCGCTGCACCGGCTATTTTGACGCCATGGGGGCCGAACTGAACCAGATCGACGTGTCGAACGACCCGGCGCAGATCAAGACCCGCACCGCCGCGGCGTTGCAGGCCGATCCCGAGATCGACGGACTGCTGGCGGTTGGCCCGCACGTCTGCGAAGCGGCCTATGACGCGGTTGAGGAAGTTGGCGCAGAGGTACACCTGGCCTGTTTCGACATGAGCCCCGGCGTGATCAACATGATCAAGGACGGCAAGGCTGCATTCACCATCGACCAGCAGCAATACCTGCAGGGCTTCATGCCGGTCATGGTGCTGCACCTCTACAACAACTACGCAGGCATGCTGCCGGGCGCCAACATCCCGTCGGGCCCCGGTTTCGTCGATGCGTCGAACGCCGAGAATGTCGAGGCTGAGGCCGGCGTGAACCGCTGATCCGATGCACTTGCTCGCAGACTGAACAGATCGCAGCCGGGGGTTCGCCTCCGGCTGCGTCTTTTCTGAACGACCACGGGAGGGACAGGGACCAATGAGCGGAAGAAGCGAATCAGACCGACGGCAACAGGAAACGAAGTTTCAGCAACTGATCAGGCGGCCGGAGGCCGGGGCTTTCATGGTGATGATCGTCGCCATCGTGGCAATCACCCTCGCGTCGAACGGCAACGCACTGAATGCCCTGGGGATCAAGAACAACCTCGCCATCATCGCGCAGTTCGGCATCATCGCCACCGGCGCGGCGATGCTGATGATCGCGGGCGAATTCGACCTGTCGATCGGCTCGATGATCGGCTTCTCCGGCATGTCGATCGCGATGATGCTGAAATGGGGCCTGCCCTTCGGGTTGGGCGAGGCGACGCCGATGGCGGCCTTTTTCATCACGCTGGCGATGACCCTGTCGCTGGGCTGGCTGATCGGCACCATCGTGGTGCGCTCGGGTCTGTCGAGCTTTATCGTCACGCTGGCCTTCCTGTTCTTCCTGCGCGGTACAACCGAGGTCTGCTTCCGCCTGATCAACCAGTCGACGCAAATTTCGGGCCTGCCGGATTACAAGGAGACCTCGTGGTTCGCCAACATCTTCGGCGGCGAGGCCTTCGGCTGGCTCTATGACCTCGCCTTTCAGATGGGGTTCAACCTCAACCGACGGGGCGAGCAATGGGTGACCGGTGTGGATGCCCGGGTCGTGTGGTGGATGGTAATCGCGGGTGCCGCCTATATCATCCTGTCGCGCACCCAGCTGGGCAACTGGATCTTCGCCACCGGCGACAACAAGGAGGCCGCCCGCGCCAACGGTGTGCCGGTGAACCGGGTCAAGATCGGCCTGTTCATGTTCACCGCCTTCTGCGCCACCATCTTCGCCGCCTGCCAGGTGTTCGACACCAACACCGCTGACGCGGCCAAGGGCAACCTGATGGAGCTGAACGCCATCGCCATCGCGGTGGTGGGCGGCACGCTGATGACCGGCGGCTTCGGATCGGTGATCGGGGTGATCTTCGGCGCGGTGACCTTCGGACTGGTGGCCAACGCGGTGTTCTATATCCCGTGGCTCGACGGGTCGTGGTATCGGGTCTTCGTGGGCGTCGTCCTGCTGGCCGCCGTGTTCGCCAACGAACGCATCCGCAAACGCATCACGGGAGGGATCTGAGCCATGGTGGAACCGTATCTTCGGGTCGAGAACATCGTGAAGAAATTCGGCCCCTTCACCGCGCTCAGCGGCGTCTCGCTCGAGGTTCACCCCGGCGAGGTGCATGCGCTGCTGGGCGACAACGGCGCCGGCAAATCAACGCTGATCAAGGTGCTGGCGGGGGTGCATGAGCCGACCTCGGGGCAGCTTTACATCGAGGGCAAGCCGGTCAAGTTCCGCAATCCGCGCGACGCGTCGAACGCGGGCATCGGCACGGTCTATCAGGACCTCGCGGTGAACCCGCTCATCTCGGTCACGCGCAACTTCTTCATGGGGCGCGAGCTTTATCGCGGCCCGAAGGGGCTGGGGCTGCTGAAGATGGACGAGATGGACAGGATCGCCCATGACGAGATGCTCAAGATCGGCATCGACATCTCGGACCCGCAGCAGGCGGTGGGCACCATGTCGGGCGGCCAGCGGCAGACACTGGCAATCGCGCGGGCGATCTATTTCGGGGCCAAGGTGCTGATCCTGGACGAACCGACGAGCGCCCTGGGTCAGAAGCAGCAGATGGAGGTGCTGAAGACGATGATGCGCGTGCGCAAGCGCGGCGACATCGCGATCATCTTCATCACCCACAACGAGATCCACTCGCAGTTAGTGGCCGACCGATATACCTTCCTCGCGCTGGGACAGGTGATCGGCGCGGGCAGGTCGGGCGACCTGCACCACGACGAGATCCGCAGGCTGATGGCCGGTGGCGCCGAGATGGCCGATCTGGAGCAGGAATTGGCGGGGATCTGAGATCCTTGTTTCGCGGCGCTTGCGCTGCGTCGACACACTGGGGGCTTTGCCCCCAGACCCCCAGAGTTTACGGGCAAGATGAAGACCGGGCTCAGCACTCCATCTTCATCTTGCCGGGTAAACTGGTGGGGTGAGGCCGCAGGCCGAAGGGGGCAGCGCCCCCTTTGGGCGAGACGGTTGCGGCGGGTTACAGCACCCGGATCACATCCTTGCCGACCGACAGCATGTAGCCCTTGCGGGCGATGTTCTTGACCAGAAGTTCCGACACCAGCTGATTGCCGAGGGTATCGCGCAGACGCTTGATGCGGGTCGCGCCGGCGGCTTCTTCGCAATCCGAAGCGTCCTTGCCCGACACCACGGCTTCGATTTCGGCGCCTGATAGCACGTCGTCGTCCATGCGCGCCTCGGCCAGCACGCAGAGCGTCTCCATCGCGGCGTCGGTCAGCTTGAACCCCATGTTGTTGAGGTAGACCGTCCGCTCTTCGCGGCTGATCAGCAGCGACGACACCTGGATGCCGGAGCGCTCGATCTGCGCCATGCGGCGGTTGAGCGCGATCAGCATCACCAGAAACACCAGTGAGGCTACCAGCAGCGCCGTCGCGAAGATCAGCAGAACGAAGATCACCACGCGGTAGGAGGTCAGCGTCTCGGAGAACGCGGTGCCCGACAGGGCGAGGATCTCGAGCAGCTTGATCTCGGCATCGCTGGTCAGCGCATCGTTTTCCACGAAGATGCGTTCGACGCGGGCGTTGAAGGCATTGGCGTCGGGCAGGTTGAGAAACAGCAGGATCGCCGCCATCGCGAGGATCAGAACGACCGCGATGATGCCGCCCTGAACCACCAGACTACCTGACCGGCGCGCCTCCGAGGCGGTGGGTTCGTGATCCTGCACATGCGCCTCCCTGAACGATGCCTGAACGCCATGACGCCCCAAGGCACGCCGAAGGTCAACCACGCTTAGTGTTCTCCGACCGACAGGATCTTGAGCAGGGTGAGACCCTGGGCCGCGAGGGCCTGTTTCAGCTGCCGCTCGGCGTTCTCGACGGTGCAAGGCCCGGTGATGCGGGCGACCTCGTAGAACAGGGTCAGCGGGTCATCCCGCTTGGCCTTGTATTCGGCAAGACAGGCGGCCCCGGCCAGAGCCGGGGTCATCGAGAGAGTCGCGGCCAGCGCGAGGGATAAAAGCGTGCGTGTCATGCGCCCAAACTGGTGGAGACGCGGCTGTTTATCAATAACCTCAGGGGCTTTGCGCAGGTGTTATTCGATAACAACCCGCCGTTATTGCCTGTCTTGCCGGGTTCACCCCACCATCGGAGCATTACCGGTCCCCCGTCTGCCCGGGATCGTCGATGAAAGGAAGATCGCCCGAAAGGATATTCCCATGCCGCGCAAATTCGTTGCCGCCCTCGCCGCCGCTGCCGTGGCACTGACATCGCTATCGGCGGTGCCGGCCGCCGCGCATGACCGCAATCGCAACCTCGACCGCTTCATCGCCGGAGCGGGCGCCTTGCTGTTGCTGCACGAATTCAACAAGGGCCGGTCGAGCCTGCATTTCCGCAAGTTCTACGGCCACCGCGGGCTGGCCGTGCTGCCGCGCCATTGCCTGCGGCGGCTTGAGACCATCCGTGGGCCGGTGAGGATGCTGGGCCAGCGCTGCCTGGAACGCAATTATCGGCAGGCGTACCGTCTGCCGCAAGCCTGCAAGATACACGTCAAGACCTGGCGTCATGGCCGGAGGGTGACCCGCGTCGGTTACCAGCCCCGTTGTCTGAGACAACGCGGTTATCGCATCGGCTGATCCAGGGATTGCTTGATCCTGGTCGCTTGGGTCGAGCAGAGGTGCGGCTCACTTCCCCTGCGGTCCGCACCGCAACCGGGGCGCTCCTTCCGAGGGGCGCCCCGCATCTTTTGCGAGTTGAAGCGACGCGAGGCCGACCCTATGCGCCCGGCCCAGGGCCCGGGGCCACTGGGATTGCAGGGCACGGCCGTCTAATCCTTGCCATCACGCCACCCGCCGTCTTATCAGACCTGCATGAGCCAGCCTGATTACAGCTTCGAGATCACGGTCCGCACACGCGGGTATGCCCGCATCGCCGGCGTCGACGAGGTGGGCCGGGGCCCGCTGGCCGGGCCGGTGATGGCCGCGGCGGTGGTGCTTGACCCCGATTGCATTCCCGAAGGGCTGAACGATTCCAAGAAACTGAGCGAGGCCCGACGCCGCGACCTGCTGGCCGAGCTGGAAGCCTGCGCCCAGATCGGCATCGGCGTTGCCAGTGTCGAGGAGATCGACTGCCACAATATCCTGCGCGCCAGCCACATCGCCATGTGCCGCGCCGTGGCCGCCCTGCCCGAGCCGCCCGATTACCTGTTGATCGACGGCAACCTCCTGCCGCGCGATCTGACCTGCCCGGCCGAGCCGATCGTGAAGGGAGACAGCCTTTGCGTGTCCATCGCGGCGGCCTCGATTGTGGCCAAAATCAGGCGGGATTATGTCATGCGGGATTTGGCGCAACACTTCCCGGGATACGGCTGGGAGACCAACGCGGGTTACCCGACGAAAAGCCACAGGGCGGCGCTGACAAATCTTGGGGTCACCCCACACCATAGACGTTCGTTCAAACCGGTGCACAATATCTTGTATCAAGAGGAAAACATAACCTCTTGATTCAAAAAAGAAATTGACCGCGATTCGGCTTTGACTCATCCTTGTCTCAACCAACGAGCGCAAAATGCGCCGGGGACAGAGGCAGAAGATGAAGACAATGACCAAAGCCAAGGGCGCGCAAGCGCTCCCTCTCAACACGATTCTCGCCGGCGATTGCATCGAAGAGATGAACCGCCTGCCGGAAGCGTCCGTCGACCTGATTTTCGCGGACCCGCCCTACAACCTGCAATTGCGCGGCGACCTGCACCGGCCGGACAATAGCCGCGTCGATGCGGTCGACGATCACTGGGACCAGTTTTCATCTTTCGCGGCCTATGACCGCTTTACCCGCGACTGGCTGGCCGCCGCCCGCCGTCTTCTGAAACCCAACGGCGCGATCTGGGTGATCGGCTCTTACCACAACATCTTCCGCGTCGGCGCCGCGCTGCAGGACCAGGGCTACTGGATCCTCAACGACGTGGTCTGGCGCAAGTCGAACCCGATGCCGAATTTCCGCGGCAAGCGCTTTACCAATGCCCATGAAACCATGATCTGGGCGTCGAAGTCCGAGGGCGCGAAGTACACTTTCAACTACGAGGCGCTGAAGGCGCTGAACGAAGGTATCCAGATGCGTTCAGACTGGGTGCTGCCGATCTGCAATGGCGGCGAGCGTCTGAAGGATGCCGCCGGCGAGAAGGCGCATCCGACGCAGAAGCCGCAATCGCTGCTGCACCGGGTGCTGGTGGGGTCCACCAACCCCGGCGACGTGGTGCTCGATCCGTTCTTCGGCACCGGCACCACCGGCGCGGTGGCCAAGATGCTGGGCCGCGACTACATCGGGATCGAGCGTGAAGAGGCCTATCGGGACGTTGCCGAGAAGCGGTTGTCCAAAATCCGCAAGTTCGACCGTGACTGTCTTGAGGTGTCGGCCTCCAAGCGGGCCGCTCCGCGTGTGCCCTTTGGTCAGTTGGTCGAGCGCGGAATGCTGCGCCCGGGCGAAGAGCTATATTCGATGAACAAGCGCCACAAGGCCAAGGTGCGCGCCGATGGCACGCTGATCGGCGGCGATGTGCGCGGGTCGATCCACCAGGTCGGCGCGGCGCTGGAAGGCGCGCCAAGCTGCAACGGCTGGACCTATTGGCACATCCGGCGCGAGGGCAAGACCATCCCGATCGACGTCTTCCGCCAGCAGATCCGCGCCGAAATGGGTCACCGCCCCAACTGATCCGACTCTCAAGTCAAGAAACGACACCGCCGGTGCCGGGCCCCTCGCCCTAGGCACCCGACTGGCCCCGCCTTGCCCGGCGGGGCTTTTTTTGTGGCCTGTCCCGCCACAGCCGGATGTATTCCCCGCCCGTCCCGGACCCTGCTCCGGGACCTCCCTGCCGACCTTGGCGCAAGCCGTCGGGGCAGGGTCCGGGGCGCGTGTCGCGTGACGTGAAGTCATATGCCGCAGGGACCGGGTGGCCGGGCACGCCGCGGAACCCGCCCCCTTCCGCCGCGTTGGCCAATCGGATAAGCAAGCCCGTACCGCCCGCCCTGCCCCACTTCCGCCCTGCCATGAGGCCACGCAGAACATGAAACCGATCCGCCTGATCTCCGGCATGTTCACTGTCGGGCTATGGACGCTGATGAGCCGCGTCCTTGGTGTGGCGCGCGAGGTGATGATCCTCGGGCTGATCGGACCGGGGCCGGTGATGGACGCTTTCGTGGCCGCCTTCCGCCTTCCCAACATGTTCCGCCGGTTCTTTGCCGAGGGGGCCTTCAACGCGGCCTTCGTTCCGATGTTTTCCAAACGGCTGGAGGCCGAGGACGACCCCGTAGGCTTTGCCTCCGAGGCGTTCAGCGGGCTTGCCTTCATCCTGTTGTGCCTGACCGGTCTGGCGCTGGTCTTCATGCCGGCGCTGGTCTGGGCCACGGCCGAGGGTTTCACAGGCGATCCGCGCTTCGAGCTGACGGTGGACTATGGCCGGGTGGTGTTTCCCTATGTGCTGTTCATCTCACTGGCGGCGCTGTTCTCGGGCATCCTGAACGCCGCCGGTCACTTTGCCGCTGCGGCGGCGGCGCCGGTGCTGCTGAACGTCTTCGTGATCGCGACCATGGGTGTGGCCGCGCTGGTTGGCGGCCCCGTCGCCGCCGTGCTGATCTGGACCGTGCCCTTTGCCGGGGTCGCTCAGTTGGCGCTGGTCTGGGTTGCGGCGCGGCGGGCGGGCTTCCGGCTGGACTGGCGGATGCCACGGCTGACGCCCGACATGAAGCGGCTGGCGGTGATCGCCCTGCCGGCAGCACTGGCCGGGGGCGTGATGCAGGTCAACCTGCTGGTTGGCCAGCAGGTCGCGTCGCATTTCGACAAGGCTGTGGGATGGCTCTACGCCGCCGACCGTCTGTATCAACTGCCATTGGGCGTGGTCGGCATTGCCGCCGGCATCGTGCTGCTGCCCGACCTGTCGCGCAGGTTGAAGGCCGGCGATGATGCGGGTGCGCGTGACGCCCTGTCCCGCGCCAGCGAGTTTGCCTTCATCCTGTCGCTGCCCTGCGCCGTGGCGCTGGTGGTGATCCCGCTGCCGCTGGTCTCGGTCCTGTTCGAGCGCGGTGCCACCGGGCCGGACGACAGCGCGGCCATCGCCGTCGCCGTGGCGATCTATGGTCTGGGGCTGCCCGCCTTCATCCTGCAGAAGCTGCTGCAACCGATCTATTTCGCGCGCGAAGACACCCGCAGCCCGTTCCGCTATGCCGTCTGGGCGATGATCATCAACGCCGCCATCGCCATCGGCCTCGCCCCCGTGATCGGGTGGATCGCGCCGGCCATTGCGACCTCGCTGGCGGCCTGGGCGATGGTTGCCATGCTGGCCTTGGGCAGTCGCAAGTTCGGCGACACGGTGAAATTCGACACGCGCTTCCGGGCCCGCATCTGGCGCATCATCTTCGCATCCGTGGCGATGGGCGTGCTGCTCTGGGTGCTCAACGCCGCGTTCGGGCGGTTTCTTGTCACCGATTACATCCGCTACCCTGCGCTTGCGGTGCTGATCCTTGCCGGCGCGCTGGGCTACTTTGCCTTCGGCCAGGTCTTCGGCGCCTTTACCTGGACCGAGTTGCGCACCAAGATACGGAGGAAAAGCGCATGACCCGCCCGATCCCCCTGATCACCGCGTCCGAAGGCTTTCCCGAGATGGAGCGCGTCGCCGCCTCGGCGCAAGAAGAACTGCTGATGTCGTTCCGCATCTTCGATCCGACGATGCGGCTGCACAGCCCCGAGCTGAAAGAGCGTGGCCTTGAAACCTGGGTCGATCTTTTGCGCGAGATCACCGACCGGGGCGTGCGCCTGCGGGTGCTGCTGGCGGATTTCGACCCGTTCTTCACCAACGACCTGCACCAGTTCTCGTGGACGGCGGCAACCACCCTGCGTGACAGCCTGGATGGCGACGCGAAGGTGCTCTGCGCGCCGCACGGCCAGCAGGCCGGCTGGTTCTGGCGCTTCGTCATGCGGGGCCGCCTGCGCAAGGCACTGGCCGAGCTGGAGGCGCGCGACCCGAAACAGCTGACCCCGGTCGAAAAGGCGGCGCTGCGCGGCACCACCTACCTGCGCCCGGTGACCATCCACCAGAAGTTCATGATCGCCGACCGGGAACGCTGTATCATCGGCGGGCTCGACATCAACGAACGCCGGTACGACACGACCGACCACGACCGCCCGACCGAGCAGACATGGCACGACGTCGCCGTGCGCGTCGATGGCGGCATTGCGCATGCGCTGGTGTCGCATTTCGTCGAGACCTGGAACAATGCGCTTGACTGCGGCGGCGCACCGGAGGGCTTCGACCCGCAGCCGATGCCGCTGCCCGACAAGCGTGAGGAGGACAGCGAGCACCGGCTGCTGCGCACCTTTTCCGATCCCTGCCCCGGACCCAGCCGGTTGGGGCCCCGCACCAGCGTGAGCGAGATCGAGGAAACCACGCTCGACGTCATCGGAACCGCGCGGCACAGCATCTACCTCGAGACCCAGTTCCTGCGCCACAAACCGGTGTTCGACGCTCTGGTCGATGTTGCGGGACGCACCGAGACCAACCTGATAATCATTCTGCCGTCCTTTGCCGACCGGGTGCTGTTTGACGGCGACTTCGGCTGGGACGCGCGTCATGCCCATGCGCTTCAGGTGCGCGGGCTTACCCGACTGACCGAAGCCTATGGCGACCGGCTGGCCATCATCGCCCCTGCCATCCCTGCCGAGGCGCCTCCCGACGTGCCATCGATCCATGGCGCGGGTCCGATCTATATCCACTCCAAGGTGACGCTGGTGGACGACAGCCACGCCATCGTTGGTTCGGCCAACCTCAACGGCCGTTCGCTGCGCTGGGATACCGAGGCCTGCATTCACTATCGCGACCCCGAGGCCATCACCGACATGCGCAACCGGCTGGCGAAGGCATGGCTGCAGGAGGCTGCCGAGGGCGCAGACATCACCCGTGCGGAGACATGGGCGCAGATTTCCCGTGCCAATGCCGACCGCAGACCGGAAGAGCGTATCGGATTCGCCCTGCCCTACCCGCTGGGCAAGGTCCGCCGCTTTTCACGCCTGATCCCCTTCCTGCCGGACGACATGTTCTAATCGGCGGGCCGCGCCTCCGATCCCTTGGCGGAACGTCCCGCCGCAGCCTGTTCCCGATACATCGCGCCTTCCAAAAGCTACGAGTGCGCACCCAGGGCCACCATTGAGCCGTAGGCCGGGCTTCAGCCCGGCGGCCGCCACGCCGGGCTGAAGCCCGGCCTACGCATCACCGCCTGACCCGCGCGAGGAAGGCCGACCAGCCGCCCGGCGCCAGCAGAACCGCCAGGCCGAAGCCGGCCACGAAGCCCGCGAAATCCGCGGCCCAGGTGGCATCCCCGCCGAACAGCAGACCGAAGACCAACCGTATGAACATCAGCATGCCGATCAACGCGAAGGCGCGGGCCTGCGGGGCGCCCTCGTCCCCCAGACGGCGCCAGAGCAGCAGCGTGAAGCCTCCGATCAGCCCGTAGACGCCGGGAAACCCGCCGACCAGCGGCACCGGGTCGTCCAGAAGAAGCCCATAGACCCCTGCCCCCGTCACCGACGCGAAAAGGAACAGCGCGAGCGTCCGGACGCCACCCATGACCTCGCCCACCCATTTGCCCATCGCCAACAGCATCACGCCGACGAACAAGGCGTGGGTGAAATTTGCCTGCACAAAGGGGTAGGTCACGAAGCGCATGACGTGTTCCGGCGGCCAGATGCCGTTGGACAGCATCCAGTCGAAGATGTCGCCAGAGAAAGCGTAGCTCTGGATCGCCGAGAGCCGCCAGCCCACCGCCTGCGGCCCGCCGACATAGCCTTGCGCGCCGACCTGAAGGGTCAACTCGATCCCGGCCATTACCAGAAACAGCGCGGCGATGACCGGTGGCAGGGGATTGATCGGTGCCTGATTGACGGGATCGGACATGGCTGGGCTCACTTTGCTTTGGGCGCGTCGGCTTGACGGCCCCGGGTGCCATGGGTAAGCGCTGAACGACCGGAAATCCAGACGGAGAAACCCCATGACAGAGGGCGTCCAAACCCCATCTGCCTTCACCCCGCGCGTCTTCTCGGGCATTCAGCCCTCGGGGAACCTGCATCTTGGCAATTACCTTGGTGCGCTGAAGCGGTTTGCCGACAGCCAGAACAGCGGTGTCCAGTCGATCTATTGCATGGTGGACATGCACGCGATCACCGTCTGGCAGGACCCGGCCGACCTGCGCCGTGCCACGCGCGAACTGGCGGCAGGCTTCATCGCCTCCGGCCTCGATCCGGAACGTTCGATTCTGTTCAACCAGTCCCAGGTCAGCGCCCATGCCGAACTGGCGTGGATTTTCAACTGCGTGGCCCGCATGGGCTGGATGAAGCGCATGACCCAGTGGAAGGACAAGGCCGGGAAGAACCAGGAGAACGCCTCGCTGGGGCTGTTCGCCTATCCGGCGCTGATGGCGGCAGACATCCTGGCCTATCACGCCACGCATGTGCCGGTGGGCGAGGACCAGAAGCAGCACCTTGAGCTGACCCGCGACATCGCGATCAAGTTCAACAACGATTTCGGGGTGGACTTCTTCCCGATCCCCGAGCCGGTGATCGAGGGCACCGCGACCCGGGTGATGAGCCTGCGCGACGGCGCGAAGAAGATGTCAAAGTCGGACCCGTCGGACGCCAGCCGGATCAACCTGACCGACGATGCCGACACCATCGCCAAGAAGATCCGCAAGGCCAAGACCGACCCCGAGGCGCTGCCCTCGGAGGCCAAGGGTCTGGAAGACCGGCCCGAGGCGCGCAACCTGGTCAATATCTATGCCGCGCTGAACAATCAGACCGTGGCAGAAGTGCTGGCAGAGGCGGGCGGACGACAGTTTTCGGAGTTCAAACCGTTGCTGGCCGAGCTGGCGGTGGCGAAGCTGTCGCCGATCTCGTCCGAGATGGCGCGGCTGATGGGTGATCAGGCCGAAATCGACCGCATCCTCGGACGCGGCGCCGAGCGGGCGCGGGAAATCGCGACGCCGATCCTCGAACAAACCTACGACATCCTCGGGATGGTGCGCGGCTGAGCCGTCATCCTGCGGGTTGCGCGGCCCGGTCCCGGGCCCCGCTCACTCTTGCGGAAACAGCGGCAGGCGGAACGAGAAGGTCACCTCACCGTCGCCGCTTTTAACCTCGACGTGGCCATTGTGCGCCGTGGCGATGGCCGAGGCGATGTAAAGCCCCAGCCCAAGCCCGTCTCCACTGCCCGACCCCGCGCGGCGGAACGGCTCGAACAGCCGCTTGGTCAGATCGCCGCAGAGCGCCGGGCCGCGATTGGTGACGGAGACGTTCAAGCCCTCGGTGTCGCAGAAGGCATGCACCCGGATCGGGCCATCGCGTTCGCCGTGCTGTACTGCGTTCGACAGCAGGTTCGCGATAGCCTGCCCGACCCTGCGCGCGTCGCAGCTGACCGGCGCGTCGATTTCCATGTCCAGCACGATCTGGTTTTCGGGATAGGCCGCGCGCACTTCTTCCACCACCTGGGTGATCGCGTCACCGACCGGCGCATCGGCCAACACCTCGACCGCTATGCCACCGCCCAGCCGTTCCTTGGCGTGGAACATCATGTTGCCGATCAGGTCCTCCATCCGCATCACCGAGGCTCGCATGAGCGAAATCAGCTTGCGCCCGCGGTCGGTCAGGTCCTCTCCGTCAAGCTGGCGCAGGCCGGCCCCGAACGCTGCCACGGGATTGCGCAGGTCGTGGCCGAGGATGGCGAGAAATTCCTCGCGGGTCGCGGCGATGCTGCGTTCGTGTTCGACCATCATCTCCTGCGCGGTCAGGCGTTCCTCGGTTTCCAGGATCGCCCCGATGGCGGCGGCGAACATCTCGAACATGGCGATGACCTTGCGCCGCTTGATCTTGCGCGGCACCGTGTCGATGGCGCAGAGCGTGCCGAAGAAGCTGCCGTCGCGGCGGAAGATCGGGATCGACGCATAGGATACAATACCGAACTTGCTGGCGATCGGGTGGTTCAGATACTCCTCGTCGGTATTGACGTCGTCGAAGATCACCGCCACCGCCTGATCGCGCACCGTCTGGCAGAAGGTGTTCTCGATCTCGATCTCGTCGCCGGATTTCAGGCCGAAGTGAATCTCGTCCGAAGTGCGGCAGGCCACCCAGCGGTCGTTCGTCACCCGCGACACGGCGGCAAAGCGCATTCCCGTGGCCAGCCGCACGGTTTCGAGGATCACCGAAACGGTGTCACTGTTGACGATCAGTTCAATGTCGGATTGGAAGTCATGGGTGCCGGTCTGGAATGCGGCGTGATCCTGCATCTGGCTTTGGATACGGTTCATGTCAGGCGCAGGACTCCGGTCTTTCACTTGCATACCTGTGTCATCTAGTGCTTTCCACCGTATTCCAAGACAGTTTCCGTTAGCCAGGGTGCCGCAAACCCAGCTTACGTTGCGTAATCGCAACGTCAACCTTCCGATTTGGCATGGAAATTCCGTGACGGAGCCGCCGAATCCCGCGCGGGTCAGTCAGGCAGAGCCTGATGGGGTGCGGGGCCGCTTATCCGATCCAGCCGGCAGCCAGCTGCCTTTGGTGCGCGACCGTGGCGTTGCGCATCAGGATCGCCACCGTCACCGGCCCGACGCCGCCCGGCACCGGCGTGATCCAGCCCGCCACGTCGCAGACGGCGTCGGTGTCCACGTCGCCCACGATTCGCGTGCCGTCGCCATCGGTGATCTGGTTGATGCCGATGTCGATCACGGCAGCGCCCGGCTTGATCATCTCCGGCCCGACAAGATGCGCCTTGCCGACCGCCACCACGACGACGTCGGCACGTCGCGAATGCATCGCCACCGAGCGGGTCATGTGGTGGCAGACCGTCACCGTCGCGCCCTCGGCCATCAGCATCATCGCGGCCGGTTTGCCGACGATCTCGGAGTGGCCGATCATCACGATCTCAAGGCCCTCGAGGTCGAGCCCGGTTTCCTTGATCAACTCGACCGAGGCAGCGGCGGTACAAGGCGCCAGCGCGACGTCGGAATAGACGATGTTGCCGATCGACGCGGGGTTCATGCCCTCGACGTCCTTCAGCGGGTGGATCGCCGATTGCAGCGAGCGGACGTTGATGTGATCGGGCACCGGGCGTTGCAGGATGATGCCCAGCACGTCCGGATCATCGTTCATCTCGGTGATCAGCCGCTTGCATTCGTCCTGGGTGACATCGCTGTCCCAGAGCTGTTCGTCAAAGCGCAGGCCCGCGGCCTCGGCGCCCCGCGCCTGATTGCGGACATAGACCGCGACCTCGGGATTGTCGCCAATACTGATCGAGACCAGCCGTCCGACGCTGTCATGGCTGTCGACGTAGGCGCGCACCTCGCCCAGAATCCGCCGCCGGACGATCTTGCCGTCGATCAGCCGATGGTCCGGGCGCGGTGCGTCCTTCATGCCGTCAGACCTTCGGGCTCAGGCAGGCCGTTGGCACGGCAGCAGGCGGTCAGCGTGTTGGCCAGCAGGCAGGCGATGGTCATCGGCCCGACGCCACCGGGGACCGGGGTGATCGCGCCGGCCACTTCGGCGCAGCTGTCATAGTCGACGTCGCCCACCAGACGGGTGCCGCCATCGGGCTTGTCGATGCGGTTGATGCCGACGTCGATCACCGTCGCGCCCGGCTTGATCCAGTCGCCCGGCACCATCTGCGGACGGCCCACGGCGGCCACCACGATATCGGCGCCGCGCACCACGTCGGGCAGGTCCTTGGTCCGGCTGTGCGCAATCGTCACGGTGCAGCTGTCGCCCAGCAGAAGCTGCGCCATCGGCTTGCCGACGATGTTCGACCGGCCCAGCACCACCGCGTTCATGCCCGAGAGCGAGCCATGGTGGTCGCGCAGCATCATCAGGCAGCCCAGCGGCGTGCAGGGCACCATCGACTTCTGCCCGGTGCCCAGAAGCCCGACGTTCGAGATGTGAAACCCGTCCGCGTCCTTCGCCGGGTTGATCGCATTGATCACCAGGTCCGAGTTCATGTGATCGGGCAGCGGCAGTTGCACGAGGATACCATGAACGTCGGGATCATTGTTGAGCTGGTCGATCAGCGCCAGCAGGTCTTCCTCGGAGGTGTCGACATCGAGCTTGTGCTCGTAGCTGTTCATGCCGACTTCCTTGGTCATCTTGCCCTTCGAGCGGACATAGACCTGGCTCGCGGGGTCCTCGCCCACCAGCACCACGGCCAGCCCGGGCGTGATGCCGTGCTTTTCCTTCAGCGCCGAGACATGCTCGGCCACCTGGCCCCTCACCTTGGCGGCAAAGGCCTTCCCGTCAATGATCGTCGCACTCATGTCCCGCATGCCCTGTCCTTCTTCTGGCCAAAAATATCCCCGCCGGAGGCAGGAGCCGCTCCGCGGCGACCGGAGGCCGGGGGCTCGATGCCCCCGGCCTCCGCCCTTGTCTTAGAACAGGCCTTCGATCTGGCCCATGTCGTTCAGCATGATCGCTTCCGCCGAGGGCGTCCGCGGCAGGCCCGGCATGGTCATGATCTCACCGCAGATCACCACCACGAAGCCCGCACCCGCCGAAAGCCGCACTTCGCGGACCGGCACCGAATGGCCGGTGGGCGCCCCGCGCAGGTTGGGATCGGTCGAGAAGCTGTACTGCGTCTTTGCCATGCAGATCGGCAGGTTGCCATAGCCTTGCTCTTCCCATTCCTTCAGCTGGTTGCGGATCTTGCCGTCGGCCAGCACCTCGTCGGCGCGGTAGATGCGCTTGGCGATAGTCTCGATCTTCTGCATCAGCGGCATGTCGTCGTCGTAGATCGGCGAGAAGTTCGCCATGTTGGCGTCGGCGATCTCGGCCACCCGCTTGGCCAGCGCTTCCGAGCCCTTGGAGCCGAACTCCCAGTGCTGCGACAGGATCGCCTCCGAGCCATGCGCCTTGACGAAGTCCTTGACCGCCTGGATCTCGGCCTCGGTGTCGGTGACGAAGTGGTTGATCGCCACCACCACCGGAACGCCGAAGCTTTTCAGGTTCTCGATGTGACGGCCGAGGTTCGGGCAGCCTTTCTTGACGGCCTCGACATTCTCGGTCCCGAGGTCGGCCTTGGCGACGCCGCCGTTCATCTTCATCGCGCGCACGGTGGCCACGCAGACCACGACGGAAGGCGCGATGCCCGCCTTGCGACACTTGATGTTCATGAACTTCTCGGCGCCGAGGTCGGCCCCGAAGCCCGCCTCGGTGACCACGTAGTCGGCCAGTTTCAGCGCCGTGGTGGTGGCCGAGACCGAGTTGCAGCCGTGCGCGATGTTGGCAAACGGACCGCCGTGCACGAAGGCCGGGTTGTTCTCCAGCGTCTGCACCAGGTTGGGCTGCATCGCGTCTTTGAGCAGAACGGTCATCGCGCCATCGGCCTTGATGTCACGGGCATAGACCGGCGACTTGTCGCGGCGGTAGGCGACGATGATGTCACCCAGACGCTTCTGAAGGTCCTCGAGGTTCAGCGCGAGGCAGAGGCAGGCCATGACTTCCGAGGCCACGGTGATGTCGAAGCCCGACTGGCGCGGGAAGCCGTTGGCAACGCCACCGAGCGAGGTCACCACGTCACGGAGCGCCCGGTCGTTCATGTCCAGCACGCGGCGCCAGACCACGCGGCGCAGGTCGATCTCGGCCTCGTTGCCCCAGTAGATGTGGTTGTCGATCATCGCCGACAGCAGGTTGTGCGCGCTGGTGATGGCGTGGAAGTCGCCGGTGAAATGCAGGTTCATCTCTTCCATCGGCACGACCTGGGCGTAACCGCCGCCCGCCGCGCCGCCCTTCATGCCGAAGCAAGGACCGAGCGAGGCTTCGCGAATACAGACAGCCGCCTTCTTGCCGATCCGGTTCAGACCGTCGCCGAGACCCACGGTGGTGGTGGTCTTGCCCTCGCCCGCCGGCGTCGGGTTGATCGCCGTGACGAGGATCAGCTTGCCGTTCTTGTTGCCTTGCACGCTGTCGATGAAGCTCTGGCTGACTTTGGCCTTGTCGTGGCCGTAGGGCAGCAGGTCATCGCTGCTGATGCCCAGCTTGGCGCCGATCTCCTGGATCGGACGTTTCTGTGCTTCGCGCGCAATCTCGATGTCGGATTTGTAGGCCATGTCCTTCATGTCTCTCTCCGTTGGTGCCCGCGTGGCGGCGGGGCGGGGTTATGGGTTATTCGGCGACGAGGGGCGTTGCAGGCTCGACCCGCACCGCGGCGAACTTGAACTCGGGGATCTTGCCGTAGGGGTCCACGGCGGGGTTGGTCAGGATGTTGGCCGCCGCCTCGACATAGGCGAAGGGCACGAACACCATGTCGGGGCTGATCGCGCGGTCGGCGCGGGCCATGATCTCGATGGTGCCGCGCCGGGTGGTCAGACGCAGCATCTCGCCCGGTTCGACGCCGAGTTGGCGCAGGGTGGCGGGATGCATCGAGCAGTTGGCCTCGGGTTCGACCGCGTCGAGCACATGGCTGCGCCGGGTCATCGATCCGGTATGCCAGTGTTCCAGTTGCCGCCCGGTGGTCAGGATCATCGGGAACTCGGCATCAGGCGCCTCGTCCGGCGGGATGATGCTGGCGGGGGTGAACTTGGCCCGGCCCTCGGGGCGCGGGAAGCCGTCGCCGAAGACCACCGCCTGCCCCGGATCTTCCGGCGACAGAGACGGATAGGTCACCGCCTCGGTCTCCAGCCGGTCCCATGTGATGTTGGCGAGCGACTTCATGTTCAGCGCCATTTCGGCAAAGACCTCGCGCGGGTGCGTGTAGGTCCAGTTCAGCCCCAGCCGCTTGGCCAGATCGACGGTCACCGCCCAATCCTCGCGCGCCTCGCCCGGAGGCGCAACGGCGGGGCGCACCATCTGCACCTGCCGGTTGGTGTTCGACACGGTGCCCGACTTTTCATAGAGCGCCGAGGCGGGCAGGATCACGTCGGCATAGTTGGCGGTCTCGGTCAGGAAGATGTCCTGTACCACGAGGTGTTCGAGCTTGGCGAAAGCCTCGCGGGCGTGATCGACATCCGGGTCGGACATCGCCGGGTTTTCGCCCTGGATGTACATCGCCCTGGTGTTGCCGGCATGGATGTCATCGACAATCTCGGTGACGGTCAGGCCCTTCTCGTTCGAGAAATCCTCGCTGCCCCAGACGCTGGTGAAGGCATTGCGCACGCTGTCATCGGTGACCGACTGATAATCCGGCAGGAACATCGGGATCAGGCCGGCGTCGGACGCGCCCTGCACATTGTTCTGGCCGCGCAAGGGGTGCAGGCCGGTGCCGGGGCGGCCGACCTGGCCGGTCATCAGCGCGAGGCTGATCAGGCAGCGCGAATTGTCGGTGCCGTGGATGTGCTGGCTGACGCCCATGCCCCAGAAGATCATCGCCGACTTCGCGGTGGCGAAGGTGCGGGCCACGTCGCGCAGCACGTCGGCCTCGATGCCGCAGATCTCGGCCATCTTCTCGGGCGGGAACTGCTTGAGGTGTTCTTTTTCGGCGTCCCAGTTCTCGGTGAAGGCCTCGATGTACTGGCGGTCGTAGAGCCCCTCCTCGACGATCACGTTCATGATCGCGTTCAGCATTGACACGTCGGTGCCGGGGCGGAATTGCAGCCGGTGGCTGGCATAGCGCTTGAGGCCCACGCCGCGCGGGTCCATCGCGATCAGTTTCCCGCCGCGCTTGGCGAACTGCTTGAAGTAGGTCGCGGCGACGGGGTGGTTCTCGATCGGGTTGGCACCGATGACGATCGCGACGTCGGCATTCTCGATTTCGTTGAAGGTGGCGGTGACGGCACCGGAGCCCACGTTCTCGATCAGCGCCGCCACGGAAGAGGCGTGGCAGAGCCGGGTGCAGTGATCGACGTTGTTGTGGCCAAAGCCCTGACGGATCAGCTTCTGGAACAGGTAGGCTTCCTCATTGGTGCACTTGGCCGAGCCGAAGCCGGCGATGGCCTTGCCGCCATGCGTCTGCGCCAGCCGGGCCATGCCGCCGGCGGCGGCGTCCAGCGCCTCGTCCCATGTGGCTTCGCGGAAATGTGTGGACAGATCGCCAGGATCGACGTTCAGCCCCTTCGGGGGCGCATCCTCGCGCCGGATCAGCGGCTTGGTCAGGCGGTGCGGGTGGTGGATGTAGTCGAACCCGAAGCGGCCCTTGACGCAGAGCCGGCCTTCGTTGGCGGGGCCGTTGATGCCCTCGACATACTTGACCTTGCCGTCCTTGACCTTGAGCGACACCTGGCAGCCGACGCCGCAGAACGGGCAGACGCTCTTGGTTTCGCTGTCATAATCCTCGCTGTCGCCGACCTGGTTCTCATCGACCACGGTCGAGGGCATCAGCGCTCCCGTCGGGCAGGCCTGCACGCATTCGCCGCAGGCCACGCAGGTGGATTCACCCATCGGATCGTTGATGTCGAACACCGGATAGGCATCATGGCCGCGACCGGCCATGCCGATCACGTCGTTGACCTGAACCTCGCGGCAGGCACGGACGCAAAGCCCGCACTGGATGCAGGCATCGAGGTTGACCGACATCGCGACGTGGCTGTCATCGAGCAGCGGAATGCGGCCTTCTTCCAGCTTGGGAAAGCGGCTTTCCGCGACGCCCTGCGCCTCGGCCATGTCCCACAGGTGGGACGACTTGTCGTGCGCGACCTCTTGCTCGGGCTGGTCGGTGACCAGAAGCTCCATCACCATCTTGCGCGCATTGGTCGCGCGGGCGTTGTTGGTGGTGACAACCATGCCCTCGGAAGGTTCGCGGATGCACGAGGCCGCGAGGACGCGCTCGCCCTCGATCTCGACCATGCAGGCGCGGCAGTTGCCATCGGGGCGATAGCCGGGCGCGGGCTTGTGGCAGAGGTGCGGGATGACGAGGCCGCGACCGTTGGCGACCTCCCAGATGGTCATGCCGGGCTGGGCCTGAACCTCTTGTCCATCGAGGGTGAATGTTACGGTTTTCACGTTTGCTCCGTCCGGCATCTCAGCTCTCCCCGCCTTCGAGTCCCTGTCGGGTGCCATACCCATCTTCCGGCGGTACGCCCGCCGCGGACCCGCCGACCTCATCGGCGAAATGTTTCATGGTCAGGCGGATCGGGTTCGGCGCCGCCTGTCCCAGCCCGCAGATGCTGGCATCGCCCATCGCGGTGCAAAGCTCTTCCAGCAGTGACGCGTCCCAGGTCTCGGCCTGCATCAGCTTCACGGCCTTTTCGCAGCCGACCCGGCAGGGCGTGCACTGGCCGCAGCTTTCATCCTCGAAGAACCGCAGCATGTTCAGCGCGGCGTCGCGGGCCTTGTCCTGATCGGACAGGACGACGACCGCAGCCGAACCGATGAACGACCCATGCGGTTGCAGCGTGTCGAAATCCAGCGGCACGTCGTCCATCGACGCGGGCAAGAGGCCCGAGGACGGCCCGCCCGGCTGGTAGGCCTTGAAGCTGTGGCCCTCGGCCATGCCGCCGCAGGCCTCGATGATGTCGGTGATCGTCGATCCGGCGGGCAGCAGGTAGACGCCCGGCTTGGCCACCCGGCCCGAGACCGAGTAGCTGCGCAGCCCCTTGCGGCCATTCAGCTCGGTCGTGTTCAGGCACTCCGGCCCCTCGCGGCAGACCCGCGCGACCCAGAGCAGCGTTTCCACGTTGTGGACCAGCGTCGGGCGGTTGAACACGCCGACCTGCGCCACGTAGGGCGGCCGGTGACGCGGCAGGCCGCGTTTGCCCTCGATCGACTCGATCATCGCGCTTTCTTCGCCGCAGATGTAGGCCCCGGCGCCGCGACGCAGGTCGATATAGCCCTTGGCGACCACCCCGGCCTCTTCCAGCGCGGCAATCTCGCGGCGGAGGATTTCCAGCACGGCGGGGTATTCGTCGCGCATGTAGATGAAGCAGGTCTCCGCCTCGACCGCCCAAGCGGCGATCAGCATGCCTTCAAGGAACAGGTGCGGCGTGCGTTCGAGGTAGTAGCGGTCCTTGAAGGTGCCCGGTTCGCCCTCGTCACCATTGACGGCGAGGTAACGCGGGCCTTCATTGCCGCGCACGAAGCCCCACTTGGTACCGGAGGGGAAGCCCGCACCGCCAAGCCCGCGCAGCCCGCTTTCCTTGACCTTGGTCTGAACCTCTTCCCAGTCGCCATTGTCGCGCAGGTCGGACAGCGTTTCGTAACCACCCTGGGCCACGTAGGCGTCATAGCCTTCGTAATCCGGCAGATGCGCATGGGTATCGCCGGCGGCGATGGCGGCCTGCACCTTCTCGGGCGTGGCGTGGTCGATGTGGTTGTGGCCCAGTTCCAGAACCGGCGCGGTGTCGCAGCGGCCCATGCAGGGCGCGCGCAGCACGCGGACCTGCGATGCGTCCAGACCGTCCTCCAGCGCCTTCTGCAATTGCTGCGCGCCGGCCATCTCGCACGACAGCGAGTCGCAGACCCGGATGGTCAGCGCCGGCGGCGGCACCTCGCCTTCGCGCACGACGTCGAAATGCGCATAAAAGCTGGCGGTCTCGTAGATCTCGGCCTGCGCGATGCGCATTTCTTCGGACAGGGCCCGCAGGTGGGCTGCGCTCAGGTGGCCATGGGCATCCTGGATCAGGTGAAGGTATTCGATCAGAAGGTCGCGGCGGCGGGGCCGGTCGCCCAGCAGCGCCTGGACCTCGGCCAGTGCGGCATCGTCCAGCTGGCGGCCCTTCGGGGTCTTGCGCCCGCGCCCCTTGCCCGATTTCCACACGCCCTTGGTGTCATCCAGTGCCATGACGGCCTCCCAACCAATATTTCACCTGTATGAATGTTATTTTCCTACAGGTCAACGTGATCTTGCCGTCAATTGCGCGCACAGGTCAACGCGCGCTTGCCGTCAATTTCGCTGAGCCGATAGGCATTCCGCAGTTTGTTCATTGCCACGTTTCCAATGCGCTACGTCGTCCATACACGGCGAAACCGGTTCATATCCGACATCGGCAGCGGATCGCGCACCTTGGACTTGCCTGCAATTTTGCGAGGCAAGCGGTGACCGTCGGCGCCGCTTGGCGCACCATGGTGTACCGGCCGCAGCTTACAGTGATTCTTCCAAAACGGCGACAAAGCGGCGCAGGGACCGGGCGCCGCGTGGACCGCACCGGGCCTCAGCCCTATGTCGATCTCATGACCAAGGTTCGCGGCGGGGTGACTGATGATGTTGGACGGCTTCTCGGCAGAGACCCTCGCGCGGTTCCAGTTTGCCTTCACGGTGTCGTTTCATATCATCTTCCCGGCCTTCTCGATCGGGCTTGCCAGCTACCTCGCGGTGCTCAACGGCATGTGGATCCGGACGCGTGACGAGACCTACCTGACGCTCTTCAACTACTGGAAGAAGATCTTCGCCGTGGCCTTCGGCATGGGCGTGGTGTCGGGCATCGTCATGTCCTACCAGTTCGGCACCAACTGGTCGGTGTTCTCGGACAAGGCCGGGCCGGTGGTGGGGCCGCTGATGGCCTACGAGGTGCTGTCGGCCTTCTTCCTCGAAGCCGGCTTTCTGGGGATCATGCTGTTCGGGCGGCACCGTGTGGGCGAAGGTCTGCACATGCTGGCCACCGCCATGGTCGCCATCGGCACGCTGATGTCGGCGACCTGGATCCTCAGCGTGAACAGCTGGATGCAGACACCGGCAGGCTTTTCGATCGCAGAAAACGGCCAGTTCGTGCCCGAGGACTGGTGGCAGATCGTCTTCAACCCCTCGTTTCCCTACCGGCTGGTGCATATGGTTCTGGCGGCCTTCCTGACCACGGCGCTGGTGGTCGGCGCGGTGGGCGCGCTGCACCTTCTGCGCGACCGGACCGAGGCCGAGGCGCGGCGCATGTTCTCGATGGCGATGTGGATGCTGGCGCTGGTGACGCCGCTGCAGATCCTCGCCGGTGACATGCACGGCATCAACACGCTGGAGCACCAGCCCGCCAAGGTCATGGCGATGGAGGGCCATTTCGACAGCCACCCCGACGGCGCGCCGCTGATCCTGTTCGGCATTCCCAACCAAGACGAGGCACGCGTCGATTACGCCGTGCAGATCCCTAAGCTGAGTTCGCTGATCCTCAAGCATCACCTCGATGCGCCGCTGGACGGGCTGGACACCATCCCCGACGACGAGGAACCGCCGGTCGCCATCGTCTTCTTCGGTTTCCGCGTCATGGTGGGGCTGGGCTTCGCCATGCTGGGGCTGGGATTGTGGAGCCTCTGGGCGCGCTGGCGCGGAACGCTGCACGACAGTCGCTGGCTGCACCGCGCCGCGCTGGCAATGGGGCCCATGGGTTTCGTCGCGGTGCTGGCCGGGTGGATCACCACCGAGGTCGGCCGCCAGCCGTTCACCGTCTATGGCCTCTTGCGAACCTCCGACAGCCTCGCGCCGGTGGATGCGCCTGCCGTCGCAGCCTCGCTCATTGCCTTCATCCTTGTCTATTTCGCTGTCTTCGGGGCCGGGACCTATTACATCCTGCGCATGATGAACAAACGGCCGGGCACCATGCGGCTGGGCCTGCGGGACGGACCGATCCGCACCGCCGGGCTGACCCCGGCGCAGCAGGTCGACCAGGACGAAATGACACGCGAACAGGGAGCCTGAACCATGGAGTTTGACCTCGCTTTCATCTGGGCCGGGCTGATCGCGTTCTCGGTGCTGGTCTACGTGGTGCTAGACGGCTTCGATCTGGGGCTGGGCATCCTGTTTCCCTTCGCCAAGTCCGAAGCCGATCGCGACCTGATGATGAACTCGGTCGCGCCGGTCTGGGACGGCAACGAGACCTGGCTGGTGCTGGGCGGTGGCGGGCTGTTTGCCGTTTTCCCGCTGGCCTATGCGGTGGTCATGCCCGCACTTTACATGCCGATCACCCTGATGCTGCTGGCGCTGGTGTTCCGCGGCGTGTCCTTTGAATACCGGTGGAGAACCAAGCAGAAGACCGGCTGGAACGCGGCGTTCTTCGGTGGCTCGCTGGTGGCGGCCCTGTGTCAGGGGATCGCGCTTGGCGCGCTGGTTCAGGGGATCGAGGTCGCGGGGCGCGAATATGCCGGCGGCTGGTTCGACTGGCTCACACCGTTTTCGGTGCTGACCGGGGTGGCGGTGGTCGTGGGCTATGCCCTGCTGGGCGCGACATGGCTGGTGCTGAAGACCGAAGGCCTGATCAACGACCAGATGCGACGCTATTCCATGGTGCTTGGTGTGGCGACGCTGGCCCTGATCGGCGTGGTCAGCCTGCTGACCCCGTTTCAGGACCCGGTTTATTTCCAGCGTTGGTTCAGCCTTCCCGGCAGCCTTTGGACGATGCTGGTGCCGGTGCTGATGCTGGGGCTGGCCTATACGTTCTTCACCGGGCTGCGCAATTACGGGGACCTCGCGCCGTTCCTGTCGGCGCTGGGCTTCTTCATCGTCAGCTTCGTCGGTATCGGCATCAGCTTCTACCCGATGATGGTGCCGCCCGCGCTGACCATCCAGGACGCCGCCGCCCCCGACTCCAGCCTCATGTTCACGCTGGTGGGCGCGGTGGTACTGATCCCGATCATCCTTGGCTATACCGCCTATGCCTATTGGGTGTTTCGCGGCAAGATGGACCCGGAAGAGGGCTATCACTGATGCGCTGGCTTTGGTTCGCGGGCCTCTGGCTGGCGGGCGTCACCGCGCTGTGGGCGGTGGCGCTGCTGATCCGCTGGATGATCGGTCAGGGTTGAGCCGACCGTCAAGCCGGGGAAGCCACTTGGCCGCGCCATGGGAGGTCGCAAACCACCGGTCCGGGTGAACCCTGCGTCAGCCCGAGACCTTGAGGACGATCTTGCCGATGTGCTGGCTGGCCTCCATCCGCTCATGCGCGGCGGCAGCCTGGGCCAGGGGGAATTCGCTGTCCATCACCGGCGCCACCTTGCCCGCGTCGAGAAGCGGCCAGACTTTTTCGCGCAGGTCGGCAGCGATGCGCGCCTTGGCGAGGTCGGACTGCGGCCGCAGGGTGGAGCCGGTGATCGTCAGCCGCCGGGTCATGAGCGGGGCAAAGTTCACCTCGGCCTTGGGCCCTTGAAGGAAGGCGATCTGCACCAGCCGGCCATCTTCGGCCAGCGCCTTGAGGTTGCGCACGATATAGTCCCCGCCGACCATGTCGAGGATCAGGTCGGCCCCGCCCTCGGCCTTCAGCACCTCGACGAAATCCTCATCGCGGTAGTTGATCGCCCGCTCGGCACCGAGATCGGTGCAGGCCTTGCACTTCTCGGCCGAGCCTGCGGTGGCGAAGACCCGCGCCCCGAAATGCTGCGCCAGCTGGATCGCGGTGGTGCCGATGCCGGACGATCCACCGTGGACGAGAAACCGCTCGCCACCCTGCAAACCGCCGCGCTGGAAGACGTTGGACCAGACGGTGAAGAAGGTCTCGGCCAGGCAGGCGGCTTCCTTCATGCCCATGCCCTCGGGCACGGGCAGGCAATGCGCCGCCGGGGTGGCCACGTATTCCGCATAGCCTCCGCCCGGCAAGAGCGCGCAGACGTTGTCGCCCACGGCCCAGTCCGAGACATTTGCCCCCAGCGCCACGATCTCGCCGGAGCACTCCAGCCCCGGCAGATCGGAGGCTGTCGGTGGCGGCGCGTATTTGCCCGCTCTTTGCAGCGCGTCGGGGCGGTTCACTCCGGCCCAAGCCACGCGGATCACCACCTCGCCGTTGCGTGGCAGCGGCATTGGGCGGTCGGTGAGGCGCAGCACGTCGGGCCCGCCGGCTTCGGTGATTTCCACCGCCTGCATCGTCTTGGTCATTCTCTATCCCTATTTTTCGGTGTGCGGCACGCTCCAGCGCCCCGGCAGGTCATCACGCCGGCGCGGCGCATGAATGCGTGACAGCAGCATGTTCGGCCCGGCCATCAGCTTCGACAGCACCGGGTTTTCACGCGCCTGCGCCTTCAGCTTTTCGATCTGCATCACGTTGTCGATGCGCCGGTCGAGGAAATCCCAGGTCGCCTGATGCCCGGGCGAGGTGTCGCCCAGCCAGTACAGCACCGTGGCGGAATACACCGCGCTGAGCGTGGCGCGCTTGGTGTACCAGTTGATGTCGTCCGAGCTGTCGCCCAGCGCCGTCCAAATCTTGTCGCAGGTGTCCCAGATCGCGCGGCTGCCGTCGGCGGCGTGATGCGGCAGCGAAAACAGTGTCATCCCCCGGCGCACCAGTTCGCGGTCCTCGACCACCTCAAGCCGCGCGCGGACGGCAAAAGCGATGCGGTCGCGGAACCGTATGCCATCGAGGTGGGTGTCCTGAAGACGCTGCACCATGGCCGCGTCGCCCTTGTGGTGATAGGCCAGCGCAAGGTCCACCGCACCGCGCGGAAACAGGGCGCGCGCGACCGTTTCGTTGACACCGCTGTCGGCGATGGCGGCGCGAAAGGCGGTCTCGGTCCAGCCATCGAAGGGCACATGCGGCTTGATCGCCGTGAGCAGCCTGTCTTGCGGGGTCGGATCGGTCATATGGTGTCTCCTGTGGTCTCAAGGGTACATCGCGGCGCGCGGCGGCGAAACCCGGTTCGCGGCATGGATACATGGATCCGCGTCATGATGCGGAAGGATATGGTCAACCCCGGGCGCGCCATGGCTGTTCCGCGCAGACTGTGCGGCACTGGCGCACTGGACAAAGGCCCTGTGCGCTGCTATACGCGCGTTTCCTGCAAATTCCTTGCAACTCAAAACTAGAAAGGTGGTGAAAACCACATGCAGGTTAGTGTTCGCGACAACAACGTCGATCAGGCGCTTCGTGCCCTGAAGAAAAAGCTGCAGCGTGAAGGTGTCTTCCGTGAAATGAAGCTCAAGCAACATTTCGAGAAGCCGTCCGAGAAAAAAGCGCGCGAGAAAGCTGAAGCGATCCGCCGTGCCCGTAAACTGGCACGCAAGAAAGCCCAGCGCGAAGGTATGCTGTAAGGCTAACCCGGCTTTGGACACAAAGTACACGACGACCCCCGAGCTGATGCTTCGGGGGTTTGTCATTTCCGGGCCCATGCCCCGAACGCAAAGGACCGGCCCTGGGGCCGGTCCTGCCGTATCAGAGATACGAAATCGAAGTCAGCTTATTGCATCAGCAGCGCTTGAACGAGTTGCTCGGTGTCCGACTGGCCTTCGGTGCCCGAGATGGCGTTCAGGATCGACGCGATCTTGGCGTCGCCCAGAGCGGTCAGCTCGGCCATGGTCAGGCTCGGAGCGTATTCCCGAATCTTGATCAGGTTGGCTTCGGTCGCATAGTCGGGGCCGGCCGGCACTGCGGCGCGGTCCATGCCCAGCGCGTCATTGTAGAGCGCTTCGACGGTGCCCTGGATGTCTTCCTCGGTGCCGCCATCCGAAATCTCGTTCAGGATGCTGGCGACGGTTTCACCGCCCATGGCTTCCAGATCGGCCATGGTGGCTTCGGGCACGTACTCCTGAATCGCGATCAGGTTCGCATCGTTGGCATAACCGGCTTCGGCGGCGGGCTGCATGTTCATCGTGGCATCACGATACAGCGCTTCGACGGTGCCGCGGATGTCTTCCTCGCTGCCGCCATCCGAGATCTCGTTGAGGATCGCGTTGACACGTGCATCGCCCATGGCGTTCAGTTCGGACATGGTGGCGCCAGGCACGTACCGCTTGATCTGGATGAGATCGGATTCGGTTGCCGCGAGACCGGCAGTTGCAGTTGCAATAACGAGTGCGCTTGCTGTCATAAGACGTTTCATTTGTGTCTCCTACGTTGGCCCCTTGGGGGACAGGGAAAATTCGTTCCGGCCGTCGCTGACCGGCACAAGACACCAACTGCGGTACCTGAGAATGTTTCCATCACGATAATCTGATATCGGACAAGTTTTTCTGGGGTTGGCAGGTTGCTAGATCAAACTAAGCGCGCGCGGGTGCCTTACCTGCCCTCATAGGGGCGGGCCTTCCATCACAGGCTTACTATCGATCTGAATTTCAATATGTTTTCCGATTTACGGGAGATTGCGGGGGTCAGTTGTCAGCCGGGCATCCGCGCGATAGGCTGGGCCTGCTGTCGCGACGAAGTCGCGCGACATTAAGACAAGATTTCCTGAATTATAGAAGCATCGCTCCGCCGCGCGGAATGGCGGCGGAGCAATGGTGAGTGGCGAGGTTTATTGCGCGGCCCTGAGAAGACCTTCCACGTAATAGCGCGTGTTGGTTTCGCCGTCGGTACTGCTGATCGCCATGAGCAGAACCGCGATCTCGCGGTCGCTGAGCGTCGAGAGGTCGGCATTCGGGGCGTACTGCTGGATCGCGCGGGTATTGGCCGGCGTGTCCATCGTCATGGCCGACGCGGAAGTGGAAACTCCGGCAAGGGCGAGCGCGGTGACTGCAACGAGCGTTTTCATGCTGCTTCCTTTCGATTGATGTGGCCCGGTCGGGCGGGGGTGTCGTCAGGCAAGTGTCTCTGACCCCTGACAGGTTGCGCCGGCCGCGACACATTCTCAAATCACGCTCTGGCTCACGCAGGGTCCCGCAAATGTGGACTTGAACGTGCATGGGATGCTTCCTTGTGGGCCCGAGCAATCGCCTTTCAGCAAGGTTTCACGCGCGTTACGGCGAGAGCGACGTGAATATTCGCCCCCCCGGTCATACGCCATGCGGGGATCACAGGCGCTGTGCATTCACGCACATCACCAATTGAAACCAAATTTCACGGCTCGGTGACGCACAACGCCGCCCGGCTCTTTCCGGCGCGAGGAAAAAGACAGGGCTCGTGAAGGGTTGGGGGAAAAACGGGGTTGATTTCGACCGGACCGGGTTGTATCCGGACACCCGGCCTTAGGGGTATAGCTCAGCTGGTAGAGCGACGGTCTCCAAAACCGTAGGTCGCGGGTTCGAACCCTGCTGCCCCTGCCATTTTCCCGCAAAGATCAGCCGCGTTTGCCGTGCGAAGACCGCGACGACCTGTCAGATCGTCGGCGCTGCGCGTGTGTGCGGCACCTTGCCGGCGCGTTCGACAGTGTCGAGGTCCAGCAGATTGGTACGGTTGACCAGATGATTGTCCATGCCGAGATAGAAATCGTTCGGCACCACGTCGAGCACGTTGCAGAACTGCCAGAGCTTGCTGGCCGAGATGCGGTTGACCCCCGTCTCGTATTTCTGGATTTGCTGAAAGGTCAGCCCGACCTTCCGGGCAAGCACCGCCTGGGACATGCCCGAATGATTTCGGATCATGCGCAGACGCGCCCCAACATGGCGGTCGATCTCTTCCGTAGATATTGTCACCCTTAGGCACCCCTCTGGCCTGCACCGCGATCCAAGCCCTCTCCCTCAGCGAAAGTTCGTACGGTGCCAAGGTGTTATAAAGCGTTTTGCAGATTTTCGAAACTGAAAAATTTCAGGTTTACGTGATTGGTCAGCCGACGCCTGCCGGCGTCGGTCACGTGGCTCTGCGCAGGGTCGGGCGGCCGCCGCGTCAGAACACCGTGGTCCAGGCCTCGCGGGCGACCTCGGACTTGGTGTAGGCCACCTGATGCGCTTCGGCGCCCTCGGCATCGACCAGCGTGATTTCCCCCGCCTTGTTGCGCAGCCGCATCGGACTGCCTGCAAGCGACACGCGCAAGGTTTCGCCCGGCGCCAGTATGCCCGTCAACGGGTGGCTGCGATCCTCGCCATCGCGCAGGGTCCAGCCGTCCAACGTGATGGCCACGTCCGACCGGTTGAGCAGGGTCACGCTCTCGCCCTCCTCTTCCGGGCTGGCGGCGTTGATCAAGGCGGCGACGATGCTGAGCGAAGGCTTGCGGACAGCGCCCGCCACCGGATGCTCGGCCTGCGAGCCCTTGGGGTGGCCGGTGATCGGATCGGTCTGCCAGCTCTGGCTCTGGAAGGCGAGGTAGACGGCGCTCCAGTGGTTTCGGGCGGTGTCATGCAGCACCAGCGCACCGTCCTGATCAGGGCCGTTGTACTTTGCAAATTGCCCGACCGACCCCTGGTTCATGTGGATGTCATGCACGCCGTTGCCCGGCAGGAACCCGAAGTACTTGTCAGGCTTGTCCTGCTCCGGCCCCCAGCGCTCGCCGAAGGCATAGAGCATGAGCGCGCCCGAGGCGATCCCCGCCTCGATGGTCGGCTCGAGGAAGTCGCGCAGGTCATTCTCGGGGCCAGCCAACTGGAACGGGGCGATCGACATGGCATCGCGCTCGACGAAATCGCCGCGCACATAGTCCAGCGCCAGATCGCTGCGTCCGTTCTGGATCGCCGTGACGCCCAGGGGCAGCGCCGCCAGTTCGGCGGTGATCGGATGTGCGAAGGGGTCCTGTTTCCGATACAGCAGGTCGTGCGGGCTGATCTTGGAGCGGGCGTTGATGGCGAGGCGAAAATCGGTGCCGTCCACGTCGAGGCGCACCTCGATATGCGGGCTTTCGTCGTCGTCCAGTGCCAGCGCTGTCGGCCGGCCTTTCAGCACCACGTAGTTTTTCAACGGCATCGCACGCCCTCCTTACAAAACCACCGGGATAAACAGTTCGTCGTCTTCGCGAATTTCCACCGTCACTCCCGCAGCCTGCAACGCCGCCAGTTCAGCGTCGAACAGCGGTTGTTTCTCGGGATGCTCCATTACGACGGTGCCGGACAGGACCACGGTATAGGCGGCCCCCTGCCGCGCCGCGCGCATCATGCGCAGGGCATTGGGTTCGGGGTTGTCGTGCTTGCCGTCGCCGCAAAAGATGTAGGTGTCCGCTGGCACCGCGCGAAAGAATGCCTCGTCGACGTTGTGGTCCGAACCATGGTGCGGGACCTTGAGCACATCGACCTTGAAGGGCTGCCCCGCCTGCTTCTGCCCCTGCTTTTCCAGCCAATCCACGATGTCGTCGCCCCGCGCGTCGCCGGTCAGCAGAACCGTCTTGCCGCCATGCCGGGCAAGGATCACCAGCGACGACAGGTTCGATACGCTGGTGTCGGTCAGCGAGGCGATCTCGGCGGGGTCGAGCCGCGGGTTCCATTTCTGCTGCAGGTCCTCCAGCCGATCCTTGTCCGGCCCGATCACCGTCAGCGTCATGCCCTCCGGCAGCGTGGCCTCCTTGCCCGACATCACCAGCGTGTTCAGGAAGGGCCGGTTGCCGTCCAGCCCCAGCTTGACGAGGTTGTCGCGCAGCGCCCGTCCCTGGTTGACGCTGGCCAGCACGTCCATCGCGCGGTGATCGCCCTCAAGCGCGGGAAAGGGCATGGTGCCGCCGACCAGTGCCGAGGCGACAACCGCGTCGATGGTGGGCTGCAATGCAGCGGGCGTGGCGCCGCCGGTGATGTCGCTGAACGAATTGTGCCAGAAGCGCTTGATGCGCGCCGGATCGCGGAAGTTGTCCTCTTCCTCAATCATCTCGTCGGTCAGTTCAATCAGCCCGATGATGTGGTCCTGATCGATATGGCTCAGCATCGCCAGTTCGAAATTCACCGGCTTGCCGGGGTTTTCGGCATCGCGCAATTCGCGCAGGTAGGGACGCAGGAACTGGCGATAGACACGGTGCGGGCCGCCATCGACAAGGATGCGTCGGGGCGGCGACGACGCGCCGTAGTGGATCACCAGGCAATCGCCGTGGCGCGATCCGAGAACGTCGATCTGAAACATGGGCGCCTCCCTTTCAGATGGATTCGAGCGCGCGCAGCACGTCGACGAGACCCGCGCCTTGAAATTCCGTGCGCCGGCCCAAGTCCGTGGCGGTGGACAGCAGGACCTTCTTGATCCAGGCCGGCTTGCCCTGCATCTCGGGGTGGCGCGCCATCAGCATGGCGGCCGCACCGCTGACATGCGGCGCGGACATGCTGGTGCCGGTGTCCTGCGCCAGCGCCGATCCGGGCGCGGCAGACAGGATCTTCTCTCCCGGCGCCACGAGGTCGGGTTTGGCGCGTCCATCGGCCGTGGGCCCGCGCGACGAAAAGTAGCTGACCCCGAAGGTATGCGGACTGATCCTGTGCGTCGAGCCGACGGTGATGACCTTCTCGGCGTTGCCCGGATCCATGATCGAGCACCAGGCATAGCTGTCGGCCAGCGCCTTGTCGGTCAGCACGGTGTGAAAGCCCCGGTTGCCGGCAGCGGCAATCACGCAGACGCCGGCATCGACCAGCCGGTTGGCCTCTTTGCACACTGGGGTCTGGCCGCAGCCATAGTTGCGCACGTCGTGCTTGATCTGCAGGCTGACATTTGCACCGTGCACGATCGGAAGCTCCCGCGTGCGGTTGAGATAGGCAATGAACTGGAAGGCGGCCATCACGAGGAATTCCTCGGACTGGCCTTCGGCATCGCAGACCCGCAGGTCGTAAAGCCGGATGCCCGGACACATGCCCATCAGGTCTTCTTCCGGCAGGTCGCTGTTAAGGCGCTTGTCGCGCGCGCTTCGCTTGTCGTTCAACGCGCCCTTTTTCAAACGGCCCCCAAGGGTGCCTGCGACATGGGTGCCGTGCTTGTTCTTCGGCACGGTGTAAAACCCGGCCACATGCGGGATTTGCAGGATCGGCTCCAGCAATGGCCAGTCGAGGAATTCGCCCGACGTCAGCCGACGCTTGACGTCCTCGACGTATTCGCTGGCTCTTTGGAGCGTCGCTTTGTCCTTCATACGGTCGGCGAGGTTGGCAACGGAGACCTTTTCGGTATCGTCGGAATTCATCGCGAACAGCAGTTGCAGCACCGTGTCGCGCTCTTTTTCCGACAGGTTGCGGGCCTCTGCCTTGCTCTTGCCGAGGTGGGTTTCGATCTGCTCGGGCGGCAGCAACTTGTCGTACCTGCCTTCGGCAAGGCTTTTGAGACGGTTGAAATCGTAGCTCGCCACCACGCGGCTGCGCTCGATCTCAGGGGTTTTCGCGCCCTTTTCCGGCCTCACGAAACAGGGATGCTCGGCGTCGATGCCGCTGTCCACCACGGCCCAGCAGATGCTCTTGGTGTCGACGCTGAACAGGTTCTCAGCCGCGTCGACCTTCAGCGTCTGACGCGACCGCATAGACGCCAGATCGGCCGGGCGGTTGAGGTCGATGGACCAGACCGGCGCCTGCTTGGGATCGTCCGCCAGATCGGCCTGGATCGCGACCATCTGGTCCAAACGGTCGCCGTACTCCCTGAGGATCTCACGCAGGAACCGGGTGACCTGGGGGTGCAGGTCTTCGGCCGAGGCACCATCAGGATCCTGTCTGAAGATGCTCAGAAGGATCGTGCAGACGCGATGGATATAGGCCCAGCGATCTTCCGGCTCGTCCTGCGGATTTTCAGCGACCTCGCCCCCCGCCTCAGCGCCGATCTTCGCCTTGTGAGCGTCGCGCGCCTTCTGCACGGCCTGTGCCTCGCGAATGATCGTCCAGGCCACCAGGAACCGCCACAACGTCGGCAGCGGCGACCCGATCACGTACCTGTAGAAGGTGCCGAAGCTGCGCGCCCGCGAGGCCTGATCGACCGACTTGCGCCATTTGGCAACATCCTCGGGGTCGAGCGCGCGAAACCAGTAGGTCTGGGGCAGGATGGCCATCAGCATGTCGTCCATATCGGCCGAGGCCAAAACGATCGTTCCGAAGGAATTCAGCGGCGGCGGGTTCTCTTGGTCATATTTTTTGAACGCCGCGCGGATCCGCGCCAGCGCCACATCGGCCCGCACCTTGTAGTTCAGATCGATCAGCAGGGGGCGCCGCTTCTCTGAATCCGCGGCAAAGGCCAGCCACACCGACATCCGGATCGGATTGTCCGAAAAATGCTGCGTCGCCCCGGTGGCGCCGAAGGTGATGAGCACGTCTTCCAACAGGCGCAGCGCGCGCGACTTTCGGGTGATCAGGTCGTCATCATTGAACATGTCAGGGCAAAATGTATGGTTTCAATCGGTTTCGACAGGATGCCACAGCGCCCGTCGCCAGTCTACGATTTGATGTATTTATACTGCCGAACTCGCCTTATCGTAGGCATGGGCACCGCCCCGTCCGCGCCCGTGTTGAAGGCCGCGCCGGTCGTGGCTACAAGGGGCTTGATCTGCCTCCCGCAGCGCTGATATGTGACCCGGTCGAAACCCGTAGGGGGGCGGGCGCCCGTTGCGCCGGGCACCGAACACGCAAGCACCAGTCAGGATGGCACCATGAACACTCAATCAAGCTCCACAAGCCAGGCCTGGAACCGGCCGCTCAGCTCGGACGAGCTGCGCTCAAAATACCTCGGCTTCTTCAAGGAGCAGGATCACGCGGTGATCCCCTCGGCCTCGCTGATCCCCGATGGCGACGCTTCGGTGCTGTTCACCACCGCCGGCATGCAGCCGCTGGTGCCCTACCTGATGGGCCGCGACCATCCCGCCGGAAAGCGCCTTACCGGGGTGCAGAAATGTGTCCGCACCAACGACCTGGAAGAAGTGGGCGACCTGACCCACCTGACCATGTTCGAAATGCTCGGCAACTGGTCGCTGGGCGACTACTACAAGAATGAATCGATCCGCTGGTCCTATGAATTTCTGACCCGCGAAGACTGCCTCGCCATCCCGCACGACCTGCTTTGGGTGACCTGCTTCGAAGGCAACGAAGTCGCCCCCCGCGACGAGGAAGCGGCCGCCGTCTGGCGCGATCTGGGCGTCCCGGACGAGCGCATCCTGTTCCTCGGTATGGAAGACAACTGGTGGGCCATGGGCCCGACCGGCCCCTGCGGCCCGGACACCGAGATTTTCATGGACATGACTCAGACCCCTTGCGAGAACGGCGACAAGTGCCTGCCCTCGCTCTGCGACTGCGGCCGGTTCTTCGAGATCTGGAATAACGTCTTCATGGCGTTCAACCGCACCGCCGAGGGTATCGAGCCGCTGCCACAGCAGAACGTCGACACCGGCATGGGGCTGGAGCGCGTGCTGGCGGCGATCAACGGCGTCGAAAGCGTCTACGAGACCCACTCCTTCCAGCCCACCATCAAGGAGCTGATCTCGCACACTCCGCATTCGCGCGAAGATATCTACGGCGACGAGAAGAAGCTGTTCGCGCTCCGCGTGGTGTCGGACCACTTGCGGACCGCGACCTTCATGATGGGCGACCAGCAGCCAGTGCTGCCGTCGAACACCGGTCAGGGCTACGTGCTGCGCCGGCTGATCCGCCGCGCCGTGCGCTACTGCGAACACCTCGACCTCGCGCCCGAAAACTGGGTCGCCGCGCACAGGATCGTGCTCGACCAGTATTCCGACGCCTACCCCGAGCTGACGTCGGGCAGCCTCGACATCGGCACCGAGCTGTCCAACGAAGTGGGCCGCTTCATGAAGACCGTCCAGAAGGGCCAGAAAGTGCTGGAGCAGAGCCTTGAGGAGCTGAAGGCCGAGGGCAAATCCGAGCTTACGGGCGACGTCGCCTTCCGCCTGTTCGACACCTACGGCTATCCCGTCGAGTTCACCCAGGAGATCGCCGCCGAATCCGGCGTCACCGTCGACATGGAAGGCTTTCAGGTTGCGGGCGAAAAGCACCGCGAAACCTCGCGCGCTGCCGAGGCCGCGAAAAGCGGTCTTGCCGACGACAGCGAGGAAAGCGTCCGCTACCATACCGCGACCCACCTGCTGCACGCGGCGCTTCGTGAAAAATTCGGCCCCACGGTGATGCAGCGCGGCTCGAACATCACCAGCGAACGCATGCGCTTCGACTTTTCCTTCGAGCGCGCCCTGACCAAGGACGAGGTCCGCGAGGTCGAGCAGCGGGTGCAGGAATGGATCGACGCCGGGATGCCCGTGGAACAGGCCACCATGGGCGCCGATGAGGCCCGTGAAAAGGGTGCCATCGGCCTGTTCTCGGACAAGTACGACGACGTGGTGTCGGTCTACTCGATCGGGGACGTGTCGATGGAATTCTGCGGCGGCCCGCACGTGGCCAACACCAACGAGATCGGCAAGTTCAAGATCAAGAAGGAGCAATCCTCCTCCGCCGGCGTGCGCCGCATCCGCGCCATCGTCGACTAGGACGTACCGCCCCTGACCCCGCCGATCGCGCCTGTCTGGCGCGGTCGGCGGCTTTCCCTCTCCGGCCTCTGGCGCACATTGCGGCGTTGCATGGCGACCCAGATCACCACGCCCACCGCCGGTTCGATCAGGCTGATCAGCGCCGCCAGCCGCCCCGAAATCCGCCGCCGCCGCGACAGCCCCATGCGCGCCATGAACGACCGAACGGCTACCGGCGAAAGCGGCGCGGCCGCAGCGTCCTCGACCGTGACATCGCATGTTTCCCGGCCCAGAAGCAGCGACCGCACCAGCCTGCCGATCTCCTGCCGGTGGGCCTTCATTGCCTCGCACCGCCGCCATGTATCGCGTGCCAGCATGAAGGCCGCGTGCGGATCGTGCCCCGTCGCGTGAAAGACCCGCGTCCCGGCCTTGTCCCGTATAAACCAGACCAGTTGTCCGTCATCGGTCACACCGCGCCGCGCGTAAAGCGAACCGCAGTCGGAAAACACAAGGTATGACCCATCCACCCACATCCGCACCCAGCCTTGGCTGTGCCGCGTGATATCGCCTGAGGTGACCTGCAGGCCGGAACAATCCGCCGCCAGCAGCCGGCGCTCGATGGTCAGCCGGTCCCGGGGTGTGGCAGTCGTGCGAGATGTATAATGCATGGCTCACCTGCTGAAATTGCGGGCGACGCGCCGGAACGACTGCTTAATGACCAGCCGCAGGAAGGGACAGACGACGCGACGCCCTCGGATACAGCATCGCTGCAAAGCTGCCGCAACGTAAGTCCGGAATACCTGACCCGCCGCTGTCGCGGCCCGGCCCTTCAACTGGTTGAGCGTACTGTGGGGTGGCCGACGCCGGGGGCAGCGCCCCAAACGCAAGGCCGGCCCTCAGCGCACCGGCGTGAACAGCGCGTCCGTCATGCCGCAATCGCGGATCACGTCGCGCCCGCAAGGCACCGGCTCAAGATCGAGCGACAGGCAGACCCGCGCCTCTTGGATATGCCCGTCGCGGCAGGTGATGGTGATCATGTCCGGCTCCAGCCCCGGATTGGCCTTCACGAAAGCCTCTTCCACCACCGACGCCGGCAACGTCACCGCCTTGTCGAGCTTCCGGAACACCTCGGGGCGGGTGACGCTGTCATAGGCCGCGCGCGAGGCCGCGTAATAGCCTGACGCCGACAGGCCCGAGCAGGTGCCGTGCTTCTTCCACTGGTGCCAGGCCAGCCCGGAGGTGCCCATGATGTCCGCCATGTCCGCCGTCATGGCACGCGACGGCGCGCGTTCGACCGTCGGGCAATAAGAGGGCCAGCCGCGGTGATACTGCGGCCAGAGGCCGTGCAACGTCCAGCCGAAGTCGTGGCGCGGGTCGCATTGCTCCGATCCCTTGGCGTCGCCCTCGATCTCGCACCAGTTGGGCGACCATGACAGCGCCATGACCCAATAATCGAAGTTTCCGGATGTTTCGCCCTCTGCCCGGGCCGCGAAGGGCAGGCAGAGCAACAGCCACAGGCTGATCACACGCATTTTCACTTCCATTTCACCGCTTCAGCCACTATATAGCGCCGAAGTTCCCCGACAACGGAAACCGTCCCGCCCCCGGGACCGCCCTTCCAGGCGACGGGAAAGATATGTTTCAAGGAGATACACCATGGCCAAACTGCTGCACCCCAAGGCGACCGCCGTCTGGCTGGTGGACAACACCACGCTGACCTTCAAGCAGATCGCCGATTTCACCGGTATGCACGAGCTCGAGGTGCAGGGCATCGCCGACGGCGACGTGGCGGCCGGCGTCAAGGGCTTCGACCCGATCGCCAACAACCAGCTGACGCAGGATGATATCGACCGCGCCGAGAAGGACCCGCTGAACAAGCTCAAGCTGAAGTTCAACGCCGCCGCCCGCGACGAGGAAAAGCGCCGCGGCCCGCGCTACACTCCGCTCTCCAAGCGTCAGGACCGCCCGAACGCGATCCTCTGGCTGGTCAAGTTCCACCCCGAGCTGGCCGACAGCCAGATCGCCAAGCTGGTCGGCACCACTAAGCCCACCATCCAGTCGATCCGCGAACGCACCCACTGGAACATCGCCAACATGCAGCCGATCGACCCGGTCGCGCTGGGCCTGTGCAAACAGACCGAGCTGGACGCCGCCGTGCAGAAGGCCGCCTCGAAGAAGGCCGCCGAAGGCGCCGCAATGTCCGACGACGAACGCCGCAAGCTGCTGTCCACCGAACAGAGCCTCGAAATGCCGGCAGAGCCGCGCATCCCGACGGCCATCGAGGGGCTCGAGACCTTCTCGCTGTCTGACAGCGACGATGATGAGGAGGAAGAGGACAACCGCGACATCCACGACGCGGACAGCTTCTTCAACCTGCCCGGCAGCGACGACGACGAAGACGAACAGCCCTGAGCGGCCCGGCCCTGTGACAAATCTACCACCGCCCGCGTAACCTCTGGGCGGTGGGAACCGATCCTTGCGTCGTGATGTTGACCTTGCACATCACGCGCCGGCCAGCCCGGCCCCCACGAGGAAGGATCGCCCCATGTGCCTGTTCAGCGCTTTCGAAGCCCACGTCACCGCAGCCTCGTCCGAGGCCCCCGACGAGACCCGCCTGTCGGTGTCGCGTGCGAGTGAAGGTTTCGTCTACGTCGACGTGCTGGGCCCCACCTTCCACGACGCCTCGGACCATGCGATCACCCTGATCGACCGCTGCGCCAAGACCCGTCTTGAAGACGAGGACGGCTCGGTCGAAAGCAACTACCTGCACGGGCAGGTGCTGCGCTCTGACGACGGTGTCCCGGCCGGATACCGCTGCATCTTCGAACTCAGCCCCTGCGCCTACGGTCACCGTCCGGCCGCGTGAAGCACGAGGTTCGAAACACCCCCGAACCGATGAGACGCGCGCCCCGGAGCTGATCCGGGGCCTCACATCGCGTGGTGCCGCCCGCCGAATCCAAAGCCCTCTAGATGCGTCCGGAAAGGTGCAGGTCGAGGTCTTCCAACCGGTCCTGCCCCCAAAACCTCTGATCGCCGACGATATAGAACGGCGCGCCGAAGACGCCCCGATCTACCGCCTCTTCCAGATTTGCGGCATAGGCCACTGCACCGCTCAGCAGGCCACTGTCCGCCAGCGAGGGATCGAAACCGGCCTGAGCCAGCAGGTCGCGGATCACTTCATCCTGCGCGATGTCCTTTTCCTCGACCCAGACGGCCCGCGTGAAACTGTGTGCCAGCTTGCCAAGATCGCCGCCGCCCGCCTCTTGTGCCGCGATGAACGCATAGGACGAGGGTGCCGGGTTGGTGGGAAAGAACGCCGGCTTCAGGTTGATCGGCACCCCCAACTTCTTGGCCTGCCGCACCATCTCCTGCAGGCGGTATTCCTGCCGGCTGGGGTGGCGGTCCTTGGGCGGCTGACCCCCGGTCCGGCCAAACAGCGCGGCGATATCGAAGGGCTTGTAGGTGATGGACGCGTCATGTTTCGCCGCGATCTCTTCCAGCCGGGTGCCCGCGAGATAGGTGAAGGGCGAGATTGTCGCGAAGTAGTAATCAATTTGTGCCAAGTCCTTGGTTCCCCTGCGTGCCGACTTTTGCGCACCGTAGACGCGTGCTAAGCGAAGTCAACGTCACGAATCCTTTACTTTCCTGTCCGGGACCGCGCGCAATGCCTCAGATCATCGAACCGAAACTCATGGCCGGAAATGCCAACCTGCCGTTGGCGAAATCCATTGCCCGGCGCATGTCGATGCATCGCGGCATGAACGTCGGGCTGGTCGACGCCCGTGTTGAACGGTTCAACGACCAAGAGATCTTCGTCGAGGTCTTTGAAAACGTCCGCGGCGAGGACATGTTCATCGTCCAGCCGACGTCGAACCCAGCGAACGACAACCTGATGGAGCTGCTGATCATGGCCGACGCGCTGCGCCGGTCGTCGGCGGCGCGTATCACCGCCGTAATCCCCTATTTCGGCTACGCCCGTCAGGACCGCCGCGCCAAGGCGCGCACGCCAATCAGCGCCAAGCTGGTGTCGAACATGATCGTCGAGGCGGGGATCGAACGGGTGCTGACCATGGATCTGCACGCCGCGCAGATTCAGGGCTTCTTCGACATCCCGGTGGATAACCTTTATGCCAGCCCGGTCTTCGCGCTGGACATCCGTCACGCCTTCAAGGGTGCGATGGACGACATCATGGTGATCTCGCCCGACGTCGGCGGCGTGGCCCGTGCCCGCGAACTGGCGAAACGCATTCACGCGCCGCTGGCGATCGTCGACAAACGCCGCGAGAAGGCCGGCGAAGTCGCCGAGATGACGGTGATCGGCGACGTGACCGGCAAGAAATGCATCATCGTGGACGACATCTGCGACACCGCCGGCACGCTCTGCAAGGCCGCCGAGGTTCTGATCGAGGCCGGCGCGACCGAGGTGCACTCCTACATCTCGCACGGGGTGCTGTCGGGCCCGGCGGTCGAGCGTATCTCGAAGTCGGTGATGAAATCGCTGGTCATCACCGATTCCATTGAGGCCACCGACGCGGTGAAGGCGACCGAGAACATTCGCATCGTGCCCACCGCGCCGATCTTTGCGCAGGCGATCCTGAACATCTGGAACGGAACATCGGTATCGTCGCTCTTCGAGCACGAGACGTTGGAGCCGATCTACGAGGGCATGTACACCGGCGGCTGATCCCGCGCGGGTCCCGGCCGCCGCGTCGGGACTTCCTTGGACGTGCCTGCCCTTCAGACGCTGCGCAGCGATGGCGGCGCGGCCTTGGCCTGACGCGCCGCATCCACGAAGGCCGCGATCTTTGCCGCATCCTTCACCCCCGGCGCGCTTTCCACGCCCGAAGACACATCCACTTGCCTGGCGCCGGTCATGGCGATGGCCTCGGCCACGTTCTCCGGCGTCAGCCCGCCCGCCAGCATCCAGGGCACCGGCCAGCGCCGCCCGGCGATCAGCCGCCAGTCGAACGCCAGCCCGTTGCCGCCCGGCAGATCGGCGTGTTTCGGCGGCTTCGCGTCCACCAGCAACTGGTCCGCCACCCGGCCATAGGTTGTCAGCGCGTCCAGATCCTCTCGGTCTGCCACGCCCACCGCCTTCATCACCGGCAGGCCAAAGGCCGCACGCACCGCGACCACCCGCTCCGGGCTTTCCTTGCCGTGCAGTTGGAGCATGTCCAGCGGCACCTCGTCGGTGACCGCCTGAAGCAGCGCATCGTCGGGGTCTACCATCAGCGCCACCTTGGCGACGCCCGCAGGCACCTCGAGCGACAATGCCCGCGCGGTCGCGATATCGACGTTGCGGGGCGATTTCGGAAAGAACACGAAGCCTACGTAAGCCGCACCCGCCGCTGCGGCGGCAGACACGTCTTCGGGCCGGCTGAGCCCGCAGATCTTGGTGCGAATGTCGGTCACCCGGAAAGCTTAGCTGGCTTCGTCCAGCAGGGCAAAGACCTCGTCCTTGCCTTCGTGCTTGTCCGCCTTCAGCCGCCGTACCTCGCGCTTGAGACGCTTGATCTCGGCATCCTTGCGGGCGCTCTCGGCGCGCTGCTTGAATTCGCGCAGCCATTCCCAGACGAAACCGATCAGAAGGCCCAGCGCAACACCGGCGAGGATCACCATGAACAAGGGCAGCTGAATGGATTCGTTCGTCCCCGCAAGCGCCGCCAGTCCGGAGGGCAGCAGCTCCAACGTGACGATGTCGCGATTGGCAACCGCGACGGCGACCAGCGCCAGAGCCACGATCGCCAGGAAGGCGTATTTGATATACCGCATGGTGTCGCTTTACTTTCCGTTCAACCGATCGCGCAGCAGCTTGCCGGTCTTGAAGAACGGCACGTGCTTCTCTTCGACCTCAACCGCCTCACCGGTGCGCGGGTTCCGCCCGGTGCGCGAGTCACGTTTCTTTACCGAGAACGCACCGAAGCCCCGAAGTTCGACACGGTCTCCGCGCGACATGGCGCTGGTGACCTCTTCGAAGATCGTATTCACGATACGCTCCACATCACGTTGATAAAGATGCGGGTTTTCGTCTGCAAGTTTCTGGATCAGTTCCGATCTGATCATCTGCGCCATCCCCCCTGGTAACGGTTCGCGCTGTGTTTCGCTGTCTAGGACTATAGAAACAATGCGCGCATTCCGAAACATCCGATACGGGGCAAGATAGGGCAAACCGCCTGAAAATTCGCGATTTTTTAGCGGTCGCGCAGTGAATTAAGGATTGCCTGCCGGGTTTGGCGGCCTACCGGGTTGGGGAATCTGGATGCCGCCCGGGGTCACGAATCGCCCGTGGGGACACGCCGTCAGCGGGCTGGGCAATGCCCTGCCGGGTCCGCCCAAGACCGCTGATGAGGGTCATTCGTGGCATGAAAAAGGCCCCGGCGCGATGCACCGGGGCCCTTCGATTTCAACGCAGGGACGATTTACTCGTCGCCGCCCTTCAGCGCCGCGCCAAGGATGTCGCCCAGCGATGCACCCGAGTCGGAGGAGCCATACTGCTGCACGGCCTCTTTCTCTTCGGCGATCTCGCGTGCCTTGATCGACAGGCCCAGACGGCGGGTCTTGCTGTCGACGTTGGTGACGCGGACGTCGACCTTGTTGCCGACCGAGAAGCGCTCGGGGCGTTGCTCGGCACGGTCACGCGACAGGTCGGAGCGGCGGATGAAAGACTTCATGCCTTCGTATTCCACCTCGATGCCGCCATCCTCGATCGCCGTCACTTCGACGGTGATGACCGAGCCGCGCTTCACGCCGCCAACGGCTTCGGCGAACTTGTCGCCGCCGACCGCCTTGATCGAGAGCGAGATGCGCTCTTTCTCGGTGTCGACTTCGGACACGACCGCTTCGACCATGTCGCCCTTGCGGTAGTTCTGGATGGCATCTTCGCCACGCTCGTCCCAGCTGAGGTCCGAGAGGTGCACCATACCGTCGATTTCGCCCGGAAGGCCGACGAACAGACCGAATTCGGTGATGTTCTTGACTTCGCCTTCCACCTGAGTGCCCTCGGGGTGGGTTTCGGCAAAGACTTCCCACGGGTTGCGCATGGTCTGCTTGAGGCCAAGCGACACACGACGTTTCGCCTGATCGATTTCCAGCACCATGACTTCGACTTCCTGCGAGGTCGAAACGATCTTGCCGGGGTGCACGTTCTTCTTGGTCCAGGACATTTCCGAGACGTGAACGAGGCCCTCGACACCCGGCTCCAGCTCAACAAAGGCACCGTAGTCGGTGATGTTGGTGACGCGGCCGGTGTGGGTCGATTCCAGCGGGTACTTGGCAGCCACCAGATCCCACGGGTCTTCCTGCAGCTGTTTCATGCCGAGGCTGATGCGGTGGGTTTCCTTGTTGATCTTGATGACCTGGACCTTCACGGTCTCGCCGATCGACAGGATCTCCGAGGGGTGGTTGACGCGGCGCCAGGCCATGTCGGTCACGTGCAGCAGGCCGTCGACACCGCCGAGATCGACGAAGGCGCCGTATTCGGTGATGTTCTTGACCACGCCGTCGACCGCTTGGCCTTCGGCCAGGTTGGCGATGACTTCCGCACGCTGTTCGGCACGCGATTCTTCAAGGATCGCACGACGCGAGACAACGATGTTGCCACGGCGACGGTCCATCTTCAGGATCTGGAACGGCTGCTTCAGACCCATCAGCGGGCCGGCGTCACGCACGGGGCGGACATCGACTTGCGAGCCGGGCAGGAAGGCCACGGCGCCGCCGAGATCGACGGTGAAGCCACCCTTGACGCGGCCGAAGATCGCGCCTTCGACGCGCTGATCGTCTGCGTAGGCTTTTTCGAGGCGGTCCCAGGCTTCCTCGCGGCGGGCCATCTCGCGCGAGATGACGGCTTCGCCACGGGCGTTCTCGGCTGAGCGGAGGAAGACCTCGACTTCGTCGCCGACGCTGATGTCGGGTTGTTCGCCGGGATTCGCGAATTCTTTCAGCTCGACTCGGCCTTCCATCTTGTAGCCGACGTCGATGATGGCTTGTCCCGCTTCGATCGCGATGACCTTGCCTTTGACGACAGAGCCCTCTTCGGGGGTGTCCATTTCGAAGCTTTCATTCAGGAGGGCTTCGAATTCCTCCATCGATGTGTTTTGAGCCATGTGGCGTTCAGTTCCTTCGTTTCATCGTATTCCGGCCGGGCGGTTGTCTCCGCCGGTCTTGGTGGCATTTGGTCGGATCGGCTGACCGCAAAACAAAGAGGGCCGGTGGTTGTCCGACCCTGCTCGCTCTGCTGTTCGGCGGCGTTGACGCCTTCTCGACGGGGGCGTCTATACGCGCTAAGGCTGGGTGTTTCAAGCGGTTTCGCCTTGCGGTTTGTGCCGCGCCCTCACGGCATCCGCGCCAGCGCCGCCTCTGCCTCTTCGTGGCGAACCGTATCGTCGGGCATGCTCAGCCGTCCCGCCCCCTTCCACCCGGTCGATACCCCCCGGCAATGCAGGAAGACGAACTCCGGATGCAGCCTCTGGCGCAGGAACGGCAGCCGTTCGATCCCGTGAATGTCCCAACTGCTGCGCCCCAGCGGCCCCGAGGGCGCGATGCAGAACTTCGGGGGCGCCTGGCGCGGCGGCTGATGCGCAAAGACGTGGTCGCGGTGCAGGTAGGGCCCGTCGCTGCCCGGCGCGCCGTAGACCCAGATGCCACCCACCTGCACGAAACCGATCCGGCTGTCCTTCGCCGCCTCGAAAACCCCGCGCGTGCCACGCCGGACGATCAGCTCGTCGACGTCGCAGTTCAGTATCGCCGCCGCCGCGCCCAGAAACCGCATCCGCAACACATTGAACAAAGCCGTCTGCATGTATTTCTCGGTCCGTCGAAACGGCTTCAGCCCCACCGGCCCGTATTTGAACGGGGCCGGCAGAACCAGCACCCGCTTCAACCCCACGGGCTTCAGCGCGGCCCGGATGTCCTTGGGCGCGTAGGCGTCCGAGCCGTTGTCCACCACGATCAGCGCCTGCAACCCGTGCTCCTGCACGTGCCAGGCCGCATGGTCGCGCATCCACTGCAGGTCGTTGTTCTTGTTGACATAGAATGCGGTGTTGAGCCCCGCGAACTGCCCCGATCCATCGGCGGCCACCGTGCTGTCTCCGGTCCAGCCGTCCAGCGTGACTGCCATCCGTTTCGGCATATCCTCGGCCAGAACCTGCGCTACGAAATGACGCTTGTAGCGCCGCATCCGCCAGAGCTTCGCCGGGACACCGTCCAGCGCAAACTCCGCCCGCCGGAACACCGCCCGCAGGTTGTTCAAAGGCGGCCCGATCACCGTCACCTTGCCGTCGCGCCAGAAGGCATCGTACCACAGCGTCTCGCGGTCGAGCGCATCAAGGTATCCCTCCGGCCGGAACTGAGGCTTCAGCACCGACTTGCGCCGCAGATGTTCGGGCAAGGCCAGGGGATGGAAGCGCTCGGCCATGGCTCAGCAATACCGCTCCGGCCCGACGTACTGGCCCGGCGAATACCGCGCACCATGCGCCCAGCCCACCGGCAAGGCCGCGTCGATGCGGGCCAGATCGGCCTCGGCCAAGGTCAGTTCGGTGCCCCGCACGCATTCCCGGAAATGCCGCACCGACCGCGTGCCGGGGATCGGGATCACGTGATCGCCGCGCGTCAGCAGCCAGGCAATCGCCAGCGCCGCCGTGGGCTCTCCCACCTCCGCCGCCAGGGCGCGCAGCCGGTTCGTGGCGGCGATGTTGGCCTCGTAGTTGGGGCTTGCGAAACGCGGATTGTCCTTCAGGAACTCCAGGTGCGGCACCCGCTCCGCCTCGATCGGACTGTCGGTCAGAAACGCCCGCCCCACCGGAGAAAACGCCACCAGCGCCGTCCCCTGCCGCGCGCATTCCTGTACCAGACCCAGCTCCGGCGCCCGCGTGGCCAGCGAATACTCGTTCTGCACCGCCGCCACCGGCGCCACCGCAGCGGCCCGCCGCAGCGAGGACGGCGCGATCTCGGAGAACCCGAAGGCCCTGATCTTGCCCTTGTCGCGCAACCGCACGAGGCTGTCCGTCACCTCCTCGATCGGCACCTGCGGATCGCGCCGGTGCACATAGAACAGATCGACCGTCTCCAGACCCATCCGTTTCAGGGAGCCGTCCAGCTCGCTTTCGAGGTGTTCCGCGCTGTTGCGGAACACCCGATTGCCGTCATCGTCACGGGAAATGCCTGCCTTGGTGGCGATGTGAAACGTGTCGCGTGCTGCCCGGTTGCGCCGCAGGTAGGCGCCGATGGCATTCTCCGACCGGCCCATGCCATAGACGTTCGAGGTGTCGACATGCGTCACCCCAAGCTCCATCGCCGCATCGAGTATCGCCCAGGAATTCTCGTCCGTCGTCGGGCCGTAGAACTCGGCAAAGGACATCGCGCCGACGCCGATGGCCGACACCGCCTGCCCGCCGATCTCTCGCGTCTTCATGCCCGGTCCATCCGTTCCTTCACGGACTTCAGTGCCGCGGCGAACGCATCCGGGATCGACATCTCGGTGGTGTCGAGGTGCACCGCATCCCGGGCCGGTTTCAACGGCGCCTCGGCCCGCCCCATGTCCCGCGCATCTCGTGTTCGGACATCGGCGAAGACCTCCTCGAAGCTGGTTTCGAGCCCCTTGCCGCGCAACTCCTCGAACCGCCGCGTCGCCCGTGCCTCGGCACTGGCGGTGACGAAAAGTTTGGCCTCGGCATCGGGGCAGATCACCGTGCCGATGTCGCGCCCGTCCAGCACCGCGCCCCCGTCGCGCCGCGCAAAGGCGCGCTGGAAATCCACCAGCGCCGCCCGCACCTCGGCCAGCACAGCTACCTTGGAGGCCGCCTGCGCCACCTCGGGCGTGCGCAGCCGCTCATCTTCGAGATCGGCCGCCACCAGCGCCCGCGCCGCCGCCAGCGGCTCTTGCCCGTCCAGCACCCGCCGCCCGACCGCGCGATAGAGCAGCCCGGTGTCGAGATGCGCGAATCCCAGTTCTCGCGCCAGCGCCTTGGAAATCGTGCCCTTACCCGAGGCCGCGGGCCCGTCGACCGCAATCGTGAATGCCATGAATGTCTCGTCCTTTCCGCGCCTTGCCGGCGGTGTCCCCGTGAAGGTGAGCCAAACGCCGGCGGATGTAAACGCCGCCCGTCAAGGCAGGGTCCGGCGCGCCGTCCGGCGCCGCCAGAGCGCCCGCACCCCACCCGCCAGCAGGGCCGACAGGCCGACGGTGGCCGCGGCCGACTTGATCAGCGTGGCGGTGCTCGCGCGCAGCACGAGGCCTGCGTCAGGCTGCGCCGGATCGCCCGACAGCAGCGCGGCGACGGTGTGATTCTCGTAAAGGTCCGCCAGCATGCCCAGCACCGCGATCAGCGAGAGCATGCGCGCCACCCGACGCCCGTAGGCAAGGTGAACCCCCAACGCCACCGTGACCGCCAGCATCGGGGGATAGGCCGCGTCGAGCATGTGTTGCGTCTGGAGATAGAAGGCGCGGCCCTCGTCCCCGAGCGCCATCAGAAAGCCCCGCGCCGTGGCGAGGTCGTAGCCCGTGGGCTGGAGATCGAACGGCATGGCGCCGCCTGCTGCCTCGACGATCCGAGGCAGGGACCAGACCACCATGATCAGGTACAAAAGGCCGGTCAGCCCGAACAGGACCCAGAACAGGACAACCGGGCGCGACATCCTCAGGTCTCGCGGCTGATGTCGGCGCCAAGCCCGGCCATCAACGGCTCGAAGATCGGGAAGGAGGTCGCAATGGGCGTGCCGTCGTCGACCCGCACCGGCTGTTGCGCCGACATGCCCAGCACCATGAAGGACATGGCGATCCGGTGGTCGAGGTGGCTGGCGCAGGTCGCGCCGCCCCTGACGCCGCCCGGCCCCTGCCCCGTGACGCGCCACCAGTCCGGGCCATCCTCGACCGAAACGCCGCAGGCGCGAAGGCCCGACGCCATCGCCTCGATCCGGTCGCTTTCCTTGACGCGCAGTTCCTTGACGCCGGGCATCTCGGTGACGCCAGTGGCGTTGGCGGCCACCACCGACAGCACCGGGTATTCGTCGATCATGCTGGCGGCCCGCTCGGCCGGAACCTCTATCCCCTTCATGTCAGGTGAATATTTTGCGCGCAGGTCGGCCACCGGTTCGCCACCCTCTTCGCGCATGTTTTCGTATTCGAGGTCCGCGCCCATGTCGCGCAGGGTGGTGAACAGGCCGGCGCGCGTCGGGTTGAGGCCGATGCCCGGCACCAGCACGTCCGAGCCCGGCGTGATCAGCGCCGCGCAGACCGGGAAGGCCGCCGACGAGGGATCGCGCGGCACCGCGATGGTCTGGGGCTTCAGTTCGGGCTGGCCGGTGAGGGTGATGACGCGGCCTTCGTCGGTCTCTTCGGTGATGATCTCGGCACCGAAGCCCGCGAGCATGCGCTCGGTGTGGTCGCGGGTGGCCTCTTTCTCGATCACCACGGTCTGGCCGGGGGCGTTGAGACCGGCAAGCAGCACCGCCGATTTCACCTGCGCCGAGGGGACAGGCACCGTGTAACGCACTGGTATCGCGTCCTTTGCGCCGACAAGGGTCATCGGCAGGCGGCCGCCGGAGCGGCCCACGGACTGACAGCCGAACAGCGCCAGCGGATCGGTGACACGTGCCATCGGGCGTTTGTTGAGGCTGGCGTCACCAGTGAAGGTCACGGTGATCGGCGTGGTCGCCATCGAGCCCATGATCAGACGCACGCTGGTGCCCGAGTTGCCGCAGTCAACCACTTGATCCGGCTCGGAAAATCCGCCGACACCGACGCCGCGCACTCGCCATGTGCCATCGTCGTCGCGTGTCACCTCGGCCCCGAAGGCGCGCATGGCCTTGGCGGTGTCGAGCACGTCCTCGCCTTCGAGCAGCCCGGTCACCACGGTTTCGCCCACCGCCATGGCGCCGAAGATCAGCGAGCGGTGCGAGATCGACTTGTCGCCGGGCACTTCGGCCGTGCCCGTGAGAGGCCCGCAAGCCTTTGAAACCATTGGGATAGGGGTGCCGTGGCCGGACATGGTCGGAGATCCTTCGTTATCGCTCGCAGTCCTCTTAGCAAGGCGGCGCGGGCGCGTCCATGCGGGCCTCTCGTAGGATGGGTGCTCAGCACCCATCCTACCGCTCACCGCTTGCGGAACGTCAGGTAGTGCGGGGTTCGGCCTTCGCGCAGGGCCTTCTGCTCGTAGCGGGTGGAAATCCAGTCTTTCCAGGGGTTTCGCCAATCCTCGGGGCCGTCGGCGAGCCATTCGAACCCGTGTCGCGGCACCTGTTCGAGAGTCTGGCGGACGTAATCGGGGATGTCGGTGGCGACGCGGAACTCGGCGCCGGGCTTCATAAGGGCGGACAATGGCGCGAGATGTTCGGGGGTGACGAAGCGGCGACGATGGTGCCGTTTCTTCGGCCAGGGGTCCGGATAGAGCAGAAAAGCTCTGGAAATTGAATGGCTTGGCAGGACGTCAAAGAGATCGCGGGCGTCTCCGGGGTGGATGCGGAGGTTCGAGACACCTGCTTCGCGGACCTTGCCGAGCAGCATGGCGACGCCGTTGATATAGGGCTCCGCGCCGATGATTCCGGCTTGCGGGTTGCTTCGCGCCTGATGAACGAGGTGTTCGCCGCCGCCGAAGCCGATTTCGACCCAGAGCTCGCGTCCACCAAAAATCGACGCGATATCAAGGGGTTTGCGGTCCGGGTTCTCCTCCCAAGACACTGTGCCGGGCGAGAGCGTCGCCAGATCCTCGTCGAGGTAGCGCTCTTGGCTTTTGCGCAGGCCCTTGCCTTTGAAGCGGCCGTAGAAGTTGCGCCAGGGGGCGCCGGAGGGGTGTTTGTCGGTCATGGAGGCGGGGTTTAGCGGGCTGCACGGACGGGCGCAACTCAGCCTGCGTTTTGTACAATTTGTACAAAACCACCCCCTGTTTTGTACAAATGCCCCCCAAGGCCGCCGGGCTCTATCCATGTTTTGGGAAAAGACCGGGAAGCACATAGCTTCCTTTACGCGCGGCAAGAGTCTGCAACTTGACGCCCGCTGTCCCGAGATATGCAGCAACCGCTGCGACATTCGCCTTGCCAGCATTGGATGTGGGCTCATATCAAAACACACAGTTGTCCGCTCTGAGCCCTCTTTCGCCAATGCTGCACTATGCACCAATATCCGCAATTAGGGGGGCGCCAAGAACGTACTCAAGGTAAACGGAGCTTCGCAAAGGGTTTGAGGCACAGTTTCTTCAGTTGTTCCGGCTGGGGACGCGCCAGTGACAGGAACGACCAATTTTGGCCGATTGGTTTTGGCACGGTGTATTTGGCAGTCTGCGCGGTTACCCACACCCGTTGTGACGGCGCCACATCTCTGGATCGTATCCATGCGGCACGTTTTCACACGGATCATCCTCATACCCGCGCAGGACGTTGTACTTCTGAATTTGCGCGTCGCTTAGAAGTTCGGGCGTAGACAGATGCCTGGAAAGATGGATGAACCGCAACCTGGCACGCGCCTCGCCAACCTCTGCGAGCAGTTCGCGAAGCCTCTCTTCCGAAAGGTCCGAACCGACGAAGGCGTCGTTCAATGCTGCCTCAGCAGCAATGAAACTCTCCCCGGCAGCGACGGCATCCGTGCGCATCTGCTCATAGATTGCCGAGATCGCTTCTATTTGGCTCGCTGAAAGGTCCAGTTCTTCCCCAAGCGCAAGAAGATGGGCAGGCCCGGGTCGGCCGTTCAATTCGGCCGGCAAGGCCAGGCCCCAGCCTCCGCCGCGCCGCAACTCTTCGATGTCTTGTTCTGAGAGGCTCTTGATTTCGCGCGTTTCAAACCCAGAATACGGCGCGCTGTTTCCCCCATGCCCGTGGTCTTGGGCGAACGCAGCCAAGGGCAATATGGCGATCACCAAGACCAAAGATTTCTTAGGATGCAGAGTCATTTTGAAGTCCTTCCAGGTCACGTGTCGAACAACTTGTAGCATCGGACTAAATTCGCCCATATGATCATTATCATGTTTAGTGTCGTATCTCGGCTTTTTGAAAAAGAGCAGATCGTGCCGCTTGAGGCCGGGAAGACAGTCTTCCGGACAGGTGATCGCGTGCTGTTGATGTATTTGGTCGTCGAAGGTGGGGTCGATCTTGTGCGCTATACAGCGAGCGGCACTTCGTTGATATTGAACCGTGTCAGCCCGGGCAACGTTTTGGCCGAGGCTTCGGCCTATTCAGCGCAATACCATTGCGACGGTCTGGCCAGCACGAAGACCCAGCTAAAATCGCTTCCGGTTTCGCATTTCCTTGAACGCCTTCACAACTCCGCAGACATTGCGCGCTCTTGGGCTGCCCAGTTGGCTCGCGAATTGCAGAACGCGCGAATGCAGTCCGAAATTCGGTCGCTCAAAACAGTGGCTGAACGATTGGACGCATGGCTCGGGTTGCGAAATGCTTTGCCGCAGAGGGGTGAGATACAAGATTTAGCACGCGTTCTCGGTGTATCGCGCGAGGCGCTCTATCGTGAACTCGCCCGGCGGCGCAATTAGGCTTCGAGTGACAAACCCGATCTGTTTCTGGCACAGGCAATAACCACCGTTTCTGAAAGCTGACAGTTTGCGGGAGCAGCCACTGGAGCAAGCACAGCGAAATGGCGCTCCGTCCCGCACAGCTGCCCTTTCATCAGCAGCGCTCGATGGCGATGGCGGTGCCTTCGCCGCCGCCGATGCAGATCGCCGCGACGCCGCGTTTCAGCCCGCGCTTTTCCAACGCGTTGAGCAGCGTCACCATGATGCGGGCTCCCGACGCGCCGATGGGGTGGCCCAAAGCGCAGGCGCCGCCGTTGACGTTGACCACGTCGCGCGGCAGGCCCATTTCCTGCATGAAGGCCATGGGGACGACCGCGAAGGCCTCGTTGACCTCCCACAGGTCGACGTCCGAGACCTTCCAGCCGATGCGGTCGAGCAGCTTCTTCGCCGCCGGCACCGGCGCGGTGGTGAACCATCCCGGTGCCTGCGCGTGCGACGCGTGACCGAGGATGCGGGCGCGGGGGGCGACGCCCTGTGCCTCGGCGGTCTCTTGCGTGCCCAGCACCATGGCGGCGGCACCGTCAGAGATCGACGAGGCATTGGCGGCAGTGACCGTACCGTCCTTGCGGAAGGCGGGCTTCAGCGTCGGGATCTTGCCGGGGCGGGCCTTGCCGGGCTGTTCGTCGCGGGTGATGATCGCCTCGCCCGAGCGGGTGTGGAGCGTAACCGGCGCGATCTCGTCATCGAAGGCGCCGGTGCGTTCGGCCTCCAAAGCGTTATCGAGAGAGGCCAGCGCATACTGGTCCTGCGCTTCACGGGTGAACTGGTAGTGATCGGCACAATCCTCGGCGAAGGTGCCCATCAGGCGACCCTTGTCGTAGGCGTCTTCCAGCCCGTCGAGGAACATGTGATCGATCACCTGGCCGTGGCCGATGCGGGCGCCGCCGCGCATCTTGGGCAGGAGGTAGGGGGCTTCGGACATGCTTTCCATGCCGCCGGCGACCATGGCCGCGGCGTCGCCCAGCGCGATGCGGTCGAAGCCCATCATTGCGGCCTTCATGCCGGACCCGCACATCTTGTTGATCGTGGTGGCGGGTGTCTCTTCGCCGAGCCCGGCCTTGAACCCGGCCTGACGCGCCGGGGCCTGGCCCTGGCCCGCGGGCAGCACGCAGCCCATCAGCACCTCGTCGACGGCGGGTTTGCCGGCATCGCGCAGCGCAGCGGAGATCGCCACGCCACCCAGCGTGGCGGCGGGGACGCCATCGAATTCGCCCTGGAACCCGCCCATCGGCGTGCGCGCTGCGCCCAGGATCATCACGTCTTTCATATTGGCCTCCCCAAGTTGCCGGTCCATGCATACCGAATGGTAAGGTTTGCCGTCTAGCGTACCATGATAACGTAACGCAAGGTGACAGGCATGCACATAAGCAGCAGGACCGCCGACGATTTCCAGGTCGTCACGGTCGACGCCGACCGGATCGACGCCGCGGTGGCGATCCAGTTCAAGGACATGATGCGGGTCGAGACCGAAGCCTCCGGAGGCCGGGTGATCCTCGACCTCGGGCGGGTCGAGTTCATCGACTCCAGCGGGCTGGGCGCCATCGTGGCGGCGATGAAGCAACTGGGTGCAAAGCGCAAGCTCGACCTTGCGGGGTTGACGCCGAACGTCGAAAGCGTGTTCCGGCTGACCCGGATGGACAGCGTCTTTTCGCTGTATCCGACGCTGGACGCGGCGCTGATGGCCGGCGCCGACTGACCCTGCACGATGCAGGCCCGGCCGTGCCGTGCGCGGCATGGCGGGGCCACGCCACGGGAGGACACGTCCCCGATGACCCGCACCGCCGACCGCAGCCTCCGGATCGAGGCGCTGAGCGCCGACACCATGGCGCGTGAGATGCTTGCTCGAACCGTGGCGCGGCTGGCTGAGTGGGAGGTGCCGGCAGAGACCGCGGGCCACGTGCAGATCGCGCTGGCGGAGGTTCTCAACAACGTGGTCGAACATGCCTATGGCGCGCGCGACGGCGAACCGCTTGCGCTGGACCTCGCGCTCGAGGACGGGCGGCTGTGCTGCCGGGTGACCGATCAGGGCCGCCCCTTTCCCGACTTGACACTGCCCGACGGCAAGGCCGCGAGTTTGGACCTGCCGCTGGATGCATTGCCGGAGGGTGGTTTCGGCTGGTACATGATCCGCGAGTTGACCGATCGGCTGGGCTATGAGCGCCGCGGCGACAGCAACGTCTTGACGTTGCATTTCCGGATCGGGTGATCCCGGTCCGGGCGAGGGCCGCAGGCGGTGCCCGGCGCATCATCCGGCGTTTCGCCCGAGTGTCAGATGTGATTTCGCCGGCACGATGCCGCTGGGCTTCGGGCGCGTGACAGCATGGATTCGGCGCTGATTTGGGGCCGAAGGTGATCAGGGTCACTCTGGCAGCGCGAAAGACGCAAAACGGCCTCAATCCCATCGCACCGGTGCCCGATTGCCACGTCATAAGGGACGGGTAGCTGCATATAGCTTCACCTCGGTGCCGCGTGTTTATAGCCCCCACCCAGTACGTGGCGCCGAGGTTCTTCCCCCCCCTCCTTTCAGCAAGTCACCATTCCTTTCCCGGCCGCGGGGCGTTAGCCTCTGCCGCCAGACAAGGAGTTGACGATGCGTGATTTTCACTTTCCCGGACGTTCGCCGGTGCTGGCCGGCAACGGCATGGTGGCGACCTCTCACCCGCTGGCGGCGCAGGAGGCGCTGACCTGCCTGAAGGAGGGCGGCAGCGCGATGGACGCGGCGCTGTGCGGGGCGGCGATGCTGGCGATCTGCGAGCCGCACATGTGCGGGCTGGCGGGCGACCTGTTTGCGCTGGTGCGCCCGGCGGGGAGCGAGAAGGTGCTGGGGTTCAACGGTTCGGGCCGGGCGCCGGCGGGCAGCGATGCCGAGGCACTGCGCGCGCGGGGACACGCGGTGATGCCCGACGGCGCGGCGCAGGCGGTGACGGTGCCGGGCGCGGTCGAGGCGATGTGCCGGCTGTCCGAGGCACACGGGCGGATCGGGCTGGAGCGGGTGTTCGCGCCGGCGATCCGCTATGCCGAAGAGGGTGTGCCGGTGGCGGCGCGGGTGGCGTTCGACTGGCCGATCAAGGCGGTGCGCCTCAAGGGCGCGGCGCGGGAGCATTACCTGAAGGATGGCAAGCCGCTGGCCCTGGGCGACATCTTTCGCGCGCCCGGCCAGGTCGAGGTGCTGCGCCGGATCGCGCGGCAGGGCGCCAAGGGATTCTACGAGGGCGAGGTGGCCGAGGACATGCTGGCGGCCTTGCAAGCGGCCGGCGGGTGTCACACGGCAGAGGATTTCGCCGCGGTCCGGGGCGACGACACCGTTCCGATCCAGGGCAGTTACGGGGGCCGCGAGTTGCTGGAGCATCCGCCCAACGGCCAGGGCGCGGCGGCGATCCTGCTGCTCAACATCCTGTCGCATTTCGACCTTGCGGGGATGGCGCCGTTCGGGACCGCGCGCACCCATATCGAGGCCGAGGCCAGCAAGCTGGCCTATGATGCGAGGAACCGGATGGTTTCGGACCCCGCAGTGCGGGACGCCACCGAGCGGATGCTCGACCCCGGGCTGGCGCGCGACCTTGCCGCGCTGATCGATCCCGGGCGGGCGCAGGCCGAAACCACGCGGATTTCCGAGGGGGTGCACCGCGATACGATCTATATCACCGCGGTGGACCGTGACGGCATGGCGGTGTCGCTGATCTATTCGATCTTCCACGGCTTCGGTTCGGGGATCGCCAGCCCGAAGTTCGGCCTTCTGCTGCACAACCGGGGGTGCGGGTTTTCGCTGGACGCCGGTCATCCGAACGAATTCGGACCGGGCAAGCGGCCGTTGCACACGATCATCCCGGGGATGCTTGGCGCCGGCGGGCGGATCGACATGCCCTTCGGCGTCATGGGCGGCCAGTATCAAGCCTGCGGGCACGCGCGGTTCGTCACCAACCTCGTGGATTTCGGCATGGATCCGCAGGCGGCCATCGACGCGCCGCGCGCCTTTGCCGAAGGCGGCGTGCTGAAGCTGGAGCGCGGGTATTCCGACGCGGTGCGGGCCGAACTTGAGGCGCTGGGGCATGATGTGGTCGTCCCGGACGAGCCGATCGGAGGAGCGCAGGCGATTCGCATCCATGACAGCGGGGTGCTGGAGGGCGCCTCGGACCCGCGCAAGGACGGCTGCGCGCTGGGGTACTGATCTTGCGGGACCGGCATGAGCGAGCAGGAGGTCCCGGATCAGGGTCCGGGGCGCCGGCGTGTCGATGCCGAGGGCAATGCCTCGCGGCCGGGCGCAGAGATCCCGGATCGGGTCCGGGACAGGGGTGCGTGACAGGGTGATGCCCGGGGCCGACGTCTATGGCAGCGGTAGGATGGGTGCTCGGCACCCATCGCCCGTCAGTTCAACTGGAAGTGCAGCGGGTAGGAGCCATCCTCGAACTCGCCGAACAGGTCGGGGATGTCGGGGTGGTCCACCGGGCGGCCGGAGTAGTCCGCGACGAGGTTCTGCTCGGACACATAGGCCACGTAGAAGCTCTGATCGTTTTCCGCCAGCAGGTGATAGAACGGCTGGTCGCGCAGCGGGCGCGCGTCCTCGGGGATGGCGTTGTACCATTCCTCGGTGTTGTTGAATTCAGGGTCCACATCGAAGACCACCCCGCGGAAGGGGTGTTTCCGGTGCCGGACGACCTGGCCCAAGTGATATTTTGCCCGTGATGTCTGCATACCGGAGTGACCTCTATTGCGGCAGAATAGCGTCATCAAGGGGGAAATGTCCATTTTACCGCCGGAATTTTCAAGGAAACAGTCTGTGAACCGCCGCCCGACAGTAAACCGCCGTTGCCGGAAAACGTGATTTTACTGGCACGCGGTTTCGGCTAGGATAACGCAAAAGACGTCACGACAATAACGAGCGAGAGGCCCATGAGCAGAGTCCTTCGCGCCATGGTGATCGTGCTGGCCGTCGCGTCCTGCGGCGGAGGCAATCACAGCGCGCCGCGCAATCTTGACGACGCATGTTCGATCCTCGATCAGCGTCCGAAGTACTTCAAGGCGCTGCGCGCCACCGAGCGGCGCTGGGGCGTGCCGGTGCACGTGCAGATGGCCACCATCTACCAGGAGAGCAAGTTCATCGGCAACGCACGCACGCCGCTGCGCTATACGCTGGGGGTCATTCCGATGGGCCGGCAGAGTTCGGCCTACGGCTATGCGCAGGCGCTGGACGCCACCTGGGATGAGTACAAGCAGGAGACGGGAAACCGCCGCGCCAAGCGCGACAAGATCACCGACGCAACCGATTTCATGGGCTGGTACATGAACAAGACCCGCGACCGCAACGGCATCTCGTTGCAGGACGCGCGCAACCAGTACCTGGCCTATCATGAGGGTCACACCGGCTATTCCCGCGGGTCGTTCAACCAGAAACCCTGGCTGATGCGCGTCGCCAGCGAGATCGGCACCCGGGCGCTGACCTATCAGGTGCAGCTGGCGACCTGCCGGCGGACCTGACGCCGGCCCGGGTTGGCGTTCGACAGCCGGCCGGATGTGGCGGGCGCGCGACCGGCGGGGGTTTCCCCGGTCCCCGCCCTGCCCCATATAGCCCCTGACAAGCCAAGGGAGACAGAGATGGACGACCAGACCCGCATCGAACTGGAGGCCGCGGCCTTCCGCACCCTGCGTGACCACCTGATGGAAAAGCGCACCGACGTGCAGAACATCGACCTGATGAACCTGGCCGGGTTCTGCCGCAACTGCCTGTCGCGCTGGTACCAGGAGGCCGCCAATGCGCGCGGCATCGAGATGGACAAGGCCGAGGCCCGCGAGATCTTTTACGGGATGCCCTACGACGAGTGGCGCGACAAGCACCAGACCGAGGCCGGGGCGGACAAGCAGGCGGCCTTCAAGGAGGCCTTCGCCAAGAACGTCGGCGAGGGCTGACCGGGGCGGCACGGCGAACGGTGAGGTCCCGGATCAGGTCCGGGACGGGGCTGCGGTATTCCGGGCGGAGATCAGCCGAACTGGCGGCGGGCGAGTTGCGCGCCGCGGTGATCGGTGTCGAAGCGCATGATGCCGGTGCGTTCGGCTTCGAGATCGGCTTCGAGCGTGGCGATGCGGGCGTCCTTGTCGGCCTGAAGGCCCACGGCGGTGCGCAGTTCGGCCCGCAGCCGTTCCAGCTCGGCCTTCTGGGGTGTGCAGGCGCGGATGCGGCCGCGCAGCATCCAGCCGAGACCGAGGCCCATGCAGACAGAAATCACCGTGATCAAAACCCAATTATCGAACATACGCTTCCCCACAGACGCAAATACGTTCGCCGCGGGATGGTAGCACGTCGCTGGGTGGCAAGGCCTGCATCCGCCGTAAGCGGGAGCCTCGCGTGGCGCACATCGGCAGCGCGCCTGCCCGGTGACGTGACCGGATACCCGTCGGCCACGTAGCGAGGAAAACACCAGCCGAGGGGGTGCGCTCAAGGGACATCGCCCGGACCGCGGCATATCTGCGACAGAGCGTGGCATTTGCGTCCCGGTTTGGCGGTAACAGCCGGGGCGCGGGTCAGGTGGCGGCCTTGCGGCTCTCGTCTATGTAGATTTGGCGCAGGCGGGTCGCAACCGGGCCGGGCGTGCCGTCGCCCAGGTCCTGCCCGTCGAGGCGCACCACCGGCATGACGAAGGTCGACGCCGAGGTGATGAAGGCCTCGTCGGCCTGAAGCGCCTCGTCCAGCGTGAAGCTGCGTTCCTCGACCTGCATCTGCGCCTCTTCGGCGAACCGCAGCACGGCGGCGCGGGTGATTCCGTGCAGGATGTCGGTCGACAGCGCGCGGGTGATGATGCGGCCGTCCTTGACGATATAGGCGTTGTTCGAGGTGCCTTCGGTGACATGGCCGTCCTCGACCATCCAGGCGTCGTCGGCGCCGGCGGCCTTGGCCATCATCTTGCCCATCGAGGGATAGAGTAGCTGCACCGTCTTGATGTCGCGGCGGCCCCAGCGGATGTCCTCGATCGAGATCACGCTGATACCGCGCCGCGCCGCCGGGCTGTCGGCGAGGCCGGGCTTCGACTGGGTGAAGAGCACCACGGTCTGCGGTGTCGTCTCGGGATCGGGGAAGGAAAAGTCCCGGTCTGCGGGCGCGCCGCGGGTGATCTGGAGGTAGACGAGGCCCTCGTCGATGTCATTGCGGGTGATCAGCTCGCGGTGGATCGCCAGCAGGGTGTCGTCCTCCATCGGCATCTCCATGTCCAGTTCCGCCAGCGACCGGCGCAGCCGCCGCGCGTGGCCGGCAAAGTCGATCAGCTTGCCGTCCAGCACCGAGGTCACCTCGTAGACGCCATCGGCCATCAGGAAGCCACGGTCGAAGATCGAGACCTTGGCTTCGGTTTCGTGCAGGTAGTCTCCGTTGACGTAGACGGTGCGGGTCATGGCGGGTCTCCGGTTGCGCGTGGGTGCGGGTCAGGGATGCAGGGTGAAATCGTCGGGCAGAAGCCGTCCCTGCCGCAGCAGGTGTTGCAGGACAAGCGCGACCGAGACCGCGTCGCCGACAGCGTCATGGCCGCGCAGGTCGGGACAGTCGATGCCGAAGTGGGCGGTCATGGTGTTGGAGCGCAGCGCGTGGATGTCCTTTAGGGGGACACCGGCGCCTTGCAAGAGGACCGGGGCGTTGCCGAACCGGTCGGCAGGGATCGGCGGCGTGATTCCGGCGACGTAGCAGCTGATCGCCACGGCGTTAAATTCGTCCTTGCCCCAGGCCCAGAACGGGGCGGCACCGGCGAAGGCGTCGAAAGCGGCCAATGCGTCGCGCAATGGCTGGCCCTCGTCCGTCAGGCGGTCCTCGGTCAACCCGGTCAGCCGGGTGAACAGCGCCGACAGCGGCACCCGGGCGCCATGGCGGTCGATGGGGGTCACCAGCGCCTCGAACTGCTCGTCCAGCGCGAAATCGCTTTCCAGCGACAGCCGGACCGCGCCCAGTTGCACGAGGATCGGGTCGGGGTCCTGCGGTCCGCACCAGAAGCGCTGCGGCGCGCCGGCGTCGGTCAGGAACTCGCAATCCCAGATCACCGCGTGGGCCATCGTCACCCCCAGAGCGCCGCGGCGGGCGGATGCACCCCGGCGGTGTCGAATGTCAGTGGCGGCTCGCGGTCCTCGGCCAGCAGCAGCGGCCCGTCGAGGTCGATCACGGCGGCGCCCTGCGCCAGCAGCACGGCGGGCGCCATCGCCAGCGACGAGCCGACCATGCAGCCCACCATGACGCCGTAGCCTTCGGCGCGGGCGGCGTCGCGCAGGGCCAGAGCCTCGGTCAGGCCGCCGGTCTTGTCGAGCTTGATGTTGACCATATCGTACTTGCCCTTGAGGCCGGCCAGCGAGGCGCGGTCATGGCAGCTTTCGTCGGCGCAGACCGGCAGCGGCCGCGCCAGTCCCAGCAGCGCGTCATCCTCGCCGGCGGGCAGGGGCTGCTCGACCAGCTCCACCCCCAGCCGCAGCAGGTGCGGGGCGAGATCGGCGTAGACCTCGGCGCTCCAGCCCTCGTTGGCGTCGACGATGATCCCGGCCTTGGGCGCCCCGGTGCGGACCGCCTCGAGCCGGGGCATGTCGTCGGGGGTGCCGAGCTTGATCTTGAGCAGCGGGCGGTGGGCGTGTTTCGCGGCCTGTGCGCGCATCGCCTCTGGCGTATCCAGCGACAGCGTGTAGGCGGTGATCTCGGGCCCCGGTGCAGGCAGCCCGGCAAGGTCCCAGACCCGGCAGCCGGCCTGCTTCGCCTCGAGATCCCACAGCGCGCAATCGAGTGCGTTGCGGGCGGCCCCGGCGGGCAGCGCCTGCTGCAACTCGCCGCGGGTGATCGCGTCGGGCAGTCCGGCGATCTCGGCCGCCACCGTGTCCATCGTTTCGCCGTAGCGGGCATAGGGCACGCATTCGCCCCGGCCCGTCACACCGCCGCGCGTCACCGTCACCGTCAGCACCTGCGCCTCGGTCCGCGACCCGCGCGAGATGGTGAACACCTCCGCCAGCCGAAACACGTCGCGTGTCACCGTGATACTCACACCCGCTCCTTCATCTTGCCCGATAAACTCCCGCCGGAGGCTCCTGCCCCGTCCGCGCGCGCCTCCGCCCGCTGCGGCACGCTACAGCGCCGTCAGCGCCTCTGCCAGCCGGTCCGCGCCCTGACGGAACGGATCGACGGTGGGCAGGCCCATGCGGTCTTCGACCTCCGCGAGGTAGCGGAGCGCCGCGTCCTCGGCCATGTTGGCGGTGTTGATCGAAACGCCCACCACCTGGCACGCGGGATTGGCGATCCGCGCCAGCGGCAGCGCCATGTCGCGCAGCGCCTCCAGCGAGGGCAGGCCATAGTCCGGCAGGCCGCGCATGTGGCTCCGGGTGGGTTCATGCGACAGGATCAGCGCGTCGGGCTGGCCGCCGTGGATCAGCGCGAGGGTCACGCCGGAGAAGGAGACGTGGAACAGGCTGCCCTGCCCTTCGATGATGTCCCAATGGTCGGCATCGTTGTCGGGCGTCAGCCATTCCACCGCGCCGGCCATGAAATCGGCGACCACCGCATCCAGCGGCACGCCCTCGCCGGTGATCAGGATGCCGGTCTGGCCAGTCGGGCGAAAGGTGCTTTTCAGGCCCCTCGCCTGCATCGCGCGGTCCAGCGCCAGCCCGGTGTACATCTTGCCGACCGAACAATCGGTGCCCACCGCCAGCACCCTTTTGCCGGTGCGTTTGACGCCGTTGGCGATGGGATAGGCGGTGTCGGGAACGCGCACGTCGTGCAGTGCGCGGCCGCAGGCGCGGGCCTTTTCGACAAGGTCGGGCTCGTCCCGCAGCAGGTTGTGCAGGCCGGAGGCGAGGTCGAAGCCCTGATCCAGCGCCGCGAGGAGCACCTCTTTCCATGCCGGCGAGATCACCCCGCCGCGGTTGGCGACACCGACCACGAGCGTCTTCGCCCCGGCTTCGCGCGCCTCTGCGAGGGTCATGTCGGCAAGGCCGAGATCAGCGCCGCAGCCCGCCATCCGGTACTGGCCGACGGCGTTCTCGGGCCGCCAGTCCTTGATGCCCTGCGCGACCTTGGCGGCGAGTCCATCGGGGGCGTCGCCGAGAAACAGCAGGTAGGGGGTTTCGATCATCGAAGGCTCCTGTCGCAGATTTGCACAGACTCGTAGCATCCCACGCCCCGCGCGCCATGCCTATTTCACCGCATCCATCGGCTTATTCCGCAGAGGCTTGCGCCGAGAGGCGGCTTTATCGAAGGATCGTGCGCGGCATCGGGGTGCGGGCGCGGGCGGTGCGACGCGGCGGCAGCCGAATGCTGCACCTGCAAAATTACCTTGCGGAGCGCCACGCAATTTCATATCGCTTGAAGCCAGCAAGACGCAACTTCCTTACTCAAGAGGTCCGCCATGTCCTTCCGTATCCAGCCCCAGCCCGCCGCCCGTCCGAATCGCTGCCAGCTGTTCGGCCCCGGCTCGCGCCCGGCGATCTTCGAGAAGATGGCCGCGTCGGAGGCGGATGTCATCAACCTCGACCTCGAGGATTCGGTGGCCCCGTCGGACAAGGACAGCGCACGTCAGAACATCATCCAGGCGATCGGCGACATCGACTGGGGCAAGAAGTGGCTGAGCGTGCGGATCAACGGGCTGGACACGCCCTATTGGTATCGTGACGTTGTGGACCTGCTAGAGCAGGCGCCGGAGCGACTGGACCAGATCATGATCCCCAAGGTCGGCTGCGCCGGCGATATCTATGCGGTGGACGCGCTGGTGACGGCGGTCGAGGCGGCCAAGGGACGGTCGAAGAAGATCGCCTTCGAGGTGATCATCGAAAGCGCCGCCGGGATCGCGCATGTCGAGGAAATCGCCGCCGCCTCGCCCCGGTTGCAGGCGATGAGCCTTGGCGCGGCGGATTTCGCGGCGTCGATGGGCATGGCGACGACCGGCATCGGCGGCACGCAAGAGAACTACTACATGGCGCGGAACGGTGAAAAGCACTGGTCGGACCCGTGGCACTGGGCGCAGGCGGCGATTGTCGCGGCCTGCCGCACCCATGGCGTGCTGCCGGTGGATGGGCCGTTCGGCGATTTCAGCGACGACGACGGCTTCCGCGCGCAGGCGCTGCGGTCGGCGACGCTGGGGATGGTGGGCAAGTGGGCCATCCACCCCAAGCAGATCGCGCTGGCCAACGAGGTGTTCACCCCGTCTGAGGAGGCGGTGAGCGAGGCGCGCGAGATCCTCGCCGCGATGGAGGAGGCCAAGGCCAAGGGCGAAGGCGCCACGGTCTACAAGGGGCGTCTGGTGGATATCGCGTCGATCAAGCAGGCCGAGGTGATCGTGAAGCAATCCGAGATGATCGCGGGCGGCTGATCCGAGTTTGCGTGGGGCTGCGGCCTTTGGTGTCGCGGTCCCGGCGCGCATTTTGCGATTTCCATTGCGGGTGTTTTGCGTCACATCTCCGGCCATGACCGTCGAGATCTTCACCGCTCTGGCCGCCTTTGCCTTCGTCACCGTCATCACACCGGGGCCGAACAACCTGATGCTGATGGCCTCGGGCGCGAATTTCGGGTTCCGGCCGAGCCTGCCGCACATGCTGGGCATCATCCTGGGTTTCCCGGCAATGGTGCTGCTGGTGGGGCTGGGGGTGATGCGGGTGTTCGACCTCTGGCCGCCGTTGCGCGGCGTGCTGATGGTGGGCTCGGTCCTCTACATGCTGTTCCTGGCGTGGAAGATCGCCCATGCCGCGCCGCCGGGCGACGTGCCGGAGGACGCCGGCCGCAGGCGGGCGCGACCGCTGACCTTTCTGCAATCGGCGGGCTTTCAGTGGGTCAATCCCAAGGCCTGGTCGATGGGGCTGAGCGCGATCACGCTCTACGCCGCCGGGCGCGATCTGCAATCGGTGCTCTGGGTCGCGGGCGTCTATGTCGCCGTTGGGATGATCAGCACCACGACCTGGGTGGTGCTGGGCCGCGAGCTGCGGCGTTTCCTGCGCGATCCGGGGCATCTGCGATGGTTCAACCGGGCGATGGCGGCGCTGCTGCTGGCGTCGCTGGTGCCGGCACTGCTGGCGGCGGCCTGAGCCGGTCCTGACGCCTGCATTATTGCATCCCCGCCCGCGCCGCGCCATATACGGGCGCAAGCAAAGGAGTGTGGGATGGCGCATTATCTCGATTTTGAGAAACCGCTGGCCGAGATCGAGGGCAAGGCCGAAGAGTTGCGGGCCATCGCCCGGCAGAGCGACGATCCGATGGACGTGGACGAAGAGGCCGGCGCACTGGACCGCAAGGCCGCGTCGATGCTCAAGGATCTCTACAAGGACCTGACGCCGTGGCGGAAATGCCAGGTGGCGCGGCATCCGCAACGGCCGCATTGCAAGGATTACATCGAGACGCTTTTCACCGAGTTCACGCCGCTGGCCGGCGACCGCCAGTTCGGCGAGGACCTTGCGGTGATCGGCGGGCTGGCGCGGCTGGGCGACAGGCCGGTGATGGTGATCGGCCACGAGAAGGGCCACGACACGCAGTCGCGGCTGGACCGCAATTTCGGCATGGCGCGGCCCGAGGGCTATCGCAAGGCGGCGCGGCTGATGGACATGGCCGACCGCTTCGGCCTGCCGGTGATCACGCTGGTGGACACGGCCGGGGCTTATCCCGGCAAGGGCGCGGAAGAGCGCGGCCAGTCCGAGGCCATTGCGCGGTCGACCGAGGCCTGCCTCGCGGTGCGGGTGCCGCTGGTGTCTGTGATCATTGGCGAGGGCGGCTCGGGCGGGGCGGTGGCCTTTGCCACGGCCAACCGGGTGGCGATGCTGGAGCATTCGGTCTATTCGGTGATCTCGCCCGAGGGCTGCGCCTCGATCCTGTGGAAGGATGCCGAGAAGATGCGCGAAGCGGCGCAGGCGCTGCGGCTGACGGCGCAGGATCTGCACAAGCTGGGGGTCTGCGACCGGATCATTCCCGAACCGCTGGGCGGTGCGCAGCGCGACCGGTCTGGAACGATGAAGAGCGTGGGCCGCACGATCGGGCTGATGCTGGACGAGTTGCAGGGCAAGGACGGCGATACGCTGCGCCGCGAACGGCGGCAGAAGTTCCTGGACCTGGGGTCGAAGGGGCTGGCGGCGTAAGAGCGCCCGTGTCCCGGACCTGATCCGGGACCTCCGGGTCAGGCTGGGCGAGAGGCCCCGGATCGGGTCCGGGGCGGGGTACCGCAATCTCGGGCCGGGCGCTGAGCCGCGCAGTCGGCGACCTCCGGGGAGGCGATCCGATACCAGTGAAAGCCACTTGATACCTCAGTTGCCGTAGACCTTCTGACCGTCACACATCCCACACCATATCGCCTCCCCGTGGGGGAGGTCGGGGATTGCGCGGCGGGCTTCGCCCTTGATTCCGCGCAGGGAGTGCAATCGCCTCAGTTGGTCAGCATCCGCAAACCCTGTGTCACGTCCGAGCGCACGGCAAGCCGCAGGCCGGGTTCGTCCCCGGCCTTCAGCGCGGCGATGATCAGGCGGTGATAGTGTGGCGCTTCGGTGCGCCGCAGCCGGCCATAGAGGGCCCGCATTGTGGGACCGAGTTGCAGCCAGACGGTTTCCGCCATCGCCAGCATCGCCGGGGCCTGGGCGCGGAGGTAGAGCGTGCGGTGGAAATCGAGGTTGGCGCGGATGTAGCCCACCGCATCGCGGTTTGAAATGACGTCCGCGATCACCGTGTTGATGCTCTGCAGCCGTTCGATCAGGGCGATGTGCGCGCGCGGCAGGGCGCGGCTGGCCAGTTCGACCTCGATCAGCGAACGCAGGGCGGCCAGTTCCTCGATCCGGTCGTTCGACAGCTCCGGCGTGGAGACGCGGCCCGATGACGACAGCGACAGCGCGCCCTCGGCCACCAGCCGGCGCACCGCTTCGCGCGCGGGTGTCATCGAGACGCCGTATTCGGCGCCGATGCCGCGCAGGGTCAGCGCCACGCCGGGGGCGATTTCGCCATACATGATCTGCGACCTGAGGCGGCGGTAGACCCTGTCGTGGGTCGAGGACGCGGTGTCGGGCTTGGGATTGACCAGCATGGTGCCGAGTGTGATCACAAACGCAAGCAGCCGCAAGCCCGGCGTCAGGTGAAGCGGATGCGGTGAAGCGCCGCGCCTTCGCCCTGTAGCCAGCGGCGCTGCGCCTCCCACGGACCGTAGAGCTGCTTCACCACGGCCCAGAAGGCGGCGGAGTGGTTCATCTCGGCCAGATGCGCGACCTCGTGCGCGGCGACGTAATCCAGCACGTCGGGCGGGGCCATGATCAGCCGCCATGAATACATCAGCCCTCCCTGCGACGTGCAGCTGCCCCAGCGCGAGCGTGTGTCGCGGAGGGTGAGCTTTGTGTAGGGGCGGCCCAGCCGGGCGGCGTAGCGGTCGGAGGCCTCGGCCAGCCGGGCGCGGGCGCGGGCCTTGAGGAACCCGGCGACGCGGGCGGCGCAGCGGTCGGGGGTGCCGGGGACCATGAGGCTCCCCTCTTCGATGCGGACAGAGCGGCCAGGGCCAGGCGCGACAGTCAGCAGGCGGCCCTCGACCGGAAGCGGCACACCGTAGCCCACATCGAAGCCGTCGTCCTGACGGGCGAGGTGACCGCGCAGCCATGCCTCTTTCTCGCGGGCGAATTCCAGTGCTTCGCGCTCGGGGATATTGCGCGGACGGGTCAGCGTCACGGTGCCGTCGAGCGCCGAGATCCGCAGCGTGATCCGACGCGCACGCGCCGAGGTGCGCAGACGCAGGGCAACCGGGGGGTTGCCGGCAAGAACGTGCTGGCCCATATGACCCTCTCAACCCGGCCCGCGGCAAAGGCTTTGACACCGCATGCGTGTTATGGCAGGGGACCGCAATTGCCCGCAAGACGGAATGCTCTGAAAGGATGCCCATGCCCAAGGAAGAATGGGGAACCAAACGTGTTTGCCCGACCACCGGCAAACGGTTCTACGACCTGAACGCCAACCCGATCGTCAGCCCCTACACCGGCGAGACGCTGGAGTTCGACGCCTCCAAGAACCGGATGATCGAAGCCGATGCCGAAGACGCGGTCACGGCCAAGTCGAAGGCCAAGGAAGAGGACGCGGTGATCGAGGATGACGCCGATGACGTCGATGTCGATCTCGACGACGACCTGCTGGAAGACGACGATGACGACGACAACGTGTCGCTCGACGAGATCGCGGATGTGGCGTCGGAAGACGACGACTCGTGATGTGACAAAATCTGGTGCCGGGGGGCAGATTTTCGCTTGAACCTCCCCGCGCCTTTGCCTATGACGCACGCCACGAGGACGATGCGTCATCGGTCCGGGGCCTTAGCTCAGTTGGTAGAGCGCTACAATGGCATTGTAGAGGTCAGGGGTTCGACTCCCCTAGGCTCCACCATTTCCCTTTATCAGATATCGGCTGACAGCCCACAGAGTGTCGGCTGGTTCGCTGCTCCGACCGTCACGGCGCGGTCTCACCTCGGCGCGAGCTGACGCAAGGTCACTGCTTGTCATGGAATGGCTTGTCCAGAATCATGCGTCGGGAAGGGCGGAACTATCTGAATGATTTCAAGGGAGACGAGACTTCAATGTTGAAGAAAGTGATTGCGGGCGGCGTGCTCGCCCTTGCGCTGACCGGTGGCGCAATGGCCGAGGAGGCCGATTACGGCAGCATTGAATTGACCGGCCTGTCGCGGGAGATGTCCTGGCCCTACAACGCGCCGGGCACGGCCCATTCGATGGTCTGCAATGTCAATGGACCGGATGGCTACCTGTCGATCCGCAGCAAGCCCAATAGCAAGTCCAAGATCAAGCGCAAGCTGAAGCGGCTGGCGCTGGTCGTTGTCGATACCAACAAACGGCAAGGTAACTGGATCTGGGTCAGAACTGCCCACCGCTCGTTCTCGCCGGAAGGCAAAAGGCTGGATCGCAACACGCCGATCAAGGTGTTCGGTTGGGTCCACGACGGGCACCTTTGCGATTTCATCGATTACTGACACTGCCAGGGGTGGTCCGACCGCCCTGTGCGGCGCGCCCCTGATTTCGTCTGAGCATATAAGGAAGACCTGAATGGCCTTGACTACCCTGCGCGCCCCGCTGGGCACCGCATTGATCGCCGCCGCCGCAGCGCTTGGGGCGACCGCGCTTTCCGCGAAATCCGCCACGTGCTTTACCGGCGTTATCGGCGATTACCACTGCGAGTTCACGTTCGACGGCAACGACGGCAGCTTTACCGCCCGGTCGAAGACCCATGGCATCATGATGCTGTCGATCCACAGCCCGGGCTTGGGCGAGATGTTCTATCGCGACGAGAAGATGGACCAGACCTTCCGGCGCGGCATGTTCAAGCGCATGCCCGACAATCAGGCCTGCTGGCAATCGGTGGACGATCCGCAGGATATCTTCTGCGCCTATTGAGACAGGAGGGACCGGCCCCCTGCGGGCCGGACCCTTCGCTGCGGACCCTAGCCGCCCTGCGCGGGCGCGTTGATGCCCTCGGACTGGAACCAGCGTTTGACGTTGCGCGCGGCCTGGCGAATGCGCTGTTCGTTCTCGACCATGGCGATGCGGACGTAGCCTTCGCCGCGCGGGCCGTAGCCGACCCCGGCCGCGACCGCGACGTTGGCATTGCTCAGCATCTGCTTGGAGAACTCGAGCGAGCCCAGATGGGCCATCGCCGGCGGCAGCGGTGCCCAGGCGAACATCGAGGCGGCGGGCGCGGGGATTTCCCACCCGGCCCGGGCGAAGCTTTCCACCATCACGTCGCGGCGGTTCTGATAGCGGGCGCGGTTCTCGGCGACGATGTCCTGAGGGCCGTTCAGCGCGGCGCAGGCGGCGGCCTGGATCGGCGTGAAGGCCCCATAGTCGAGGTAGGATTTGACCCGCGTCATGGCGGCGATGAGCTTGGGGTTGCCGACCGCGAAGCCCATCCGCCAGCCGGCCATGGAATAGCTTTTCGACAGCGAGGTGAATTCGACCGCGACATCCTTGCCGCCGGGCACTTCGAGGATCGAGCGGGTCGGCTTGCCGTCGTAGTAGAGCTCGGAATAGGCGAGATCGGAGATCACGTAGAGGCTGTTTTCCTTGGCGAAGGCCACGAGGCGTTCGTAAAAGGCGATGTCCACGGTCTCGGCCGTCGGGTTCGACGGGTAGTTGACCACCAGCACCTTGGGTTTCGGGCGGCAGTCAGCGACGGCGCGTTCGAGGCATTCGAAGTAGTAGTCGTCGGGCGTGGTGGGCACCGCGTGGATGGTGGCGCCGGCCATTATGAAACCGAAGGTGTGGATCGGGTAGGAGGGATCGGGCGCCAGCACCACGTCCCCGGGCGCGGTGATCGCGGTGGCGAGGCTGGCCAGCCCTTCCTTCGAGCCCATGGTGACGACGACCTCGGTCTCGGGGTCGAGATCGACGTTGAACCTTGTGCCGTAGTAGTTTGCCTGTGCCCGGCGCAGTCCCGGGATGCCCTTGGATTGGGAATAGCCGTGGGCGTCGGGCTTTTGCGCCACTTCGATCAGCTTGTCGATGACGTGCTGCGGCGGCGGCAGGTCGGGATTGCCCATGCCCAGATCAATCACGTCCTTGCCGGCGCGCCGGGCGGCCGCGCGCATCGCGGTGACTTCGGCGATGACATAGGGGGGCAGCAGGCTGAGGCGGTAGAATTCGTCTGACATGATGGGCTTTTCGGGTTTGGGAACGGGATGGCCCCGGCTTTACAACGCCGCGCCGCCAGTTGGTAGTGCGATTTGACCTCGGGGAAGCCTGTCGCCCCGTCAGCCGGCCTGCCCGACCGCGATCAGCGCCATGGCGAGGTAGGTCACCTGATGCAGCCACTGGTCGGCGCCGAAGGCGTACCAGTAGCGGGCGTCTGTCGGGGTGGCTTCGTGGCGGCGGTTCCAGCGTTCCTTGCCCCAGTCGACGTGGTAGTGCACCAGCGTCTCGGCCGCCGTCAGCGCCAGCGCCGCGACAGCCCCAAGACCGAGGGCCAGCAGGATGACAAGGCTCAGCCCGCCGTGCAGGCCGGCATGGAGCAGCCCGCCGGGGTGCCCGTAGGTGCCCTTATGGGCCAGCATGTTGCGGGTCTGGAACAGGAAGTCGGCGGCGAGATGCTTGCACTGGAGTGCCAGCAACAGGCCGAGCAGCCAGAGCGCCTCACCGGTCATGACGCGACGGCGCGGTAGAAGGTCATCGACGCGGGCAGGCAGACCGAGCCGTCGGAGCGGGCGAAGCGGCCAAAGGCGTCGCGGATGGCCCGCGCAATCTGAAGTTGACTTTCCGAATCCGGGCCCTTCAGCCGATAGAGGGTCGAGATCGGGCCGACATATGAAATGGACTGCATGAGCGCCTCCAGACCGTCGGGGTGCCGGATGGCGATGTCCTCCTGCCATCCTTCCACCATAGTATACCCTGCGCGGGTCAAAATCCCTGTAACATAAGTCACATCCGCGAAGGCCATGGGTCCGGGCGGCGGCGCATCGCCCGCCGGGGCCGGGGGCAGCGGGCCGAGGTGCCGCTCGGCCACGGCGATCGGCAGAGAGAACCATGGATTGTCGCCGGTGCCCCACCCGTTGAAGGCGATCACGCCACCGGGCCTGAGGGCCGCGCGGATGCGGGAGAGCGCCTGCACCGGTTGGCCGAAGAACATCATGCCGATCTGGGAGGCGCAGGCATCGAAAGGGGTTTCGTCGAGGGGATCGGTCTGGATGTCGAGCTTGCGGAAGCTCAGAGCGCCCTGCCCTGCCGCGCGACGCCGGGCCAGCGCCAGCAGCGGGTCCGAGACATCGAGCCCGAGCACCCTGCCCTGCGGACCGACCGCCTGCGCCAGTTCGAGACCGAAGGTGCCGGCGCCGGAGCCGATCTCGAGCACGCGCGCGCCGGGGGCGAGTGGCAACAGATCGCGCAACCGGGCGCGGGCATCGCGAAGAAACAGGTCGAGCGCGGCGTGATTCCGCGCCCAGTCGTGGCCGGCCTCGCCGTTCCAGATCTCATGCGTCAAGCGGTTGTCCATGGGGGTGGTTAACGCGACCGGACGACCTCTTCCAGAGCGGCGCGCGCCTGATCGACCTCGGGCGCGCGCAGATTGGCGGGCAAGCTCCGCAAGGCCGCTTTGAGCGCCGGTTTGCGCGCGGCGTCGATCCGGGCGGCCGAGGTGAGGGTGCGCAGCAGGCAGAAGCGTGAGCTTTGCAGCCGCGCCAGCGCGGCCGAGGCGTCGAGCAGGCGCAGCGCGCCGGTCCGGTCGCCACGATGGGCCAAAAGCTCGCCATGGACGCGCAGGATCTCGGGGCGGACGAGATCCTCCTGGCTGCGGTCGAGATGGGCCATGGCGGTCTGCGAATAGGTCCAGGCGTCGTCCATGCGGCCCTGGGACTGGCAGATCCCCGCCATCAGCGAGAAGTACAAGGGTTGCAGCATCTGGCTGCCGGAGGAGGCATATTGGCGGTGGCCTTCCTCGATGATCTTCCAGCCGTCGCCGGCGGCGCCCTGACGGCAGAGCGCCCAGCCCCAGAGGATGCGGCCGACACCGGCGTGGAACGGAAACTCGTAGCGGTCGGCGTGCATCGCGGCGCGCTGGGCGGTGGGCAGCAGAAGGTCCCAGTCCTGCATCAGGTGATAGGTGAAGGACGCGAAGGTGAGCGAGCGCGCCATCGAGAACGGGTGCCCCACCTCGGCCGCGGTGTGCAGCATGTCGGCGCAGCAGCGGCGCGAGGCGTCGGGATCGCCGAGATACCACAGCGTCGCGCCGAGGTAAGCCATGCAAGCGAGGCCGGGATCGTCGCCGTAGAGCGCCGCGTTCCCGCTGCCGGTGCCCGAGGCATAGCCGGTGATGGCGGTTTCGAGATGGGTGCGCGCGGTGTCGAGCTTGCCGATCATGAAGGCGGTGGCACCAAGCGCGCGACTGGCTTCGAGCCTTGAGGCCGCGTCGGCATCGCGGGCCAACGCCAGCATCGCCTGAGCGTCCTGTTCGGCATGGGCATATTGCGCGCTCATATGGTGGAACAGCCAGAGACCGCGCCGTGCCGCGAAACGATCATCGGGGCCGCCGACCCGGCCGGCCAGCGTCGCGGCCTCGGTATAGAGCGCGCCGACGCCCTCGGCGCCGTAGCCATCGTGCGCCGAAAGCACCGGGCCGAGCGCGCGCAGCAGCGTCAGGCGCCGGTGGTCCTGCAGGTCGACGCCGGGCAGGTGATCGAGCAGATCGAGCGCGCGGCGGTAGTGGTCCATCGCCTCGCGCAGCGCGGCACGGTTCACGGCGCGATCGCCGGCCTCGGTCCAGCGGGCGATGGCTTCGGGAAAGCGGTGGGCCTCGGTCAGGTGGTGGGCCAGTTCGCGCGGGTCGGTGGCCGCGTCCTGCGCCAGCCGGTCGGCGATGCGGCCGTGCACCTCGCGGCGGCGGGCACGAGGCTGGGACTGGTAGGCGACCTCCTGGATCAGGGCGTGGCGGAAGATGTAGCGGTTGGCGCGGTCGCCCTGCGGTTCGATCAGGCGCAGCGCCACCAGTTCGGCCAGTTCGGACGTCAGCCGACCGGGACCGGCGGGCATGACCGCGGCCAGCAGCCCCGCATCGAAGACCCGTCCGATGCAGGCCGCGACCTGGGCCACGTGCCGGGCGCTGCGAGCCGAATCGAGCCGGGCCGAAAGCACGCCCTGGAGTGTGGCGGGAATTTGCAGGGTGTCGGTCGAGGAGGATGCCGTGACGCCGCGTTCGATGACGTCGCGGGTCAGTTCGGTGATGAACAGCGGTACGCCGTCCGTGGTATCGACGATCCTGTCGCGCGTCCGCGCATCGGGCAGGCCGTCTTCGGCCAGCCGGTCGACCATGCGCAGGGCGGCGGGGCGTTCGATGCGGCTGAGCGCCAGTTCACGGGCCTGGGCGTATCCTTCCCAGGCCGGGCGGATGCCGGGACGGGCGGTGGCGAAGATCATCAGCGGCAGGTCGGCGCAGGTTTCGGCCAGCGTCGCCAGCAGCCAGTCGGTCTGCGGATCGCACCAGTGCACATCCTCGATCAGCAGCAACTGCGGGCCCTGCGCGCAAAGCGCGCGCAGGTCGTCGGAGATCGCGCGGAACCAGGCCGCGCGGCGGCGCGCACCGCTTTCGCCGGTGGGCAGCGGCGCGAGGTCGAGCAGGTCGCCCAAGTCCTCCAGGTAGGTGGACGGCGGCAGCCCGACGCGCTGCGCGAGGTCGGAAAAGGCCGCCCGGCGGCTGTCGAGCGACGCCTCTGGCAGCATGCCGGCCCGCTGGCAGAGCCAGGCCACGAAGGGATAGAGCGTGGCGTTGTCGTTGTAGGGCCAGCAGTGCAGTTCATGCGCCGCCGCCCCCGAGGCCCGGCACTGGTGCAGGAAGTGGGCGGCAAGGTGGCTCTTGCCGATACCGGCCTCGCCGACCAGCCTGACCATCTGCATGCCCTTGCCCGTGGCCGCGTCCTGCCAGATGTCCGCCAGTTGCGCCATCTGCGCCTCGCGGCCCTCGAGCGGGAGGGCCGGCGCTTGCCTTGGTGTCAGCCCGCCCGGAGCGCGCTGACGCCCAACGGAGTTGAGCCGCCAGACGCCGATCCGCTCGTCGAAGCCCTTGATGCGGTGGGCGCCGGCATCGGTGCTGGAGAAGCCCGAGGCGGGCAGCAGCGCGGCGGTGGCGGCATCGAGCAGGACCTCACCGGGAGCAGCCATCTCCTCGAGCCGGGCGGCGAGGATCGGCGTGCGGCCGAAGACCGTGTCGACCGACCCGGTGCCGGCAGCCAGCTTGCGGCCAACGAAGACCACCCCGGTGGCCATGCCCACCCGCACCTGAAGCGGCTTGCCCGATGGGCCGGTTATCTTCGCGGCCGCGCACAGCAGCGCCTGCGCGGCATGTGCGGCGCGCTCGGGCGCATCCTCGTAGGCCTGCGGCCAGCCGAAGTAGACCATCACACCGTCGCCGAGGTAATTGCCCAGCGCCCCGCCCCATGTGCCGACTTCGGCGCGGATCGTTTCGACGAAGCCGGTCACCAGCGCCTGCAGATCCTCGGGGTCCATCATCGTCGACAGGCCGGTGAACCCGACGATATCGCAAAACAGGACGGTGATCTGGCGGTGTTCCCCATCGTCGGGAGAGGGCACCGGCGGGCCGACGCGGAGGTTGGCCGCGGCCTTGAGGAAGCGGCGGCGCGCGCCGAGCGGAAGGCCGATTTCACGCAGGTCGTCTTCGGTCAGCGTCCCGAGGATGTCGGGGCCGATGTCGTGCGCGGCGAAGCGGGGACCGTAGGTTTCCAGTCCGTGCTCGCGCAGCCAATTGTCAACCTGCACTCGTGCCCCCTAGGCAGTCTGGCGCCCCATACCCTGTTCCGAAACAATACCCTTAAAAGCACTTAGGTTACAGGGGTGCGCGAAAACTTGCGATATGTACCAATGTCGTATTGGCAGCCTTTTGCGCGGGTCAGGCCGCGCCGCTGAGACCGCCGGAGCCGAGGAAATATCGCGATGCGATGGGTCGGTAGGCGGCGCCCAGAACGCGGGCGTTGGCGCCCACCTGTCCCTCGGCGATGATCGGGCGCAGAACCCCGACGGTGCCGATCTGATCGGCCTTTTCGGCGGTGCGCCGGGTGAGGCGGTCGCGGACCGCCTCGGGGAAGGCGCCGTCGATCAGGACGGCCTCGAAGTCGATGACGGCACAGCAGCTGAGCGCCGCCATCGCAAGATCCTGCGAGGCGGTTTCGATCCACGGCCCGAGCTGGTCTTCGAAGTCGGACCAGTCGGCGCCCTGCGCCCAGAGCTGCCGAGGATCGCCACCGGCATCGCGGATCGCGTTTTCGAGGCGGAAGATCGAGGCAACGTCGAGCAGCTGGGTTGCCGCGCCCTTGGCATTGCGGCTCATCAGCGAGCCGAGCGCGCCGGCGTTGCCGCGATGGCCTTCGAAGACCGTGTGGTTCATCACCACGCCGCCGCCGGCGAAGGCACCGATGAAGAAATACGCGTAGTCGCGGAAGTCGCGGCCGCGGCCGAAGGTGTTTTCGGCATAGCAGGCCGAGGTGGCGTCATTGATGACCGAAACCGGAAGGTCGGAGAAGCGGGCGGTTTCCTGCGCCATGTCGATGCCCTTCCACGATTGGTAGTCGCGGGCGTCGGCGCCGATCACATCGTAGCTTTTCCAAAGCTCCGAGGGCGCGGCAATGCCGATGCCGGAGATCCGGGTCTGCTGGACGGATGGCAGAGCATCGACCATCTCGGCCAGACCGTCGCGGAGGAAATCGAAGACCGCGGTGGCATTGGGGAACCTGTAGAACAGCTGCTTCTGGGCGCGGACCTTGCCGGTCAGGTCCATCAGCGCGAGGTCCGCCGTGCGGCGTCCGATCTTGAGCCCGACCGAGAAGGCACCGGCGGGGTTGAGTTGCATCGGGATGCGGGGCTTGCCGACGCGACCGCGCTGCGGATCGCCCTTGATAAGGACACCGTCGGCTTCCAGCGAGCGCAGGATCACAGAAACCGTCTGTGCCGAGAGACCCGCCTGCCGTGCGATGTCGCTTCCCGGCAGGGCCCCCATGCGCTGGATCATGCTGAGAAGCAGGCGCTCGTTGTAGTCCCGCACCCCGCTTTGGTTCACGCCGCTGCTGAAGCTTCGGTTGTGTTCCTGCGTCATATGCCCGGTCCTCCTGCCTCAAATTTTACACGCGTCAATTAATAAATCAACCTGACTTATTAATTGACGCCGCGTCGCGAATCGTGTTTTATCATTGTACTCGCTCACCATGGGCGAGTTGGGAGAACCGGTCCAGTGATCGGTACTATATTATGTCTTTGGGAGGACAGAATGAAAAAGCTTCTTATTGGTACAGCCATTACGTGTGCGGGCTTTGCCGGCGCGGCATCCGCCGGCAGCCATTCGATCTCGGCCTGCCTGATTACCAAGACCGACACCAACCCGTTCTTCGTGAAGATGCGCGAAGGTGCCACCGCGAAGGCCGAAGAACTTGGCATCGAGCTGAACTCATATGCCGGCAAGGTCGACGGCGACAACGAGACCCAGGTCCAGGCGATCGAGACCTGCATCGCCAACGGCGCCAAGGGTATCCTGATCACCGCCTCCGACACCTCGGGGATCGTGCCTTCGGTGCAGCAGGCGCGTGACGCGGGTATTCTGGTGATCGCACTCGACACACCGCTCGATCCGATCGACGCTGCCGACATGACCTTTGCCACCGACAACTTCCTTGCCGGTGAGCTGATCGGCAAATGGGCCGCCGCCAAGCTGGGCGACGAGGCCGCCAATGCCAAGATCGCGATGCTCGACCTTGCCATCAGCCAGCCCACCGTGGGCGTGCTCCGCGACCAGGGTTTCCTGCAGGGCTTCGGCATCGACCTGAAGGACCCCAACAAATGGGGTGACGAGGACGACGCCCGCATTGTCGGCAACGACGTGACCCAGGGCAACGAAGAAGGCGGCCGCCGCGCTATGGAGAACTTGCTGGCCACCGATCCGTCGATCAACGTGGTCTATACCATCAACGAACCCGCCGCCGCGGGCGCTTATGAGGCGCTGAAGGCGATTGGTCGTGAGAATGACGTGCTGATCGTCTCGGTCGATGGTGGTTGCCCCGGTGTGGACAACGTTGAGGCCGGCGTGATCGGCGCGACCTCGCAGCAGTATCCGCTTAAGATGGCCTCGCTGGGTATCGAGGCGATTGCAGCTTTCGCCGAGAGCGGCGCGAAGCCGGAAGCCTCGGAAGGCAAGGACTTCTTCGACACCGGTGTCGCGCTCGTGACCGATGAGGCGGTGGACGGCGTCGAGTCGATCTCGGTCGAAGAGGGCAAGGAGCTCTGCTGGGGCTGATACGGGACCGCCGGGCCGTCCACGCGCGGTCTGGCAGTTCGGGGGTCCGGCACCGGACCCCCACCCGCCCCAGACGTGATCCGGGGCCATCGCCCGCAGCCGGCCACGAGGGCCCGGATCAGGTCCGGGACGCGGCGCAGCCACGCGGCGATTGACGCAACGGCACCATTCCACGCAAGCTGACACAACCCGGGGGCGCGCTGCCTGCCCGTCCCCGTTTCTGTTTCCGAACGCCAAGCGTTCCATTCCATTCCGGGAGGCATCCATGTCCAATGCGGACAATTACGAAGCGGCCACCAGCGGGGCGTCGAGCGACGTCGCCTCGTTCGATGCGCCGCACAAGGGCTTCGTGGGCCGGTTCCACGACATCCTGCACTCTACCCCGGCGCTGGTGCCGCTGATCGTGCTGGTTGCCGCCACCGTCATCTTCGGGCTGGTGCTGGGCTCCAAGTTCTTCTCGCCCTTCGCGCTGACGCTGATCCTGCAACAGGTGCAGATCGTGGGCGTGCTGGCGGCAGCGCAGACATTGATCATCCTGACGGCGGGGATCGATCTGTCGGTGGGGGCCATCGCGGTGCTCTGCACGGTGGTGATGGGCAAGGTGTCCTTCGACTATGGCATGCCGCCCTTCATCGCGGTGATCGTGGGCCTTGTCGTGGGCACCGGGATCGGCGCGGCGAACGGCTGGCTGGTCAGCCGCATGAAACTGCCGCCCTTCATCGTGACGCTGGGCATGTGGCAGATCGTGCTGGCGGCGACCTATCTCTATTCCGCGAACGAGACGATCCGGTCGCAGGATATCGAGGCCGAAGCACCGTTCCTGCAATTCCTCGGCACCACCTTCGACGTCGGCGGGGCGCGCTTCACGCTGGGCGTCTTCCTGATGATCGGGCTGGTGGCGGCGTTGGCCTATGCGCTGCGCTCCACCGCCTGGGGCCGGCACGTCTATGCCGTGGGCGATGACCCCGAGGCCGCGCAACTGGCCGGTGTCGACGTGCACAGGACGCTGATGTCGGTCTACATGCTGGTGGGTTTCATCTGCGCCTTGGCGGGCTGGGTGATGATCGGGCGGTTCGGTTCGGTCTCGCCTTCGGCTACGACCGGAGTGATCGGCAACATCCAAGCGATTACCGCCGTGGTGATCGGGGGTATCTCACTGTTCGGCGGGCGCGGCTCGATCCTTGGCGCGTTCTTCGGGGCGCTGATCGTCGGGGTGTTCGAGTTGGGGCTGCGCATGGCGGGGGCCAATCCGCAGTGGACCTTCCTGCTGATCGGCGCGCTCATCATCGCGGCCGTGGCCGTGGACCAGTGGATCAGAAAGGTGACCGCGTGATGCAACCTATTCTCAAGGGAACGAACCTCGTCAAACGCTATGGCAAGGTGACCGCGCTGGATCATTGCGACTTCGAGCTCTATCCGGGCGAGATCCTCGCGGTGATCGGCGACAACGGGGCCGGCAAGTCGACGCTGATCAAGGCGGTGTCGGGGGCAGTGATCCCCGACCAGGGCGAGGTCGAACTGGACGGCAGGCCGGTGCACTTCCAGTCGCCGATCGACGCCCGCAAGGCCGGGATCGAGACGGTCTATCAAACGCTGGCGATGTCGCCCGCGCTGTCGATTGCCGACAACATGTTCATGGGCCGCGAGATCGTGCGGAAGGACTTCATGGGCAAGTGGTTCCGCAAGCTCGACAAGAAGGAGATGGAGCGCTTTGCCCGCGAGAAGCTGAGCGAGCTGGGCCTGATGACGATCCAGAACATCAACCAGGCGGTCGAGACGCTGTCAGGTGGTCAGCGCCAGGGTGTGGCGGTGGCGCGGGCGGCGGCCTTCGGATCGAAGGTGATCATCCTCGACGAACCGACGGCGGCGCTGGGGGTCAAGGAAAGCCGCAAGGTGCTGGAGCTGATCCAGGACGTGAAGTCGCGCGGCATCCCGATCATCCTGATCAGCCACAACATGCCGCATGTGTTCGAAGTGGCCGACCGGATCCACATCCACCGGCTGGGCAAGCGGCTTTGCGTGATCGACCCGAAGGAGCACACGATGTCGGATGCCGTGGCCTACATGACCGGCGCCAAGGTTCCCGAAGGCGCGGTGGCGGCCTGAGACCGGCCAACCAACGGCAAGGACCCCGACTTTAAACGGGCCCCGTACGGTTGGTCAGCCTTTGGTCGGGACGACGGCATATCCCACGATGGCTCCCGAAGGTTCTTCGGGAGCCATCTGTCTTTGAGGTCGACTGTACGGGGCGACGCGGCTGTTCGCCGCTGCTGCACAAACAGCTGCTTTCCTTGGCTGTTTCTTACCCCGGGTGTTGCTAAACGGTGGGGGAAGCGCGAGCACGGCGCATAGCCGGAAATCCTATCCTTGTGAGTGAGGCAAGAAATGCAGATCACTGAGCCTTCCCGCCAGATTGATGTCGTACATCGCACGGATGTCCTGGTTGTCGGCGCAGGCCCCGGAGGCCTGGCGGCAGCCCTGGCTGCGGCGCGCTCGGGGGTGGATGTCACGCTGGTGGAACGTTTCGGTTGCTTTGGTGGCAACATCACCACCGTCGGGGTCGAGGGCTTTGCCTGGTACCGCCATGAAAAGACCATGGAAGCAAACGGTATCGGGCGCGAATTCGAAGAGCGGGCCAAGGCGATGGGCGCCGCTGTTCCTGAAGCGCAGTCCCTGAGCTACGAGCTCGACAGCGAAGGGTTCAAGGTGGTTGCAGATCGGCTGGTCGAGGAAGCTGGCATAACGCCGATGCTGCATCGCCTGTTCGTCGCGCCGATTATGGAGGGCGACCGGGTTATCGGCATCATCACGGAATCCAAGGCGGGGCGCGAAGCCATCCTTGGCAAAGTCGTGATCGACGCAACAGGCGATGCAGACATCGCCCACCGCGCCGGGGCGCCGGTGACGCATCCTCCTCGGGAAGAGCTGCAAGCCGCGAGCGTCATGTTCCACGTCGCGGGGGTGGACAAGGCAAGGTTCATGGAAGACGTGCGCGCGAACCCGCAAACCTATTCGGATTGGTCAACAGGCGAATGGACGGTCGAGACCGACGGTAAGGAAGACGAAATGTTTTCGCCCTTCCTCAAGAAGCCGTTTGAAGCCGCGCGCAAGGCCGGGGTTATCCCAGCGGATCTGACCACCATCGCGGGCACCTGGGGTGCGGTGCACGATAGCGGTGAGATGACCTATATGAACCTTGTCCATCTGGACAATTGCGATGGGACCGACCCCAAGGATCTTACTCATTTCGAAATCGAAGGTCGCCGGCAGGCGATGATGGCCATCGAGGCATTGCGCCGGTTTGCACCCGGATGCGAGGGCGTCCGCCTGCGCAACTTCGGCATGACGCTGGGGGTGCGGGATACGCGCAAGATCGATGCGGCTTACAACATGACGGAAACCGATGTGCGTCATGAGGCGCGGTTCGAGGATAGTATCGGCATCTACCCGGAGTTCATCGACGGCTACGGGATCCTCATCTTGCCGACGACGGGGCGCTACATGCACATTCCCTATCGATCGTTGCTGCCCAAGAAAATCAAGGGATTGCTGGTGGCAGGACGTGCCACCGGAGGGGACCGCATCGCCCACGCCGCCACGCGCAACATGGCGTGCTGTGCGGTTGCGGGCCAAGGTGCGGGTATTGCGGCAGCCCAGGCCGTGAAGTCGAAATCGGAATTGGATGGCGCCGATCTTGGTGCCATTCACAAAGAGCTTGACCGACAGGGCGTACGCAGGCTGTGACACGGAGAAAATCTCGCTGAACTGCTGGACGGTCGTGCGAACTGCAATTGCCGTGTCTCAGGGCGCTGAGAAGTGCCGGACCGGGGCCTTTCATTCCGAGCGGTCGAATAAGGCCCGGAACCGCGGCGCGAAGAACCTGGCAAAGGCCTTCACCTCGGGGCGCTTGTAGGCTTCGGGCGAGATCACCAACCAGGCGGACACCTCGGTCTCAGCGGGCGGGTCGAAACAGGGCACCAGGTCGGAATGGTCGGCAGCCAGCAACAGCGGCAAGGGGCCGATGCCCAGCCCGGCAAGCACCGGCCCGACCAGGCTTTCGGGATCGCTGCTGCGAGAGACAATCTGATCGGGCGCGATCCTGTCTTTCAGCCAATCGCTGATGCCATGGGTCAGGCTCGCATGATCCAGCACCACGAAACGGTGCCCGGCGAATTCCGACACATTTCTCGGCAGCCCGTGGGCCACGGCATAGGCCCGTGACGCATAAAGCGTTGAAACCACGCGCGATAGCTTGGTGCAGATCAGGCGTTCGTCGGTGATTTCGCGGGCGAAGCGCAAGCCCACGTCGGCCTTGCCGGCGCAGAGGTCGACCACCTCGTGTGTCGAGATGAACTCGAACTCGGTTCCCGGGCGCAGCGCTTTGAATTCCGACAGGATCGGGGCGAATTTCGCGGAATGGTTGGCCGCGGGAAAGGTGATGCGGATCGGGCAGAAATCCACGCGCCGCGCATTCTGGGCGATGTCGCACAGGTGGCGCGCGGCCTGCTCCATTGCCTCGGCCGCCGCCAATAGGGGTTGCCCCTGCGCTGTGAGGTGAAACCCCCGGGTGTCGCGTTCGAACAGGTCGAGCTTCAGCGCCTGTTCCAGCGCCTCGATCCTTCTGGCCACGGTGGGTTGCGCCATGTTGAGCACCTTCGACGCGGCCAGTGTCGAGCCGTGGCGGGCCACGGCCAGAAACACCCGCACGTCCGACCAGTTGGCGAAATCGCTCTTCATTCATGAAGACCAGCACAACGCGCCAGTGAATTCCAGAATTATGTGACCTAGCGTAAGCTTTCAGGGCACCTGGCTGAGGAGGACCCGCAATGACCACCCTGACACTCACCCCGACGATCTGGACGCGCCTCGGCGCGATCCTGCAAACACACGATGCCCCTGCCCCGGCGGAGGATGCCGAGGACGCGCGGTGCCGCCGCGACTTCATCAGCGACGTTCTGGATCGTGCGCCCGAAGCCTTCAGCTCGGAACTGGACTTGCAGACCATGATGCAGGCCTGCCCGGACGGTTGGTGAGACGAACGCTTTGCGGAAGTAGTCCGGCGCGTCCGCAGCGACCGCCGGAGGCCCGGTTGCGAAGGGCCGGCGCAGGCCGCTAAGGTGGCTCGATAGGTTGCGCAGGGCCCTCCATGTATCTCGGTATCGATCTCGGCACCTCGGCGGTCAAGGCGTCGCTCGTGGGCGACGACCTTGGGCTGGTGGGCAGCGCCTTGATCCGCCTGACCACGCAAAGCCCGCGACCGGGGTGGAGCGAGCAGAACCCGGCGGACTGGCAGGCGGCGACCGTCCAGGCGGTGCGCACCCTGGCCGAGTCGCAGGACCTGAGCGGGGTGCGGGGGCTGGGCCTTTCGGGGCAGATGCATGGCGCGGTGCTGCTGGATGCCGGGCAGAGCCTGTTGCGCCCGGCGATGCTGTGGAACGACAGCCGCGCCGCGGCGGAGTGCCAGCAGCTGGAGAGCAAATACCCCGAACTGGCCACCATTGCGGGCGTGCGACCGGCGCCGGGGTTCACCGCACCGAAGATCGCATGGCTGGCCCGGCATGAGCCGGAGGTGCACCGGCGGATCGCCACGGTCTGCCTGCCCAAGGACCATCTCGGGCTGTGGTTGCACGGGGTGCATGTCACCGACGGCTGCGACGCGGCCGGCACATGGTGGTTTGATCAGGCGGGGCGGCGGTGGTCGGATCGGCTCTGCGCCGCCACCGCGACCGATCCGGCATGGCTGCCGCAGGTGCAGGACGGAACGGACGTGGCCGGCATGCTCCGCGCCGAGGTGGCCGAGGCCCTGGGGCTGCCTACCGGTCTGCCGGTGGCCACGGGCGGCGGCGACATCGCGGCGGGCGCGGTGTCTGTCGGCGCGGTCGAGCCGGGGCGTGGGTTCATCTCGTTGGGGACATCTGGGCAGCTTTTTGCCGCCACAGACGGGTATCGGGCGGCGCCGGAGACCGGGCTGCATTCCTTCGCGCATTGCCTGCCGGGGCGCTGGTTCCAGATGGCGGCGATGCTGAACGGGGCGCGGCCGATGGACTGGTTCGCGGGCGTCACCGGGCAAAGCGTGGGCGACCTGCTGGACGAGGCGGAGGCCGCGCGCGGCGAGGTGCCGTTGTTCCTGCCCTACCTGACCGGCGAGCGCACGCCGCATGGCGACAGCCGCATTCGCGGGGCGTTCTACGGGCTGGAGGATGCCACCGACCGGGCAGCCATGATGCGCGGGATCGTCGAGGCGATCGCCTATTCCTTCTGCGATGCCGCAAGGGCGCTGGGCACCGTGACCGAGGTGCCGCAACCCCTGCTGGCCATCGGCGGCGGTGCGCGGTCGGACCTGCTGCTTCAGACCATTGCCGATGCCACCGGGCTGGCGCTGGTCCGGGGTGCGGGGGCCGAGACCGGACCGGCGCTTGGCGCGGCGCGGATGGCGGCGGTCGCGGTGGGCGACGCGGCGCTGGAGGACCTTGCGACATTGCCCGAGACCGACCGGGACTTCATGCCGCGCGGGGACCATGCGGCGCGGCATGCGGACCGGCTGGCACGATACCGGGCGCTCTATGAGGCGTTGAAGCCGCTGCGCCGCGACACCTTGCTCACGCCTGCGTGACGGGACTGACAGAAATTGGACTTGCGCGCACGCAGGCCCCACATAGCCGACAAGCACAAGACAGGAGGGAACCCCCGTGACATATCAGAAGACCGAAGACGCCCTTGCGCGGCTGACCCCCGAGGAGTTCCGGGTGACGCAGGAGAACGGCACCGAGCGGCCGTTCAGCGGACGCTACAACGATCACAAGGAACCGGGGATCTATGTCGATATCGTGTCGGGTGAGCCGCTGTTTGCCTCGTCCGACAAGTTCGAGTCGGGCTGCGGCTGGCCGAGCTTCACCAAGCCGATCGAACCGGCCCACGTCAACGAGCTGCGCGACACCACGCACGGCATGATCCGCACCGAGGTCCGCTCGGCCCATGGTGACAGCCATCTGGGCCACGTCTTTCCCGATGGTCCGCGCGACCGGGGCGGGCTGCGCTATTGCATCAACTCGGCCTCCCTGCGCTTCATCCACCGCGACGACATGGAAGCCGAAGGCTATGGAGATTATCTGGATCAGGTCGAGGAGGTGAACCAATGACCAAACGCGCCGTACTTGCCGGGGGCTGCTTCTGGGGCATGCAGGATCTGATCCGCAGGCTGCCAGGGGTGACGGACACCCGTGTCGGCTATACCGGGGGCGATGTGCCCAACGCCACCTATCGCAACCACGGCACCCATGCCGAGGGCATCGAGATCACCTATGACCCCGAGCAGATCAGCTATCGCCAGGTGCTGGAGTTCTTCTTCCAGATCCACGATCCGACCACGCTGAACCGGCAGGGCAACGATGTCGGCATGAGCTATCGCTCGGCGATCTACTATGTCGACGACGAACAGAAGGCCGAGGCGCTGGACACCATCAAGGATGTCGAAGCCTCGGGGATCTGGCCCGGCAAGGTGGTGACCGAGGTCGAGCCGGTGGGCGATTTCTGGGAAGCCGAACCGGAGCATCAGGACTATCTGAAGCGCTTCCCGGGCGGCTATACCTGCCACTTTCCGCGCAAGCACTGGGTGCTGCCGCGGCGGGACGCGGCGGAATAAGCGCTGGCCTGCGGGTGGGTCAGCCCCCCGCAGGCTGGAAGCAGAAGGTGTTGCCCGATCCGGTGTTGAGGTAGCAATCGGCGCCATCGGGGACGTCGGTCCAGACGCGATCGGCCGCGCGTCCGTTGATCTTGCTGCCGGTGCCGAGGATCTCGACCACTGTCTTGGCACCCGACGGCCATGTGAACGTCTCGAGGTGATAGCGGTTCAGGTCTTCTTGCACCCGTGTCTGGCTGTCGCGGGTGCAGGGATCGGAATCGCTGATCTTGCTGCCCCGCCGGACGCTGCAGGTGCCGCGCACGGATTCGCGGTCGGTGGGGTTGAAGTCGGCGACATCGCGCAGCGCCAGTTCGGTATCCGATGGACGCACCAGCGCGGCCAGCGGCGTGCGCGGGTCGAAGAAGCTGGCGGGCGAGGCTTCGAAGCCGATATCGTCTTCGCCGACGGCCACGCTGGCGAAGCTGCCGAAGGTGCCCTGTGCGTCCTCGATCGCCACGACGCCGGGGTGGGCCCAAAGACGGCACACCATCGCCCCTTCCTGACCGAAACCCTCCATCTCGACGCGGAGGCTGTCGCCCTCGTTGCGGATCGACGGGCGCGAACCCCAACGATCGGAGGGCGACGGATCGAAGCCGAAGCCATTGGTGGCCAGCCGGTCGCCGACCCAGCCGTAATAGACGTTGCAGGCATTGGAGGCAGCCAGCGGCGTGATCGTTTCGGGGCGGTAGGTGCCGGTCACCGGGATCAACCAGCGCCCGGCCTTGTGGACGGTATCGACGTAGAAGAATTCGTCCGGCGGGGTCTTGAGCATCTCGGCCAGCAGCGTCTGGGAGAACTTCATGTCGCTCATCCGGGCCATCACCTGCCCTAGTCCGGCGACCGCGATCTTGTAGGCCTTGTTGACCTGCGCTTCGGAGTAATTGCCTGCCGCGACCTCGAGCGAGGGCGCGTGAAAGCCCAGCCGCCCGCCGGCGTGCAGCTTGCGGTTGGCGACGGTGCCGGCGTCGCTTTCGGTGGCGTGAGAGCCGGCCATGAAGACCACCGCGCAGGCCGAGAGGCACTCGGCCCCGCGCGGGATGGCGGTGCCCATGCGCGAAAAGATCGCGTCGACGATGCGCACCGCCTCGGCGAAGGAGCCGCCGGGGCTGTCGAGACAGAGGCGGCTGTCGGCGTCCAGTTCCTCGGGAAAGCTGCGGCCCTTGGCGCGGCGAACCTTCTCGGTCTCGATCCAGGCGTCGATCTTCTGCGCATCGCCGGTTTCGATCACCCCGGTCAACCGGGCCACACAGCCCATGTAGGGATCGGAGTAGGCTTCGATCGTGGCGGAGTGCGACGCCGAGGCAACAATGAGTGCGAGGCAGCCCAGCAAGGTTGCGAATTTCATCAGGTTCCTCCGTCGCAGTGCGGGAACAGAGTTCCGCAGGCCGGTGTTCTCGTCAAGAACCCCTTGGAATTCCCCGCGAATGACCACACTTTGTTGGGCATGACACATCAACCGCCACGATTTGCCTTCGACAACAGCTATGCGCGCGAGCTGGATGGCTTCTATGTCCCCTGGGAGGGCGACAAGGTGCCCGAGCCGCGCATCGTGCTGCTGAACAGCGCGTTGGCGCAGGAACTCGGGCTTGATCCGGAGGCGCTGGACAGCGACGCGGGGGCGGCAGTGCTGGCCGGGGCGATGACGCCGGACGGCGCGGTGACGCTGGCGCAGGCCTATGCCGGGCACCAGTTCGGCGGTTTTTCGCCACAGTTGGGCGACGGACGCGCGATCCTGCTGGGCGAGGTCATCGACGCCACGGGCGCGCGGCGCGACATCCACCTGAAGGGATCGGGTCGGACGCCGTTTTCGCGCGGCGGCGACGGCAAGGCGGTGCTGGGGCCGGTGCTGCGCGAGTTCGTGATCGGCGAGGCGATGCATGCGCTGGGCATACCGACGACGCGGGCCCTTTCGGCGGTGACCACGGGCGAGACCGTCTTTCGCGAGGGGCCGAAGCCGGGCGCGGTGCTGGGCCGGGTGGCGGCGTCGCATCTGCGGGTCGGGACGTTCCAGTTCTTTGCCGCGCGGGGCGAGCATGACAAACTGCGGCAATTGGCGGACTACGCCATTGCGCGGCATGACCCGGACCTGACCGGCGACGACCGGTATCTGCAATTCCTGCGGCGGGTGATCCGTCGGCAGGCAGAGCTGATCGCGGCCTGGATGCAGGTGGGCTTTGTTCACGGCGTGATGAACACCGACAACATGACGATCTCCGGCGAGACAATCGATTATGGACCCTGTGCCTTCATCGATGAGTACAGCCCGAAGGCGGTGTTCTCGTCGATCGACCATGGCGGACGCTATGCCTTTGGCAACCAGCCGGTGATCGCGCAATGGAACCTGGCGCGGCTGGCCGAGACTTTGCTGCCGCTGATCGACGACGATCAGGACGAGGCGATCCGGATGGCCACCGCCGAGGTGCAGGACTTCCTGCCGGTTTACACCGAGTGTTGGCTGGCGGGGACGCGAGCCAAGCTGGGGCTGGCGACGGTCGAGGACGGCGATATCGGTTTTGCCAATGCGCTGTTCGCCGCGATGGAGGGCCAGCGCGTGGATTTCACGCTGTTCTTCCGACGGCTGGCCGGGGCGATCGCGGGCGAGGATGCCCCGGTGCTGGCGTTGTTCGACGACAGCGCCGCGATCCGCGAATGGCTGCCACACTGGCGCGACCGGCTGGCGCGCGAAGGCCGTGACCAAGCGGAGGTGCGGCAGGCGATGGATGCGGTGAACCCGGCCTATATCCCCCGCAACCATCTTGTCGAAGCTGGATTGCAGGCCGCCGAGGAGGGCGACATGGACCTGCTTACCACGCTGATGGACGTTCTGCGCGACCCCTTTACGGACCGCGACGCACTGGAGCTTTACGCCGGCCCGCCGCCCGCGGATTTCGGGCCCTACCGGACCTTTTGCGGCACCTGACCCCTTGAAAGAAGATTACACCGACGCGGGTTGCCCGCGATGAAAGCGACTGGAGCATAAACATGGACAAGACCGAGTTGAAAACCCGGATGATCGAACTGGCGCAGGCCGACTACGAGGCTTCGCGCGAGAAGTACGAAGCGCTCGCGGCCGAGGCCCGGGTGCCGCGGGACGAACCGGTGGAAAGCGACCAGCAATCGCGGGCGGAATCGACGGGCGAGATGGCGGCGGCCTGGGACGAGGCGATGCATGACGACGACGCCCGCCTGAAACGCCTGCGCGAGCTGGACTTCGGGGCGAAGAACGAGGTCACCGAGGGCGCGGCGGTGGAGATCGACGGCCGGCTGCTGGTCGTCAGCGTGTCGACCCAGGAATTCGACTTCGACGGTAAGCGGGCGATGGGTATTTCTCCCGCGGCGCCGATCTACGAGGCGATGGCGGGGATGAGCGCGGGGGACAGCTTCAGCTTCAACGGCAGCGAGCACAAGATCAAGGGCATCCATTGAGCGTGGCGCGGGAGGGTTTCGGGTTGCGAATGATCCTGGCCGGGGTGCTGGCCTTCTTGCCGGCGCTGGCCTGGGCCGAGGGTTGCGCGGGCACCGATCTGCGCGACGCGCTGAGTGCCCAACAGAAAGAGGATCTGAAGGCGACAGAGGCCGCAACGCCCTTTCCGCGCGGCAACCACTGGCGGGCGACGCTGGGCGACCGCGAGATCCACCTGATCGGCACGATGCACATTCCCGATCCGCGGCTGGACCCGGTGGTCGAACGGCTTACGCCCGTGATCGCGGGCGCCGACCTGATGTTTCTCGAAGCCACGGCGGAGGATCAGAAGCAGCTTGAGAGGGACATGGCGTCGGACACCTCGTTGCTGCTGTTGCAGAACACTTCGCTGCCGGAACTGATGGACGAGGACGACTGGCAGCAACTGGCCGAAGCGGCGCGGGCGCGGGGCATTCCGCCGTTCATGGCGGCAAAGATGCAGCCATGGTATCTGTCGCTGGTGATGGCGCTGCCGCCCTGCGCGATGGGCCTGCTCACCGAGGGCGAGGGACTGGATGCGCGGATCGAGGCTCTGGCCCAGGAGGCCGGGGTCGAACGGCGCTCGCTGGAGCATTACACGACCGTGTTCAAGGCCTTCAACGCCGAGCCGCTGGAGGAGCAGCTGCGCATGCTTCAGGTGGGCATCTATCCCGATGACCTGGGCGCGGACCTTCTGGAGACCACCATCGCGGCCTATTTCGACGAGGCACATTCCGACGCCTGGCAGATGTCACGGGTGATGACGTTTCAGCATCTCGACCTGCCTGCGGCGGAGATCGAGGCAATGCTGGATGAGATGGAGCGGAAACTGCTGATCGACCGCAACCTCGCCTGGATGGAGGTGATCACGGCGGCAGAGGCCGATGATATGGTGGTGGCGGTCGGCGCGGCGCACCTGATGGGGGAAAGCGGATTGCTGAACCAGTTGCATCAGCGCGGGTACGAATTGGAGCGGCAGCCGTTCTGACGGTGGCGCGACCCACGGCCCTGCGGCCTTGGGACGTGCCACCGTACAGGTTGCCCATCGCCGGTCAGGCCGCCAGCCCGCGCCCCTTCAAAAGCGCCTCGACCCCCGGCATGCGGCCGCGGAACGCGAGGTAGAGCGCCTCGGCCTCCTGAGAGCCACCGGCGGAGAGCACGTGCTGCTCAAGCTTGGCGGCCATGTCCGGATCAAAGGCTCCGCCGGCCTCTTCGAAGGCGGCGAAGGCGTCGGCGTCCATCACCTCGGACCACATGTAGCTGTAGTAGCCGCTGGAATAACCGTCGCCCGCGAAGACATGGGCGAAATGCGGCGTGGCGTGGCGCATCCCGATGGCCCGGGGCATGCCCAACGCCTGTAGCACCTCGGCCTGTTTCGCCATCGGGTCGGCAGGCGCCGCGCCTTCGTGGAACGCCAGATCCACCAGCGCCGAGGCGACGTATTCCACCGTCTGGAACCCCTGATCGAAGTTCGCGGCCTCCAGTACGGTTTCGAGCATCGCCTGCGGCATCGGCTCGCCGGTCTCGACGTGGGTGGCGAAGGATTGCAGCACCTCGGGCACTTCCAGCCAATGTTCGTAAAGCTGGCTGGGCAGTTCCACGAAGTCGCGCGCCACCGAGGTGCCTGCGATCATGTCATAGGTCACGTCCGACAGCATCTGGTGCAGCGCGTGGCCGAATTCGTGGAACAGCGTGCGCGCGTCATCGTAGGACAGGAGCGCCGGGTCGCCCTTGGCGAAGTTGCAGGTGTTGACGACGATGGGCCGCTGTTCGTCCGGGAACGTGCGCTGCATCCTGAGCGCGGAGCACCAGGCTCCCGAGCGTTTCGAGCCGCGCGCGAAGTAGTCGCCGATGAAGACCGCGATGTGCCGGCCGTTGCGCGTCACCTCCCACGCGCGGGCGTCGCGGTGAAAGAGCGCCACGTCGAGCGGCTTGAACTCAAGCCCGAACAGGCGGTGCGCGCAGTCGAAGGCGGCCTCGATCATGCGGTCGAGTTGCAGGTAGGGTTTGAGCGCCGCCTCGTCCAGATCATGCTCGGCCTGGCGGCGTTTGGCAGCGTAGTGGTGCCAGTCCCACGGTTCCAGCGCGCCGTTGATGCCCTCGGCGTGCATCATGTCTTCCAACACCTGCGCATCGGCCTCGGCCCGCGCCTTGGCCGGTCCCCAGACCGCCATCAGAAGCTCGCGCACCTTGTCGGGGGTGCCGGCCATTTCGGTCTCGAGCTTGTAGGAGGCGAAGTCGGCATAGCCCAGCAGGTTGGCGCGCTCCTCGCGCAGCGCCAGGATCTCGGCGGCGATCGTCCGGTTGTCGGTTTCGCCACCGTTCGCTCCGCGCGCGGCCCAGGCGCGATAGGCGGTCTCGCGCAGGTCGCGGCGGGGGGAGGCCTGCAGGAAAGGCGTGATCAGAGAGCGTGACAGGGTGATGACCGGGCCGCCCGCCTCACGCTCTTCGCCCGCGGCGCGGGCCGCGGCGACCAGAAACCCCGGCAGGCCCTCCAGATCGCCCTCGGAGAGCTTGAGCTGCCAATCGCGTTCATCGGCCAGAAGGTTCTGGGTGAAGGCGGTGCCAAGCTTGGCCAGCCGCTGCTTGATTTCCTTCATCCGGTCGGCGTGGGCGCCATCCAGCGCCGCACCAGCGCGCACGAAGCTGCGATGGAGCAGGAACAGCACACGCGCCTGTTCCGGGGTCAGATCCAGCGTGTCACGCAATTCCCATACGATGCGGATGCGGTTATAAAGCGCCCGGTTGCCGTAGATCTCGGCCGAATGCGCGGCCAGCCGGGGGGAATAGTCGCGCATCAGCTCTTCGCGGCGGGGCGTGCTGTCGCTGCCTGCAAGGTTGAAGAACACCGAGGCCACGCGGTCCAGCGTCTCGCCACAGCGGATCATCCCTTCGATCGTGTTGGCGAAGGTCGGCGGCTCCGGGTTCTCGGCGACCTGTGCGACCTCGGCCAGATCCTCGGCCAGCGCGGCGTCGAGCGCAGGCGCGAAGTGATCGTCGGTTATTTCCGCGAAGGGCGGCAGGCCGAAGGGTCCCGACCAGGGGGCAAGCAACGGGTTACTCACGTCAGATATCCTCTCTCGGGCCGCAGACCGGGCAGTCGCCGCGCGGCTTCAGGGTGATCTTGCGGGTTTCGGACCATAGCGCATCGTAAATCAGCATCTCGCCATATAGGGCCGCGCCCGCGCCCGTCAGCACCTTGATCGCCTCGACCGCCATCATCGCCCCGACCACGCCCGGCAAGGGGCCGAGAACGCCCGCCTCGGCGCAGGAGGGCGCAAGCCCGGCGGCGGGAGCCTTGGGGAAGATGCACTGGTAGCAGGGCGTGCCGCGTTTCGGATCGAAGACCGACAGCTGCCCCTCCCATTGGCTGAGCGCACCAGAGATCAGCGGGATGCCCGCCGCCGCCGCGACCCTGTTGGCAAGATAGCGGGTGTCGAAGTTGTCGCTGCCGTCGAGCACCACGTGGTAGCCGGCGAACAGGTCCGGCGCGATGTCGGCGTCGAGCCGGCGGTGAAAGGGTTTTACGGTCACATAGGGGTTCTGCGCCTGCATCGCCGCCTGCGCCGAGAACACCTTGGGCGAGCCGATGTCGGCATCGGCGTGGATCACCTGCCGTTGCAGGTTGGCGTTTTCCACCACGTCGTCGTCGATCACCCCGATCTCGCCCACGCCGGCCGCCGCGAGGTATTGCAGCGCCGGCGCACCAAGCCCCCCTGCCCCGATTACCAGCACCCGCGCCTTGCGCAGCTTCTGCTGGCCCGGTCCGCCAAGCTCACGCAGCACGATGTGGCGGGCGTAGCGCTCAAGCTCGGTTCCGGACATGCGGCCATCCGGGGGGACGTCCGGCGCTTTCTCCTGTGCCTCGGCCCTTGTCTTGAGCCGCCGCAGCAGGTGCCGGTAGGCCAGCCCCAATGCGACGAAGCCCGCCAGCAGCAGCCAGAGCGCCGGATCGCCCCCCGTGGCTTCGCGCAGGGCGTGCCCTTCGGGAAACAGGAATTGGATGCCCAGCACCGCCACGAAGAGCAACCCGATCAAGGGCCAGCGCGCCGCCCGGGGCAGGCCGAACACCCGGCCCAGCCCCCAGATCGCCGCCGCCAGTGCCAAGACCAGCAGCATCAGCCGCGCCCCGTGGAGCCGAAGCCGCCATCGCCGCGCGCCGTCGCGTCCAGCGCGTCGACCAGCGCGAACTCCGCCTGCACCACCGGCGCCAGCACCATCTGCGCGATGCGCATGCCATGGACGATCTCGAAAGCCTCGGAGCCTGCGTTCATCACGATCACCCCGAGCGGCCCACGATAGTCGCTGTCGATGGTGCCCGGCGCGTTCAGCACCGTCAGCCCGTGTTTCAGCGCGAGCCCCGAGCGCGGCCGCACCTGCACCTCGTATCCTGCGGGCACCGACAGCCGCAGCCCGGTCGGCACCAGCATCCGCTCGCCCGGCGCCAACACGGCGGCCCCGCGACCCGCGAAGTTCGCCCGCAAATCGGCCCCCGCCGCGCCCGCGGTCTCATATCGGGGCAGCCCGATCCCCCGGTCCGCCGCCTCGTCCCACATCACCTTCAGAGAAACCACGCTCCGCCCTTCATCTTGCCAGAAAAACTCCCGCCGGAGGCTCCCGCCCTCTCAGCCCAGCGCCTCGGCCAGCCGCGCGGCAAGCCGGTCCGCCACCGCGCCCTTGTCCATGCGCGGCCATGTCTCGGCCCCGTCGCCGGTGATCAGCACGACCGCGTTCTCGGTGCCGCCCATGATTCCGGTTCCGGGCGAGACATCGTTGGCGACGATCCAGTCGCAGCCCTTGCGCTGGCGCTTGGCGGTGGCGTTGTCGACGACGTCGTCGGTCTCGGCGGCGAAGCCCACCACCAGTGGTGGCCGGCCCTCGCCCATCTGTGCCACGGTGGCCAGGATATCGGGGTTCTCGGCGAACTGTAGGATGGGCAATTTGCCCATCGTTTTCTTAATCTTCGATTCGCTCTGCTCGGCCATCCGCCAGTCGGCCACCGCCGCCGCGAACACCGCTGCATCCACGGGCAAGGCCGCCTGCACCGCCTCGAGCATCTGATGTGCGGTTTCGACCCGGCGCAGTTTCACCCCGTCGGGCGGCGCCACCGCAGCCGGGCCGGTGACAAAGACCACCTCTGCCCCCAGCGCCAAAAGCGCCCGCGCTATCGCGGTGCCCTGTGCGCCGGAGGATCGGTTGGCAATGTAGCGCACCGGGTCGATCGGCTCGTGCGTCGGGCCCGATGTCACCAGCACGCGCCGGCCGCTGAGGGGCCCTGTCGTAAAGTGTCGCTCGACCGCCGCGACGATCTCGGGCACCTCGGACAACCGCCCGGGTCCGAATTCGCCGCAGGCCATGTCGCCGTCGTTCGGCCCCACCACGGTGACGCCATCGCCCTTCAGCAGGTCCAGATTGCGCTGGGTCGCCGGGTGCTGCCACATGCGCACGTTCATTGCCGGGGCGATCATCACCGGCGTGTCGGTCGCCATCAGAAGGGTCGCGGCAAGATCCCCCGCCAGCCCCTGCGCCATCTTCGCCATCAGGTCCGCCGTTGTCGGCGCCACCAGCACCAGATCAGCTACGCGGCTGAGCTGGATGTGGCCCATCTCGGCCTCCTTGGTGAGGTCGAAGAGGTCGCGGTGCACCTCTTCACCGGCCAGCGCCGAGACGCTCAAGGGGGTCACGAATTCCTCGGCGGCGCGGGTCATCACCGGCGTCACCGTGGCGCCGCGCTCGCGCAACCGGCGGATCAGGTCGAGGCACTTGTAGGCCGCGATGCCGCCGCCGATGATCAGAAGTATGCGCTTGCCCGCCAGCATCCCCGGCCTCCGTTCAGGATCGCGCCCGACCCTACGGCCATTGCGACCGGACCCGCAAGGGCGGATCAGCTGCTAGCGGAAGGCCTCGCAGGGATCGTCACGCGGGGCAGCCGGCGCAAAGACGATCTCATCGAACGCGCCGTCCGGCGGCACGCCGTCCTCGCCCTGTCCGAGCGCATGGACCCTGACCTGCGGCGCGACCCGCGCCAGCACCGAGGGCAGACCCCAGTCGCGGCGGGCGTGGCCGTTGCCGGTGATGACCGCCACCGGGCCTTCGGTGTCATCGAGCGCGCGCAGCACCGCACGGGCCAGGGCAGCGTCCCGAAGGCGCTGAGCCTCGACCATGCCCGGCAGCATGTCCGGCGGCAGGGCGTCGCAGTGCGCCGCCAGTTGCAGCGCCTCTCGGGCCTGCTGGATGGCCACAGGCAGGGGTTCCGCAAGGCCGTAGTCCGCGGCCTCCGCGCCGAAGGCTTGCGCCGCGCCGGAGCCGATGGCCTTCGACGCCGCTTCGCGGGGGACCAGCGCACCGTAGATTTTTGCATCGGGGGCGGCCTTAAGGATCGGATAATACAGCGAGAAGTCCGGCCAGCCGCGCTGAGACCAACGCAGGGCCTCGCGCAGGGCCGCCTGATTGCCGCGCATCTCTGCCGTCACCGCCTCGGCATCTTCGGCCGTCACCATTTCGAGCACCAGCGCCGCCGGCGCGATCCTGGCCACCCGGCGGGCCTGTTCTTCGTGGTGCGCGGGATTGTCGTGCACCTCGCCCAGCACGTAGACATCGAAAACCCCGGCCGCATGGGCGACCGGGGCAAAAATCGTTACCAGAATGACCAGCCAGAACCTCATACGAGGAATTCATGCACCTCGCGGCTCTGGCCCTCAAGCGATTTGCGCATCTTCTGGAAGGCCGCGGCCTCCAACTGGCGCACCCGCTCCTTGGACAGCCCAAGCTCGTTGCCGAGACTCTCCAGTGTCCGCGCCTGATCGCGCAGTTTGCGTTCGCGCACGATGAAGCGCTCGCGTTCGTTCAGCGCCTGCATCGCAACCACCAGCCACGTGCGCAGTTGCTCGGTGTCGTGCAGGTCCTCGACCTGCTCGGCCGCGCCGGGGCCTTCATCCTCGATGGTGTCGATCCATTCGCGGCCCTCGTCCTCGACCGATTGGGTGGCGTTCAGCGAGAAGTCCGAACCCGACAGGCGGCCTTCCATCATCTCGACATCCGCCAGCGGCACGCCGATCTCGGTCGCGATCATGTGGCGCATCTGGAACTTGTCGAGCGTCTCGCCGTGGGCCGCCGCCTCGCGCTCAAGCCGCGCCTGCACCCGGCGCAAATTAAAGAACAGAGATTTCTGCGACGAGGTCGAACCGGTCCGCACCATCGACCAGTTGCGCATCACGTAATCCTGGATCGACGCCTTGATCCACCAGACGGCATAGGTGGAAAAACGCACGCCCCGGTCGGGATCAAATTTGTCGGCGGCCTTCATCAGCCCGAGACCGGCCTCCTGGATGAGATCGTTCATCGGGGCCCCGTACCGTCGGAACTTGGCGGCCATCGAGATCGCCAGCCGCATGTAAGCGGTAATCATCCGGTGCAGGGCCTCTTCATCCCGATGGTCGCGCCACGCGTAAGCGAGGGCGCGTTCGGTCTCTGCGTCCAGCAGTTCGGCCTTCATCGCTGCGCGGGAGAGGCGTCGGTCGTCGAATGCGTCAAGGGCCATGGTCAAATCCCGTTTTGTAGGCGGTCGTCTATGACTTCGCTGCTGACACGACCGGGGCCGGTCCGGGTCGACAGCGTACTATGGATGTGGCTGGTCAGCATGCTCACGACTGATCACGTTTGCTGATGCGGGGGGCCACCAAAGCGCGTTGGACAGGGGTTGCAAGGGCGCCTACCGTCTGCACATGACGAATATTCTGCATATCGGCGATTACGCCTATTCCAGCTGGTCGCTGCGCGGCTGGCTGCTTTATAAACGATTTGGAATTGAGTGCCGGGTTGCCCGTGTCGATTTTCACGTTAAGTCCTCTGTCCGTACACAGGTACAACAGTCTCCGGCCCGAACGGTTCCCGCCGCGTCGCTGAAAAGTGGCGGATTTGTATGGGACTCGTTGGCCTTGGCCGAAGAACTGGCCGATCTGCACCCCGATGTGGGACTTTGGCCGACAGACCCCGCGCTGCGCGCAACGGCCCGTTCACTGAGCGCCGAAATGCACTCTGGCTTCGGCGTATTGCGCGACGAGTGCCCGATGAACCTGCGCACGGCCTATCGCGATGTGCCGGTCAGCGCGGCCTTGCGGGACGACCTCAACCGGATCGAGGAACTCTGGAATTTCGCGCAGGCGCAGTCCGGTGGGCCGTGGCTCTGCGGTGACTATTCGGCGGCCGACGCCTTCTTTGCCCCGGTGGCGGCACGCATTGCCGGCTATGGGTTGCCGGTCGGACCCGAGGCCGGCGCCTATGTCGCGCGGCACCTGTCCGATCACGCCTTCCGGCGCTGGCGCGCCATGGGGCTTGTGTCAGGCGAGACGCTTGCACGATACGCCAAGCCCCATGCCACGCGCCCATGGCCCGGACCTCAGCCGGAACCGGCCAGTCGATGCGACGGACCGGCCGAGAACGCCACCTGCCCCAACTCCGGCAAGCCGGTCACACACATGATGACGTTTCGTGGCCGGACGTGGGGCTTCTGCAACGCGTTCTGCCGTGACAAGACCGTGGCCGACCCAACCGTCTGGCCGCCCTTCATGGCGATGGTGGACGGGTAGGACGGGCGCTGTGCCTCCGTCCTGTGGTTGCCGTTAACCTTTCCTCAACCTCTCGCTCGCCAATACTGGTTAACACGTCCTGACCGGAGCAGCGGCCCGATGGTTTCCCGCGCCTACACCGTCGCCTTCGAAGGCGTCACCGCCCGCCCGGTCGAGGTGCAATGCGCGGTCACTGCCGGGATGCCCGCCTTTTCCATCGTGGGCCTGCCTGACAAGGCGGTTTCGGAGGCCCGCGACCGGGTGCGCACGGCGCTGACCGCGATGTCCATCGCCCTTCCGTCCAAGCGCATCACCGTCAACCTGTCGCCCGCCGATCTGCCCAAGGAAGGCTCTCACTTCGATCTGCCGATCGCGCTGGGCCTGCTGGCGGTGCTGGAAATCATCCCGGAGGACGAGGTCGGGCGGATCGTGGCTTTGGGGGAGCTGTCGCTCGACGGCGGTCTTGTCCCGGTGATTGGTGCCCTTCCTGCGGCGATGACCGCGGCCGAGCATGACCGCGCCCTGCTCTGCCCCAGCGCCTCCGGCCCCGAAGCGGCCTGGGTCGGCGCGACCGAGGTGCTGGGCGCCGCGACACTGTCAGACGTGGTGCGCCATTTCACCGGCCAGTCGCCGCTGCCCCCGGCCGAGCCCGGCGAGGTTCGCCCGGCGCCGGCCGACCGGGACCTGCGGGACGTGCGCGGGCAGGAGCGGGCCAAGCGCGCGCTCGAGATTGCCGCGGCCGGGCGCCACCACCTGCTGATGGTCGGCACGCCCGGCTCTGGCAAGTCCATGCTTGCCGCGCGCCTGCCCACTATCCTGCCCGACCTGACCGCCGCCGAGGCCTTGGAGACCTCGATGATCCATTCGCTGGCCGGGCTGCTCGACGAAGGCGGCATCTCGCGCGCGCGACCGTTCCGCGAGCCGCATCACACAGCCTCGATGGCCGCCATCGTCGGCGGCGGGCGGGGCGCCAAGCCGGGCGAAATCAGCCTTGCGCACAATGGCGTGCTTTTCATGGACGAGTTCCCCGAGTTTCCGCGCATGGTGCTGGAAACCCTGCGCCAGCCGATCGAGACCGGAGAGGTCATGGTCGCCCGCGCCAATGCCCACATCCGGTATCCCTGCCGCTTCATGCTGGTCGCCGCCGCGAACCCGTGCAAATGCGGCTACCTGCCCGACCCTACGCGCGCCTGCGCCCGCGTTCCCGCCTGTGGCGAGGAATACATGGGCCGCATCTCCGGCCCGCTGATGGACCGTTTCGACCTGCGCGTCGACGTGCCGCCCGTCAGTTTCGCGGACCTCGACCTGCCTGAAAACGGCGAGACCTCGGCCGAGGTGGCGGCCCGGGTCGAAACCGCCCGACAGGTGCAGGAGGCCCGCTACGTCGAGATGCCACGCACCCGCGTCAACGCGGACATCCAGGGCAACGCGCTGGAGGCCTTCGCGACACCGGACCCGGAGGGACGCGAATTGCTGCTGAAGGCCGCCGACCGGTTCGGACTGACCGCGCGCGGCTATCACCGGGTTCTGCGGGTAGCGCGGACCATCGCCGATCTGGACGGCGCCGGCGACATCCGTCGGCCGCACGTGGCCGAAGCGCTCAGCTATCGGCTGATGGGCGCGAAAGACACCTGATCCATATGGCCAGCTCGCGCAGGGTCGCGCGGGCTTCGGGCAGGAGGCTGTGCAGGATTGGCCAGACGTGCGGCAGATCGTGCGCGATGACCTCGGTCACGTCATTGCCCTGCGCGCGGAGCCGTTCGGTCATCCGCCGGGTGTCGTCGAGCAGGATCTCGCTGTCGGAGGCAACCAGCCAGACGGGCGGCGCGGCGGGATAGACCGCAAACAGCGGCGAGGCGCGGGGGTCGTTGGCATCGGCGCCCTGAAGGAACATGTCGGCCACCTCTTGGCAGCGATCGGCTGGCAGGATCACCTCGGACGCGGCGTTGCCGATGATGCTGTCGCCGGAATAGGTCATGTCGGTCAGCGCCGAAAAGGCAAAGAGGCCAAGCGGCACCCGCAGCCCGCGGCGCAGGATCTCGGCCAGCAAGGCCAGCGCCAGACCGCCGCCGGCGCTGTCGCCGCCGAGGATCACGCCGCCGGGATGGTCCGCGACTTTTTCGTAGACCGCCAGCGCATCCTCGACCGCAGCGGGAAAGGCATGTTCGGGCGCCTTGCGGTAATTGGGCAGCAGCGCCGGGCAGCCGGTCAGCCGTGACAGGTGGGCCAGCATGGCGCGGTGGGTGCGGGGCGAGCCGAAGACATAGCCGCCGCCGTGCAGGTAGAGGATCAGCGGCCCCTCCGGACCGTCGTTGACCCATGTGGCGGGGCGTCCGGCCACCTCGGCCTCGATGAACCGGCTGCCGCGCGGCGGCCAGAAGAACAGGCGGGCGTTGGTTTCGAACGGGCGGCGCAGCTGCTCGGGCGTGCGGGCGCGGGCCATGCGCCCGCGTTCGACAGCGCGCAGCCAGGCATTGAGGGGGCGGCGGATCAGGCTCACTTGCGTTTGGCCTCGATGGCCTCCCAGATCTTCGCGGCGACATTGATGCCGTCAAAGCGCTCGAGTTCCTGGATGCCGGTGGGCGAGGTGACGTTGATCTCGGTCAGCCAGTCGCCGATCACGTCGATGCCGACGAACACCTGCCCCTTCTCGCGCAGCAGCGGGCCGATGCGGGCGCAGATCTCGCGGTCGCGTTCGGTGAGATCGGTTTTCTCGGGGCGCCCGCCGACATGCATGTTGGACCGGGTTTCACCCTTGGCGGGCACCCGGTTGATGGCGCCGACCGGCTCTCCGTCGACGAGGATCACCCGCTTGTCGCCGCTGGACACGGCGGGCAGGAATTTCTGCACGATCAGCGGCTCGCGCGAGAACCCGGTGAACAGTTCGTGCAACGAGGCAAGGTTGCCGTCGGCCTGGGTCAGCTTGAAGACCCCTGCGCCGCCGTTGCCGTAGAGCGGTTTGAGGATGATGTCGCCGTGCCGGTCCCGGAAGTTGCGCAGGGTCTGCAGATCACGGGCGACGGCGGTGGGCGGCGTGAGGTCGGGGAAGTCGAGGACCAGCAGTTTCTCGGGGTAATTGCGGACCCAGAACGGATCGTTGACCACCAGCGTGGTGTCCTTCAGCCGGTCCAGCAGATGGGTGTAGGTGATATAGGCCATGTCGAAGGGCGGGTCCTGACGCAGCCAGACGACATCGAATTCGGCAAGGTCGACCTCGCGCATCTCGCCCAGTTGGGCGTGATCGCCCTGCACCCGCTTGACCCGCAGGTCCTGTCCGCAGGCGGTGATCCGGCCTTCCTGATACGCCAGTTTGTCGGGCACGTAGTAGAACAGCTCATGCCCGCGCGCCTGCGCTTCCTCGGCCAGACGGAAAGTTGAGTCGGCGTTGATGTCGACGGCCCCTATCGGGTCCATCTGAAAGGCGATCTTCATGGGCCTGCCCCTGCGCTGGTGTCTGGTCCTTACATGGCGCAAGGCGGAACGGGGTGCAATGGCAGTGCGGTCAGTAGCCCATCAAGGCACCTTGGAGGATCTGCACCTGTCCGCTGGCATCCATCAGGGCGGCGTCGAAGCGGACATCGCTGAGCGCGCCGTTGGGGCACTGCCCGATAAATTCCTCGGCGGTGGCGTGGATGCGGGCGATCTGGCGCGGGGTGATCCGGGCCAGCGCATTGTCGAATGAGCCGGCTTTCTTGACCTCGACGAAGACATAGGTGCCGTCGGTATCCTGCAGGATCAGGTCGATTTCACCGCCCTGGCCGCGCCATCGGCGGGCAAGGGTGCGCTGACCGGCGGCCACGTAGTGGCGTTCGACCGCATCCTCGGCAGAAGCGCCGGCGAGGTTGTTGCGACGGCCACGACGGGCACGGACGTCCGGGGCATGTGCGAAACCGAGCGACATGGCGTGATCCTGCGAAATCAGTCCTTCGCCAGTTCTAGAGCCATTTGGTAAACGAAACGTTTCTTTTGCCCGAAGGCCGCGGCGACAACCTCGGCGGCGTCGCGCACCGACATGGTTTCAAGCGCCTTGCGCAGGGCGGTCTCGATATCCTCATCAGCGTCTTCCGGCGCGGCCCCCTTGCCGATGACGACGACGAATTCGCCCTTGGGATCGCGCTCCGAGATGCTCTGCGCAAGCTCGCCTAGCGGCGCGCGGACCACCTCTTCGAACTTCTTCGTCAACTCGCGGCAGGTGGCGGCAGGGCGGTCTCCGAGCACCTCGGCGGCGTCGGCCAGCATCGCGGCAACCCGGCGCGGCGATTCGTAGAATACCAGCGTCGCCGGCACCCCGGCCAGTTCGGTCAGCGCCTTTTTGCGTGCCGAGGACGACGACGGCAGGAACCCGGCGAAGAAGAACCGGTCGGTGGGCAGGCCGGCCACATTGAGTGCCGCCAGCACCGCCGAGGCGCCGGGGGCGGCCATGACCCTGTGCCCTTCGGCGGCGGCCACGCGGGCAAGATCGAACCCGGGGTCCGAAATGAGCGGCGTCCCGGCTTCGGAGGCGTAAGCCACCGACTGTCCTTCTGCCAATGCCTGAATCAGCCCGGGGCGCACCGCATCGCCGTTGTGTTCGTGATAGGCGCGGATCTGCCGGCCCTCCAGCGCCACGCCGTGCAGCTCCATCAGGCGGCGCAGTGACCGGGTGTCTTCGGCCGCGAGCACATCGGCACCGGCCAGCAGGTCAAGCGCGCGCAGCGTGATGTCGCGCGCATTGCCGATCGGCACCGCGACGAAATGCAATCCGGGCGGTACCGCACGGGCGTCTCTCTGCCAGTTATGGCCTTGATTCGGATTACCCACTGGACCCGCCTCTCTTCGTGACTATTATCCCGCCGACACCTAGTACCCCGTCACACCCGTAATCCGCGTGGTTCAGGCCGCGCCGTCCAACCGAGAAGTGAGACAGCCCATGTTTGCCGTTTTGTCCGCCGCCCGCAAGCGGTTGCGTTTGCCGCGTCTTGGCCGCATTGCAGCCGGTGCTTTCGGCATCGCCGCGCTGGCCGCCTGCGAACCCATCCAATTGGCCGGCAGTGGCGGCGGCACGGGCCAGCGGATCAACACCGCGCAACCGGTGCCGGTGGCGCTCTTGGTGCCCAAAAGCGATTCCGGCGCAGGCGCCGTGGCCCGCGCGCTGGAGAATGCCGCCAAGCTGGCGATTGCCGATCTGGACGGGGCGGAAATCGACCTGCGGGTCTATGACACCGGCGGCAACGCCGCGACCGCGGCATCGCAGGCGCAGAAGGCCGTCGACGCGGGCGCCAAGATCATCCTCGGGCCGCTGTTCGGCGAAGCGGCGAACGCCGTGGGCGTGCAGGTGGCCGACGACAACGTCAATGTGCTGAGCTTTTCGAACAACCCGTCGATCGCGGGTGGCAACGTCTTCATCCTTGGATCGACCTTCCGCAACACCGCCAACCGTCTGCTGGGTTATGCCCGCCAGAACGGCAAGAGCTCTGTCACCGTGGTCTATCCTAACAACGTCGAAGGCCAGTTCGGCAAGGCGGCGATCGAGGCCGCGGCGGGCGGCAACGGTATCCAGGTGATGGCCACCGAGAGCTTCGACTTCTCGCAGCAGGGCGTGATCAACGCCATGCCGCGGATCGCGGCGGCAGCACAGCAGTCCGACGCGGTCTTCCTGACCTCGAACGCCGCCGGGGCCTTGCCGCTTCTGGCGCAGCTTCTGCCCGAGAACGGCGTCGACCCCGCGAGCACGCAGTACATGGGCCTCAGCCGCTGGGACTCGCCGCCGCAGACGCTGGAACTTGCCGGACTGCAGGGCGGCTGGTTCACCATGCCCGACACCAACCGCGATGCCAGCTTCAGGAGCCGCTATCAGTCGGCCTACGGCGCATCGCCCCACCCGCTGGCCGGTCTGGCCTATGACGGGATTGCAGCCATTGGCGCGCTTGTGGCACAAGGCAAGTCAGATGCCCTGACCGCGGGCGCCCTGACGCAGGCCGCAGGGTTCCAGGGCACAGGCGGCGTGTTCCGGCTGCGGTCTGACGGGACCAACGAGCGTGCCCTGGCGGTGGCCACGATACGCGGCAAGAAGGTGGTGATCCTTGACCCAGCCCCGACCCGTTTCGGCCGAGCCGGTTTCTGACCAGACTGCAACCTTTGCAATCGACGACGTCCTGATCTGTCCCGCGGCGCGCATCTTCGATGGCGCCGCGGTCGAGCCCCTGATCGCCGGATATGACGGCGGCTCATCCTCGGACTTCCGCAAGGCGCTGGTGGCGCAACTGCTGGAGGCCCGCAAAGCCGGCATGGCGGTCATCGCCGAGGCGCTGCGCGCCAAGCCGCTGGCCGCCGAGGCCGCGAAACGATCCTACACCTGGCTGACCGACCAGTTGGTGCTGACCGCATGGCGCGTCGCCGTGGAGGTCCTGCATCCGCTGTCCAACCCGACGCGGGGCGAGAAGCTGGCGCTGATCGCGGTGGGCGGCTACGGCCGGGGCGAGATGGCGCCGCATTCCGATGTCGACCTGCTGTTCCTGACGCCGCACAAGATCACGCCCTGGGCCGAAAGCGTCATTGAATCGATGCTCTATGTCCTCTGGGACCTGCGGCTCAAGGTCGGGCATTCGTCGCGCACCATCCGCGACTGCCTGCGGCTTGGAGGCGAGGATTTCACCATCCGCACCGCCCTGCTGGAGCACCGCCTGCTGGCCGGTGACATCAAGCTGGCGGCGGACTTCGACAAGCGGCTGGCGAAGGAGCTTTTCACCGGCAGCGAGCGCGAGTTCGTGGAGGCCAAGCTGGAAGAGCGCGACGCCCGGCACGAAAAGCAGGGCGGCCAGCGCTACATGGTCGAGCCCAACGTCAAGGAGGGCAAGGGCGGGCTGCGCGACCTGCAATCGCTTTACTGGATCGCCAAGTATGTCCACCATGTCGACCATTCCAGCGACCTGGTGCCGCTGGGCGTGTTCCGGCCCGAGGAATACGAAAGCTTCGTGACCGCCGAGAACTTCCTTTGGGCGACGCGCTGCCATCTGCATCTGGTGGCGGGACGGCCGCAGGAGCAACTGACCTTCGACCTTCAGGTCGAGGTGGCCGAGCGCATGGGTTATACCGACAAGGGCGGGCGCCGCGCGGTCGAGCACTTCATGCAGGATTACTTCCTGCAGGCCACCGAAGTCGGCGACCTGACCCGCATCTTCCTGACCGCGCTGGAGGCTGATCACACCAAGGGCCCGGCACTGCTGGAGCGCCTGTTGCGGCAGGCCAAGACCGTGCGCATCCGGCTGAAGAGCAACTACGAGGTGCTGAACGGCCGGTTGGCGATCACCGACGACGCCGTCTTCCTGTCCGACAAGCTGAATCTCTTGCGGCTGTTCGAGGAAGCGCTGCGCACCGATCTGCTGATCCACCCCGACGCCATGCGGCTGGTGAAAGCCAACCTGCACCTGATTGACGACGACATGCGCCGCGACCCGGCGGCGGCGCAACAGTTCCTTGATCTGCTGCTGAAACACGGCAACCCGGAACGCGCCCTGCGCCGGATGAACGAGACCGGCGTTCTGGCTGCCTTCATCCCTGAATTCGAGCCGATCGTGGCGATGATGCAGTTCAACATGTACCATCACTACACGGTCGACGAACACACCATTCAGGTGATCCACCACCTGGCCGAGATCGAGCGCGGCGAACTGGGCGAGGAGCTGCCGGTCTCGACCGAGATCATCGAGACCGGGCTGGACCGCAAGGTGCTTTACGTGGCGCTGCTGCTGCACGACCTCGGCAAGGGACGGACCGAGGACCATTCGATCCTCGGCGCCCGCATCGCTCGCACCGTGGCACCTCGGCTGGGGCTGAACCGCCGCGACAGCGAGACCGTCGAATGGCTGGTGCGCTATCACCTGCTGATGTCCGACATGGCGCAGAAACGCGACATTGCAGATCCGCGCACGGTGCGCGACTTTGCCAAGGCAGTGAAGACGGTGGAGCGGCTGGACCTGCTGTGCGTGCTGACGGTCTGCGACATTCGCGGCGTGGGGCCGGGAACCTGGAACAACTGGAAGGCCGTTCTGATCCGCGCGCTCTATCGCCAGACAAGGCGCGCGCTTGAGGACGGGATGGAGGCGCTTAACCGCGAGAACCGCGGCACCGAGGCCAAGAAACTGCTACGCAAGGCGCTGCGCGACTGGCCGAAGAAGGATGTGCGGGTCGAAACCGGGCGGCATTATCCGCCCTATTGGCAGGGGCTGCATGTCACCGCGCATGTGGTCTTTGCCGAATTGCTGCGCGGGCTCAAGGACGACGAGATTGCCATCGACCTGTCGGTGGACGAAGACCGCGACGCCACCCGTGTCTGCTTTGCCATGGCCGACCATCCCGGCATCTTCAGCCGGATGTGCGGGGCGCTGTCGCTTGTCGGGGCCAACGTGGTGGACGCGCGCACCTTTACCACCAAGGACGGGTTCGCCACCGCCGCCTTCTGGGTGCAGGACGCAGACGGTTCGCCCTATGAGGCCGGTAAGCTGCCGCGGATGCGGACCATGATCCACAAGACGCTGATGGGCGAGGTGGTGACCGGCGAGGCGATCAAGTCGCGCGACAAGATCAAGAAGCGCGAGCGCGCCTTTAGGGTGCCGACGCATATCACCTTCGACAACGACGGGTCCGAGATCTACACGATCATCGAGGTCGATACGCGGGACCGGCCCGGCCTGCTTTACGATCTGACGCGGACACTGGCCAATGCCAACGTCTACATCTCGTCCGCGGTGATCGCGACCTATGGCGAACAGGTGGTGGACAGCTTCTACGTCAAGGACATGTTCGGGCTGAAGTTCCATTCGGCGGCCAAGCAGAAGGCGCTGGAGAAGAAGCTGCGCGAGGCGATTTCCAAGGGGGCGGAGCGGGCGGTTTCATGACCCCTGCCGGGGTTTCGGCCGCTGTCCTGATGCCGCCCCGGACCTGATCCGGGGCCTCAGGGTCAGTTACAGGCCGGGACCGCAGTGCCGAAGGCCAGCGGCCTAGTCCGTCACGACTTCCGCCAGATAGCCCAGAACGGCCCGGTCGACCCGGCCGCACAGGGCGCCGGCATCGCCCTCACCCGCCGCGACGGCCGCCCGCGCCATGCCTTCTGCAATGGCCAGCACGTCGCGCGCGACGGTCTCCGGGTCATCGACGTAGAACTCTGCCAGCACCGCGACCACCTGCGCCGGCACCTGTGCCCTTTGCTGAACCAGCGCGCGGTCTTCGGGCAGTTCCGCCTCGGCCCGCTCCAGCGCTGCGGACAGTGCCGGATCACGGAAATGATGCTCAAGCCGGACCTTGACCATATCGCGCAGGACCTCGAGCAGCCCGGCGGAGCCGGCGGCCGCGGCGGCCTGCTCCATCGCGTCGAGCAGCGCCGCGCGCCGGGCCGAGATCAGCGCCACCACGATGGACTGCTTGTTCGGGAAATACTGGTAGAGCGAGCCGATCGACACCCCCGCCCGGCGCGCGACGTGATTGGTGTTGAGCCCCCGCAGACCGTCGCGGGCGAGGACATCGCCCGCCGCCCGCAGGATCGCGTCGCAGGTCTTGCGGCTGCGCGGCTGACGGGGTGTCTTGCGCGGTTCCAGTGTCGCTTGCGCCATGAAGGTCCTCCGGTGCGGTCGCGGCTGTCCCCGTCATGCGCCGGAGCGGCGCCTTGAATCAAGCCTCGGGTGACGCGAGACGAGGGCTGTGCGCACCTTTTTCCTTGCCGACCGGGCCGGTCCCGGCGCTGATAGATGCAGACGGGGAGCACAAGACGATGGCATCGCACAGCTACACCAGCCACATCACCTGGACCGGCAACCGCGGCACCGGCACCAGCGCCTATCGGGCCTATGACCGGACGTGGGACATCGCGGTGCCGGGCAAGCCGGTGGTGCAGTGCTCGAACGATCCGCTGCTGGGCGGCGATCCGGGGCTGATGAACCCCGAAGACCTGCTGCTCTCGGCGCTCTCGGCCTGCCACATGCTGTGGTATCTGCACCTGGCCAGCGATGCCGGCATCCGCGTGCTGGCCTATACCGACGATCCCGTGGCCACGGGCGAGATCGATGCCTCGGGCGCAGGCCGCTTCGTCTCGGCCACCCTGCGCCCCCGGATCACGGTTCTGCAAGGCACCGATCCGGACTGCGCGCTTGCGCTGCACCATCGGATCCCCGAGGTCTGCTTCATCGCCCGTTCGGTGAATTTCCCTGTCGGCCATCAGCCCACCTTCATCGAGACCACTGCGTAGGATGGGTGGTTTCACCCATCTCCCCTGGCCGGCACCTTGCACCTTGGCCGCGCGGGCTCTACCTGTCACGGCAACAGGAGAGCCCCCATGCCGCATGATCCCAAGGACCTGACCCAGAGGCTGCTTGACGCCGCCCGCGCCGCCGGCGCCGAGGCCGCCGACGCAATCGCCATGACCGGCACCGCGCTGGACATCGACGTGCGCGCCGGAACGCTGGAACAAGCCGAACGCTCAGAGGCGACCGACATCGGGCTGCGCGTGCTGATCGGGCGGCGGCAGGCCAACGTCTCGGCCTCCGACACCCGCCTCGAGACCATGGAGGCCATGGCTCAACGCGCCGTCGCCATGGCGCGCGAGGCGCCCGAGGATCCGCACGTGGGCCTTGCCGATCCAGACCAACTGGCGCGCGACCAGTCGGCTGAGGCGCTGGAGCTTCACGACCCCGCGCCCGAGCCGGACCCGGCCGCATTGCAGGCGCAGGCCGAAGCGGCCGAGGCCGCCGCGCGATCAGTGAACGGCGTCACGCAGGTGCAATCCGCCTCGGCCAGCTATTCCGCGCGTCACGTCCACATTGCCGGCAGCAATGGCTTTTCCGGCGGCTACCGCCGCACCGGCACGTCGGTGTCCTGTGTCGCCATCGCCGGCGAAGGCCTTGGAATGGAGCGCGACTACGACGGCGACAGCCGCACCTTCGCCGCCGACCTGCGCCCGGCACAGGAGATCGGCGAGACCGCGGGCAGACGCGCCGTGGAACGGTTGAACCCGAAGAAGCCGCCGACGGGCGCCTACCCGGTGCTCTTCGACGAGCGCATTTCGGCCTCGCTGGTGGGTCACCTGCTGTCGGCCATCTCCGGCACCGCCGTTGCCCGTGGCGCGTCGTTCCTGCGTGATGCGCTGGGTCAGCCGGTGCTACCCGAGGCGCTCAGCCTGATCGAGGATCCGCACCGCCCCCGCGCCGCCGCCTCGCGTCCGTTCGATGCCGAGGGGCTGCCGACCAAACGTCGTGCCATTGTCGACAAGGGCGTGCTGACCGGCTGGACGCTCGACCTCGCCACCGCGCGCAAGCTGGGGATGGAGAGCACGGCCAACGCCGTGCGCGGCACCTCGGCCCCGCCGCATCCGTCGAACTGGAACATCGCGCTGACCCAGGGCGACAAGACCCGCGCCGATCTGATTGCCGACATGGGCACCGGGCTGCTGGTGACCTCGCTCATCGGTTCGACCATCAACCCCAACGCCGGCGATTATTCCCGCGGAGCGTCCGGCCTCTGGATCGAGAACGGTCAGATCACCCATGCGGTGAACGAAGTCACCATCGCCGGCAACCTGCGCGACATGCTGCGCCGGATCATCCCGGCCAACGACGCGCGGACGTACCTGTCGCGTGTCGTCCCCTCGCTGCTGGTCGAAGGCATGACCCTTGCCGGAAACTGACCTCGAGCTCCTGCTGCGGGCGGCGCGGGCGGCGGGCGAAACCGCGCTGACCTTTACCGGCCCCACCGCGAAAGCCTGGGACAAGCCCGGCCTCGGCCCGGTGACAGAGGCCGATTTCGCCGTCAACGACGTGCTGCACGACATCCTGCGCACCGCCCGGCCCGGGTACGGCTGGCTGAGCGAGGAAACCCCCGACACCCCCGACCGGTTGCAGCGCGCGCAGGTGTTCATCGTCGATCCGATCGACGGCACCCGCAGCTTCATCGAAGGTTCCGGCACCTGGGCGCATTCGCTGGCGATTGCCACCCGAGGCACGGTCACTGCCGCCGTGATCCACCTGCCGGCGCGCGAGCGGACCTTTGCCGCGGAACGTGGCGGCGGGGCGACCCTGAACGGCAATCCGATCACCACGGGGGACCGGGCAGATCTTGCCGGCGCTACCATGATGGCGCCCAAGGTCACGCTGCAACCCGGTCACTGGAAGGGCCGTCCGCCCGAGGTCTCGCGCCAGTTCCGCCCCTCGCTGGCCTATCGCATGGCGCTGATCGCACAGGGCCGCTTCGACGCCATGCTGACCCTGCGCCCGACCTGGCACTGGGACATCGCCGCGGGGGCCCTGATCGCCGAGGAGGCCGGCGCGCTGGCCACCGCCGCCGACGGCTCGCCGCTTGCGTTCAACACGCCCACGCCACAAAGCCCCGGTATCCTCACCGCCAACCCGGCCCTGCACGGGGCGATCCGGGCGCAGCTGGCGTAGGATGCGTGATTTCGCGCACCGCACCTTGACCTCCGCTTCCTGCCGGTGTCCCTATCGCCGCCGGGAGGAGTGACATGGGGTTCAGATTTTTCTCGGACAGGAAGCGGCCGGTACACCTCGGTCCCTACCCGCTCGAGCGGTTGCGGCGCGGGGACAGCGCCGACCTCTCGGCCGTGCCGCCGATGGCGCAACTTTCCTTCAACCGCCCTGACACCCCCGAAAACATCGTCAATGCCATGGGCGAATACCAGGCGATGCTGGATGCGATCCGCGACGGGCTGGTGAACAAGGTCCGGTCTGAGATACCCGAAGATCCCGAGGACCGCGCCAACCACCTGAAAGCCTTCGGCTATTTCAATGACGCCGCGATGGTGGGCATCTGCCGCCTGACGCCCGACATGCATCTGCATGAACCGCGCGCCAACCCCGACATCGACCGCCTTGCCGAGGATCTGCGCACGCGGCAGACCAAGACGCTGGCTTCGGGCATCGACGTCATCATGGCCGACCTTAAGGACAGCATGGAGGCGCCGCCCAGCAGCGTCGACGGCCACAGCCACGCCGTCGTCTATCTGTACGACAACCCGCGCGACCCGCGCCGCGGCGAGCCGGGCACCGACTGGCTGACGGATGCCGCCGCCCACCGCGGCGCGTTGCGCGCCAACGAAACCGCCTGCGTGATTGCCAACTACATCCGCCTGCTGGGCTGGGACGCCAAGGCGCATTCCGCCACCGCCTCGGATGTCTGCCTGCACCGGCTGGCAGTGGCCGCCGGGCTGTGCCTGGCCGCCGACGATCACCTGACCGCGCCCTACGTCGGCCGCAGCTTCGGGCTGGCGGCGGTGACCTGCACGCTGGAACTGGCCGCCGACGAACCCTTGGCAGAGGAACAGCCGCTGTTCCGCCCCGGCTGGTGGCTGGGCCATGGACATGCCAAGTCTGCGCTGAACCGCGACCCCTTTGCCAAGCGCGACTTCGCGCAGGGCCCGCACCCCTTTGAACGACTGAAACGGGTGGACGACCCCACCACCTTTATAGACGAGGCCAACGTGGCGCGGGTGCCGAAGCGCGCCGACATGTTCGCGCGGGCGCAGTTCGGCGACATGGGCAAGCCGTTGCAGGAGGCCACCAAGGGCGGGCACTACGTGCGCAAATCGGCGCCGTCTTTCGCCCAGCGCCGGGCGCTTGGCGCCTTCGTGCTGATCCAGGACGGCGAGGCGGAGCCTGAGGGGCCACGCCCCACGGATGCCCGGCGCAATGCGGCCAACGTCAAGGCGGCGAGCTATTTCCTGGGCATCGACGCGGTCGGCATCTCGCGCTGTCCGGACTGGACGTGGTACAGCCACGACGCCACCGGCGCGCCGATTGATCCGCCGCACGATCAGGCGGTCAGCATGATCGTCGATCAGGGCTTCGAGACGATGGAGGGCGCGTCGGGCGACGACTGGATCTCGGTCGCGCAGTCGATGCGCGCCTACCTGCGCTTTTCGCTGCTGGGCGGGGTCATGGCCAAGCAGATCCGCAATCTCGGCTACCCGGCCAAGGCGCATACGGTGATGGACGGCGAGGTATTGCAACCGCCGCTGCTGCTGCTTTCCGGGCTGGGCGAGGTCAGCCGCATAGGCGAGGTGATCCTGAACCCCTATCTCGGGCCGCGGCTGAAATCCGGCGTGGTGACGACGACCATGCCGGTGGCGCACGACAAGCCGATCGACTTCGGCCTGCAAAGCTTCTGCGAGGCTTGCAACAAATGCGCCCGCGAATGCCCCTCGGGGGCGATCACCGCCGGACCCAAGCTGATGTTCAACGGCTATGAGATCTGGAAATCCGACAGTCAGAAATGCGCCACCTACCGGATCACCACGCCCGGCGGCGCGATGTGCGGGCGCTGCATGAAGACCTGCCCTTGGAACCTGGAAGGGTTGTTCTCCGAGGCGCCGTTCCGCTGGGCGGCCTCCAACCTGCCGGCGCTTGCGCGGCCGCTGGCCAAGCTCGACGACATGGCCGGACGCGGCGGGCTGAACGACGTCAAGAAATGGTGGTGGGATATCGAATTGCAGGAGGACGGCGGCTATCGCCCCTCGCGTCATCCGCTGAACCGGCGCGATCTGCAGACCGACCTTGACCTGCGCTACGAGGACCAGACGCTGGCGGTCTATCCGGCGCCGCTGGCGCCGCATCCCTGGCCCTACCCGTTCCCGATGGACCGCGAGGCGGGGATCGAGGCCTATCAGGCGATGGTCACCGCCGAGGAGTACAAGCTGAAGCTGGCGCGGGGTGACGCGCCGCCGCATGTGTACCGAGTGCCCGGCGATGCGCCGGTGATCCGGGTCGAGGCGGTCAAGGCCGAGCGGATTTCGGACGACATCACCAAGTACGAACTTGCGGCGCTTGACGGTGGCGAATTGCCGGAGTGGACGGCGGGGGCGCATCTCGACATCGTGGTGGCGCCCGAGTTCCTGCGGCAATATTCGATGTCGGGCGATCCGGCGGACCGATCGCGTTACCAGATCGGGGTGCTGCGCGAGGAGGCAGGACGCGGCGGATCGAAACTGATGCACCGGATCTTCACGCCGGGGCGCAAGGTTTTCATTTCCAAGCCGATCAACCATTTCGAGTTGGTCGAGGACGCCGACAGGGTGCTGCTGATGGGCGGCGGCATCGGAGTGACGCCTATGATCGCCTTCGCCCACCGCCTGCACGCGCTGGGCCGCGACTTCGCGCTGCATTATTCGGTCCCGACACGCGCGGCGGCAGGTTACATGAAAGACATCGTGGGCTTTCCCTGGGCCGACCGGGTCAGCCTGCACGTCAGTGACGAAGGCACGCGAGCAGACCTCGGCAGGCTGATGTCCGGCTACAGGCCCGGTTGGCACGTCTACACCTGCGGGCCCGACCGTTACATGGACGCGGTGATCGCGGCGGCCGAGGCGGCGGATTGGCCGGAAGAGGCGCGGCATCTGGAACATTTCTCGGTGCCCGAGATGCCGGAGTACACGAACCATCCCTTTACCCTGCGCCTTTCGGACGGGCGCGCGTTCACCGTGCCGGCAGACAAGGCCGCAACCGATGTGCTGGCCGAAAACGGGGTGCATGTGGACGTGAAATGCTCAGACGGGATTTGCGGGGTCTGCCGCTGCCGGCTGGTCTCGGGCGAGGTGGAGCACCGCGATTTCGTGCTGTCGAAGGCGCAGCGGCGGGACAGCGTGATCCTGTGCCAGAGCCGCGCGGCCGACCCCGGCGGCGTGATCGAGATCGACCTGTAACGCAGAAGGATGCCGCTACCTCGTCCCGGGCGCCGCGCCGGGACCGCATGGTCGGCGTTGGCGCAGAGGTCCCGCAGCAGGTCCGGGACGGCAGCGCGCAATATCAGAGCTTCGAGGATATGATCCCGGTCGAGAAACCGCCCATCCGCAGCTCGCCGAAGAGCCGCTGGTATTCAATCTTGGGACAGCGGTTCATGATCACGTCGACGCCGCGCGCCTCGAGCATTGCCGCCGCTTCGTCGTGCTGCACGCCGATCTGCATCCAGAAGGTCTTGAGGTCGGGCAGGTGTGCCAGCGCTTGTTCGGCAATTTCCGGCACCGCCTCGGACCGGCGAAAGACGTCGACCATATCGACGTCTGCGGACACCTCGGACAGGTCGGCACGGATCACTTCACCGAACAGTTCCTTGCCGGCATGGCCGGGATTCACCGGGATCACCCGGTAGCCCTTGAGCTTCAGATAACGCGCCACATAGTAGCTGGGCCGCACCGGATTGGTCGACACGCCCACGACGGCGACGCATTTGCTGCGCTTGAGGATTTTGCGGAGACAATCGTCGGAATAGCTCATGAGCGCGACCCTAGCGGCACTACGGACAAGAAAAAAGCGCCCAGATCAATCTGGGCGCAGAGTGCGGAACGAGGGACAGTGAAGTTCATGCAAGGGTTCCGGCCTCGCATGTCATGAGATACAGATAGGCAACGGTTCGGAAGAAAACAGGGCCGCTCACCACTTCGTGAATTTCAGCCGTTTCGCCGCAGCATCGCGTTGGTCATGCCTCTGGACATCTCCATCAACCGCGACACGCTGCTGCCGCGGTCCAGACGTTCCTGCAAGGTGGGGTGAAGCCGCTCGGACGGGTCCTGCATCTTGCGGCGGGGGCTGCGGATCACGAACATCTTGCTCCAGCCGCTCCATGTGCCGATCGACGGCGCGTCCACGTCGGTGGGATAGCGATTGCGCCAGCCTTCGGGCAGGGCAATGCCGCAGGCCTCGGCCTTCTCGAGCATCCAGACGAGGGAAATGTTTGCCAGTGGCCGCGCCATGGGCAGCCCGTCGATCTGTCCGCCGACGTCGCCATGTGTGCCTGCAAACCACATCTGTTCGATCCGGCCGTTCCAGCCCTCGGGGACATCCCACAGCACCGGTGCATAGGCCGCGCGGCGTTCGTCGTAGGCCAGCGCGTGATAGCCGTGGTGGATCGACTGGCCGAGCTGGTGGTTGTGAAAGGCATGCGGGTCCGACGAGAGCCGCCAGACCAGCGGCAGACGGATGCCAAGCGCCTTCACGGTGTCGAAGCAACCCACCATCTCGATCGGCGCCTCGGGATGGCAATAGGCCGCGCGGAAGGCCAGTGCGGCATCGCTGTCTGGGGCGGTCTCGTAATGGCGGTAGGCGGTGGCGACGTTGCGTTCAAGCGCGTGACGGGCAGTGACAAGACCGACACGGTCGATCAGCCCTGCGAGCGAGCGCACGGCAAAAGCGCCGCGCGAATAGCCCAGCAGGAAGATCCGGTCGCCGGGCCGGTAACGCGAGGCGAGGTAGCCATAGGCGCGGCGGATTTGACGGTTGATACCCTTGCCGGTCATCACCGCCCAAGCGGCGCGCCAATCCGGGAACTGCACGCCGGGTTCGTAGTAGATCGACAGGTCGCCCGGCGCCTCGCAGAGCAGTTTGTAGATCAGACCGATGTTGGTCTCATGGCCTTCGCGGAGGCTGGACATCGTTCCGTCGAGCAGGATGACATGCGTACGCTGGCCACGGCGCGGCCCGGATCTGGTTTGCTTGAAGCGGAGCTTGCGCGCAAACCATTCCGTCAGGTGTTTATGCAGCCGTCGCAGACGCATCCTTCAGCATTCTCCATACACGCATCGGGGTGAACGGCATGTCCGCCTGTCGCACTCCGTGATCCCACAGTGCATCCTGCACTGCATTGCCCATTGCCGCCATGGCTCCGACGGTCCCGGCTTCGCCGCAGCCCTTCATGCCCATCGGGTTGGCGGTCGATGGCACCGGCTCGGTCTTGAACGTTATCATTGGAAGTATATCAGCACGCGGCATGCCGTAATCCATGAAAGTTGCCGTGAGCAGCTGGCCATCGTCGTCATAGACCACGCGTTCGGTCAGCGCCTGACCGATGCCCTGCGCCGCGCCGCCATGGACCTGACCCTCGGCCAACAGCGGGTTGATCAGGTTTCCGAAGTCATCGACCACGGTATATTTCTCGACCGTCACCTCGCCGGTCTCGGGGTCGACCTCGACCTCCGCGACATGGGCACCGTTGGGATAGGAGCGACCGGGCAATTTTTCACGCGCCTCGAACGTGAGCAAATCCTCACGTCCGTCATCGCGCGCCATCCGGGCCACGTCCAGCATTGTTGGCGACTGGTTCGAGCCCTCTGCGCGGAATGTTTCGTCATCGAAACTCACTGCGCTCTCCTCGACGTCCATCTTATCCGCCAAGTAGGGCGCGAATGCGGCAACGATCCGGGATACCGCCGCAAGTGTGACATTGGCCTGCGTCGTGACCGAGCGCGACCCGCCCGTGCCGCCGCCCTTCCTGATGAGATCGCTGTCGCCCTGGATTACGCGGATGCAGTCGGCCGGTATGCCGGTCTGATCGGACAGGAACTTGGCATAGACCGTTTCATGCCCCTGCCCGTTCGATTGTGTTCCTACATAGAGCGACACGCCGCCATCCTCATCGAAAGTCACCTTTGCGCCTTCGGAAGGATCGCCGAGGATGCTTTCGATATAGTAACAAAGTCCAATTCCACGCAGTTTTCCGTTGGCTTCGGACGCGGCCTTGCGCGCGGTGAACCCCGCACGGTCGCAAGCCTCCTCGGCGTGGGAAAGGACCCGGTTGAAATCTCCGACGTCGTAAAGTTCGCCGGTCACCGTTCTATAGGGGAACTTCGCGACGGGAATAAAGTTCCGCCGGCGCAGCTCCCATCCGTCCATGTCGAACTCGCGCGCCGCGCGGTCCATGAGGCGTTCGATCACGTAGATCGCCTCGGGCCGGCCGGCGCCGCGGTAGGCGTCGACCTGCACGGTGTTGGTGTAATAGCCGCGCACCTCCTGCCAGGCGGTCGTGATGTCGTAGCTGCCGGGCAGGACCTTGGAGAAAAGCTGGGTCTGGATCGGCTGGCCGAAGCCCGAGTTGTAGGCGCCGAGGTTGTTTTCGGTGGTCACACGGTAGGCGAGGATGCGGTGATCGGCGTCAAAGGCCATCTCGGCCAGCGAGGTCAGATCGCGGCCGCCGTTGTCGGTGAGCATCGCCTCGGTGCGTTCGGACATCCAGCGGACCGGGCGTTGCAAAGCGCGCGCGGCATAGGCGCAGACCACGTACTCCGGATAATCGCCGGCCTTCATGCCGAAGCCGCCGCCGACGTCGGGGTTGGTGATGCGGACCATCTCCTTGTCCATGCCCAGCGCTTCAGAGATCGTGTCCTTGCAGTCCCAGACCCCCTGCCCGTTGATCGCCACGTGAATCCGCTCGCCCTCCATCTCGGCATAGCAGCCGCGCGGCTCGATCGGGTTGGCGATGACGCGGTTGTCCTCGACCTGAAGCGAGACGACATGCGCGGCCTTGGAAAACGCCGCTTCGGTCGCCTGCTGGTCGCCGATGCCCCAGTGATAGGCGAGGTTGCCGGGCGCCTCTTCGTGGATCGCGGTCTCGCCCTCGGCCAGCGTCATGCAGGCGGGAAGTTCGTCGTAATCCAGCTCGATCAGCTCGGCCGCGTCCTTGGCCTGTTGCAGGGTCTCGGCGAAGATCATCGCGATGGGTTCGCCCACGAAGCGCACCCTGCCGCGCGCCAGCACCGGGCGTTCGGGCCTGGCGCCCTTGGAGCCGTCGATGTTGGTGACCACGGTGCCGTCCAGCCCCACATGCACGCCGGTGGCCTCGAGGTCCGCCAGCGTCACCACCATGTGCACGCCCTCGGCCTCGCGGGCGTCATCGACATTCAGCGTGGTGATCTCGGCATGGGCCACCGGCGAGCGGAACATGAAACCGAACAGCGCGCCTTCGGGTGCAATGTCGTCGACGTAACGACCTTCGCCTTTCAGGAAACGCACGTCTTCAACCCGGGTCACGGGTTGGCTCTTGCCAAATTTTTCCATCTGCCTCTCCTGTCGGTGATCTCGGCCGACACTAGGCGAAATGCTCCGGCTGTCCAGCCTAGGGCAGAGGTGACGTCACCGTGACCACGCGGGTGATTCCGTAGCCGTTGAAATCGGTCGAAAGCGCCATGGCGTATGCGCCGGCGCCGGGCCAGAGGATAAAATCTCTCTCGGCGGAATCGGCGGGCAGGCCAATGCGTCCGGGCAGGCGGTCGACGGAGTCGCAGGTCGGGCCGAAAACAGTCCTGCGGCGCGGTTTGCCTGTGCGTGCCGCGCCGTCCCGTCCGACCACAAGGAAGCGTTTTGGAACGGTCATGTCCCGCATCTCGGCCAGACCGCCGTAGAGACCGTCGTTGAGGAAGACCGCGCCGTCGTCGCGGATTGCCTTGATCCGGGTGACGAGCGTCACCGCCTCGCTCACCAACGCGCGGCCCGGTTCACAGACCAGTTGCGGCGGAGTTTCGAAGGCGCTCTCAGTAGCCGCGCGGATGGCGGCGAACACCTGCTCCAGATCGGGGGCATTGCCGTCGCGGTTGGAGGCGAACCCGCCGCCGACATTGAGCCGATGCAACGTCACATCTGCCTGCCGCGCGACAGTCGCGGCGGCGCGGATGTAGGTCTGCCAGGCTTCGGGGTCATTACACTGCGTACCGGGGTGGAAGGTCAGCGACGGGCGTGCGCCGGATTCGGCGACCTTGCGGAGAAGATGCGCGGCACGGTCCGGTTCAGCACCGAACTTGGCGCAGAAATCATAGGCCGCGCCGGAGACCTTGAGCGCCAGACGCACGGCAATCTCATCGCCCGCGTGCGGCGCGATCTTGGCCAGTTCGCTTGCGGAATCGACCGACCACGAGGTCACGCCCAGCGCCCGTGCCGCGGCAATCTCGGCCGTGGATCGCACCGGATTGTGATAGTGCAGCGCGGCATCCGGGCTTACCGCCCGCACCGCCTGCATCTCGGCGACCGAGGCAACGTCGAAGGCGGCGATGCCGGCACCCGCCATCGTTTCCAGAACCTCGCGTCCCGGGTTGGCCTTGACCGCGAAACTCACCAAGCCCGGAAAGCCGGCCCGGAACCGCGCAACCTGCGACTGAAGCGCCGCGGGACAGAAACAGGCGACGGCCTCGTCAGGGTCAAGCCCGAGGGCGGCGGCGACGGGGTCGGCATAGGGGGCGGGGTTGTACTGCATCGGGCACCTCTTTTCCTTCAGGATCGCCGGTCCCGCTGTCGAATCCGCTTGGCAGCTTGTGCGAAATGTTGCTTTTCTCCGTCAAACCGCCGAAACTTTCGTCAAATGGATGAGACCGACACTCAACTGCTGAGCCTTCTGGCCGAAGACGCGCGCCAGTCCGTCGCAACGCTCGCGCGCAAGCTCGGCCTCGCGCGGACGACTGTGCAGGCCCGCATCGAACGCCTTGAACGGCAGGGACAGATCGCCGGCTACACCATCCGCAGGGGCACCGCGGCACGTGCCGCGATCCGCGCCACGGTGCTGGTCACCATCGAGCCGCGCTCCGGCCCGGCGGTGCTGGCGCGGTTGAAGTCCCTGCCTGACGTGAAACGGGTCCACACCACATCAGGCCGGTTCGACCTGATCGTGACGCTGGAGGCCAACAGCACCGAAGCGCTGGACGCCGCGCTCGACCGCATCGGTGAGGCGAAGGGTGTGAAATCGTCGGAAAGCCTGATTCACCTGAGCACGCGGCTCGACCGCGGATAGGCGCGTGCCGCCCCCCGGACGTGGTCTCTCATCCCGGACTTGATCTGGGATCTCATGGCATCGGCACAGGTGGTGCGGATCAGGTCCGGGACGGGTGAAGAGGGAAAGGTGGCGTCCCGAAAATGCCCCACTTGCGCACGATCGGCGTCGAAATCGTAAATTAGCCATGGATAAGAAACAATGGAGAGACGTCATGTCGAGCACCCAGATCAATCAGGTCATCGCCCTGCTGCAATCGGAACGCGCCAAGGCGCTTAGCCACCGCGAATGGGAACACCGTCTTGCCGGCTACGGCTTTGCCATCGCGCATACAGAACACGGCGACGTCGTGACGGCGCTGCCGCATGGCCGCGAGATCTGTGCCCTGCCGGCGCAGTTGCGCACCTGACGCCCTACGCCGTGTCGTCGGCTTGAGGCCGACCGGGAATATCCTCGCGCGCAGGCGCCGGGTCCCAGTTATCGATCAGGTGCATCGCCTCTTCGGCGGTCTCCACGAAGCGGAACAGGTTAAGGTCCTCGGCCGCAATGGTGCCGGCATCGGCCAGCGCCTCCCAGTTGACGATCCGCTCCCAGAACTCGCGGCCGAACAGCAGGAACGGCACCCGGTCCATGCGCCCGGTCTGGATCAGCGTCAGCGCCTCGAACAGCTCGTCCATCGTCCCGAAGCCGCCCGGAAAGACGCACACCGCCCGCGCCCGCATCAGGAAGTGCATCTTGCGGATCGCGAAGTAGTGGAAGTTGAAGCACAACTCCGGCGTGACAAAGAGGTTCGGCGCCTGCTCATGCGGCAGCACGATATTGAGCCCGATGGAATGGCCGCCCGCCTCGTGCGCGCCGCGGTTGCCCGCCTCCATCACCCCCGGCCCGCCGCCGGTGACCACAACGTTGTCGCGGCCGCCCGATTGCATCGACTTCTCGGTCATCAACTTTGCGAAGCGCCGCGCCTCGTCGTAGAAATGCGACAGTCCGGCCAGCGTCTTGGTCCGCGCCTCGTGCTTCTTGGCCGGTTCCGGGATGCGAGCGCCGCCGAACAGAACGATGGTACTGTCGACTCCGGCTTCGGTCATCAGCATCTCGGGCTTGAGCAATTCCAGCTGCAAGCGCACCGGGCGCAGTTCGTCCCGGCAGAGGAAATCGTCGTCGGCGAAGGCCAGCGCATAGGCCGACGCGCGCGTCTGCGGCGTGTCCGGTGTCCGGTCCACCTCGGCGCGGTCTTCGTGTGCGTCGCGGAACCGGCTGCGGCGGTGTTCGGTCATGGGATCATCCTGCATCTGCGTGTGTGGGCCTAGAAGATGGTACGAACTGACGGAACTCAACCCCGATTGCGAAGACCGCCCCTTCGACGTATAGGCACCGAGAACCGAACCGAAGCCGAGAGGAATGCCCCGATGTCCAACGCCCAGCTTGAAGCCGCGATCGAAGCCGCCTGGGACGCGCGCGACACCATCACACCGTCGACAGGCGGCGAAACGCGTGAGGCCATCGAGGACACGCTGAACGCGCTCGACAGCGGCAAGTTGCGGGTGGCCGAAAAGCAGGACAGCGGCGACTGGCACGTCAACCAGTGGGCCAAGAAGGCGGTGCTGCTGTCCTTCCGCCTCAACGACATGGAGCAGATCCCCGGCGGCAACGGCAATTCCGGCTGGTGGGACAAGGTGCCGTCGAAATTCGAAGGCTGGGGCGACAACCAGTGGCGTGAAGCCGGTTTCCGCGCCGTGCCGGGCTCGATCGTGCGCCGCTCGGCCTATATCGCGCCGGGCGTGGTTCTGATGCCGTCTTTCGTCAACCTCGGCGCCTATGTCGACGAAGGCAGCATGGTCGACGGCTGGGCCACGGTCGGCAGCTGCGCCCAGATCGGTAAGAACGTGCACCTCTCGGGTGGCGTCGGCATCGGCGGCGTGCTCGAACCGATGCAGGCCGGCCCCACCATCATCGAGGACAACTGCTTCATCGGCGCACGGTCAGAGGTGGTCGAGGGCTGCATCGTTCGCGAAGGCTCGGTCCTTGGCATGGGTGTCTTCATCGGCCAGTCCACCAAGATCGTCGACCGCGAGACCGGCAACGTCAGCTACGGCGAAGTGCCGCCCTACTCGGTGGTTGTCGCGGGCTCGATGCCGTCGAAGAACGACATCAGCCTCTACTGCGCGGTGATCGTGAAGCGCGTCGACGAGAGAACCCGGTCCAAGACCGGCATCAACGAGTTGCTGCGCGACTAACGCAGGCGGGCGGTCAAAGGCACCATCCCAAGTGCCTACCGCTGAAAGTTACTTCCGCCGGAGGCGCCCGCAGGTGCCCCCCGGCACCACCGTCCGATGGAAAGCGTGCAATGACCAAGCCTCCCCGCAAGCCGCATCAGGTCTACACCTTGGTGGTCCAGGTCGGCCGCAAGTCCGGCGATGGGTTGCCGAAGGACGCCACCGGCGCCGGGCTGATCTGCTACGCCTCCGGCGTCGACGAGGCCGAGGCGGTGCGCGAGACCGTGGCGATCCTGAAACAGGCCGACATGGCGCCGCTGGACGTGACCGGCCACGGCACTCTGGACGAACGCCGCAAGGCCGGCGATGAGATCGAGCCGGAAGAGGCCGAGCTTATGCAGCGCGCACTGGACGAGAACGCCGTCATCGTGGCGCAGATGACGCCTTTCTACGAACCGCTGGAAGACTAGGACTGACCGCCCCCCCCCCGGCGCCGCCAAATCTCATCGATGAGAATTGCAAAATCCGTCGACGGATTTTCCCTCAGGCGACTTCCGCGAGCGCCTGCGCCTCGTAGCGTTTCAGCACCGGCGGATTGAGATGCGCCTGTTCTGGCATCAGGGTCGGATCGACTGCCGCCAGCAGGGTCGCACCCAGGCGTTCTCCATCACGTCGCAGCCGTCCGACATATAGGCTTTCCGCCCATGTCCCGCTGGTCGCCATGATCGCATGAGAGGGCAACAGGACCTGCGCGTAGTGCACCAGCGGAAGGTTGGGTTCCTGCAGAGCCGAGATGCCGTTTACGAGATAGCCCGCCGGCACCAGCACGCCCTCGCAGCCGAAGGTGTAATCCACCGCGTCGCCGCTGAGAAAGATCTTCTGGTGCGGTGCCACGACGATATCGCGCTGCAATCCGAAATAGGGCGCGCGCAGGCGGATCGGGGCGAAGCTGCCAAGGCCCGGCACAACGCGTTGTGCGACATGCAGCACCGGTTCGGGCGGTCCGTCGCGCGTAAACACCAGATCGCCGCAGCGCAATGCTTCCAGCTCGCGCGCGCCGAACGGGGTTTCGACAAAGGTGCGCGCGGCGAAGCCGGGCATGGGGCCTATTGGCTCGACCCGGTTGGACAGGGCGAGGAAGCCGAGGCTGGCCGAACCAGAGCGGCAGATCGCCATCGCGTCGAAGGCGGTCAGGCTTTCCACCGCCATCGGCGCGGGCGCGTCCAGGGTGCCGGTCACGAAGCCTGTCCCGCCAACCTCCTCGACCGAGAACCGGGCGGTCCCGGCCTCGCAATCCCATGAGAAGCTGAGGCGCACCCGGGCGGTCCCGGCGGACAGTCGCAGGGTCCGGTGTATCATCCGCCGCCCTTGCGCCACGACCAGCGCAAACGAGCCCTGCGGCAGTGCGAGGATCGACAGATGGCCGGCGGCATGGGCCTGCAGCGGGAGGCGCAGGATCGGCGTGGCGGCCGTGACGTCCGCCATCGTGCATTCCAGCAGCACCGTGCCCCGGCGCAGAGGGCCGCGCGCGGAAACCCGGTCGAAGGGCGGAAACACCCTCGGCCGACCGGACGGCGAAATTGCCGCGATCCAGCTCATCGGTCCCCGTGCCACGCCACGGCGCGGGGGACGACGCAAATCCTTGTCATGGTTCTGCTCCACCACTCTGCGCCGTCATTGTCGGACGGCAAGCGCGGGGCTGCCGCGCCCGAACCGGCGCTTATTGTTGCCGGGAAGCCTAGCACCGTTGGCGGCCATCTGTTAAGCGAAACCGGTGCGCGGTGGCGCAAGCCGCTGCAAATAGGTCACAAATTCAGCAGTCAAAGGGCTTTCATGTCACAAACCGATCCGCTCGACCTGACCGCCGCCTTGGTGCGCTGCGCCTCGGTCACCCCAATAGAAGGGGGCGCACTGGTGCTTTTGCAGGACCTGCTGGAGCCCGCCGGCTTTACCTGCACCCGCGTCGAGCGCGAGGGCATCAGCAACCTGCTGGCCCGCTGGGGGGACAAGGGCCACCCGAAGACCTTCGGCTTCAACGGCCATACCGATGTGGTGCCGGTGGGCAATCCAGCCGATTGGACGCGCGATCCCTTTGGTGCCGAGATCGACGGTGGTTTCCTCTATGGTCGCGGGTCGACCGACATGAAGTCGGGTGTCGCGGCCTTTGCCGCCGCCGCCGTGGATTTCGTGCGCGACACGCCGCCCGACGGCGCCATTATCCTTGCCATCACCGGTGACGAGGAGGGTGATGCCGATCATGGCACCCGCGCGCTGCTTCAGCACATGGACGCCGAGGGCGAGGCGATGTCCGTCTGCCTCGTTGGCGAGCCGACCTGCCCCGACACCATGGGCGAGATGATGAAGATCGGCCGGCGCGGCTCGATGACGGCTTGGTTCACGGTGACCGGCGTGCAGGGCCATTCTGCCTATCCGCACCGTGCCAAGAACCCGCTGCCGGCGATGGCGCGGCTGATGGACAGGTTGGCCAGCCATGAGCTCGACACCGGCACCGAGCACTTCGATGCCTCAACGCTGGCGGTGGTGACAATCGACACCGGCAACCCGGCCAACAATGTGATCCCTGCGCAATGCACCTCTTGCGTCAACATCCGCTTCAACGACGCCCACACCGGCGCGGACCTGACCGACTGGCTGCGGGCCGAAGCCGATGCCGTGGCGGAGGCGTTCGACGTGACGATCGACGCGAGGATCAAAATCTCGGGAGAGAGTTTCCTGACGCCCCCCGGTGCGCTGTCCGACCTGGTGGCTGCCGCCGTGCAGGCAGAGACCGGCGTCAAACCGGACCTTTCCACCACCGGCGGCACATCCGACGCGCGTTTCGTCAAGGATCACTGCCCGGTGGTGGAATTCGGCCTTGTGGGCAAGACCATGCACCAGGTCGACGAGCGCGTGGCGGTGGACCAGGTGCACCAGCTCAAGGCGATCTACGCCCGCATCCTGAAGGACTATTTCGCATGAGCGTGACGATCACCCGCACCGACGATCTTGAAACCTGCCTGAAGCTGCGGTTCGAGGTTTTCGTCGATGAACAGGGCGTGCCTGCCGACATCGAGCGCGACGCCTATGACGAGGTGGCAATTCACCTGCTGGCGCTGCGCGACGGGCGGCCTGTCGGCACCGCCCGCATCCTGCCCAACGGCGAGATCGGCAAGATCGGCCGGGTCTGCGTGGTGAAGGACCTGCGCGGCACCGGTCTCGGCGCGGCTCTGATCGAGGCCTGCCTGTCCGAGATGCGCGCCGACGGGCGGTTCGGCAAGGCGGTTCTGGGATCGCAGGTACATGCGATCCCGTTCTACGAAAAGCTGGGGTTCGCCGCTTATGGCGAGGAGTTCGACGACGCCGGCATCCCGCACCGGATGATGGAAAAGGCACTGTGAGCCGCGACGCACGTCTCGGCGCGGGCGCGCCGGTTGCACGGTAAACTAGCCTGTGCGCACCATCCAAACCCTCGTTGTCATGCTGAAAGAACCCCGGCCCGGTCGGGTGAAAACCCGCCTGGGCCGCGACATCGGCATGACCGAGGCCGCTTGGTGGTTCCGCCACCAGACCGCCCGCCTGCTGCGCCATCTCGATGATCCGCGCTGGCATTTGATCCTCGCGGTTTCGCCCGACCGTGAAGGCCTGCGAAGCCACGTCTGGCCGGCGCACCTTCCCCGCCTTCCACAAGGCTCCGGCGACCTCGGCGACCGCATGGCGCGGGTCTTCCGCAGTCTGCCGCCCGGCCCGGCGATCATCGTCGGCGGCGACATCCCCGGCATCACGCCTAGCCACATCGCCCGCGGCTTCAAGGCGCTGGGCCACAACGACGCCGCCTTCGGCCCTGCCCTCGATGGCGGTTACTGGATGATCGGTCTGCGCCACGCGCCGCCCGCCGGATTTCTGCGCAACGTCCGATGGTCCACCGAACATGCGCTGGCCGACAGCATCGCGACCCTGCCCGGCAGACGCATTGCGCTGACCGACACGCTGGCCGACGTCGACACCGCCGCCGATCTGGACCGACACCGCGCCTGACTGGACCCGAAGCCGCCGCGCCCTAGACTTGGCACCAACGCCAGCAGGACGCCCGCCATGACCGACACAGACGACGCCAAGCGCTATCCCGAGACCCGCCGCATGCAGGCCGCCTTCGAGCTTGCCTATACCGCCGTCGATTTCGCCGCCGCGACCAGTTTCATCATCGGCTCGGTGATGTTCTTCTTCGAGGCCTGGCAGACGCCCGGAACCTGGATGTTCCTGCTGGGCTCGGTCCTGTTTGCCACCAAACCCACCATGCGCTTCCTGCGCGAAGTCCACCTCGCCGCGAAAGGCGATGCCGAGGACCTTGCGAAACGGTTTGACAAGTGACGCCGCCCAACGCCCGTGATACCCGTGCCGACATGAGCAAGCTTCCAACCAAACCCGAGATCCTCGACTGGATCGCCGCCAATCCCACGCTGACCGCCAAGCGCGACATCGCCAAGGCCTTCGGCATCAAGGGCGCCGCCCGGATCGACCTCAAGCGTCTGTTGAAGGAGCTTGAGGAAGAGGGCCACCTCGAGAAGCGGAAGAAAACGTATCGCGACCCCGATCGCCTGCCGCCGGTCTCGGTGTTGCAGGTCAAGGAACCGACGCCGGACGGCGACCTTTTCGCAAAGCCGCTGGAATGGCACGGCGAGGGCGTGGAGCCGATCGTGCTGGTGGTGCCGCGCGCCTCGGATCCGGCGCTTGGCGAGGGCGACCGCATACTTGCGCGCCTTCAGGTGGTCCACGAAGAAGATCACAATTACGAGGCACGGCTCATCCGCCGCATCGGCACCAACCCGCACAAGATCCTCGGCATCTTTTCCAAACGTGCCGAGGGTGGGCGTATCAAGCCGGTCGACAAGGGGGCCGACAAGGAATGGCAGGTCGGCGCGGGGGACGTGCACGGAGCGAAGGACGGCGAGTTGGTCGAGGCCGAGCTGGCCGGACCCAAGTCCCGCATGGGCCTGCCGCGCGCCCGCATCACCGAGCGTCTCGGCGATCCCTCGGCACCGAAGGCGGTGTCGCTGATTGCCATTCATCAGCATGGTATTCCCGATGATTTCCCCGATGAGGTGATTGCCGAGGCCGACGCGATGAAGCCTGCCGGGCTGAAGGGACGTGAGGACCTGCGCGACCTGCCGCTCATCACCATCGACCCGTCGGATGCGCGCGATCACGATGACGCCTGCTATGCCCATCCCGACGACGATCCAAAGAACGCCAGCGGCCATGTCATCTGGGTCGCTATCGCCGACGTGGCGCATTACGTCCGCCCCGGTTCGGCGCTGGACCGCGAGGCCCGCAAGCGCGGCAATTCAAGCTATTTCCCCGACCGCGTGGTTCCGATGCTGCCGGATCGGCTGTCAGGCGACCTTTGTTCGTTGCATGAGGGCGTGCCGCGCGCCTGCATTGCCGTCAGGATGCAGATCAACGCGGCGGGCGAAAAGCTGTCGCACCGCTTCGTGCGCGGGCTCATGCGCTCGCCGGCATCGCTGAACTATCAGGAGGTGCAAGCGGGCATGGACGGCGCGGCGAACGACAAGGTCGCGCCCTTGATGGACGACGTGATCCGACCGCTCTACGCCGCCTATGAGGCATTGAAAAAGGCGAGGGCGGCGCGCCAGCCGCTAGACCTCGACCTGCCGGAACGGCGCATCGAGCTCAGCGAAGATGGCAAGGTGCAATCGGTCAACTTCAGGGACCGTCTGGACGCCCACAAGCTGATCGAGGAGTTCATGATCCTCGCCAATGTCGCCGCCGCCGAGACCCTAGTCGCCAAGAAGACGCCGCTGCTGTTCCGCGTCCACGAGGAGCCACCACAGGACAAGCTTGAAAGCCTGCGCGATACCGCCGATGCCGCCGGGCTGACGCTGGCCAAGGGACAGGTGCTGAAGACAGCGCATCTCAACAAGCTGCTGCACGATGCGGCGGGGACGGAGGAGAGCGAGCTCATCAACCTCGCCACCCTGCGCAGCATGACGCAGGCTTACTACAGCCCGAAAAACTTCGGCCATTTCGGGCTGGCGCTGCAGAACTACGCGCACTTCACCTCGCCCATTCGCCGCTATTCCGACCTGATCGTGCACCGCGGGCTGATCGCGGCGCATGGCTGGGGCAAGGATGGTCTTTCGCCCGAGGATATCGACAAGCTCGAGCCGACCGCCGCGCATATCTCGGACACCGAGCGCCGGTCGATGATCGCGGAGCGCGACACCACCGACCGCTACCTCGCGGCCTATCTGTCGGAACGGGTCGGCAACGAATTTACCGGGCGCATTTCTGGCATCGCGCGGTTCGGAGCCTTCGTGAAGCTTGACGAGACCGGCGCCGACGGGCTGATCCCGATGCGCAACCTCGGGCGGGAGTACTTTCACTTCGATCGCGACAACGCGACGCTCATGGGATCGGACACGGGCCTGACGATCACCATCGGCCAGCGGGTCACGGTGCGATTGACCGAAGCGGCACCTGTGACCGGAGGCATCGCGCTGGAACTGCTGGAGATCGACGGCGAGACACCGCCGCGCGGCAATGGTACCGGTCCGCGCGGGCGGCGCGGCAAGGGCGGGCCTGCCAAGCGCAAGCTGGCGCGGTCAAAGAAGAAGGACGCCAAGGTCAGCCGGAAGCGGCGTCAGGCAAAGCGCTGAGCAGAAATGGGGCAACCCGCAGCGTGCGGCTTCGGAACGACCCATTCTGCGTTGGATTTAATCTGCGCGGGGCGGGCAGGTTCACCCATCGCCGGTCACCACCCGCAGCGTCAGGTTGATCCGGCCATGGTCCGGCAACAGCGAGGACGAGCCGAAGCGGATTCGGTCCACCCCGTGATGCACCAGCCGCGCCGCGCCGCCAAGCACCACCACGTCGCCCGAGGTCAGCCAGACGGATTTCGTCCTGCCGCCCTTCTCGACATTGCCGATGCGGAACAACCCGTCATCGCCAAGTGAGACCGACACCACGGGCTGCGAGAAATCCGCCTCGTCCCGGTCTTGGTGAAGGCCCATCCGCGCGCCTTCGCCATAGTAGTTTACCAGGCAGCACTCCGGTGCCCGCGCATCCGGTGCCACGTCGTGCCAGATGCGCATCACCGGATCAGGAATCGGCGGCCAGTCCATCCCGTCGGGGTGGCGCGGCTCGTAGCGATAGCCCGAGCGATCCGTCACCCAGCCGAAATCGCCCGCCGCGGTCATCCGGACCGACATCTGCCGACCGCCCGGCGTTACCGGGCGATAGAACGGCGCAGCCTTCGCCACAGCCCGGATTGCCCCAAGCAATTCAACCTGTTGTTCCTGCGACAGGTAGTCCTTGAACACCTGCACCCCGCGGACCGTCAAAGGCGCCATCGGCCGTCTCCTTCCTGAAACCGAAAGAAATCATCACGGATTTGCGACATAGCGCAACCTGCACCGCTTGCAGCCCCGAAACCCCGTCCTTATATACCTGCCGAAGCGCGGAACGGGCCTTTCCGGCCCTTCCGTACAACCAGTTCGGGGACGGGATGCCGCCATGGGTTCCGCCTCGTGTCATCGCCTTGAAGAAAAGAGGGATCGAAAAAATGGGTAAAGTCATCGGTATTGACCTCGGCACCACCAACAGCTGTGTCGCCATCATGGACGGCAGCCAGGCCAGGGTCATCGAAAACTCCGAAGGTGCGCGGACCACTCCGTCGATCGTCGCCTTCACCGACAACGAACGTCTCGTCGGCCAGCCGGCCAAGCGCCAGGCGGTCACCAACCCCGAAGCCACCATCTTTGCGGTCAAGCGCCTGATCGGCCGTCGCGTCGGCGACGAAGCGGTCACCAAGGACCAGAAGATCGTGCCGTACAAGATTGTCGACGGCGGCAATGGCGACGCATGGGTCGAGGCAAAGGGCGAGAAGTATTCGCCGAGCCAAATCTCCGCGTTCATCCTCGGCAAGATGAAGGAAACCGCCGAGTCCTATCTCGGCGAAGACGTCACGCAGGCGGTCATCACCGTGCCCGCGTACTTCAACGACGCCCAGCGTCAGGCCACCAAGGATGCCGGCAAGATCGCCGGTCTCGAAGTGCTGCGCATCATCAACGAGCCGACGGCCGCTGCGCTGGCCTATGGTCTGGACAAGGAAGAGACCCACACCATCGCGGTCTATGACCTCGGCGGCGGTACTTTCGACATCACCATCCTCGAGATCGACGATGGCCTGTTCGAAGTGAAGTCCACCAACGGCGACACTTTCCTCGGCGGTGAAGACTTCGACATGCGGATCGTCCAGTACCTGGCCGACGAGTTCAAGAAAGAGCACGGCGTCGACCTGACCAAGGACAAGATGGCGCTGCAGCGCCTGAAAGAGGCCGCTGAGAAAGCCAAGATCGAGCTGTCGTCCTCGTCGCAGACCGAGATCAACCAGCCGTTCATCTCGATGGATCCGAACGGCGGCCAGCCGCTGCACATGGTCATGAAACTGACCCGCGCCAAGCTGGAAAGCCTTGTGGGCGACCTGATCAAGAAGTCGATGGCGCCCTGCAAGGCGGCGCTGAAGGATGCCGGTCTGTCCGCGTCGGACATCGACGAGGTCGTCCTTGTCGGTGGTATGACCCGGATGCCGAAGGTCATCGAAGAGGTGACCAAGTTCTTCGGGAAAGAGCCGCACAAGGGTGTGAACCCGGACGAAGTCGTCGCCATGGGCGCCGCCATTCAGGCCGGTGTTCTGCAAGGTGACGTCAAGGACGTGGTGCTGCTCGACGTGACCCCGCTGTCGCTGGGTATCGAAACCCTGGGCGGTGTCTTCACCCGCCTGATCGACCGCAACACCACGATCCCGACCAAGAAGTCGCAGATCTTTTCGACCGCGGAAGACAACCAGAACGCGGTGACCATCCGGGTCTTCCAGGGTGAGCGCGAGATGGCGGCCGACAACAAGATGCTCGGTCAGTTCAACCTCGAGAACATCCCGCCGGCACCGCGCGGCATGCCGCAGATCGAGGTGACCTTCGACATCGACGCCAACGGCATCGTTTCGGTCCAGGCCAAGGACAAGGGCACTGGCAAGGAGCAGAAGATCACCATCCAGGCATCCGGTGGCCTGTCGGACGAGGACATCGAGAAGATGGTCAAGGAGGCCGAGGAAAACGCCGAGGCCGACAAGTCCCGCAAGGAACTGGTGGAAGCCAAAAACCAGGCCGAAAGCCTCATCCACTCGACCGAGAAATCGCTCGAGGAGCATGGCGACAAGGTCGACCCGACCACCGTCGAGGCGATCGAGCTGGCCGTGGCCGCGCTGCGCGACGAACTGGAAAACGAGAACGCCGACAAGATCAAGTCCGGCATCCAGAACGTCATGGAAGCTTCGATGAAGCTGGGCGAGGCGATCTACAAGTCGTCCCAGGAAGAGGCGGGCGAAGACGCCCCGGCCGAGGCCGATGGCCCGGCGAACGACGATGACAGCATCGTCGACGCCGACTTCGAAGACCTTGATGACGACAAGCGCGCCTGATCACCCGTGATTGCAGTGCGTCGGAACCACTGTGGGGGCCGGTCCGGACACCGGGCCGGCCTCGCCACGTTCCGCGATTAGGAGGATGGACTGATGTCCAAACGTGATTACTACGATGTTCTGGGGGTGTCCCGGAACGCCTCCGCCGACGAGATCAAGAAGGCCTATCGCAAGAAGGCCAAGGAACTGCACCCCGACCGCAATGCCGACAATCCCAAAGCGGAGGGCGAGTTCAAGGAGGCGGGTGAAGCATACGAGGTCCTGAAGGACGCCGACAAGAAGGCGGCCTACGACCGTTTCGGACACGCGGCCTTTGAGGGCGGCATGGGCGGCGGTGGCGGCGGGCGCCCCGGCGGCGGCGGCTTCCACCCCGGTCAGCAGGGCGATTTCGCCAGCGCGTTCTCGGACGTGTTCGACGATCTCTTCGGCGATTTCATGGGCGGCCAGCGGGGCGGCGGCGGCGGACGCCGTGCGGCGCGCGGTGCCGACCTGCGCTATAACCTGCGGGTGACGCTGGAAGAGGCTTTCGCGGGCCTGCAAAAGACGATCACCGTGCCCACGTCGGTGCAATGCGGCGCCTGCAACGGCTCCGGTGCCGAGGGCGGCGCCGAGCCGACCACCTGCCCGACCTGTTCGGGCATGGGCAAGGTGCGGGCGCAGCAGGGCTTCTTCACGGTGGAGCGTACCTGCCCCACCTGTTCCGGCCTCGGCCAGACAATCAAGAACCCCTGCAAGACCTGTCACGGCGCCGGTCGTGTCGAAAAGGACCGCGCGCTGTCGGTCAACATTCCCAAGGGCGTCGAGACCGGCACCCGCATCCGCCTGGCCGGCGAGGGCGAGGCCGGGATGCGCGGCGGGCCTCCGGGCGATCTGTACATCTTCATCGAGGTGACGCCGCACAAGATCTTCGAGCGCGAGGCCGCGGACCTGCATTGCCGGGTGCCGGTGTCGATGTCGAAGGCTGCGCTTGGCGGTGACATCGAGGTGCCGACGATCGACGGCGGACGGAGCCGCGTGAAGATCCCCGCGGGCTCGCAATCCGGGCGCCAGATGCGTCTGCGCGGCAAAGGCATGCCGGCCCTGCGCGGGCCGGGCACCGGGGACATGTTCATTGAACTGGCGGTGGAAACCCCAGTCAACCTGACCACGAAGCAGAAGGAACTGCTGCGCGAATTCGAGGCGTTGAGCGAGGACAACAACCCGGAATCCAAGAGCTTCTTTTCGTCTGTGAAGGGCTTCTGGGACTCAATGAAAGGCTGATTTCGTCACGCTTTCGCGTGCCGACAGGCTGGGGGGCCCTGCCCCCCAGACCCCCGGGATATTTCCCGGCCAGAAGAAGGGAGCATAAGCGGTTCAGAACGCGCCCAAAGCCCTCAGCGGCATCCAGATTCCCATGAAGATCATCATCAGGTTCTCGGTCAGCGACACGAAGCCCAGCGGCACGTTTGACGATCCGCCCACACAGGCGCATTTCAGCTCGCGCTTGTCGATGTAGACCGCTTTGAATACTGACACCGCGCCGACCGTCCCGATGAACAGCGCAATTGGCGCCGAGATCCAGACCAGCGCGCCAGCCACCATGAGAATGCCCGAGGTCACCTCGCCGAAGGGATAGAGATAGCCGTAGCGCACCCAGCGCTGTGCCAGCAGGTCGTAGTTGAGGAACATGGTCGAAAAGCTTTCGACGTCCTGCAACTTCTGCACGGCAAGAAAGCACATGGAGATGGCGAGGAACCATTCTAAGGCCCGCAGGGTGAAGATCGTGTCGTAGAAGGCCCAGCTCAGCCCCAGCGCCATCAGCGCGGCGACCGAGAAGATCGCGATCACCGGCTGATAGCTGGTTGCGTCCTCCGCCGACACGTCATGGCCCAGATGCTTGCGCAGGTCCTCGTAGCCGCCGATCCGCCGATCACCGATGTAGATCTGCGGCGTCGTTTCGACGTTATGGGTGCGCTTGAAGGCATCGGTCTTTTCCCGCGAAGTGAGCGGATGGTCGATCACCTCGAAGCCTTCGCGCTCCAGCAGATCCTTCGCCTTTAGCCCATAGGGACAGGTGTGATCCGTCATCTCCATTCGAAACAGGTGGGCGGTTCCATCGTCGGCGCCGTCGATCATGACGCGTCCCCGCACTGATAGAAGCCGCGATAGCCGACTGTGTGCCCATCTTCGAGGTCGAAGATCAGGTCGGCGGTATTGTCTGGAACCCCATCAAAGGGCCGCACCCGCATCGAGACACCTTCGGCGGTGAAGGCATCACCTTCGGCGGACAGTTTGATCAGCTTGCCGTTCAGCTTCATCAATCCCGTCTCGCCATTGTTGCCGATAGCCAGGACCGCGGGACTTTCCATGGTTCGGGTAAACCGGCAGGACGCATTGCCCAGCACTGAGCCGATGTCCGGCTCGGTCAGCGCGGCGGCATCCAGCTTGGCGACCTCGGCCTGAGACAGCGCTGCGTCGACCGATGCCACCGGGGCCGGCTCGTCCGGTTGCCGCTCCGGGATCGGTTCGCCAGTGGTCTCACCCTCAAGATCGGCGATCAGGTATTTCATCTCGGCGATTTCCTTGTTCTGGGCTGCGATGATTTCATCCGCCAGCTTGCGCACCCGGGGATCCGAAATATCGGCACGCGAGGATGTCATGATCGCGATCGAGTGGTGCGGAATCATCGCACGCATGAAGCTGACGTCGCCCACCGTCACCTGGCTGCGCACCAGATAGAGCATGCCGGCGAAGACAAAGATGCTGCCGGCGAAGATCGCGGCATTGACCTTTTTGTTGTCATACATCGAGAGCATGAAGCCAAGCATGATGACCGCCATGGTCGCCCCCATAAGGATCGCCATGTAGACCCGGGTTTCGCTGAACAGCGCGTGCGGCCAGAGGTAGGTGTTCAGATACATCAGGCCGAACATCACGACGGTGGATGTACCGATCATTGCAAAGAAACGCCAGTAGGACATAGTAAACCTCACGAGTTGACCACGGGATGTAAAACGCGTTTGCGGCGCTGAGGGTTCCGACGGAAACCATATTGGTCCGATTTGCCGCAATCTGCGCCGTTAAGAATCGGTTTACCAAGCTCCGGCATGCTATCCACATGGCCCGCACGTCTTCATTCTCCGAAGCGCCTATGTCGCTGTTTCAGACCGACGAGACCGCGGAGACGCCGGTTGTGCCCCCGGGCGGCCGTTTGCCGTCATATATCCGCGACCACCGCAAACGGCTGCGCGAAAGGTTCCTCGCCGGCGGTCCGGACGCCCTGCCGGATTATGAGATGTTGGAGCTTGTCTTGTTCCGGGCCATTCCACGACAGGACGTGAAGCCGCTGGCACGCCTGCTGCTTGAGACCTTCGGCGACTTTAACCGGGTGATTTCTGCGCCCGCCGTTCGCCTGGCCGCGGTCAGGGGGGTCGGTGACGCGGTGATCTGCGAGTTGAAGCTGATCGAGGCCGCCGCCCAGCGGCTGGCCCGGTCGCGGGTGATCGAACGGCCCGTTGTGTCAAGCTGGGAGCAGTTGATCGCCTATTGCCATGCCGCCATGGCCCACCGCGAGACCGAGCAGTTCCGCGTTCTCTTCCTCGACCGCAAGAACATCCTGATCGCCGACGAGGCCCAGGCGCGCGGCACCGTCGATCATGTCCCGGTCTACCCCCGCGAAGTGGTGAAACGGGCGTTGGAGCTGAATGCCTCGGCGCTGATCCTGGTGCACAACCATCCGTCGGGCGACCCCACTCCCAGCCGCGAGGATGTCGACATGACCAACCAGGTCGAGGTTGCCGCACAGGCCCTGGGCCTGACGCTGCACGACCACATCATCATCGGCAAGAGCCGCGAGCTCAGTTTCCGCGCGGAGGGGTTGCTGTAGCCACTGACCACCGGTACCGGCCTACAGGATGCGGTCCAGAGCAGCCTCAAGCGCGGCATCTTCGGGGATCGCAAGCCTGACCGGCAGCGTCAGCACCTTCTGGCGGAACTCCGGCGGCAGGCGCACCGCATCCTTCTCGGTGCAGACGAGTTGCGCGCCGAGCAGCGCCGCTTCCTTTTCGAGACGCAGGAGAAGCGCCTGCGTCAGGGGCTGGTGATCCTCGAGCGCTTCGCCCCGGCGCAGTTCGGCCCCGAGCCCGCGCAGGGTGGCGAAGAACTTTTCGGGGTGTCCGATGCCCGCAAAGGCAAGCACCGGAAGGCCTTTCCAGTCCATCCCGGTCTGCAACGGCGCGAGGTGGCCCGTGACATGGGGCAGCGTCAGCGCCGGGCCCCAGTCCGCCGCAAACTTGTCCTGTGCGGTCTCGCCGCCAATGCTCAGCACCATGTCGGCCCTGTGCAACCCGGCGGCCACAGGCTCGCGCAGGGGACCGGCGGGCATGCAGAGACCGTTGCCGAACCCCTTCACTGCATCGACCACGATCAGCGACAGGTCCTTGGCGAGGCCAGGGTTCTGGAACCCGTCGTCCATAACCAGCACGTCGGCGCCCTCTGCGATGGCGTGACGCGCCCCCGCCGCACGGTTGCGCGCGACCACCACCGGCGCGAAGGCCGCAAGGAGCAACGGCTCATCGCCCACGTCCTGCGCCCCGTGCACCTTGGGGTCGACCGTCACCGGCCCCGTCATCCGGCCACCGTGCCCACGCGACAGCACGAACGGTCGTCGGCCCCGCGCGGACAGGCGCATCAGCAAGTCCATGGTGGTCGGGGTCTTGCCGGTGCCGCCAGCGTTGATATTGCCGACACAAATCACCGGCACCTGCGCGGTCAAATCGGGGGCCTCCGCCACCCGTCGTGCCGTGGCCAGGGCGGTCAGCCGGCCCAGCGGTGCCAGCAGCCGGGCCGCCAGTGCCGGTCGGTCGGGCGGCGTGTACCAGAAGGAGGGCGCGCGCATCAGGTGACCTCGGCAAGGTCGAGCGTATCGTGAATCAGGTCCATGATCCGGTCTGTGACCTGCGCCCCTTCCGAGACGATTTCCCATGCCGCCAGTGACATGGCCGCCGCCCGGTCCGGCGCGATCAGCTGCTTCAGGGCCGTGGTCAGGGTGTCGGTGTCGCGCACGATCCGCGCCGCGCCGGCCTCGGCCAGCCGGGAATAGGCATGCAGGTGTCGGCCGATATTGGGGCCGTAGAGGATGGCGGAGCCTAGGGCAGCCGGCTCGAACGGGTCACAGCCGCCGTGCCCCGCGACGAGCGAAGAGGCCATGAAGCTGACCGGCGAGAGCCGATACCACAGGCCCATCTCGCCATAGGTATCGGCAAGAAGCACCTCGGTGACGTCGTCGGGATAGTCGCTGTCGGACCAGCGGACAAAGGACATGCCTCCCCGGCTCATGCGCTCGGCCATACCGTCCCCCATTTCCGGGCGGTCGGGCACGATGATCAGCAAAAGCCGGTGCGCCCAGCGCGACACCGCGCGATGTGCCCGCAGGATCGTCGCCAGTTCGTCGGGCTGCACCATGGCCGCTAGCCAGACCGGTCGGGTCCCGATCGCCGCGTGCAAGTCCTCGAGGTCGGTCCTGTTGCAGCCGATGGCGGCGCTGCCCTCTTGCAGGGGGCCGGTGATGGTCAGGTCGGCTTCGTCCACCCCCAGCTTGCGCAGCCGCCGCGCGGCGTTGGCGTCGGACGCCATGATGACCGTGAAATAGTTCAGCACCGCCTGCGTCGGATCGGGCAGAAGCGGCACCGGACGGGCGTCGAAGCCGGTCTCGCTGGCGTCGACGAGGTAGAGCGGCAGTCCGGCCTCGGCCGCGGTAACGATCACCGAGGGGATCAGGTCGCCGCAGGTCCAGAGGCAGAGCTCGGGCCGCCAGTGGGCGAGAAATGCGCTGGCATCTTCGGGGTGCGCGCCCGGCGCCTTCGCGAGGATGATGTTCTTCTTCACCCGCTTCGGTCCGGTCACGCCGGGTGCCAGCGTCACCAGCACGAAGGCATCACGGCGCTGGCTGACCAGCCGCGCGGCCAGCTGCATGATTGCCGAGACCCTGTGTTCGCGCGTGGCATGGACCCAGACGATCATGCCGTCAGGGCGCGGCTGAAGCTCCGGCGCAGATCGTGGCAGACGCCGGGCCCAGGTCATGTGGGCCTGTATCGAAAGAGGTCGCGGCAGGTCAGTCAGCTGTCGATCTCTTGGGTCGCGGAGGTCTCGGCCTCTTCATCCAGCATGCGGTGCAGGTGGCTGATAAAATAGCGCATGTGGGCGTTGTCCACGGTGCGCTGGGCCTCGGATTTCCAGGCGTTGTAGGCGGACTGGTAGTCGGGGAAGATGCCAACGACATGGATGTCGTCGACATTCTTGAAGGTCGTGCCGGACGGGTCTTCAAGCTCGCCTCCGAAAACGAGATGCAGGCGCTGGGTCATGTGCGGGTCCTTTCGCCGGGGTTCGGGGCGCAGCCTAGCCTTGCGCGAGGCGGGGTCAAGGCTGCGCGTCCGGCGGGATGCCTGCCCCCGGACCTCACCTGACGGAAGGTCCCGGCTCGGGGGCCGGGACTGCGTCGGATGGCCGCGTTCCGGCCCGGCGGACCACCTCGGCCACCTCTGCCAATTGCCCGGCCAACGGCGTGGTCTTGCGCCAGACCATGCCGATCACGCGATTGGGCCGCGGCGGTGCAAAGGCCGTCACCGCGACATCGGCCGAACGGGTTTCGATCGCCACTGCCATCTCGGGGATCAGCGTCACGCCGATGCCTGCGCCTACCATCTGCACCAGCGTCGACAACGATGAGCCGTCCAGCCCGTCGCGCGCCAGCCCCGAGCGGATGTTGCAGAACGACAGCGCCTGATCACGGAAGCAGTGGCCCTCTTCCAGCAGAAGCAGCTTCATCTCGCGCAGGGTGTCGCGGTCGGGCACCGGCCGGCCAGCATGGGATGCCGGGCGCACCAGTACGAAATCTTCTTCGAAGAGCGCCACCTCGGTCAGCCAACCTTCCGAGATCGGCAGCGCCACGATGGCGGCATCGAGCCGCCCCTCGCCCAACTCGCGGATCAGCTTCTCGGTCTGGGTCTCGCGCACCGCGAGGTCGATGCCCGGCCACGACCGGCCCAGCCCGGCGATCACCTGTGGCAGCAGGTAGGGTGCGACTGTCGGTATGACCCCGATCCTGAGCCGCCCGATCAGCCGTTCCTGCGCCGCCCGCGCCAGATCGCCCAATTCGTCCACCGCGCGCAGGATGCCGCGCGCCCGGACGGCGAAGGCCTCGCCGAAACCGGTAAGCCGCGCCTGCCGCGTGGCCCGTTCAAAGAGCGCCGCGCCGAGCGTTTCCTCCAGTTCCTTGATCTGCACCGACAGTGCCGGCTGCGATACCGCGCAATCGGCGGCGGCACGCCCGAAATGGCCGTGGCGCGCCAGCGCTTCGAAATAACGCAACTGTCTCAGGGTGATGTTTTCCATAATAAAATCCTATCAAGCCAATCCGCAAATACAATTTTATTCTATGGATTTCCTTTGCTAGCGTCGCCGCAGGACATGAGGGAGGATTCGGTGGCGGCCCCGCGCAGTGGCCCCGACGATCCTCTGCATGCACGGAAAAAATACGATCAACATATCCAGCATGGGAGATGCAGACATGGACGGAAACGATATCGGCAAATGCCCGGTGATGCACGGTTCCAGCCCTGCCGGGCAACGCGCGCGCGACTGGTGGCCCAATTCGCTGAACCTCGACATCCTGCACCAGCACGATGCCAAGGTCGATCCGATGGGCCGGGACTTCGACTACCGCGAAGAACTGAAGAAGCTTGACGTTGAGGCGCTGAAGAAGGACGTCGAGGCGCTGCTGACCGACAGTCAGGACTGGTGGCCGGCGGACTGGGGCCACTATGGCGGCCTGATGGTGCGGATGGCGTGGCACTCGGCCGGATCCTACCGCCTGTCCGACGGACGCGGCGGCGGCAATACCGGCAACCAGCGTTTTGCGCCGCTGAATTCCTGGCCCGACAACGTCAGCCTCGACAAGGCGCGCCGGCTGCTGTGGCCGATCAAGCGGAAGTACGGCAACCGGATTTCCTGGGCCGACCTGATGCTGCTGGCGGGGACCATGGCCTATGAGTCGATGGGCTTGAAGACCTTCGGGTTTGCGTTTGGCCGCGAAGACATATGGCACCCCGAAAACGACGTGTTCTGGGGCGAGGAAAAGGAATGGCTGGCGCCGTCCGACAGCCGCTACGGCGATCTCGAGGACCCCGGCACCATGCACGGGCCGGTGGCCGCGGTTCAGATGGGGCTGATCTACGTCAACCCCGAGGGCGTCAACGGAAACCCCGATCCGGCGCGCACCGCCAAGCACGTGCGCGAAACCTTCAAGCGGATGGCGATGAACGATGAGGAAACCGCGGCGCTGACCGCCGGTGGCCATTCGGTCGGCAAGGCGCATGGCAATGGCGATGCCTCGACCCTAGGGCCCGACCCGGAGGCGGCGGGCGTCGAGGCGCAGGGCTTCGGCTGGGCCAACGCCAACCAGGGCGGCAAAGCATCGAATGCCATCACCTCGGGGATCGAGGGCGCCTGGACCGCCAACCCGACCCAGTTCGACATGGGCTATTTCGACATGCTGTTCGGCTATGAGTGGGAACTGACCACCTCGCCCGCTGGTGCCAAGCAGTGGAAGCCGGTGGACATCAAGGAAGAGCACATGCCGCCGGACGCCTCCGATCCGTCCAAGCGCACCATGCCGGTGATGACCGATGCCGACATGGCGATGAAGGTCGACCCGGTCTACAACGAGATCTGCCAGAAGTTCATGGCTGATCCGGAGTACTTCAAGGACACCTTCGCGCGCGCATGGTTCAAGCTGACGCACCGCGACATGGGTCCGAAGGTGCGCTACATCGGACCGGACGTGCCTGACGAGGACCTGATCTGGCAAGACCCGGTGCCCGCCGGCGCGACCGGTTACGACATCGACGCGCTGAAAGCCAAGATCGCCGACTGCGGATTGTCCGGTGCCGATCTCATCGCCACCGCTTGGGACAGCGCCCGCACGTTCCGCGGCTCGGACCTGCGCGGCGGCGCCAATGGCGCGCGCATCCGCTTCGCGCCGCAGAAGGACTGGGCCGGCAACGAGCCGGAGCGGCTGGCCAAGGTGCTGGACACGCTGGAGCCGCTGGCGAAAGATGCCGGTGCCTCTCTGGCCGATACCATCGTGCTGGCCGGTAATGTCGGGGTGGAGCAGGCGATCAAGGCGGCCGGTCTGAGCGTCGACGTGCCTTTCGCGCCGGGCCGGGGCGATGCCAGCGAAGAAATGACCGATGCCGAAAGCTTCGATCCGCTCGAGCCCTTCGCAGATGGCTTCCGCAACTGGCTGAAGGAAGATCTGGGCGTGCCGCCCGAGGAGCTTCTGGTCGACCGCGCGCAGCTTCTGGGCCTGACCGCGCCGGAGATGACGGTGCTGGTGGGCGGCATGCGAATGCTGGGCACCAACCACGGCGGGTCCAAGCACGGTGTCTTCACCGACCGCGCAGGCGCGCTGGTGCAGGACTTCTTCGTCAACCTGACCGACATGTCGAACCGCTGGGAGAAGAAGGACGACGGCTCCTACGCGATCGTCGACCGCGCGTCGGGCGAGGAGAAGTGGACCGCGTCGCGGCTCGACCTTGTGTTCGGCTCCAACTCGATCCTGCGCGCCTATTGCGAGCTCTATGCGCAGGACGACAACGCCGAGAAGTTCGCGCGTGACTTCGTGGCGGCCTGGACCAAGGTGATGAACGCGGATCGTTTCGACATCGCGGGATAAGCCTACGGGCATGAGCAAGCGGCCCCGTCCGGTGCGTCCGGGCGGGGCTTTTTGTTGGTCAGGCTACGGCTGTCGCTTGCAAGTTTTGTGGCCCGGAGTTTGCCGTCGGGTCCCGGATCATGTCCGGGTGGAGGGAGAAGCAAAGGCTTGGCTGTCCGCTGCAAGACGACGCGTACAAAGCCAGCTCAGTCCCAGCATCGCCGCAGCGGTCGCCAGGCAGAGCGCAACCCCGCCCAACTGATAGGACAGGCCCGACAGCACCGTGCCGAGCAGTCTCCCCGCCGCATTGGCCATGTAGTAGAAGCCCACGTCCATCGTCACACGCGCGGCGCTGGTGAAGGCGAGGATCAGGTAGGAATGCAGCGCCGAGTTGACCGCGAAGAGCGCCCCGAATACCAGCAGCCCGGCGACCAGCGCCACCGTCAACCAAGCCGACGGTGCGCCGGCCCAAGCAACCAGCCCGGCCAGCGCCGCCGGCACGACAACCAGCGCCAGCACCCAGTGACGCGCCATCGTCGCGATCTCGGACACAGACTGAACGCTCGCCCGCAGGAGTTTCGGGGCCGAGGCCTGCACCGCGCCATAGAGGATGGTCCAGACCGCCATGAAACAGCCGATCATGAAGAACGCCGCGCGGTTGCCCGCTTCGCTGCCGTCCGACAAGACCGCGTAGAAATAGATCGGGATGCCCACCACGAACCAGACGTCGCGGGCGCCGAACAGGAACACTCGTGCCGCGCTCAGCCAGTTGATGTTGCGGTACTTCGACAACACTTCGCGGAACTTCGCATCCTTGCGGCCCGCCGGAAGGCCGGATGGCATGCGCAGGGCTACCGCCAGAAGGATCACGGCCAGAACCGCCGCCATGAACAACACCGATGCAGTGAATCCGATCACCCCCAGCGCCGCAGCGCCCAAGAGGAAGCCGCAGCCCTTTACCGCGTTTTTCGACCCGGTCAAAAGGGCCACCCAACGGAACAGCCCACCGCCCGCCGCGGGGGCGAGCAGCTTGACCGCCGATTTCGATGACATCTTGGCCAGATCCTTGGCGACACCCGAGGCGCCCTGCACCAGCATCACATAGGTCACCGACGCCGCCACCGCCCAGCCGGGATCGAGCCGCGCCAATACCAAAAGCGCCACCACCTGCAACCCAAGCCCCGCATAGAGCGTCGAAGTCAGGCCGAACCGCGCCGCGATCCAGCCGGCCGACAGGTTGGTCACAACCCCCGCGATTTCGTAGAGCACGAACAGGTAGGCCAATTGCACCGGCGAAAAGCCCAGCGTGTGAAAGTGCAGCAGCACAAGCATCCGGAGCGCCCCGTCCGTCAGCATGAAGGCCCAATAGGCCGCTGTCACCGCCACATAGGCGGCCAGGCCGTCGGGCTTCGCGGGCGCGCGGCCTTGCATGGGCTCAGTCCGGGTCGGTGAAGGTATAGGTGACATCCTTGATCACGTCAGTGACGGCCAGGTGACGTTGCCCGGTTCCGGAGACGAGGAAGCAGACCGGGCCACCCGCGGTCTCGACGTCCGGATAGGCGAGGATCACGGGACCGAGCCCGTCGGAGCCTGTGCAATCGTCGTGCAGTTCGAAGACGTAACGTGCGCTAACCTCACCGCCCCGAAGCACCTCCAGGTCCTCGCCGTCGATGATCCACGCATAGCCGTCGTCCGTGTCCGAGGCCCACTGGCCTTGCAGGTGTTCCATCAGACCGGCCATGGTTGATGTCGCCGGCACCGGTTCGGGCGCGGTTGCGATCACGCGCAGCATGACCTCGGCCGAGAGGTCGGTCAGCACGATGATATCGCCGGAGATCTGCAGTGCAGCGCCCGGAGCAAGCAGCAGCATGGCGTCGATCACCTTGGGCGTGGTCGGGCCGCTGGCCGGAACGATGTAGCGGCGGGCGTCGGCGGTGAAGGTGCAGACTGTCTCGGCGCCCAGACCATCGCAGCCATCGAACCGCGCGACGAGGGTGAACGGCTCACCAAAGGTGCCCGGGCCCTCGTCAACCACTGGCGTCGCTGTATTCGCAATGAAGCCTTGCAGCTCGATCTCCGCGCGGTCGCCCGCGCGCCCGAGCAGCAGGCCAGTGATCTGCATGCTGGTGCCGATCACCACCTCGTCCATCGCGTCGATCAAGTCGAGATCGGAAGGACCTGCTTCGGACGCGACGTACCGTGTGCCGTCGCCAAGCACTTCGCAGACACGCGCCCCGTTCACCTCGGAACAGCCGCGGAACACGCCGCCGGCATTAAACACGCCCTCGGCATAGGCCAAATCGGTCACCGCCGGTTCCTTGGGTGCTGCGACGTCCGGCGCGGCGGTCAGGGCAATGGTGAGGCTGGTCGCGCCTTCCTCCTTGTCTATGGCGTCAAACGGCTCGGCCTTGTAGCCGCGAACGGCGCAGTCCGTATCTCCGACGATCTCGAAGACATCTTCGGAGGTGCAGAACATCCGATCCTCATGCCGCCAGTCCCGCCCCGCCGCGGTGGTGCGGTAGTAATAGGCATCGCGCTCCAGCGGTGCCGCGATGACGCTGGTGCAGGCGCCGGGCTCGATCCCCCACCAGCCTTCGGACACCCAGCCCGACGCACCGCCATGCGCGACGGCGACGCTGACCTTTTCGGCGGTCTGGTTGCAGAAGGACAGGTCGGCCAAGACAGCCGAGGGCAGCAGCCCCAGACCCAGGATGACGGAGGGAAGAATTCGGCGCATCAACGGTTCCTCAGAGGCTGTTTCCGACCATAATTGCTACATCCACCAGCCGATTGGCATACCCCCATTCGTTGTCGTACCAGGCATAGACCTTCACCTGCGTCCTGTTGACCACCATGGTCGAGGGCGCGTCGATAATAGCCGAACGCGGATCATTGGTGTAATCGCAGGACACCAGAGGCCGTGTCTCATAGCCGAGGATGCCCTTCAGCGGCCCGGCGGCGGCAGCGGCGAAGAGCGCGTTCACCTCCTCTGCGGTGGTCGCCTGGTCGACTTCGAAGACACAATCCGTCAGCGAGGCATTGAGCAGCGGCACCCGCACCGCGTGGCCGTCAAGCTTGCCGATCAACTCGGGATAGATCAACGTGATCGCGGTGGCCGAGCCGGTGGTCGTCGGGATCAGCGAGTTCAGCGCCGAACGGGCGCGACGCAGGTCCTTGGCGGGGCGGTCGACGATGGTCTGGGTGTTGGTCACGTCGTGTATGGTGGTGATGGAGCCGTGCCTAATGCGCAGGTTTTCGTGGATCACCTTGACCACCGGCGCGAGGCAGTTGGTGGTGCAACTGGCGGCGGTAACGATATGGTGGCTGTCCGAGTCATAGGCATCATGGTTCACACCGTAGACAAGATTGGCGACACCCTCGTCCTTGACCGGTGCGGAGACCACGACCTTCTTCACCCCGGCATCGAAGTAGGGCTGGATCGTTGCGGCGGCCTTGAACGCGCCGGTACAGTCGATCACCACGTCGACACCGTCCAAGGGAAGGTCGCCAATGTCGCGCTTTCGGTGGCATGGGATGCGAATGCCATCGATGCTGAGGCTGTCGTCGTCCGAGGTGAACGCCGCTGGCCAGCGTCCGTGAACGGTATCGAACTCCAATAGATGGGCGTGCATCGCGGGGTCGCCGACAGAGTCGTTGATCCAGGCAATCGTCGCGCCGCGCTCCAATAGTGGCCGCAGCGCCAGCTTGCCCATGCGGCCCAACCCGTTCAGTGCATAGGTGGTCATTCGATTTCCTTCTCGCGGCCGATCCGGTCGACCTCTTGCTGCAGTTCAATCCGGTCCAGCGTGTCCAGTGGCAAGGCGGTGAAGGCCGCGACCCGGCGGCGCATGATTGCGAAGATCTGCCGGAAGGCGCTGCGTTTGTCGGCCTCGGTGCCGGTGGCCCTTGCCGGGTCGGGCAGGCCCCAATGGGCGCTAATCGGCTGGCCCTGCCAAGCGGGGCACTCCTCGTTCGCGGCGCGGTCGCAGACGGTGAAGACGAAATCGAACTTCGGCGCGGCCTCGCTCCGGAACTCCGACACGGTCTTGGCGCGCAGCCGCGCGGTCGCCAATCCCTCCGAGGCCAGAATCTCGACCGCCAGCGGGTTCAGCTTGGACTGCGGGCGGGTGCCGGCGGAATAGGCGTTGAAGCGACCGCCGCCGAGGTCGCGCAAGAGCGCTTCTGCAAGGATCGACCGGGCGGAATTCCCGGTGCAGACGAACAGGACGTTGAACGTGCGGCCCCCCGTGGTGCGGCCTTGGTTGCTCACACCAGCGAGCGGTGGGCACAGCTCCGGGCGGCCCTGGCAGCAATTCAGAAAGAGGTCAGACATCATCGCCTGTGCCCCATGGGTGTTCAGGCTGTAAAGCAGCGACGTGCCGCGCCGCTCTTGGGTTATTAGCCCAGAACGATTCAGCGCAGAGAGATAGACCGAGGCGGTCGAGGCCTTGAGCCCCCTGACCTCGGCGATCTCACCGGCCGACAAGGCGTCGGGCGCGCGCCGGACGAGCAGGCGAAAGAGGCCCAATCGTTGGGGATGGCTGAGCACCGCGAGCTTTTCTGTCAGGTCCGCTTCCATATTTCATGGATATTTGAAATAATTGCGGTTGGCAACCGCGTTTCCGCCGGATGGGCATCTCTGCCAATCACTGTCGCGGGACCATGCGCGCGCCCCATGGCAATCGCCTGCACGCGCGGATAGACTTTGACCGCAACGTCGAAAGCCAAGCAATGTCCCTGCCCCGCCGTCATTTCCTGGCCTTCACCGCCGCCGCTCTGGCCCTGCCCGCCTCGGCCCAGACCGTGCCGGTGATCGCCGCCGCTGCCTCGCTGCGTTTCGTCATGGATCCGCTGCTGGCGGGTTTTGCGGCTGCCGGCGGTGCGCCGCTCCGGGTGGCCTTCGGATCGTCCGGTACATTGGCGCAGCAGATCCTTCATGGCGCGCCCTTCGAGATGTTCCTTTCCGCGGACGAGGCCTATGTGCAGGCGCTGGCCGAAGACGGGCCGCTTCCGGACGCGGGCATGATCTATGCCCGTGGACGGCTGGCCCTCATTGCGCCGGATGCCGGCAGGTTGCCGGTCGATCCGGCCCTTGACGGGCTGGCCGCCGAGATCACCGCCGGGACCCTACGGCGCTTTGCCATCGCCACGCCGGAGCACGCGCCTTACGGCATGGCGGCCCGCGATGCCCTGATCCATCGCGGGCTCTGGGAAGGATTGCAGCCCTTTATGTTGCTCGCCGAGAACGTCAGTCAGGCCGCGCAATTCGCGGTGTCCGGAAATGCCGATGGCGGCCTGGTGGCGGCGTCTCTGGCACGGGCCGGGCCGGTCGCCGCCGAGGCGCGGTCGACCCTGATCGACGAAAGCTGGCACGCACCGCTGAACCAGCGCATGGCTCTGACCGCGACCGCCGGCGAGACCGCGCGCGCGTTTCACGCCTTCCTGCAGACCCCGGCGGCGCTGGCGATCTTCGCCGATCACGGCTTTACGGCCCCGGACCCCGCGTGATGGACTGGCAGGCATTGTGGCTGTCGTTGCATCTGGCGGGCTGGACGGTGGCGGTGTTGTTGCCCGTAGCGGTGTTTCTGGGCCGCTTCCTTGCCTATCACAAGTTCACCGGCAAGGGCGCGGTCGAGGCGCTGGTGATCCTGCCCCTGGTACTGCCGCCGACGGTGCTGGGATTCTACCTGCTGGTGGCCTTTGGTGCCGGCAGCCCGGTCGGGCAAGCCTGGGATTGGCTGTGGGGCGGGCCTCTGGTGTTCAGCTTCGAGGGTCTGGTGGCGGCCTCGGTGCTGTTCAACCTGCCCTTCGCGATCCAGCCCGCCCAGCGCGGCTTCGAGGCGGTGCCGGTCCAGGTCCGTGAGGCCGCTGCCTGTTGTGGCATGTCGCAGATGACCGCGCTGCGCCGGGTCGAACTGCCACTGGCCTGGCCGGGCGTGCTGACCGGCATGGTCCTGACCTTCGCGCACACGCTGGGCGAATTCGGCATCGTGCTGATGGTCGGCGGTTCGATCCCCGGCGAGACCCGCACCGTCGCCATCGCCATCTACGACCGGGTGCAGGCTTTCGACATGGCCGGCGCTGCGCAGATGTCGGGCGTGCTGCTGGCAATCTCGCTGGTGACCATCGCAGTGACCTTCTGGCTGTCGTCCCGTGCCGGCAGGAGGCTCTCCTGATGACGCTGAAGGTCATGGTCAGGGCGCACGTACCGATCCCGCTGGACGTGAGCTTCGCCGTCGCGCCGGGCGAGCTGCTGGCCTTGGTCGGCCCGTCGGGCGCCGGGAAATCCAGCATTCTGCGCAGCGTGGCCGGGCTTTTGCATCCGGCCGAGGGTCGAGTGGCGGCGGCGGGCGAGACCTGGCTCGATACCGAAAGAGGCATCGACTTGCCAACGCACCGGCGGCGCGTCGGCGTGGTGTTCCAGTCCTATGCGCTCTTTCCTCAGATGACCACGCTTGGCAACGTCATGGCGGGCGGGGCAGACCGAAGCCGTGCGCGGGAATTGCTGGCGATGGTGCATCTGGATGGGCTGGACGCACGCCGGCCGGCAGAATTGTCCGGCGGGCAGCAACAGCGCGTGGCGGTGGCCCGGGCACTGGCCCGCGAGCCGAAGGTGCTGTTGCTGGACGAGCCTTTTTCGGCGGTGGACCAAGCGACGCGCGACGCATTGCAGGCCGAGATTTCCCGGCTGCGTGCCCATCTCGAAATGCCGGTCGTGCTGGTCACGCACGACATGGAAGAGGCCCGCAGGCTGGCCGACACAATCGTGATGATCGACCACGGCAGGGTGGTCCGCGAAGGTTCGGCCGAGGATGTGCTGACCGACCCCCGCGCGCTGCGAGGCATGGGCCTGCGCGAGGCCGGGGCAACTCTGACCACGCGGATCGCGGAGCATGAGGACGACGGGCTGACGCGGCTTGACGGCGTCGCTGGGCCGCTCTGGCTGCCGCGCGTGGCGGGTGAGGTCGGCGACGTGGTACGGGTGCGGATCATGGCGCATGACGTGATCCTGTCGCGCGATCCGCCGCGCGAGATGTCGGCGCTCAACGTCATCGCCGGTGAGGTCGAGACCATCCTGCCCGGCGACGGACCGGGGGCGATGGTGACGCTGAGGATCGGCTCCGAGCGCCTTCTCGCGCGGATCACCCAGCGGTCGGTGCAAGCCATGGGGCTGGCTGAGGGGCAACGCTGTCACGCCGTGGTCAAGACCATGGCCGTGGCGCCGCGCCATGTCGGGCGCGATCCCGCTGGGGTGTGACGTACCGCAGCGGCGGCGGCGTCACAGGCCGTTCAGAGGGACTTTCAGCACCGGGTTGCCGTCAGGATCACGCGGCACTTCGCCGGCGCGCATGTTGACCTGAAGCGACGGGATGATCAGCCGTGGCATCGCCAGTTGTGCGTCGCGCTCGGTGCGGAAGGTGATGAAATCCTCGCGGGTCTTGCCTGCGCCGACGTGAATGTTGTGCGCCTTCTCTTCAGCGACCGTGGTTTCCCATTGGATGTCGCGCCCGTTCGGCCCATAGTCGTGGCACATGAACAGGCGCATGTCGTCCGGCAGCGCCAGTACTTTCTGGATCGAATCGTACAACTGGCCGGCGTCGCCACCCGGGAAATCCGCGCGGGCCGAGCCGCCGTCAGGCATGAACAAGGTGTCCCCGACAAAGGCCGCATTTCCGATCACATGGGTCATGCAGGCGGGCGTGTGCCCGGGCGTGTAGATCACGAAGGCCTCGAGCGTGCCGATCCGATAGGTGTCGCCGTCTTCGAACAGCCTGTCGAACTGCGATCCGTCGCGCTGGAATTCCGTGCCTTCGTTGAAGATCTTACCGAAGGTGTCCTGGATCACCATGATTTTCGACCCGATGCCGATCTTGCCGCCCAGCTTCTGCTGGATGTAGGGCGCCGCCGACAGGTGATCGGCATGGACGTGGGTCTCGATGATCCACTCCAGCTTGAGCCCGCGGTCTTCGATCACGCGGATCATCGCGTTGGCGTGGTCATAGGTGATGCGACCGGCGGCATAGTCGATGTCCATCACCGAATCGATGATGGCGCAGGCGTCGGAGGCCGGATCGATGACGATGTAGGAGATCGTGTTGGTGGCCTCGTCGAAGAAGGCCTGAACCTCGGGGGTGACGTCCATGGTCACGGGATATTCGGTCATGCTGCTCTCCTGATCGCGGCCGCACCAAAGGGGCGCCTTGAAGCTTGACACTGTGCCTTGCCTGCGCCCCAGACATATATACAAAACTGAATGCGTTCAAGCCGCCGGGGGGTGTGGACGGACTTGGGCGTCGCGCGCCCATGACGCGCGACACGTGTCATTCAGTTGGACGGGATTAGCGTATCGACCTCGGCCTTGAAAGTCTCGAAATCATATGCGGTGCCGTTCAGGACGGTGCTCCACAGCCGTACATCCGCGGCGGCGGCGATGGCCGCCTTGATTTCGAGGTCCGTCGCGCCGGCGGCCTTTGCCGCTCTCGTGTGGTAGTAGATGCAGTATTCACACGGGATCTGAGCAGCCACGCCAAGCTGGATCAACTGCATGGATTTGCCGTCTATGGCGGCCTCTTCGCCTTCAAGCGCGCCGAGCAGGCCGAGCGCGTGACCGAGCGCATAATCGGGATAGGTGTTCTTCATGAAATCCGGCGCGTCCTGAGCTGCCGCAGTTCCGTAAAGAAGCCCCGCCGCCGTAGCGGCCATGATGAGAATTTTCATTCTATCCTCCATCCAAAACAGGGCTTGTCGAAAGCCCACACCGCAGCGGAGCGTGAAGGAATTTGGGAGGCACTTGAGCAGCCGATTCACGGCCCCAGCGATGGGCGGGATTTTAGCACGAAATGGGGACATTTGCGATTGTCCACAGACCGCATCCCGCGCGCGTCCAGAGGCGCACGACAGCCATCATGACATCACGGCCGCCGCCTGCGGAATTAATGTTGACGTAGGGTCAATTGAGTTCAGACTGTGTGTGCACATTTACAGGGAGAATTGACATGCGAAACATTACTCTTGGTGGCGCGGCCGTGGCCGCAGTCATCGGCTCGGCCTTGCCGGCGCAAGAGCCGATCTGGACGATGGAAGGTCTGGAAACCCCTGAAAGCGTTTACTACGACGCCGCTCGCGACATCCTTTTCGTGTCGAACATCAACGGGGAAGCAACCGGCAAGGATGGCAATGGATATATCTCGCGGGTCAGCCCGACCGGAGAGCTTGCCGAGGCGCAATGGATCACCGGACTGGACGCACCGAAGGGGCTGGTAAGCGACGGGACCACTCTGTACGTCAGCGACATTGACCGGCTGGTGTCCATCGACATCGACAGCGGCGAGAACGCCGAAACATGGCCGGTCGAGGGAGCCATTTTCCTGAATGACACAGCGATAGACGGAGACGGGCGGGTCTATGTCTCGGACATGATTGCGCAGCGGATTCACGTGCTTGCCGACGGCGAATTGTCCGTCCTTGCCGAAGGCGAGGTACTGCAGCATCCCAACGGCCTCAACATACGCGACGGCAGGTTGATCGTGGCCGCATGGGGTATTGGCCTGCAGGACAATTTCACAACCGAGACCCCGGGACACCTGCTGACGGTGGACATGTCGACCGGTGAGGTAGCGGCGCTGGGGTCGGGCGAGCCTGTCGGAAACCTTGACGGGCTGGAGCCGGATGGCGCGGGCAATTGGATCGTGTCGGACTGGATCGCGGGGGCGGTTCATCGCATAGGCGAAGACGGCAGCGCCGAGATGCTGCTTGATCTCGATATGGGCAGCGCCGACCTCGAATACCTGCCCGACCAGTCGCTGGTCATCGTACCGATGATGCTGAGCAACAGGCTGGTTGCCTACCGGATCGAATAGAGACGTGGGCGGGCCGCAAACTACAGGGTTTTGCGTGCATTCAACGCCGCGCTGATCGTGCCGTCATCAAGGTAGTCCAACTCACCGCCGATCGGCACGCCCTGCGCCAGCGAGGTCAGGCGCACGCGCCCCTCTAGCTGGTCGGCGATGTAATGCGCCGTGGTCTGGCCGTCGATGGTGGCATTGAGCGCAAGGATCACCTCGGTGACATTCTCGGTCTCGATCCTGTCCACCAGCCGCGGAATGGACAGGTCCTCGGGGCCGACACCGTCCAGTGCCGAAAGCGTCCCGCCCAGCACGTGATAGCGGCCCTTGAACACGCCCGAACGCTCCATCGCCCAGAGATCGGCCACGTCCTCGACCACGCAGATCATGCCGTTGGCGCGCTTCTCTGCCTCACAGATATCGCAGATGTCCGAGGTGCCGATATTGCCGCAGTTCAGACATTCACGGGCGGTCGCGGCAACCTGTGTCATCAGGTCGGCCAGCGGCGTCATTTGCAAGGCACGCTTGCGGATAAGGTGCAGGACGGCGCGTCGGGCGGAGCGAGGGCCAAGTCCCGGCAGCTTGGCCATAAGTTCGATCAGCGCGTCAATGTCTCGGGTGGAGCTCATTTCCTCACCTCGCCGTGCAGTGGAATGCGAGTCACGGTGAACCCCTCGTCACGTAAAAGCTCGATCATGCCAGCCTGCCCCGGTAGGTGGAAGTTGCCAACCGCGATCAACACGCCGCCCTTGTCCAGCTCTTCGCGCACGCCATCTACGAACTGCCGGTTTCGGGCGTCCAGAAGGTAACGATTGACACGGTCCACCGCCGCGCCGCCGTCGCCCAGAAGCTCGGCCAGATGGGCCCGGTCCCACGCCATCGCGACGCCGACCTCGCCGCGCAGATAGAGTGCCATGGCTGTGGAACGGTCCTGCCATGTGGACGCAGGATCGAGGTAGCCACCGTAGACGTTGAGAAAATCGACCGCGAAGTCAGCGTTTTTCGGCTGATCGAGATGCTGGCGAATGCGCTCGGGGTCCTCAAGAGACAGGATCTCGGCACCCGCGATCATGCCGAGGGTCTGGATGTGGCTGTCCTGCACCGGCAGCACGCCGTAAGAGAAGTCGTTGCAGGGGTCCGACAACAGCAGTTCGGCCAGCCCGCCGGGCGTCAGCCGCTCGGGCGCGTCCCGCCCCCAGCCAAGCCCTTCGGTCCGCAGGCGGATCCAGTCGAGCACCTCCGGGTGGATGCCGGACTCGGCCAGCGGGGCCTGCCGACCATTCCTATACCAGCCGTCCCGGACAAACTGCGCGTCATACGCCGCGCGCGACGGCAGGATCGGGTCGATCTCAAGCGCAATGAGCCGCGCGCCGTCGATGCGCTGTTCGACGATGTCGGGCAGGTCCAGCACACGCGGATCGGCCGAATGCATGGTGCCCCACAGATGCGAGACCGCCCCTTTGGGCGAGGTCAGGCGCCAGAACCGGCCCACAGAATGCGGGATGAGCCGGGCCTCGCGCTCGAGCGCATCCAAAGTCGCTGGGGCAAAGACCTCTTCGTGTACAGCAACCTTGGGAACGTCGCAAACGGCGCGGGTGGCCCAATCCTGAGCCTCGGCCCCCGCGGCGATGACTGCCGCCGCGAGGGTCGAAAGTACGCGCCGCATGGTCATCGGCCTAGAACGGCAGCTTCATGTCTGCAGGCAGGCCCATCTCTTGCGTCAACTTGCCCATCTCGTCCTCCGCGCGCTGCGAGGCACGGGCCTGAGCGTCCTTGATCGCGGCGAGGATCAGGTCCTCGACTACTTCCTTGTCGTCGCCGTTGAAGATCGACGGGTCGATGTCCAGCCCCTTCAGCTCTCCCTTTGCGGACGCCGTGGCCTTGACCAGCCCTGCGCCGCTTTCACCGGTGACGGTGATATTGTGCAGGTTGTCCTGAAGCTCGGCCATGCGGGTCTGCATCTGCTGGGCTTTCTTCATCATCCCGGCCATGTCGCCGAGATTCCCGAGTCCTTTGAACATCGTTTGCTCCTGTTCGCTTGCTTGGGGTCTAGATACGGACGGCAAGCGGCGGCGGCAAGGGTCGCGGCGCAACAACCCCAAGACGGGTCAGAACGACCGGCGATAACCGATGGTGAGCGCATTCGATCCGCTGTCGGTTTCGAACAGGCCGTAGCCGTCCGACCGGTGGTGAATGCGCAGGAACACCGTGTCGTCGGGACCGCCCACGTCAAAGGCAGTTTCGGCCATCAGGTAGACCAGCGCCTCCTGCGAAGCGCCGTAGGTTTCCACCTCGATCGATGGGACTTCGTCCGTCACCGACAGACCCATGCCAAAGGCGTAGCTGTCGATGCGTGACCACCATGGCCGCTCGGGTGAAAAGCGGATGGTCACGGGAAGGGCGAATTCCAGCAGGTCGTTGTCGCCGAAATGGGTGTTGACCTGAAACTCGAAGCCAAGCGACCAGCGCGGATCGACGGCAAGCGGCCTGTCCCACGCCAGCACCACGCCCGCCAGTCCGCTGTCCGTCACATCGACCGAGCCGCCGGCAAGCCCGGCCAGGTCGTTCCTCGTCATCACGCCGGCCATGACGCCGATGCTCCAGCCGCCGTCGTTGTCCTGTGCCTGACAGGACAACGACGGCGCCAAGAGCATGGCCAAGCCCGGCACGGCCCGCCGTTTCATCGCCCGGATGCATTCTCTGATGGTCACTGTGCCGCCCGCTTTCAAACCTTCCGGCACGGATGATACAGTTCAGCGCGGATCCGGCCAACGCCCGATCGGTCGACTGTGGCGCTGTCGTGGCTTTTCGGTCGGGCCAGTCACTCTTCTTCGAAAGGATCCCATTCGTCCTCGACTTCCTGCAGGGCCTCGACCTCGGCCTCCGCCGCGGCTTCGGCGGCCGTGTGGATCGCGGTGATCTTTGCCTTCGGAAAGGTTGCAAAGGCCGCGCGGACCAGCGGATGCTCGGACGCCTGCGCCTCGATCGCCAGACGGTCGGCATCGCGGGTCTCGACGATGGTGGGGGCATCGGTGTCGTTGACGAGGATCACCGCCCAGCGATTTCCGGTCCAGCGTTGCAGCGCGGTGCCGAGACGCTGCGCCAGATCGGGAGGCGCGCTGTCGGAGGGTGTGAACTCGATCCGGCCGGGCTGATAGGCGGAAAGGCGCACGCCGGCCTCGACCTCGACCAGCAGCTTCACATCACGGTTCGAGCGGATCAGCTCGACCACGTGCTCGAAGGTCGGATAGCGTGCCAAGGCCTGATCGGCGGCCAGCGCGACCACGGTGCCACCCCCCGAGGCGCTGGGGCCGGCGGGGCCACGATGCGTGGGTTGCGGCAGACCCTGTGCCGTGGTCTGGGCGTGCCCCGGGCCACCGCCACCTGACGTTGGCGGAGTGGGCACTGGCGCGTCGCCCAGCTTGCGGATCAGCTCTTCCGGACTGGGCAGGTCGGCGACATGGGTCAGCCGGATCAGCGCCATCTCGGCCGCCATCATCGCGTTGGGCGCAAGCGAGACCTCGTCGATTGCCTTGAGCAGCATCTGCCACATCCGGCTGAGCGCGCGCATCGGCAGGTCGCCCGCCATCTGCAGGCCCCGCGCGCGTTCGTCCGGCGCGATGGTCGGATCCTCGGCGGCGTCGGGCGTGATCTTGACCACCGAGATCCAGTGCGTCACCTCGGCCAGATCGCGCAGCACCGCCATCGGATCGGCACCGTCGGCATATTGCGCCGACAACTCGGTCAGGGCCGAGGCCGCGTCGCCCTTCATCACCATATCGAACAGGTCCATCACCCGGCCACGGTCGGCAAGGCCCAGCATGGCACGGACTTCCTCGGCAGTGGTTTCCCCGGCGCCATGGCTGATCGCCTGGTCGAGCAGCGAGGTGGCGTCGCGGGCCGAGCCTTCGGCCGCACGGGTCAATAACGCGAGCGCCTCGTCGGTGATTTCCGCGCCCTCGGAGCCCGCGATGCGGCGCAGCAGGCCGATCATATCCTCGGGCTCGATCCGGCGCAGGTCGAAGCGCTGGCACCGCGACAGCACCGTCACCGGCACCTTGCGGATTTCGGTGGTGGCGAAGATGAACTTCACATGCGCCGGCGGTTCCTCGAGCGTCTTGAGAAGCGCGTTGAACGCCGATTTCGACAGCATGTGCACTTCGTCGATGATGTAGACCTTGTAGCGCGCGGCACTCGGCGCATAGGCCACGGAATCGATCACCGTCGAACGGATGTCATCGACACCTGTGTTCGAAGCCGCGTCCATTTCCAACACGTCGACGTGACGCCCTTCGGAGATCGCGACGCAGTGCTCGCAGACGCCGCAAGGCTCGGTGGTGGGTTCCCCCTGCCCGTCCGGGCCAATGCAGTTCATGCCCTTGGCGATGATACGCGCCGTCGTCGTTTTGCCGGTGCCACGGATGCCGGTCATCATGAATGCCTGGGCGATGCGGCCGGTCTGAAAGGCGTTCTGAAGCGTGCGCACCATTGCGCCCTGGCCGACCAGATCGGCAAAGGTTTCGGGCCGGTATTTCCGCGCCAGCACCTGATAGGCGGGCTTGTCCGTGTCGCTCATGAAGGGGCCTTTCGATGTTGCGCGCAGGGTATGCGGTCAAACGGCAGAGGTCCAGCGGTTGCACGGCCCGGGTCCGTCACGGCGCCCCGGTCTCTCGTGGCGGAACCAATGCCCCTCACGACAGTTGAACATCCCGTAAGGGTGGCGTGAACCCTCTGCCCCTCAGTCATGAAAGGACATGCCATGCGCCTCAGCGGACGCCGTCTCAGCCGGAACATCCAGGACCGCCGCCGAATGGGCGGAGGCGCCAAGGCCGGGGGGATCGGCGGTGTCGGTTTGCTGGTCGTGCTGGCCATAGGGTATTTCACCGGCATCGACGTCACTCCGCTGTTGCAGGGCACCGGCCTGACCCAGACCACCAGCAGCGCCCCGCGCGAGTTGACCGCCGCCGAGGAAAAGGCGGCGCAGTTCTCGTCTCAGGTGCTGGCCACCACCGAGGACGTCTGGACGCAGATCTTCCCCGAGCAGGTCGGCCAACCCTACGAACCTCCGGTCATGGTGCTCTATTCCGGAATCACCCAGTCGCCCTGTGGCGGCGCCAGCGGCGCAACCGGGCCGTTCTACTGCCCGGCCGACGAAAAGGCCTATCTCGACACCGAGTTCTTCGCCACCATGTCGCGCGAACTGGGCGCGGGTGGTGATTTCGCCGCAGCCTACGTTATCGCCCATGAGGTCGCGCACCATGTCCAGCAGGAGCTGGGCATTCTGGGACAGGTGCAACAGGCGCGTCAGCGCTCCAGCCAGCGCGAAGCCAACGCATTGACTGTACGGCTGGAATTGCAAGCAGATTGCCTTTCCGGCGTGTGGGCGCGGGCGGTCGGAGACCTGCTCGAGCCCGGCGATCTGGACGAAGCACTGAATGCGGCGCGGCGGATCGGCGACGATTATCTGCAACGTCGTGCCGGCAAGGTGCCGAACCCGCATACCTTCACCCACGGCACATCTGAACAGCGTTCGGGCTGGTTCCGGCGCGGCTACGAGAGCGGCGACATGAACCAATGCGATACATTCGCGGCGGAGAGACTTTAGAGGCTAGCCTGTTAGTGCATCCGGTGACGCGACAGAGGTAACAGTGACATTGTGACGAATTGTCCGGAACCGCCTGCCGAGTCGTCATCTGCCTTGCAGCTGACATTGGTGAGAGGCTGGACAACGACCCAAGCGGGGCTCGTTACGGCTGCTTCCTTCCGGACCTGACCGGGTTGGCGAGGCGCTTGCCCGCGCCAACCTCTCGACCCGGTACCTAATCAATCCCCGCACCGCTTGCAAGGGCCTGCCCGCCATGCAATCCCGTTCCCGTACCATGGAGACGAGCGTATGAAACTGGCGGAAACGGTGACTTTCGGCGGCTCTGCGCTGGACCGCGCAGCCGAGCTGCGCGGCGACGCAGATGCCTTGACGCTGGCACGACAGGACCCGGCGGCGCGGGCGATCGCGCTCTGGCGCGGTAAGGTGCTGATCGACGAAAGGACCGACGCGCCAGTGCGCCTGCCGCTCGATCACGAGGTGCTGTCGCAGGGCGATGACGACCTGATCCTGCTGGGTCGCGATCAAGGCTCGGCGGTCTTCGCCTGCAACCTGTCTGCGTGGGAGCCGGTGGACCTCGACGGCGCCACGCTCGGGCAATTCGTCGACCGCTCGGTCCAGCGCCACCCCGCCCTGCCCGCCCATCAGGGATTTGCCGAATTGCGCGCCATCATGACCCGGCTCTCACCGCGCGACGCCGAACTTGCAGCCACGGCCAAAGCGATCATCGGCTGGCACGACAGCCACCGCTTCTGTTCGCGCTGCGGATCGAAGTCCGAAATCATTCTGGCCGGGTGGCAAAGCCGATGTCGCGACTGCGGCGGCCAGCACTTCCCACGGACCGACCCTGTTGTCATCATGCTGATCACCCACGGAAATTCGGTCCTGCTTGGGCGCTCTCCGCACTGGCCCGAGGGCATGTATTCCCTGCTCGCAGGCTTTGTCGAACCCGGTGAAACGCTGGAGGCGGCAGTGCGCCGCGAGGTCATGGAAGAGGCCGGGGTACCAGTGGGCGCAGTCAGCTATCTCGCGTCGCAGCCCTGGCCCTTTCCGGCCTCGCTGATGATGGGCTGCCGGGGCGAGGCGCTGGACACCGAAATCACGCTTGACCCGGTGGAATTGGAGCATGCGCTCTGGGTCAGCCGCGAGGATCTGGCCGAAACAATGGCCGGTGCGCACCCCACGATTAAACCCACGCGGAAAGGCGCCATTGCACATTTTCTGTTGCGCAACTGGCTTGCGGATACGCTGGATTGACGCGACACTGCCGGAAACACGAAGAGGCCGGGCAGATACATGCAGTTTGAAGCCAAGGAAGATATCGAGGCGCCGATCGAACAGGTCTTCGACGTGCTGTCGGACGTCAACGCAATGGAGCGTCAGGCCCTGCGCCGCAACATCAAGGTCCGAAGGATCACCCCAGAAAACGAAGCGCAGCAGGGCATGCACTGGAATGCGGGGTTCACTTTTCGCGGACGAGCGATGACGGCGGACGTGCTGCTGTCGAAATACCAACCGCCGGAGGTGCTGGGATTTCAGGGTCAGGCTGGGGGGCTCGAGACTCGGCTGGATGTCGATCTGACCGCCCTGTCGCCGGGACGCACGCGGATGACGGTAACGGCGGACCTTCTGCCCAAGACCCTCTCGGCGCGGCTTCTTGTGCAGTCCCTGAAATTGGCGCGCGGGCGGATGACCCGGAAGTTTTCGGTCCGGGTGGCGCAATTCGCCAAGACGCTCGAAGAACGCGCGCGCAAGGCTTCGTGATCGCCGATCCGGCTTGCGGTGCGGCGCGCGCAAGCTAGGTTGAGCGCAGATGACGAAAGGATCCTTCATGCTGCGCCATTTGCTGTCCGTTCTGGCCCTGATGGCCCTGCCCGCTTCTTCCATCGCGCATGAATTCTGGATCGACGCCCGTGCGTGGCAGATTGCGCCGGGCGGGAAGTTGCTGGCCGACATCCGGGTCGGCGAGAACCTTGAAGGCCCGGCCTATGCCTATTTCCCGCCTCGCATCCGGCGGTTCCAGGCCATCATGGGCGACAATGTCTACACCGTGCAGGGGCGCGCCGGCGACAAGCCCGCGCTCAATGCCACCGCTCCGCAAGAGGGTCTGGCAATCGTCGTACACGCCACGACGGATTCCACAGTGACCTATTCCGACGCGGCAATTTTCGAAAAGTTCCTGGCGTCCAAGGACTGGTCTGCCCTGCTTGAAGAACACCGCGCGCGCGGATTGCCCGCGACTGGCTTCCGTGAAGCCTATTCGCGCCACGGCAAGGCCCTGATCGCCGTGGGGGACGGCGCCGGGCAGGACCGGCAGGTCGGACTGCTGACCGAAATCGTGGCACTGGCCAACCCCTATACCGACGACCTGTCAGAGGGTCTGCCGGTCAGGGTTCTGCACGAGGGCGCGGCGCGGACCGATGCCCAGGTTGAGGTGTTCGCCAAGGCGCCCGACGGCAGCGTTGAGGTCACCAAGCTGCGCACCGATGCTGCGGGCGAGGTGCAGGTGCCGGTCGTGCCGGGGCACGTCTATCTGGTCGACGCCGTGGTGGTGCAGGCCGTGGAGCCGAAGACCGAAGGCGATCCCGTCTGGGAATCGCTCTGGGCATCGCTGACCTTCAAGGTTCCGGAGTAAACAGCGCGACCCCTGGTTTTCGGGAGCTCCATCCCGGACCTGGTCCGGGGATCCCTTGCGAACCTTGTCCACAAGGCTCCGGTTCACGTTCTGGGCGCGGAAGTGTGGCCCTATCGGTTGGCGCCGGGCACCCAGAGCACATCGTCGTGACCGTCGTTGTTGGCGATGCGGCTAGCCACGAAGAACCAGTCCGACAGGCGGTTGAGGTATTTCACCGCGTTCGGGTTGATGTTCTCTTCCCCGGCGAGTTCCACCGCCAGCCGCTCGGCGCGGCGTGCGACGGTCCGGCATAGGTGCAAATGCGCCGCCAGCGCGGAGCCTCCTGGCAGGATGAAGCTGCGCAGCGGGGTCAGCTTCGCGTTCATGGCGTCGATCTCTGCTTCCAGACGCTCGGTCTGCTCCGACACCATTCGCAGCGGCGGATACTCCGGCTCGACGCCGTCGTCGGGCTCAGGATTGCAGAGGTCCGCACCAAGGTCGAAAAGGTCGTTCTGGATGCGCGCCAAGGCCGCGTCGGCCTCGCCCTCGGCATGCAGGCGGGCCAGACCGACGGTCGCGTTCAATTCGTCCGAGGTGCCATAGGCGCTGACCCGCAAAGCATGCTTTGCCACACGGCTTCCATTACCCAACGCTGTGTCACCCTTGTCACCGGTGCGGGTGTAGATCTTGCTCAGAACCACCATGTGTCAGCCCTTCCCCCGGATCCAGACGAACACCAGGATCAGCACAACCGCCACGAACTGCGCGATGATCCGCCAGCGCATCGCCTTGTTGGCGTACTTCTTGTTGAAGTCCCCGCCCTTGGCGAAGCTGCCGATCCCGAACAGCAGGATCGCCACCACCACAAGAAGGGCAATGCCGATTACGATGAAAAGCGGGTCGTTCGCCATGGGCAGTCTCCGGAAATCCTGTCCCTGCTTCTGACATAACACTCGGGAAAGGGAAAGCGAGCGCTCAGCCCTTGGCCAACAGCCAATCCAGCGCTCCGGTTGGCAGCACCCGCTTCAGCATCCCCATGGCATAGGTCGGCGTGGTCACGTAATAGCGCGCCCTCGGAGCGGGGGTCTCCAACGCCTGCCAGAGCTTCTCGGTCACGGCGGACGGCGGCAACTCGAACCGGTCCGGGCCCCGATCCTCATAGAGCCGCTTTCGCAACCCACGCCGGTACAACTCGACGCGGGGGCTGTTTTCCCAATCAACCCAGCGTTCAAAGTGCGCGATTGCATTCTGACGAATGCGCGAGGTGACGGGACCGGGCTCGATCAGGATCACCTTGATCGGTGTGTCGCGCATCTCGATCCGCAAGGTATCGGTCAGACCTTCCATGGCGAATTTCGTCGCCACATAGGCACCGCGCCAAGGGGCCGCAACAAGCCCCAGCACGGATGAGCAATTCACGATCCGCCCATGACCCTGCGCGCGCATCACCGGGATCACCTGTCGGGTCAGGTCGTGGACGCCGAAAACATTGGTTTCGAATATTTCGCGCAGGCCATCGCGCGGCATGTCCTCGACCGCGCCGGGACTGGCGAAGGCGCCGTTGTTGAACAGCGCGCCCAAGGTGCCGCCGGTCGCCCGGAGAACCTCTGCCAGACCGTCGGTGATGCTATCCTCATCCGCACAATCAATGCGCGGGCTTTCGAAGCCTTCGTCGCGCAATGCGTCGCAGTCTTCCTGCTTGCGGCACGAGGCAAAGACACGCCAACCGCGTCGTTGCAGCCCAAGGGCAGCATCCCGGCCGATCCCTGATGAACAGCCGGTGATCAGGATCGACTTGCGCATGTGATTACCTCTGGAATAGCGAACGCCCCGATCACACAAGTGACCGAGGCGCTCGTCATGGGCAAGATGGGAACGGACTGCTTACGAGGTAGAAAGCAGGTAATCCACCATCCAGCCGATGCGGCCGTCGTCGAGTGACTTTACCTTCAGCCAACCGTCCTGACCTTCACGAAGGATGCGGACGTCCGAGCCGGCGTTCATTTTCAGCAGGACCGGATAGTTGGTGCCCGGGCCAAGACGCAGATTGGCACGGTTGGTAGCGACCCGTCCGATGCGGAAAGACGACTCCGACGAGGCGCCACTGGTCGAAATAACCGGATAAATTTCGGTCTGATCGGCCGAAGTCTCAGCGCCAGAGGTTCGCGTCCAGCGACCATCATCCACACGCGTCCAGCCAGAAGCCACTGCAGGCATGTCCGTTGCAGTCACCGGAGCGTCGTAATCAGCCTTGCGCACGATCTCCAGGCTCTCCGGACGCAGTCGGGGGCGCGGGGTTGCGGTCGGCGCGGTCTCAGTCGGCGCCAGATCTTCCGGCGTCACCTCGGCCAGTTCGACGTCGGCATCAACGTCAGCCACGTTTCCTTGGGTCGAGACGAACACGGCAGCCGCCTGCGGCTTCAACTCGGCGTGATCAGCGGCGCGGAAGGCAACGGTCCGGATGTCTGAAATCTGCGGCATGCGGGCGACGCCACGCTCTTCGCGGAGCGAGGCCAGCAATTGCGTCTCAAGCTTGCGTTGCAGGCTGGTGTCGGCGGCTGCGGTCTCTGTCGAGGCTGCGATGGTTTCCGGGGAAGAAACGGCAGACGCAGTTTGAACGTTGGACGCCGCGGGTTGAAAATCTGCTCCGCCCGAGGCCTCGTAGTAACCCCAGCCGAGAAATGCGAATGTGATCCAGACGTAGCTTTTCATCTCGTATATCCTGTTCCCTAATCGCCGCAGCGACGCGGCAAGTCCGGCACCGGATCGTTGGACACAGCGTGACAGGTCCCGCAAATTTGCGGGGAAAACCGTGGGCGGGTTTCCCGGAGTTCAATCCGCTTCGTCAGCGTGTCTCAGCCATCGTGGCCGGTTGCATTGACAACGACGGGACTTAGGAAATGGTTCCGCGAATCGCGATTTTTCTGCGTTGCAACGAAAATTGCCCCGTGGGGCAGGGATCGTGCCAGTCGGATCAAGAAGGATGGGAGCGTATTGCAGTCAGACGTCATCGAGCAGGAAGTCGGCGACCCAGCCCGTGCGCCCCTGCGGAAGGATGCGAAGGCGCACCCATCCTTCGCCCGGGTCTTCCAGCACCTGCACCGCGGTGCCGTTACCCAGCTTTGCGACCACGCCGAATTCCTGCCCCGGTCCGTTGCGCATGTTGACGCGCGACGCATTCACCAACCGCAGGTCCGGCGCGGGCGTTTCGGGTGCGGCCTCGGCATCCTTGGCGGCAGAAAACGTGACGGTCTGCCGCGCTTCGTCCGTGACGGCGGCGGCCGGTACATCGCTTTCGTCAAGCGCGGTCAGCACCGCGCTCTCCAATGCCACCTGTTGTGCCTCGGGTTCCGCGCTGTCGGCCTGTGACACGCTGGTGAGGTCGATCACCGCCAGACGGGTCACGGGCAGTTCGGATGAAACGGACGGGTCGGCCTTGGCGAATACCTCGACGCCCTTCTGGCCCGGCTTGAAATCCGCACCGCCCGACATCTCGTAATAGCCCAACCCCAATAGGGCAAAGGTCACCCAGACATAAGATTTCACAAGCAGATCCCCCCGAAACGCAGCATATCGAAGGAATGGCGCCTCCGATGCCGGGTTACATAGCAGATTTGGCATACATCCCTAAGTAAAAAGCGCTTTGGATTTTTCAGGAAACCCTGCGTTACAAGCATCTGATGCTTTACGGCAACGCCCCTGCCAGCTACACAAAATCCATGAACGACATCACCGACAACAGCAACATGGGCGACGCGGATCATGCAGAACCGCTGCGCCGCGCGCTTGGCGAACGCTATCTGACCTATGCGCTGTCGACCATCATGCACCGCGCCCTGCCGGACGCCCGCGACGGCCTGAAACCGGTTCACCGCCGCATCCTTTACGCGATGCATCGTCTGCGGCTGGCGTCGAACGGCAAGTTCCTGAAGTCCGCCAAGATCTCGGGCGACACGATGGGCGATTTCCACCCCCATGGCGACGCCGCGATCTATGATGCGATGGCCCGGCTGGCGCAGGATTTCAACGTCCGTTACCCGCTGGTCGACGGTCAGGGCAACTTCGGCAATATCGACGGCGACAACCCGGCGGCTTCGCGCTACACCGAGGCGCGGATGACTTTCGTCGCCGAGGCGATGCTAAACGGGCTGGATGAAAACGCCGTCGACTTCCGCGACAACTATGACGGCCGATTGACAGAACCCGCGGTGCTGCCGGCGGAATTTCCCAACCTGCTGGCAAATGGCTCGTCCGGTATCGCCGTTGGCATGGCGACGAACATCCCGCCACATAACATTCCCGAACTGATCGACGCTTGCCTGCACCTGATCAAGACGCCGGACGCCCGCGACGAAACCCTGCTGAACTACGTCCCCGGCCCCGATTTCCCGACTGGCGGCGTGATCGTCGAGCCACGCGAGAACATCGCCGAGGCCTACCGGACCGGGCGCGGCTCGTTCCGGCTGCGGGCGAAACATGCGGTCGAGGACCTTGGCCGCGGCCAGTGGCAGATTGTCGTCACCGAGATCCCCTATCAGGTCCAGAAGTCCAAGCTGATCGAGAAGATCGCAGAGCTGATCCAGACCAAGAAGGTCCCGATCCTGGCAGACATCCGCGACGAGAGCGCCGACGACATCCGCGTCGTTCTGGAACCGCGATCCAAGAACGTCGATCCGGACGTTCTGATGGGCATGCTTTACCGGAATTCGGACCTCGAGGTGCGGTTCTCGCTCAACATGAACGTGCTGATCGACGGGGTCACGCCCAAGGTCTGCTCGATGAAAGAGGTGCTGCGCGCCTTCCTCGACTTCCGGCGCGAAGTGCTGCAACGGCGCTCGATCCACCGGATGGAGAAGATCGACCACCGGTTGGAAGTGTTGGAAGGGCTGATCGTGGCCTTCCTCAACCTTGACCGGGTGATCGACATTATCCGCTACGACGATGAGCCCAAGCCGGCGCTGATGCGTGAGGACTGGGGCCAGGATTTTGTGCGCGCCACGGACGAAAGCGATTACGTCTCGCCCGGGCAGACCGAAGCGCACAGCCTGACCGAAGTGCAGGCCGAAGCGATCCTCAACATGCGGCTGCGCGCCTTGCGGCGGCTTGAAGAGATGGCGCTGCTGAAGGAGCGCGATGAACTGATGGCCGAGCGCGCCGCGCTGGAGGACCTGCTCGACAGCGAGAACCTGCAATGGTCGCGGATCGCAGAACAGTTGAGGGACGCCAAGAAGACCTTCGGCAAGGATTACGAGGCCGGCGCGCGCCGCACGATCTTTGCCGAAGCGGGCGAGTTCGAGGAAGTGCCGCTGGAGGCGATGATCGACCGCGAGCCGATCACGGTGGTCTGTTCGCAGATGGGTTGGATCCGGGCGATGACAGGCCATATCGACCTGACCCGCGAGCTGAAGTTCAAAGACGGCGACGGCCCGCGTTTCATCTTTCACGCCGAGACGACCGACAGGCTGCTGGTGTTCGGCTCGAACGGGCGGTTCTACACCGTCAGTGCGGCCAACCTGCCCGGCGGGCGCGGCATGGGCGAGCCGCTGCGGCTGATGGTCGACCTGCCCAACGAGGCCGAGATCGTCGACCTGTTCATCCACAAACCCGAGCGCAGGCTGCTGGTGGCTTCGTCCGCGGGCGATGGATTCGTCGTGCCCGAGGCCGAAGTCGTGGCCCAGACCCGCGCCGGCAAGCAGGTGCTGAACGTCCGTGGCGAAGTCAGGGCGCGGGTCTGCAAGCCGGTCACTGGCGACGCGGTGGCGGTGGTCGGCGAAAACCGCAAGGTGCTGGTGTTCGGGCTGGAGGAGTTGCCCGAGATGACCCGCGGCAAGGGTGTGCGGCTCCAGAAATACAAGGACGGCGGCATGTCGGACGCCACCACGTTCACGCTGGCCGCTGGCCTCTCTTGGCTGGACCCTGCGGGCCGGACGCGGACCGAGACCAACCTTGCCGAATGGCGTGGCAAACGTGCCGGATCGGGCCGCATGGCACCACGCGGGTTCCCGAGGGACAACCGGTTCACCTGACGGCCGCGATCGGCGGCCGCGAACCCCGGACGCGGTCCGGGGCTGAGGTGACGAGGGATCGACAGGCAGCGCCACCCCCGAGGCTTCGCCATTGCATCGCCGTGCGCCGGTTGACATCGCCCGGCTAAAGCTCTCCCCTATGGCGGAAGCCTGACTACAGGAGCGCGCGATGCCTCAGTCCACCGCCTGGGAAAATGCGTCGCCTGAACGAGGCGGTCTTCCGGCGGACCTGCCTCGATCAGACCGCGCGGAGGCGGGCCAGGACTGGCCGCCGCCCGGGTCTCACGCGACCCATGATCCACCAACGAGCCTTGCCACAACCTTCCACGGCCGGCGGCGTGCGATCTTCTGGCTGGCCCTGAAGACCGGGTTCTTCACCGTTCTGACGCTGGGGATCTACAGGTTCTGGATGAAGACGCGGCTCAGACGGTGGTACTGGTCGGCCACCCGACCGGGTGGCACGCCACTCGAATACGTCGGCGACCCCTACGAAAAGCTGCTGGGCTTCCTGATCGCGGCGGTGATCCTGGCGTTCTACATCGGAGTGGTGAACCTGATCCTGATGTTCATCAGCTTCACGCTGTTACAGCAGAACACCATTGCCTATGTCATCAGCATTCTTGGCATCACGCCGCTGTGGTTCTACGCGCAATACCGGGCGCGGCGTTACGTGCTGGCAAGGACACGCTGGCGCGGGGTGCGCTTCGGCATGGCACCGGGAGCATGGCGTTACGTGCTGATGTCGCTGGCGCTTATATCGCTCACCCTGTTCAGTCTTGGCCTGCTCTGGCCGCGGATGACCTTTCTGCTGGAAAAGTTCCGGACGGAGCGCACCTATTTTGGCGACGCACAGCTGCATCAGGGCGGGCACTGGACCATGCTCTACAGGGTGTTTTGGCCGTTAATCGTGGTTGGCGTCATGCTGATTGCCGCCGCTGCACTGTTCTACTTCGGTTGGCGGGGCTACGGCATCGCACTGGGTGGTGCCACGCTGCTGTTGGGCACCTACGCGGTGGCGCACTACCGGGTCGGGGCAAAACGTCTGATGGCCAATCACAAGTCGGCCGCGGGCGTGACGCTCGAATCGCGGGCCAGCCCGCTGTACGTCTGGGCAGCCACCGCGGTTGGCTATCTGGGGACCGCAATCGTGCTGGCCGGGCCGCTGACCGTACTAGGCATGGGGGTCATGCTGGTGCAATTCGCCCATACCGAGGTGATGCAAGACTTCGGCGAGCTTGGCACCGCCGTGAGCGCCCTGCCCCGGCTGCTTCTGGTGGCAGCCGGAGTGGCGCTATATTTCGCGATCTTCCTGCTGTGGTCGACCTTCCGCCATGCCTGGGTGACGATGCCTGTCTGGCGGCACTATGCCGAAACGCTGACCATTCAGGACCCTGCCGCTCTCCGCCGCATCTCGCAACGGGCGCGCGACCATTTCGAAGAAGCCGAAGGTTTCGCCGAGGCGCTGGACGTGGGGGCTTCGATATGACCGTGATCCGCGTGGGCGCGGCGCCCGAGCCTTTCACCGCGACCGGGCTGTATTTCGACGGTGACACCGCAGTGGGCGATCTGGCACAGGTCTCAGTTGACGAACATGCGGGGATGCTGGTGATCGGCCGCGTCGGCTATGCACCGGAGCGCTGGTCGCTGGACGAATTGCGGCTGGTGCCGGATCAGGCCGGTCAAGACCTCGTGGTGCTGCGACTGCGCGACGATCCGGTGGCGCGGCTGATCCTGAACGACGGTCTTCTCTTGGAACGTTTGCCGGACGTGCGCCGCCGCGCGCCTCTGGTAAAACGTGGGCGGCTGGTCGGCTGGGCGGTGGCGGCCGTTGCCTCGGTTGCGCTGATCATCACTGTTCTGGTCCCCACGATGGCTGACCAACTGGCCGAGTTCATCCCACCCGAGGGTGAACGCGCACTGGGAGATTCGACACTCGATCAGATCCGCAAGGCGCTTGACCAGTCCGGGCTGGGCCAGCCGGTCGCCTTCTGCAAGGACCCCGCGGGCCGGGCCGCGCTCGAGGAGATGACGGCCCGTCTGCAGATCGCCGACCAAGAGGCCGAGCGTCTGTCTGTCCACGTGCTCGACCATGCCCTGCTGAACGCCTTTGCCCTGCCCGGTGGCAACGTGGTGCTGTTTCGCGGGCTGGTCGAAGCCGCCGAGTCGCCGGAAGAGCTGGCCGCCGTGCTGGCCCATGAGATCGGCCACGTGGTCAGCCGGGATCCCACCCGGCACGCGCTGCGCTCGGCCGGGTCGATCGGGGTGCTGGGTATTTTGTTCGGCGATTTCGCGGGCGGGGCGCTGGTGTTGCTCCTGGCCGAACAACTGATACAGGCAAGCTATTCGCAAGGGGCCGAGGCGGCTGCAGACGCCTTCGCGCGCAAACAAATGCTCGAGGCGGGAATCGATCCGGTCGCCCTAGGCACCTTTTTCGCGCGGATGCGGGATCAATACGGCGACACCGAAGGGTTCTTCGCCCATTTTGCCCCACATCCGGCGTTGTCGGACCGCATCCTCGCGGCGTCGGTGCCGCTGCCGCCCCAGTTCGAGGCCGACCCGGTCCTCGACAAGGCCCAATGGCGGGCCTTGCGCGGGATCTGTGACTGACACCACAAATGGGTTAAATTACCCATCCTGTGGGATGTCCTGAATGGCGGGATCGGCAGGCGGGACCACGGTAACGGCACTTGCAGGAACCACAAGGGACATGCGGCCAGTGCCCTGCGAACCGTTACCGTGGCTTACCGTGCTTTGCAGCCGTCAGGCTGCCGTGAGGGTGGTCGCATGCATGGCACCTTCATAGCACGAATATCCTTGCCTGTCACCGCAATGTCACGCCCGGTTCAGGCGCCGAATTCCATAATGGAAACATGCGTATCGCCGTATTTTCGGTGATCCAGAAGCGTGAAACCCGTAGGCGCGGTCTGGGGCGCGGCCTCTTCCCAGACCACCAGCGCATCCGGAGCCAGCCAGTTGCCAGTCAAGGCCACGGCCAACGCCTTTGCGCCCAAGTCCCGGCCATATGGCGGATCGAGGAAGACCAGGTCGCAGGCGGGGCCATCGTTCGGCGGCAGCCGGGTCGCATCGCGGACAATGAGCCTGCAGTGCTCGGAGACGCGCAACAAGCCGACATTTGCCCGGATCAGTTGCTGCGCCTTGCGCCCGTCATCGACGAAGGTGACATGCGCCGCGCCGCGCGACAGTGCCTCGAGCCCAAGCGCCCCGGTACCGGCGAACAGGTCCAGCACCCGCGTTTTATCGAAGGGCGTGCCGAACCGCCCGCCGGCCAGCATCGAGAACAGGCTCTCGCGCACCCGGTCGGTGGTGGGCCGCAAATGGGCGCCCGCATCCCCCTTGCCGAGTGCCGTCAAGGCGCGGCCGCGATGCTCTCCGGCGATGATCCTCACCGCTTGAGCAGCTTCTTCAGGTCACCATCGGGGGTATGCACCTCGTCCCGGGACAGCGTCTTGCCGGCTTCGATCAGACGTTTCGCCACCATGTAGGCGCGGGCGTCGTTCATCGCATCGACCGCAACCAACTCATCACCGTGGAAGTACCAGAACGACAGCTTCTCCTGCTCGCCGTGGCGGGTCTCCACGTGGTCATAGCCGGTGTTCAATCCGGCGATCTGAAGCTTGCAGTCGTATTGATCGGACCAGAACCAAGGCTTGGCAACATAATCCACCGCACCGCCCATCATGTTCTGTGCCACGACCTCGGCCTGGTCGATGGCGTTGGGCACGCTTTCCAGCCGGATGCGGGTGCCGCGATAGGGGAACGAGGTGCAATCGCCCGCCGCCCAGACATGCGGCGCCGAGGTGCGGCCCTGTGCATCGGTCTTGATGCCATTGTCGATCTCGAGCCCTGCCGCCACGGCCAGTTCGGTCGCGGGCGCGATGCCGACGCCGACAACCACCATGTCGGCCGCGATCTCGCTGCCATTGGTGAGGCGCGCGCCGGTGACCTTGCCGTCGCCGGTCAGCCGCTCCAGCCCGATGCCTTCACGAATATCGACGCCATGGTCGCGATGCAGCTTGCGGAAATAATCCGAGGTCTCGGGCGCTGCCACACGCTGCAGGATGCGGTCGGCCATCTCCACCAGCGTGACCTGCATGCCCTTTTTCGCCGCAACCGCCGCCGCTTCAAGCCCGATATAGCCGCCGCCGACAATCAGCGCCCGGCCGCCTTCGCACACCTGCGGTTCCATCGCGTCCACGTCTGCCAGAGTGCGGACCACGAAGACGTTGCCCAGATCGCCGCCGATCGCGGCTGGCAGGCGGCGTGGATACGAGCCGGTGCAAAGCGCCAATTCGTCGTAGGACAGCGTCTCTCCGCCACGCAGCGTCAGCGTCCGCGCCTCGGTGTCGATGGCCTCGACCCGTGCGTTCAGGCGCAGTGCGATATCCTGCTCATCATAGAACCGCTGCGGGCGCAGGTAGAGCCGCTCTTCGGCCATCTCGCCCAGCAGATAGTCCTTGGACAGCGGTGGACGCTCGTACGGCGGCACCGGCTCTTCGCTGATCAGTGTGATCTCACCATCGAAGCCCGAATTACGCAGCTTCGCCACCAGCGACGCCCCGGCCTGGCCGCCGCCGATCACCGCGAAATGTGCCATGTCTGTCCCTCCCGCATGCGGGCCTGCGATTGGCGCTGGCCTCCGCTCTGGCAGAAGCTATATCGGTGATTAACGAAAACGCAATTCCATCGAAGGTGAAACGCATGACGATTTCAGTAGGTAACACGCTTCCCGACGCAAAGCTGTTGCGGATGGGAGACGGGGGACCCGAGGCGGTGACGCTCGGCGACAAGCTCAAGGGCCGCAAAGTGGTGCTGTTCGGCCTGCCGGGTGCCTATACCGGGACATGTTCCACCGCGCATGTTCCCAGTTTCATCCGCACCAAGGACCAGTTCGATGCCAAGGGCGTGGACGAGATCATCTGCGTGTCGGTCAACGATCCCTTCGTGATGAAGGCCTGGGGTGAGAGCACCGGCGCCGACGCGGCGGGGCTGACCTTTCTGGCGGATGCCGACGGCGGCTTTACAAAGGCGCTCGGCATGAACTTCGACGCGCCGCCGGCGGGCTTTCACGGCCGGTCGAAGCGCTATGCGCTGCTTGCCGAAGACGGCGTCGTCAAGGTGCTGAACGAAGAGGGCGGGCCGGGCACCTGCGATATTTCCTCGGGCGAGGCCATGCTGGACGCGCTCTGAGCGTCGGTTCGGCCTATCCCGCCAACTGGTCCATCTTGCGCGCCAGCTTGACGTCGTGCGAACTCAGCCCGCCGACGTCATGGGTTGTCAGCACCACCTCGACCGTCTTGTAGACGTTACTCCACTCGGGGTGGTGGTTCCACTTTTCAGCGTAGATCGCCACACGCGTCATCCAGCCGAAGGCCTCGATGAAGTCCTTGAATTCGAAGGACTTGGTGATCGCGTCGCGCTCATTGTCGACGGTCCAGCCAGCCTCGAGCAGCGGCGCCAGCATGGTCTTGCGCCCTGTGTCGGACAATTTCTCGCTCATTGCTGTTCCTCCTGTCGGTCGCGCCGGAACGGACCATAGCCTGTCAGGACCTCGATGTCCTCATTCACAGCTTCGCGTTCCGCTTTCAGATAGCGCGCTATTGCCTCGGCGAAACCCTTGTCGGCGACCCAATGAAGCGAATGGCAAGGCACCGGCAGATAGCCGCGCGCCAGCTTGTGCTCGCCTTGTGCCCCGGCCTCGACCCGGCCGAGGCCATGGGCGATGGCAAAGTCGATGGCCTGATAATAGCACGCTTCGAAGTGCAGGCAGGGGTGGTGCTCGGTGCAGCCCCAGTAGCGGCCATAAAGAACATCGCGGCCGATGAAGTTGAGTGCCCCCGCAACCGGCACCCCGCCGCGTTCCGCCAGAACAAGCGCGATGTCGCCCCGCAGCGTTTCCTGCGCGATGTCGAAGAAGGCCCGCGTCAGGTAGGGCTGCCCCCATTTGCGCGACCCGGTGTCCTGGTAGAAGGTCCAGAACGCATCCCAGTGCTCGGGTTCGATCTGGTCGCCGGTGAGCGTCCGGAGGGTGCCACCGAAATCCTGCGCCTGCCGGCGCTCCTTGCGCACCGTCTTGCGCTTGCGCGACGACAGCGCAGTCAGGAAAGAGTCGAAATCGGCGTAACCGTCATTGACCCAGTGAAACTGTTGGGTCTGCCGGTGCATCAGGCCCACCTTCGTTCCGGCGGCAGCTTCTTCCCCGGTGCAGAACGTCACGTGCAGCGACGACAGGCCGTTGTTCGACGCCAGACGCACCGCGCCCTGCACCAGCGCCGACAGGCCCACCTCCTCGAACCCGGGACGGGTCAGGAATCGCCGCCCGGTGGCCGGGGTGAAGGGCACGGCCATCTGCAACTTCGGAAAATAGTCACCGCCGGCGCGCTCGTAAGCATGGGCCCAGTTGTGATCGAAGATGTATTCGCCCTGGCTGTGGCTCTTGGCATAGAGCGGCGCGCAGGCGATCACTTCGCCGCCCAGTCGCGCGGTCAGATATATGGGCTGCCAGCCGGTGCCACGTCCGACCGAACCGCTCTCTTCCAGCGCATGCAGGAAGCGGTAGGTGGTGAAGGGATCGTTGGGCCGGCCCCCGTCGGCCGCCTCGGGGCTGGCGCAGGCATCCCAGACGGACTGACCGATCTCGGCCAGGCTGTCATGGGTCTGAATTTCGATCTGTGTTTCGCGCATCTACCCCTGCCCCGCTCCGTCAGATTTGGCCCTTGTGGCCAGCGGTTCAAGGCAGATAGCCCTCGAAGGTGATATTGTCGGCGACCCTGCGCGCCGCTGCCTCCTGCTCGGGCGAACGGATGGTCCAGCACAGCACAGGCACACCATCGCTCTTCAGTTCGGCGACGCGCCGGGAGCCAAGGTCATCGACATCATGGCTGATGAAACCAGCACCGACGCGGTCGAAATCGGGGATGTCGCGCAGGCGGTCGCGCACCTCGGCGGGCAGCTCGGGACAGTCGGTCTCGGTATAGCCGCAGGTGGTCAGCCCGCGCGGTATGTGCGGCGCCAGCTCGGCCATTCGGGCCACCGCCTGCGGATCGAATGACATCACCGCCACCGGCCCCTCGTAGCCGTCAAGCGCCTCCGCCGTGGCGCGCTCCAGCGCGCCGGTCTCTGCTCCGGCGACACCGTCCTGCCCCTTTATCTCGATCAAAAGCGGAACGCGGCCCGCGACGTCGGCCAGCACCTGCGTCAATGAAGGGATCACATCCCCTGCTGACAACGCGATCTTCCCGAGTTCCCCGGCGCTGCGGGCGGACACCGGCCCGGTCTCGCCGGTCAGCCGGTCGAGGTCGTAATCGTGGAACACCATGGCGCGCGCATCCGCCGAACATTGCAGGTCGATCTCGATACCGTAGCCGTGCTTCACAGCCGCGCTGATTGCGGCGCGCGAGTTCTCGGGCCGGCCCTGCGCCAGGTCGTGCAGCCCGCGATGCGCCAGCGGGCGGATGAGGAAGTCTGACGGCAGGGTCATGCGATCTCGAAGATGCCTTCGATTTCGACAGCGACGCCCAGCGGCAGAGAGGCCGCCGACACCGCCGAACGCGCGTGTTTGCCGGCATCGCCGAGGATCGCGACAAAGGTGTCAGAGGCGCCGTTGATGACCCGCGGCTGGTCGGTGAAATCCGCGGTCGAGTTGACGAAACCGGTCAGCTTGACCACCCGTTTGAGTCGCGTGAGGTCGCCATCGCAACCGGCCTTGACCTGCGCCAGCAGGCTGAGCGCGCAATAGGCCGCGGCATCTGCGCCGGCCTCGCGGTCCAGATCGTCCCCCAGCCTGCCGGTGATCAACCCGTCCGGCCCCGACGAGATTTGCCCGGACACGTACAGCATGTCGCCGGACCGCACGAAGGGCACGTAGTTGGCGGCAGGCGCCGGTGCATCGGGCAATGTCAGGCCAAGCTCGGCAATACGGTCTTCGATCGGGTTGGTCATGGGTATCCTCCGGGATTTTGTTCGCGACGCTAGAGCCTGACGTCCCTTCGGGCAAGGCAGAACGATCGCACCAAGGGTGCCCGCGTCCCGGACCTGATCCGGTACCTCCACGTCAAGGGCGTGGCAGCCCCCGAGACCTCAGCTTTCACGGAATGCACGGGCGAAGTAATCCGCCAGCGGCTTCATCAGATAGGCCAGCGGAGACCGGTCCTCGGTCTGGATGAAGGCCTCGACCGGCATGCCCGGGATCAGCACCGTACCTTCGGGCAGTTTCGAGACTTCGCCGGGGCGCAGCACGATCTCGGCGCGATAATAGGCCTGGCGCGAGACTTCGTCGACGAAGGCATCGGCCGAGATGTTCACCACCTCGCCGTATATTTCGGGCGTGTCGCGCTGGCTGAGGGAGGTCAGGCGCAGCAGGACGTTCTGACCGACGTGCATCTCGTCGATGTTGATCGGCGCCACCCGTGCGGCGATAATTGCCGGCCGATCGCGCGGCACGAGAAACATCAGCGGATCGGCGGGCCGCACCACCGAGGACGGCCCGAAGACCTGCAGGTCATAGACCACGCCCGCCACCGGCGCCCGAATGTCCATCCGACCGAGACGGTCCGCGAGCGACTGTACCTCTTCGATCAACTCGCGTTCGCGCACCTGCAGATCGCGCAGTTCGGTGATGGCCTGCTCGCGCAACCGCGAGCCGACCGAGAGGATGGCGATGTCGATTTCCGAGATACGCGCCAGCGCCCGCGCCTTCTGCGCGGTCAACTCGCCGGCCTGTCCCGACAGCTGCGCCTGCTGACGCTGCAGCGCCAGCACCCGCGACGCCTGGGCGAGCCCCTTGTCGAGGAGGCTCTGCTGGTCTGCCAGTTCCTTCTTGATCAGCGCCAATTGCTCGGTCAGGGCCTCCTGCTGGGCCTCGATGCCGCCGATCTGCACGGCGATCTGCCCGCCCTGATTGCTCAGTTGCTCGGTTTCACGGGCCATGGATTCGGCGCGGGCATGAAACAGTCGGGTCTGGCCGTCGATCAGTTCCATAACCGCCGGGTCCTCCGCGGCCGCATCGCGCAGGCGCTCGGGAAATTCCGGCGCCTCTGCGCCGTCACGCTCGGCTTCGAGCCTGCCGCGGCGGGCCAGAACCTCGTGCAGTTGGTCGCGCGCCACCGTCAGACGCGAGCGCAGAAGGTCCGGATCGAGCTGCATCAGCACATCGCCCGCTTCGACAGTGTCGCCCTCCTTCACCAGAAGCGCTTCGACCACGCCGCCGTCGGGATGCTGGATTGCCTGCCGGTTCTGATCGACCTCGACCTGCCCGCTGGCGATCACCGCGCCGGAGATCTTGCTCATTGCCGACCAGACGCCGAAGCCCCCCAGCAACACCGCCACTCCGAGAATGCCCAGGAACAGCGGGCCTCGCACCGGGAACCGCGCCGCGCTCATCGAACGCCTCCCGGATTGGGTTGCCGCAATTGCGCGGCATTCTGGACGGTCTTCTGCAGGACTTCGTCGCGCGGGCCAAAGGCCACGCGCGCGCCTTGATCAAGCACCAGCAGGGTGTCGCATTCCTGGATCGCCGCCGGGCGATGCGCCATGATCAACACCGCGCCGCCGCGTTGCTTGATCGACCGGATGGCGGCGTTGACCGCCGCCGAGCCTTCGTTGTCCAGGTTCGAATTCGGCTCGTCCAACACCAGCAGCACCGGATCGCCGAAGAGCGCCCGCGCCAGTCCGATACGTTGCATCTGGCCGCCGGAAAGCTTGCTGCCGTGGGCGTCGACCCGGGTGTCATAGCCATCCGGCAGGCGCAGGATCATCTGATGCGCCGCCGCCATCTGCGCGGCCTTGACCACCGCCGCGCTGTCGGGATTGAACTGGAGCCGGGCGATGTTTTCGGCGATGGTACCGTCGAACAGTTCGACCTTCTGCGGCAGGTAGCCGATGTAAAGGCCCAGCTTTTCCGGATCGTACTGATCGAGCGTCGCGCCATCCAGCCGGATGCGGCCCGAGGCCGGCGGCCAAAGCCCGGTGATCGCGCGCGCCAATGTCGACTTGCCCGCGCCTGAGGGACCGATCACGCCGGTGGCCTGTCCGGGCTTGACGTCGAACGACACCATGCGCAACGCCGCCTGACGTTCCTCCGGCGGAATCACCGTCAGTTGCTGCACATCAAGCCGGGCCTTCGGGCGCGGCAGTTCGGTGCGCAGCACGTCTGCGGGGGTTGAACCCAGCAGCTCCGACAGCGACCGCCAGCCCTGGCGCGCGCGCTGTGCCACGCTCCATTGTCCGATCAGCACTTCGATCGGCGCCAGTGCCCGGCCCAGCAGGATCGACCCGGCGATCATCGCGCCCGGCGACAGTTCGGCCTGCAACACCAGGTAGGCGCCCAGCCCGAGCATCGCCGATTGCAGCAAAAGTCGCAGCGCACGGGTCAGCGCGGTGAAGCCGCCGCTGACATCGGAACTGCGGACCTGCCCGTCCAGCGCCGCCTCGCGCGCGCCTTTCCAGCGCGCCAGCGCCGCCTTGTGCATGCCCATGGCCTGGATCATCTCGGCCTCGGAGCGCATGCGCGCGGCGACGGTCTCGGACTGGTGGGCGGCGCGTCCTTGCTCGAGGACCGGCCCCTTCTGCAGCGCCTGCGAGATCAGCGCGATCCCCACCAGCAGCGCACCGCCGCCCAGCGCCAGCAGCCCCAGCCAAGGGTGGAAGATGGCAATGCCGGCCAGAAACAGCGGCGTCCACGGCAAATCGTAAAGCGACAGGAGCACCGGCGAGGTCAGGAACCGCTGCACCGATTCAAGATCGCGCAAACCCGTCGCCGCCGCCTCGTCCGGGCGCAGCGCCGAGCGACGCATCGACGCGTCGAACACGCGATTGTCCAGCCGGTCCTGAAACCGCGCGCCAACCCGCGCCATCACACGGCCGCGGACGAAATCCAGAAGCCCCATCATCGAATAGAGAAAGACCACCAGCACCGACAGCGCCACCAGCGTCGCCTCAGACCGCGACGACAGCACCCGGTCATAGACCTGCAGCATGTAAAGCGGACCGGTGAGCATCAGCAGGTTGGCGAAGAAGGAAAAGACCCCCACGCTCCAGTACAGGCCGCGGCTTTCGCGCCTGATGTCGCGCAACTCCTGATGGCCACGTTCGGTTGCGTCCATACGCACGCTCCTGCTGCTTGCCCGGGGTATTCTACGGTCCGTCCGATTACTGCAGTTTTATTGCCAACCGATTGAGAATGCCAGTGCTCCCGCACCTTGCCCGGCATTGCGGTTGCCCTGCCTACCCAAACGTAGTTACGATCCGCCCAGACCGATGTGCGCGCAACGGGGGCGTCTGCGGCTGTCGCCGGCGGCGGCGGCACGCGAGTATTACGGCGCTGCCCGGACCAGAACCTGAACGGAGAGGGAAACCATGCTGCGCAGAGACTTTATCCGCACACTCGGGGCGGCCGCAGCCGCTGCTCTGCTTCCGGCCCTGCCAGCCGTCGGTCAGACGGAAGCCGCTGCGCGGAACCTCGTCGATCAGCTTGCGGCCGAGATCAACCGGATCATCGCGTCGGGCAATTCGGCGGATGCGATGTACGGCGATTTCGAACGCATCTTCCGACGCTACGGTGACATGCAGACGATGTCCGCCTATGCGCTGGGGGTCGATGGTCGCGACGCCTCGGCCAAGCAACAACGGGCTTTTCAGGATGCTTTCGCGGTCTACCTGTCACGCAAGTACGCCCAACGGTTCCGCGACCTAGGGGGCGGCCGGATCAAGGTTGACGGCGTGAGCCAAGTCAAGAGCCGCTACGAAGTCAGTTCCACCATGCAATTGCCGGGGGGCGGGTCGATGCCGGTGGAATTCACGGTCTCCGACCGCGGCGGACGGCCGCGCTTCTTCAACATCAAGATCGACGGCGAGAACCTGCTTCTGACCGAACGCACCGAGGTCGGGGTGATGATCGACCGTCATGGCGGCGATCTGGACGCGGTGACGCGGGACCTCGGCAGCGCGGGCTGAGCGCGACGGATCAACCCGACGCCGACGCTTCGAAATACCCCATCCCAGCAGCAACTACTCAGGCGAAGAGCCGGTAATAGATCGGATCGGGCAGAAACTGTGACAGGCGGAACAGCCACGAAAAGGGCACCGGGAAGCTTTTCTGGAACCCGTCCGCATTCATGTGATCGAACACCGCCGAGGCGGCCTCGTCCGGTTCCATGAGAAAGGGCATGTGGAAGTCGTTCTTGTCGGTCAGACGGGTGCGGATGAAGCCGGGGTTGACCAGTTGCACCTTGACCCCGGTGTCCCGCAGATCGGCGTGCAGTGCCTCGGCCATCGCCATCGCGCCCGCTTTCGACGCCGCGTAGCCTGTCGCCCCCGGCAAACCCCTGTAGCCCGAAAGCGATCCGGTCAGTACGATATGACCCGCGTTCCGCGCCACCATGTCCGGCACGACCTGTCCCAACACACGAGCCGCGCCGGTGAAGTTGACATCGCACATCGCCGTTACCTGACCGGCATCCCATTGCTGTGCCGATTGCGGCCAGTAGACACCCGCCAAGTAGACCAGCCCGTCGATCGCGCCGACCTCACGCGCCGCCTGCGTCACGTCTGCGTCGTCGGACACGTCGCAGGTCACGATCTCGGTTGTGCCCGGCAGGTCCCCGGCCAGGCTTTCCAGCCGGTCCGGGGTCCGGGCGCTCAAAATCAGGTGAACCCCGGCCCGGCTGAGATTGTAGGCAAGCGCCCGTCCCAGACCTTCGCTCGCGCCGACAAGCCAATAGCGTTTGCCGCTCCATTCCATACCGATACTCCTAGTTACCAAAACAGCTTATCGCGTCACGTCGATCCGGGGTGGCGCGGGCCTTCTGCGATAACGCGCGCCCTTCCACCAAAGTTTCAGGGCCTGCCAGTGGATCAGCCCGAGCACCCGCCTTGCGCCGAACGGGCGACGGAGCAGGAAACCGAGGATGGCACGGTTGGTCAAAGGTCGCCTTGGACCGGTGAGCGTTGCCACCACCCCGCCGTCACCGGTGTCCAGATCGATCCAGACGCCGATCCGGTCCGACCGGATATCGAAACGGAAGGTGTAATCTCCGGAAATCGGCTGGAACGGCGACACATGCAGCAACTTGCGTGCGCACAACCTGTCATCACCGGTGATCGGGGCAAGGTCCGGCTTGTGGCAGAGATAGCAATGCCGATCCCCGAATGTGTTGGTCACCTCGGCAATGACGGAGCAAAGCTGGTCCTTGGCGTCATGGATCAGCCAGAAGCTGACCGGGTTGAAGCCATGGCCCAGAACCCGCGGCTGTGCCAACAGCAGGACGCGCCCGGTCAGGTCCAGCCCCTCGCGGTCCAGCACCTCGCGTACCCAAACCGCACCGCGGCCCCTGTTTGGCGGCCCGCCGTGATCGCTGTCCTGCAACGAAACCAGCCCGGCCCGGTTCCGCGCCAGCAACGACGGCCCATCGCCCGGTGCCTCGGGGTCCAGCAACAGGTAATCCACGCCATAGCGGAAGCTGTTCTTCACCGCACCCTTGCGACCGTGCCACGTATGGCCGGGGATATGGTCGACCGCGTTCACTCTGCCGCCACCGCCCTGCTCTGTTGCGTCAGGATCGTCATCGCCACATCGGCGGCGCTGCTCAACCCGTCCTCGTGGAACCCGTTTTTCATCCATGCGCCACAAAACCAGGTCGCATTGGCGCCGTTCAACCGCGCCACCTGTTTCTGCGCAGCCAGGGCTCCGCGATCATAGACCGGGTGTCGCAGGGTGACCTGGTCGTAGATCAGGTCTTCGCGAATCGGCCTGCGCGTGTTCAGCGTCACGAACATCGGGTCGTCGGCCGGGATCGGTTGCAGCTTGTTCATCCAGTAGGTCAGATCAATGCGCCCGTCGCGCGCGCTTTCCCCTTCGGAGTAGTTCCATGACGACCAGACGCCGCGCCGCTTCGGCATGGCGCGGGGATCGGCGTGCAGCGTGACGTCGTTGGGCTGATAGCGGATCGCGCCCAGCGCCGAGGTTTCCTCGGGGGTCGCATCGGCCAGCAGGCGCAGCGTGTCGTCTGAATGGGTCGCAAAGACCACATCGTCGAAGGTCTGCCACTCACCGCCCTCGGCCCGGACCGACACGCCGTCGGCCTCGCGCCGGACGGCGGCAACCGGGCTGTTCTTGCGGATGTCGACAAGGCGCTTCCGCAGGCTGGCCTCCAGCCGGGTCACGTACTGGGTCGAACCTCCATCGACGGTGTACCATTGGTGCTGGCCGGTATGGCTGAGCAGCGCATGGTTTTCAAAGAAGCGGATCAATGCCTCGGCCGGAAAGTCGAGGATCTGTTCGGGCGGAGCCGACCAGATCGCGCCTGACAGTGGCAGCAGGTAATAGTCGCGAAACCAGGACCCGGTGCCCAGTTCTGCAAGAAATTCCGAAAGCGGCAGATCCCGATCGCGGCCTGCCTCGACCGCCCGCGCGTTGAACCGCAGGATATCGCGGATCATCCCGAGGAACTTCGGGTTGAACGCATTGCGCCGCTGACCGAACACGGCATTGAGCGTCTCCAGCCCGTATTCCATCTCGCCGCCGCGCAGGGAGGCTGCAAAGCTCATGTTGCTTTCTGCCACTGGCACCCCAAGGCTTTCGAACAGCGTTACAAGCAGCGGGTAGTTGACGTAGTTGAAGACGATGAACCCGGTGTCGACCGGCTGGGTCCCGTGACGGCCGGCGACGACGGTACGTGCATGTCCGCCCAGTTTTGGTCCAGCTTCGAACAGCGTGACCCTTGCGTCGTCCGCAAGGAAATGGGCTGCGCCCATTCCCGAGATGCCACCGCCGATCACGGCGATGTTTCGACGGTAGGGATTCAGAAGGTCGAAGGGCATGAGTAAGGCTCCGGTCACCGGGTGATTTGACCTGATACGCATGACCGACGCGGCTGGATGAAAACTTTCTGCGAAAAATGATCCAACGGGCCGCTCGAGGCGTAACAGGACCATGCAAAACGCTGTGACATACGGTCAGGCTGGTGACTCCTCGCGAAAAGCTGCATTTATTGCGGCGAGGGCCGTGTGCCCTGAAGGCAAATGGGACCGACACCACGGCATGACGGGCGCACAGCAGCAGCGCGAATGGGCGAACCACGTGATCCGCATTCGCGACCATGGGGACCAGGCCGCATTCGCCGAGATTTTCGCCCATTTCGCGCCGCGGGTGAAAGGCTTTCTCATGCGCGGTGGCGGTGACGCAGCGATGGCCGAAGAGGTCACGCAGGAGGTGATGGCGACGCTCTGGCAAAAAGCGTACCTGTTCGATCCGTCCCGCGCCGGGGTCTCGACCTGGGTATTCACCATCGCCCGCAACCGCCGCATCGACATGCTGCGCCGGCAGCGCAGGCCCGAGCCCGAAGATGTCGGCTGGGGCCCCGAGGCCGAGCCCGACCAGGCCGACGTGCTGGCCCTGCAACAAGAGACCGATCAGCTTGGCGCAGCCTTGGCCGCACTGCCCGAGAAACAGAGGGTGCTGATCGAAAAGGCCTATTTTGGCGACATGTCGCACGGCGAGATCGCCGAAATCACCGGCCTTCCACTGGGCACGATCAAGTCCCGCATTCGACTGGCGCTGGAACGCCTGCGCCATGCCATGAAACGAGCCGAGCCATGACCGAGAGCATCACCCATCACCTGACCGAGCCACTGCTGATGGCCTATTCCGCAGGGCAACTGCCTGAGGCCTTCAGCCTTGCCATCGCCACCCATGTCTCGATGTGCGACGCCTGCCGCGCCGCGCTGGAAAGCTACGACGCTGTCGGGGGTGCCCTGTTGGAGGGGGCCGACAAGGCCGAAGTCTCACCAGACGCGCTTGAGGCGACGCTGGCCCGCATAAATGCCGCGCCGCGCCCCGAGCCCGCGCACACAGCAACATCCGACGTGCCCGCCCCGCTGACCGACTACATCGGAGGGGGGCTCTCCTCGGTCCGTTGGCGTCCGGTGGGCATGGGCGTGAAACAGGCGGTGCTGAAGACCTCGGACGAGGCGACCGCGCGGCTGCTCTACATTCCGGCGGGCGCGGCAATGCCCGATCACGGCCACCGTGGTACTGAGTTGACGCTGGTGCTGCGCGGCGCGTTCTTCGACGAGAACGACCGCTTCGGCCCGGGCGACATCGAGGTCGCGACCGAGGCAGACCAGCACACGCCCGTGGCCGATATTGGCGAGGATTGCATCTGCCTCGCCGTCACCGACGCGCCGCTGCGGTTTCGGGGCTGGCTGCCGCGTCTGGCGCAACCGTTCCTCAAGATCTGAGCGTGCCTAGCGCAGCTTCGTCAGGATATGCAGCGTGGCGGTTCCGTCCGGCACCTCACCGATGCTGCGCTGGTAGGCCTGCAAGGCCGCGGTGGTCGCCGGACCGACCTGTCCATCGATACCGCGTGTGTTGAACCCCTTCGCGGTCAGCCGCCGCTGCAGTTCCTTTCGCTCGGCATAGGTCAGCGACCGGTCGTCCTTTGGCCAACTGGCCTGCAACGGGCCGGCGCCGCTGATCCGGTCCGACAGATGGCCGACGCCGATCGCATAGAGATCGGAATTGTTGTACCGCTTGATGACGTCGAAATTCTTGAAGATCAGGAAGGCCGCGCCGCGCGCGCCCGCCGGCAGCATCAGATGCGCCGAGCCATGGTCCGGCACCGGCTTTCCATCCGTCCCGACCACCCCGGCCTTCGCCCATGCCGAGGGCATCCGCGCCTTGCCGCGCCCGACCAGACCGTAGTCAAAGCCTTGCGGTAGCGTCACTTCCACACCCCAGGGCAGGCCGCGCGTCCAGCCGAACCGCTTGAGATAGGCCGCGGTCGAGGCCAGCGCGTCCGTTGGGTCCTCCGACCAGATGTCGCGCTTGCCATCGCCGCTGAAATCCACGGCATAGGCCTGATAGCTCGTTGGAATGAACTGCGTGTGACCCATCGCCCCCGCCCAGCTGCCGGTCATCTTCGCGGGCGTGGTGTCGCCGCGTTCGAGGATGCGCAGCGCCTCGGTCAGCTGCTTGCCAAAGAACCGCCCGCGCCGGCCGTCATAGGCCAGCGTCGCCAGCGCCTCGATCACCCGGATGTCGCCACGGCGTTCACCATAGGCGCTCTCCAGCCCCCAGACAGCGGTGACGATATCCTTGTCGACGCCGTAATGCGCTTCGATCCGGTCGAGCGTGGCGGCATGACGGGCCAAGGCTGCACGACCATTGCGAATGCGCTTCTCCGAAGCCGCGATATCAAGGTACTGGCCCACGGTCTTGGTGAACTCGGTCTGCCGGCGGTCGCGGGCGATGACATCGGTGTTGAAGCGCACGCCCGCAACCGCGCGGTCATAGGTCGACGACGAAACACCCGCGTTCAGCGCGGTGCGGCGGTAGGACCTCAGCCATTTCTCGAACCCCGCATTACGCGGATAGACCTTCGGAGCCTCCGTGCGCTGCGTGATGTCCAGCGCCGACGGTCGCAGCCTTGGACGCAGGCTCATCTGCGCGGGCTCCACCGCCACGTTGGCCTGTGGCTTCGGCGGCCTCGTCTCCTGCGCCGACACGGGGACCGCGAGGCTCAGGAAAATAACCGCTAACGTTCTCGATATCATGGACGCCCCTGCTTCGGTTCTTCGCCCGGCATCCTATCAGAGCCATCCGGAACGGAAACCGACCGCTGCGGCATCGGCGACAGACCGCGGGTTAGCTCCGCGCCGACCAGCTGGCCGAGACATGGCGGCGGGTATAGAATTCGCCCATCAGCCCGATGGTGATCAGCCCGATGCCCAGCCACAGCGGATACTCGATGTTCGAATTGCGCGGGAAATAGTTGACGAAGGCATAGCCCCGCGACTGGTCGATGGCGTGAAACAGCGGGTTCCAGTCGAACATCGCCAGCAGGTATCCGGGCAGAGTGTTGGCCACGAACATCTTGCCCGAGGCAATCATGTTGGCGCGCTGGTAGATCGTCGAGGCGATGCTGATCGCGGTCGGAAACCAAGGTTTCAGCGCCAGGAACACCATGCCGACCGCCGCCCCGGTGAACCAGGCCAGCAGCAGCATCCCCAGACACCCGATCGGATCGTTCAGTTCAACGTCGACGAAACCCACGTCGTAGATGAACAGCACGATCAGGACCGACAGCACTTGGATGTAGAGCGCCGCCAGCATGCCCGACAGGATCGAGATGATGGTGTTCATCGGCGCATGCTGCATCATCGGGCTGGCCGGGCCCTCGGCCCCCACCACCGACCCCATGGTCTTGATGTGGGTCATGTAAAGGAAGATCCCCGACATGATATAGATCAGGAAATCGCCGCGCAGCTTCAGCCCGCGCAGGCCAAGGACGGTGAACATGACGTAGAACACCATCACCATGATGATGGTCTGCAGCACGTTCATCAGGATCGACATGAAGGCGTTGCCATGGGTCTTGCGCACATTGCGCACCGCCCCGTGATAGACCAGTTCCGCCGTTGTTAGGACGGATTCCAGAACGGTCTTGGGACGCCGTTGAACGAACATGTGGCCTGCTCCGCCTGTTTCACGGTGTTTTCGCACGGAATTCTTGCCGTTCCGTTGCTGCCGGAGCATAACCGCAGGCAACCGAACTGACAAACAAATCCGCGGTCTGCGCGCGAAGGAGAGGCTCTTGAACTACACTGAACTCACGCGGGTGATCCGCAGGCTTGCCCTGGAAGCCGGAGACGCGATCATGGAAATCTACGGTGAAAACGATTTCGAGGTGAAGTCGAAGTCTGACGAAAGCCCGGTGACGATCGCGGACGAAAAGGCCGACGCGCTGATCTCGGCCGGGCTGCGCGAGGCTTTTCCCGACGTGACGCTGGTGACGGAGGAACAGGCGGACAGCCATATCGAACGCGCCGACACCTTCCTGATCGTCGATCCGCTGGATGGCACGAAGGAGTTCATTCGCCGCCGGGGCGACTTTACCGTCAACATCGCGTTGGTCGAAGACGGCGTGCCGACACGCGGCGTGGTCTATGCGCCGGCCAAGGGCAGGTTGTTCTATACCAGTGCCATGGGCAACACTGTCGAAGAAACGGGTCCTTTCGACAAGGACACCCCCGGTGAAACCAAACCGCTCAAGGTGCGCGAGCCCGACAATGGCGCGCTGATGGTCGTGGCCTCCAAGTCGCACCGCGATCAGGCCACCGACGATTACATCGAAAAGTACAACGTCGCGGACATGACCAGCGCCGGTTCGTCTCTGAAGTTCTGCCTCGTCGCCACCGGCGAGGCCGATCTTTATCCCCGCCTCGGGCGCACCATGGAATGGGACACCGCCGCCGGGCACGCGGTGCTCGCCGGAGCAGGCGGCTGCGTGGTCCGCTTCGACGACCACACGGCGCTGGCATATGGCAAGGACGGTTACGCCAACCCGTTCTTCATCGCCTACGTGCCGGGCGTCGAGTTGAAAGAGGCCTGACACGTCCATGCGCCCGGCCAGCGTCATCATTGTTTCGCACAGCCGGCCAGCGGCGCTGAAGCGCTGCCTGATCGCGGTGAACCAGCTTTACCATCCGAACTTCGAGGTGGTGGTGATTGCCGACGGGCCGAGCCTTCGGATGCTGGCGGAAACCCCGGCCAGTGGCTGGGTCAAGACGGCGCAGATGGATGAGGAAAACATCAGCCTCGCGCGCAACGCCGGCATCGCCTTGGCGGCGGGCGAGGTGGTGGCATTCCTCGACGACGACGCGGTGCCGGAGCCGACGTGGCTCACCCATCTTGCGGCGGCCTTCGACGACGACGAGGTTGCCGCAGCAGGCGGGTACGTGCGCGCGCGCAACGGGATTTCGTGGCAATGGCGCGCCGCGGCGGTGGATCACGGGGCGGTGCGGCACCCGATCGACTGGGACAGCGACCTGCCAGCGGTCATGCACCCCGCCAAGGGCCGCGCGATCAAGACGGAAGGCACCAACATGGCCTTTCGCCGCGACGTGCTGGCCGGCCTCGGCGGCTTCGATCCGGCCTTCCGTTTCTTTCTTGACGAGACCGATCTGAACATGCGGCTGGCGCGAGCCGGCCACGCCACCGCCATCGTGCCGCGGGCCGAGGTGCATCACGGCTTTTCCGATAGCAACCGCCGCCGGTCCGACCGGGTGCCGCGCGATCTTTACGAGATTGGTGCCAGCCATACCGCCTTCCTGTTCCGCCACTGTCCCAAGTCCCAACGGGCCGGCTATTCGACCGCCTTCGTCAAAGAACAGCGCCGGCGTCTGTTGCGCCACATGATCTCGGGGCGGCTGGACCCGGTTGAGGTGACGCGCCTCATGCGTCGCCTTCACGAAGGTTTCGACGCGGGCCGTCTGCGTCCACCCGGCCCGATGCCGGCCTTGCCCCACGCCAGTGCACCCTTCGCCCCGCGCCCGTCACGCCCCCGGCCTACCCCGCAGCTGCGCTGCGGACGGTGGCACAACCGCACGGAAATCAGGCAATCCGCCGCGCATGACGCGGCGGCAGGACATGTATCGACGGCGATGATCTTTTCGTTCACCGCGCTATATGCACGCGTATCGTTTACGGAGGGCGGGTTCTGGGAGCATCGCGGTGGTCAATTCGGCAAGACGGAACGCAGCGAAAAGCTCTTCACGCTGCGCCGCCTGCGCGACAAGTGCAGGTCCGAGTTCGCGCGGGTCAGAAAGGTCCGTGGCCTGCCTGCCAACAGCTCGGCAGGCCTTAAATGATTCGCGGCTTTCTCCGTTTATTGTCAACCGGTCATGGTGTAGAACCGACCGCAAACCGAGACGTTTTTGAGGAATGAGTATGCGTAACAAGGTGACCAAGGCGATTTTTCCGGTGGCCGGTCTGGGCACACGTTTTCTGCCCGCAACGAAATCGGTCCCGAAAGAGATCATGACCTTGGTCGACCGTCCGTTGATCCAGTACGCGATTGATGAGGCGCGCGCCGCAGGGATCAAGGAGTTCATCTTCGTCACCTCGCGCGGAAAGGGGGCGCTCGAGGATTACTTCGACCATGCGCCCCAGCTTGAGCAGGAGCTCAAGAAGAAAAACAAGGATGATCTTCTCAACATCCTCAAATCCACCAACATGGACAGCGGCGCCATCGCCTATATCCGCCAGCACAAGGCGTTGGGACTGGGCCACGCGGTTTGGTGTGCGCGCCGGCTGATCGGTAACGAGCCGTTTGCGGTCATGCTGCCGGACGACGTGATCGCAGCCGAAAAGCCCTGCCTTCAGCAGATGGTCGAGGCCTACGAGGAAACCGGCGGCAGCATGGTCGCCGCGATGGAAGTACCGCGCGAGAAGACCTCGGCCTACGGTGTGCTCGACGTCGCCGAGGATCACGGCCGGCTTGTGTCGGTTCGCGGCATGGTCGAGAAGCCCAAGGTCGAGGACGCCCCGTCGAACCTCGCGGTGATCGGGCGCTACATCATCACGCCCGACGTGCTGCGGAACCTGACCAAGATGAAACAGGGCGCCGGCGGCGAGATCCAACTGACCGATGCGATCGCCCAGGAAATCGCCGAAGACCGCAATGTCTATGGGCTGCGCTTCCGTGGCCAGCGCTTCGATTGCGGCTCGAAGGCCGGGTTCCTGCAGGCCACGGTGGCCTTCGGACTGGCCCGCGAAGAGCTGCGCGACGACCTTTTGGGCTATTTGCAGGACCTGATGGCCTCGGACAAGGCAGCGCAGTAATTCGATGACCAAGGGCAATATCCTCGTCACCGGCGGCGCCGGATACATCGGCTCGCACGCTTGCAAGGCACTGCGCGATGCGGGCTATACCCCGGTGACCTATGACAATATCTCGACTGGTTGGGAACAGGCGGTCAAGTTCGGCCCACTGGCGCAGGGCGACTTGCTTGACCGCGCCCGGCTGGACGAGGTGTTCGCCGAGTACCGGCCATTGGCGGTGATGCACTTCGCGGCACTCAGCCTCGTGGGCGAAGCGATGTCGAACCCCGGTCTCTACTGGCGCAACAACGTCGGAGGCTCGCTCAACCTGATCGAGGCGGCGGTGAACGCCGGATGTCTGGACTTCGTCTTCTCTTCGACGTGCGCGACCTATGGCGATCAGGACAACGTGGTGCTGGACGAGACCTCCTCCCAGTATCCGCTGAACTCCTACGGCAAATCGAAACGCGCCATCGAAGACATGCTCGAGGATTTCGGTGCTTCGCACGGACTGCGCCACGTGATCTTCCGCTACTTCAACGTTGCCGGTGCCGATCCCGAGGGCGAAGTCGGCGAATTCCATCGCCCTGAAACCCACCTTATCCCGCTGATGCTCGATGCCATCGATGGCAAGCGCGCGGCGTTGACAGTCTTCGGCACCGACTACGACACCCCCGACGGCACCTGCATCCGCGACTACGTGCACGTCTGCGATCTGGTGGATGCCCATGTGCTCGGCCTGAAATGGCTCGAGGACGGCAAGGGCAGCCGCGTCTTCAACCTTGGCACCGGGTCGGGCTTTTCTGTGAAAGAGGTGATCGCGCATTCAAAGTCCGTCACTAACCGCGATGTTCCGCACCAGATCGGCGACCGCCGTGCCGGGGATGCGACAAAACTGGTTTCCGGATCCACGCGCGCCGTGCAAGAACTGGGCTGGAGCCCGAAACGCTCCAATCTGGAGGCGATGATCCGCGATGCCTGGCGCTGGCACCAGTCCGGCCACTACGACAAGTAGGCCCCGCGCCCGATGCCTGGACATCACGCGGCTGATCCGGCGTGCCGGGCGGCCGATGACCGGCGTCGACCGGGTGGAATTTGCCTACCTGCGGGCATTGGTGGCCGATCCCGTGCCGGTCTATGCGCTGGCCCGCACCCGGCTGGGCTATGTGCTGCTGGGTCCGGAAGGCGCCGCGGCGATCCAGCACCTTGCGGAGACCGAAACGTGGGGACCTCTTGACCTGCACGGCCGGGTGCTGCGCAAAGGCTCGGATATGCGCCGCCGCGCCGAGGCCGACCTGCGCCGCCACGCGCTGGACCGCAGCCTGCCGCGCGGGCTGACCCCGATGCTGAAACGTCACCTGCCCGCCGACACGTCCTACCTCAACACCGGCCATTCCAACCTGACCGCACGAGTGATCGCGGCCCTGCGCAGCGCCGGGGCGCGGATCACCGTGCTGACCCACGACACCATCCCGCTGGATCATCCGGAGTTCCAGCGCCCCGGCCAGCCCGAAAAATTTCGCGCATTTCTGACCCGCGTCGAGACCGCCGACCTTATTATCTGCAATTCGCAGGTCACGCGCTCCGACTGCACCCGTCACATGCAGCATTGTCCCAAAATCATCGTCTCGCCGCTAGGGGTCGAGCCGGTCACGCCCGGCCCCTGCCCACCGCACCCCGAGGTGCCGTTCTTCGTCACCGTGGGCACCATTGAGCCGCGCAAGAACCATGCGCTGCTGCTGGATATCTGGGACGCTTTCGCCGCCGAACACCGCCCCGCCCCCCGCCTGTTGATCTGCGGCACCCGCGGCTGGAGCAACGCCGAGATCTTCGCCCGTCTCGACAAGGGCAACCCGCTGGTCGAGGAACGCCCGGGTTTGTCTGACCCGCAGATCGCGGCGCTGCTGACCCGGTCGCACGGGTTGCTTTTTCCCAGCGTTGCCGAAGGCTACGGCCTGCCCCCGCTGGAGGCCGCCGCGCTGGGGGTGCCAGTGATTGCCTGTGACCTTCCGGTCTATCGCGAAACCCTTGGCAACATGGGGATTTACCTGCCGCCCCGCGAAGTCTATTCTTGGCGCAACAAAATAGAACAACTGACTGAGCAGCAACCTCCATGCCGCGACTATGAACCGCCAAGCTGGGACGAGCATTTCAACATTGTCTTAAGCTCGGTTTGATAGCGACGTTAAGAACGCGTGAAGGTTAACGAGGGAGCGGATTGGGCGCCTGGCAATCATATCGCCTGCGGCTACAGCGCAAGCGCTGGCGAATTCGCGCGCTCCGCAAGAGCCGCGAACTGCGCGCCGCGTCTGACCGTACCGATCAAATCAAACCCGGCGATTTGCTGGTCTTGACTACCCTGCGCAACGAACATGTGCGCCTGCCCTATTTCCTGAAGTACTATCGCGACCTCGGGATCAATCATTTCCTGATGGTCGACAACGACAGCACTGACGGCAGCTACGAATACCTTGCCGAGCAGCCCGATGTGTCGCTGTGGCACACCCGCGGCAGTTACAAGCGGTCGCGGTTCGGGGTTGACTGGCTGAACTACCTTGCCCGCAAACACGCGCACGAACATTGGGCGCTGACCGTCGATCCCGACGAATTCTTCCTGTTTCCGTTCTGTGACACCCGCCCGCTGCGCGCCCTGACCGACTGGCTCGATGCCTCGTCGATCCGGTCGTTCTCGGCGATGCTGCTGGACATGTATCCCAAGGGCCCGATCGACGCGCAGCCCTACCTGCCCGGCGACAACCCAATGGACATCGCCTGCTGGTTCGACAGCGGAAACTATACGATCGAACGCAATCCCCGCTTCGGCAACCTGTGGATCCAAGGCGGGCCGCGCCGTCGTGTGTTCTTCCCCGACACCCCTGCCAAGGCGCCTGCGCTCAACAAGATCCCGCTGGTGAAGTGGGACCGGCGCTACACCTACGTCAGTTCCACCCACATGCTCCTGCCGCGCGGGCTGAACCTCGTCTACGACGAATGGGGCGGCGAAAAGGCCAGCGGCATCCTGCTTCATACAAAGTTCCTCGACACCTTCACCGCAAAGGCCGCCGAGGAGCTGGAGCGCAAGCAGCACTACTCGGGCTCGGTCGAATACAAGGCCTATGCCGCGACCCTTCAGGACAACCCGGACCTCTGGTGCAAGTGGTCGGAGCGCTACATCAACTGGCGCCAGCTCGAGATCCTCGGCCTGATGTCCAAGGGCAACTGGGCATGAGCGTCGGGGTCGTCATGCTGGTGCACACCGCCTTCCGCCGCGCCGAGCAGGTGGCGCGGCACTGGGCCCATGCCGGCTGCCCGGTGGTGATCCATGTCGACAAGAACGTCGACGAAAAGCCGTTTCGCGCCTTCATGCAGGCGCTCGCCGACGTCGATCACATCAAGTTCTCGAAACGATATCGATGTGAATGGGGCACTTGGGGCATCGTCGCCGCCAGCCAGACGGCAAGCGAGGTGATGCTGCGGGAGTTTCCCGACGTGCGGCACGTCTATCTTGCCTCCGGATCCTGCCTGCCGCTGCGCCCGGTCGAGGAACTCGTGGATTATCTCGCCGCTCGGCCGCGCACGGATTTCATCGAAAGCGCCACCACCATGGACGTGCCCTGGACAGTGGGCGGGCTGGATGAAGAACGCTTCACCATGCACTTTCCGTTCTCGTGGCGGCAGAACCGGTTCCTGTTCGACAAGTTCGTGCAACTGCAGCGCCGTATCGGGCTGAGCCGCAGGATCCCACAGGGGCTCGTTCCGCACATGGGCAGCCAATGGTGGTGCCTGACACGGCAGACGCTGTCGGCGATCCTTCAGGACCCCAAGCGCGATATCTATGACCGCTACTTCCGCCGCGTCTGGATTCCTGACGAAAGCTACTACCAGACCCTCGCCCGGCTCTACTCCCGCGACATGGAAAGCCGCTCGCTGACGCTGTCGAAGTTCGATTTTCAGGGCAAGCCGCACATCTTCTACGACGATCACCTGCAACTGCTGCGCCGCTCCGATTGTTTCGTGGCCCGCAAGATCTGGCCGCATGCGGACCTGCTCTATCGCTCGTTCCTCACCGACAAGGCCGGCGCGATGAGCCGCACCGAACCCAACCCCGGCAAGATCGACCGCATCTTTGCCAAGGCGGTGGATCGGAGGACGCGCGGGCGGCCGGGGTTGTACATGCATTCGCGGTTCCCGAACGAGAACTGGGAAAACGGCATGAGCGCCGGTGCATATTCCGTGTTCCAAGGCTTTACCGAGCTTTTTCAGGATTTCGAACCCTGGCTGGCCCGCACCACCGGCACCCGTGTGCACGGCCACCTGTTCGCGCCGGGCACCGCGCAATTCGCGGACGATGAAATCGTGGTGCAGGGCGGGCTCTGCAACAGTGGAGAGGTCCGGGACGCCCACCCCTGGGGCTTTCTGACAAGCCTGCTGTGGAACACCCGGGGCGAGCGCCAGTGCTTCCAGTTCGGACCGCTCGACACGCAGGAGGGCGTGGTCTGGAACATCGCCAAGGATCCCAACGCCCAGATCTCGGTGGTTTCGGGGGCTTGGGCGGTGCCGCTGTTCCGGTCCAACCTGGATTTCGCCACGATACGCCGCGCCGCCGCGCAGCTCCAGAAGATCGAGGCCGAGGCGCTGGATGCGTTCCGGTCGCCCTATGCCAAGGCACGGGTGCGGATCTGGACCATGGCCGAGTTCATCGAAGCTCCGATGGAGCCACTGCAATCCATCATCGACGAGATCGGCGTCCGCTCCAGCAGGCGTCTGGCCGAGGTGCCGAAGCTTCAGGACCTTGCCGGCTTCGGCCAGTTTTTGCAGAACCTCAAGAACCAGGGGATGCACCCCTACCTGATGGGCGATTTCCCGGTCGAGGGGCGCGAGCCCGGCCAACGCCCGAAAACCCGCAAACCCTATCTGGTGAGATAACGTCCCATGGCCGGCAACTTCGACAGCTTCGTGGTCTTCGCCGAGATGCGCACCGGCTCCAATCTGCTGGAGGCCAACCTCAACCTCTATGACGGGATCACCTGCCACGGCGAGGCCTTCAATCCGCATTTCATCGGCTACCCCAACCGTGACGACATCCTCGGCATGTCCATGTCCGCGCGGGACACTGACCCGCAGGCGCTGCTGGCGGCGATCCGCGACAGGACAGAGGGGTTGGGCGGTTTCCGCTATTTCCATGATCATGATCCCCGGGTGCTGGAGCCGCTGCTTGACGACGCGCGCTGTGCCAAGATCGTGCTGACCCGCAACCCGGTCGACAGCTACATCAGTTGGAAGATCGCGCAGGCCACCGACCAGTGGAAACTGACCAACGTATCGAAACGCAAACACGCGCGGGCGCGGTTCGACCGCGCCGAGTTCGAACATCACCTCGAGGATTTGCAGGATTTCCAGATCCGGTTGCTCAACGGGTTGCAGAAACGCGGGCAGACGGCCTTCTTCGTCGCCTACGAGGACGTGCAGAACATCGAGGTCATGAACGGTCTGGCACGCTGGCTGGGCTGCGCGGCGCCGTTGGAAAACTTCGACCATAATCTGAAACGCCAGAACCCCAGCGCGCTCTCCGACAAGGTCGAAAACTTCGATGAAATGGAGCGCGTGCTGGCCAAGCTCGACCGTTTCGACCTGTCGCGCACACCCAATTTCGAACCGCGCCGAGGGGCCGCCGTGCCGGGCTACGTCGCCGCCGAGAACGCACCCTTGCTATACATGCCGATCAAGGGGGGGCCGGAGGCGCAGGTCTGCGACTGGCTCGAGACGCTGGGCGGCGGATTGGCCCGCGACTTCAACCAGAAAGCCCTGCGCCAATGGCTGCGTCGCCACCCCGGACACCGCCGTTTCACCGTCTTACGTCATCCGCTGGCCCGGGCGCATCACGTCTTCTGTTCCCGGATCCTGCCCAAGGGTCCTGATACCTTCGGTCGCATCCGCCGGGTGCTGACCAACCGCCACGACCTGCCGATCCCGGCAGACTGGCCCGATGCCGGATATGACCGCGAGACCCATCGCGCGGCCTTTGGCGGTTTCCTTGAATTCATCCGCCTGAACCTCAACGGCCAGACCAACCTGCGCGTCGATCCGCACTGGGCGGGCCAATGCGCGATCCTGCAGGGCATGGGTGAGCTGAGCCTACCGGACCTGGTGCTGCGTGAAGACGAGATGCCCGAATGGCTGCCGAAGCTCGCAAAGCAGCTAGGTCTGGACACCGTACCCGACCTGCCTCCGGTCGCACCCGACGCGCCCTTCAGCCTGGCCGAGATTCACGATGCCGAACTGGAAGAACTGGCCCGCGCGGCCTATCCCCGCGACTACCTGATGCTGGGTTTCGGCGACTGGCAGTAGGATCGGCGCTCGACGCCTATCCTACGGCGCCCATTTCAGGAAGTTTGCGATCATCCGCAGTCCGTTCGCCTGGCTCTTCTCCGGATGGAACTGTGTGCCTACCATGGTGCCGCGCCCGATCACCGCGGTGACGTCGCCGCCATAGTCCACATGAGCCAGCCGTTCGTCAGGGTTGGCGACCTGAAAGTGATACGAATGGACGAAATAGGCATGCGCTCCGGTGTCGATCCCTTCGAGCAAAGGGTGCGGATTGTCGATCTGCAGATCATTCCAGCCCATGTGCGGCACCTTCAGCGCCGGATTGTCCGGCGCGATCTTCACCACCTCGCCCGCGACCCAATCAAGGCCCTGCGTGTCCTCGTATTCCCGTCCCCAGGACGCCATCAACTGCATGCCGACGCAGATGCCCATGAACGGCCGGCCGTTGACCTCGACAGCCTCGATCATCGCGTCGTAAAGGCCGGAATGGCCCTTCAGTTCCCGCATGCAGGCCGGAAATGCGCCATCGCCGGGCAGAACCACCCGATCGGCGCGGGCCACCACCTCGGCGTCGCCGGTCACCACGATATCGCCCGCGCCGGTCTCCGAAGCCATCCGCTGGAACGCCTTCTCCGCCGAATGCAGATTGCCGGATTCGTAATCGATAAGCGCTGTCAGCATGCCGTCCGCCTTGTCTTTTCCTGCGCATGGGGTGGCGCGATTTCCCCGCGCCGTCAAGCACTCAGCGGATATGAAGCACCTCCGCCAGAACCTCGGCCTCCAGCGGCGCACCGTCCGCCGTCGCGGCGTGTTGGCGGTAGGTCTTGAAGCCCGCCGGGACCAGCGTGCCGCGTGTGGCGCTGTCCAGAAAGATGTACTTGCTGTTATCAGGCGTGAAGTCGAACCAGCCGGGATCGTCGAAACTGCCGGCATAAACCCCCAGCCGATCCGGCCAGCGCTGAAACGTCAGGTGGGTCTTGCAGCCGCAGGACGCGCAGAAATGCAGATAGACCTCCTTGCCTGAACCTGCCGAGACGTGCGTGTAAACCCGTGGCTGGCCTGTCATCAGGGCAAAGGCCGTGGTCTCGAAAATCGGCTCCACCATGCCCTGCGCGCCGGTCGCGCGCTGACAGAACTGGCAGAAACAGGCCGTGACCCAAAGCGGTGGCGCGGTGACGCGATAGCGCAATGCTCCGCAAAGGCAGCCGCCGGATTGATCGGTCATGTCTTGGCTCCGAAGTTGCACCGCCGGAGCCTAGCACATTCGCGGTCAGAGCGCGCCCTTGGTCGACGGGATGGCGTTGGACGTGCGCGGATCGGTCTCGACCGCCTCGCGCAGCGCACGCGCAACTGCCTTGAACGTCGCTTCGGCGATATGGTGGCTGTTCACCCCATGCAGCGCGTCAATGTGCAGGGTGAGGCCACCGTGGGTGCTGAGTGCCTGAAAGAATTCGCGCACCAGTTCGGTGTCAAAGGTGCCGATCTTCGCGGTCGGCAGATCGGCGTTCCAGATCAGGAAGGGCCGCGCCGACAGGTCCAGCGCCGCCCGGACGAGCGCGTCGTCCATCGGCAACAGGCACGAGCCATAGCGGCGAATCCCGGTCTTGTCCCCGAGCGCCTTGACCAGCGCCTGCCCCATGGCGATGCCGGTGTCCTCGACCGTGTGGTGATCGTCGATGTGCAGATCGCCCTTGGCGCGGATCGTCATGTCGATCAGCGAGTGCCGCGACAACTGGTCCAGCATGTGATCGAAAAAGCCGACGCCGGTGTCGTTGTCATAGGTTCCGCTGCCGTCGAGGTCGAGCGTCACCGAGATACTGGTTTCCGCCGTGTCGCGGGTGATCGTGGCCGTGCGCATGGGCTCATCCTTTGAAGTCAGTGCCTTATAGGCCGGCGCGCCCCATCCGCCAAGACCCGCATCCGTGGTTTTCATCGCTTGTGCGCGACCGGACACTGTGCCAGCTTCGGGTCAGCCAAAGGAGTTCCGATGTCGACCTGCGTCTTTGTCCAGATCCGCTGCAAGCCGGGCACCACCTACAAGGTGGCCGAAGAGATCGTGTTGCGGGAAATTCATTCCGAACTCTACTCCACGAGCGGCGATTTCGATCTTCTGATGAAGCTCTACATTCCGGCGAACGAGGACGTGGGCAAATACATCAACGATCATCTGCTCGACATCTCGGGCATCGAACGCTCTCTGACGACTCTGACGTTCAAGGCATTCTGACGCAGGAAACCCGGCCAAGATGCCAAACTCGCGCATTCGGTCTGCGCACGGTAGCGTACCGCGTGTCTTGAAGTGATAGAATTTGAA